>JBFWSH010000001.1:0-62543 GCA_050248475.1 Flavobacteriales bacterium
AATATCGTGTTTCCTAATCTTTAATCAAACCACAACAATGGCTGCTACTAAAGCAAAGATTGATGTAATATCGTGTTTCCTAATCTTTAATCAAACCACAACAGTAGGGTATGTTTGTCAAAGCTGTAAAGAAATATCGTGTTTCCTAATCTTTAATCAAACCACAACTATATTGCAAACAGTTTAAAACTTTCTGTAAATATCGTGTTTCCTAATCTTTAATCAAACCACAACATAGCGTCATTAACAGCGTTAAACACCGCAAATATCGTGTTTCCTAATCTTTAATCAAACCACAACAAGCTAATAATAAGCCTGTTCTATTATCTAATATCGTGTTTCCTAATCTTTAATCAAACCACAACAAACCTCTAGTAATTCTTGACCAAAAAAATAATATCGTGTTTCCTAATCTTTAATCAAACCACAACAATTTATATCTATTTGTTTGATAAAGTAAAATATCGTGTTTCCTAATCTTTAATCAAACCACAACAACGGCACAGATACAGGCGTTACTTATAGTAATATCGTGTTTCCTAATCTTTAATCAAACCACAACTTATTGTCTAACCCACGCTCTAATCCTTTGAATATCGTGTTTCCTAATCTTTAATCAAACCACAACCAATTCACGATTCATTTTTAAGTTACGACAAATATCGTGTTTCCTAATCTTTAATCAAACCACAACACTTCTTTCACTTGTTTTTGTTTCCCATTTAATATCGTGTTTCCTAATCTTTAATCAAACCACAACTGGCGGATGGAGTGATAATTTAGAGGGGTTAATATCGTGTTTCCTAATCTTTAATCAAACCACAACAGGTTGTAGAAGTTGGATGCAAAGTAATAAATATCGTGTTTCCTAATCTTTAATCAAACCACAACTGCCTTTTGAGCAAATGTTTGAATGTTCGCAATATCGTGTTTCCTAATCTTTAATCAAACCACAACACTTCTATTACATAGGTGTTTGAAGTACTTAATATCGTGTTTCCTAATCTTTAATCAAACCACAACATACTTACGATGCAGGGATTTCAAAAATTAATATCGTGTTTCCTAATCTTTAATCAAACCACAACTAAATTAGCAAATCCATTCGATGATGAAAAAATATCGTGTTTCCTAATCTTTAATCAAACCACAACTATGTTAATTGTATTCTGTTTATTGGGGGTAATATCGTGTTTCCTAATCTTTAATCAAACCACAACGTCTAGACATCTATGTCTAATACATGGAGTAATATCGTGTTTCCTAATCTTTAATCAAACCACAACTTACTAGGTCAATATCTTCTGAAACCCATTAATATCGTGTTTCCTAATCTTTAATCAAACCACAACAAGAAATCAGATCAACTGTCCAATCTTGTAAATATCGTGTTTCCTAATCTTTAATCAAACCACAACAGTTAGTTGTTTGTTTAGTTGGTTATTTAAATATCGTGTTTCCTAATCTTTAATCAAACCACAACTACCTATCGATACATTTATCTAAGAAATCAATATCGTGTTTCCTAATCTTTAATCAAACCACAACTTGTCCTTTAAATTCCAAATTCGACGGACTAATATCGTGTTTCCTAATCTTTAATCAAACCACAACACCAGTTAAAGCTATTAGTAATGCTATACCAATATCGTGTTTCCTAATCTTTAATCAAACCACAACTATCAGTTAGAATAAAATTCGACAAATTCAAATATCGTGTTTCCTAATCTTTAATCAAACCACAACCTCTGTATCAGTAATGAATGTTATAGAAACAATATCGTGTTTCCTAATCTTTAATCAAACCACAACTCGTCATATAAGATTTAAAACTCTGTTACGAATATCGTGTTTCCTAATCTTTAATCAAACCACAACCTGTCTTCATAATGATTATAAAGACCTCTAAATATCGTGTTTCCTAATCTTTAATCAAACCACAACTAACTCTGACATTCGACGACTTATTCCAACAATATCGTGTTTCCTAATCTTTAATCAAACCACAACCATTTCCAAATACATTTCGTCGTCAATAGAATATCGTGTTTCCTAATCTTTAATCAAACCACAACTATTTCGTTGTTACCTCCTTGATTTGATGAAATATCGTGTTTCCTAATCTTTAATCAAACCACAACTTTAAGCTCACTACCTATTCATTTATTAAAAATATCGTGTTTCCTAATCTTTAATCAAACCACAACCACCTCTAGTGGATTAGATTTTATGGGCGAAATATCGTGTTTCCTAATCTTTAATCAAACCACAACATCTCCGGACTTAGGAGTGACACCTTCAACAATATCGTGTTTCCTAATCTTTAATCAAACCACAACATTATCAAGTTTGGAATACCTTCTTTAGTAATATCGTGTTTCCTAATCTTTAATCAAACCACAACACTGACGGGATAACAAACACTAAGGGGGTTCGACCAAACTATGTCAAAGAACTTTTTATCTTCAAAAAAAGAAGATTTATGCTTTTATCAGTTTACCTGAAACTGAAATTTTTACTTTGATAGCATTATTTGTTAAAATACCTTTCAACCCCATTCTTCTTTCTTCTTCTTTATTATTTACTGATGATGTTAGGCTATATCTAAATGAATAATCATTATTAGAAGTTTTCTGCACTCTATACAAATGCTCTTTCATCAACTCGTAATTAGGGTTTTCCCAATTAATTTCTTCTTCTTTTAATCCTAGCAAAAACATATCGTTAATGTGCAATGTTGTTACTATTTCTTTACCGTCTATTGGCAATTGGTAAACTGGTTGTTTTTGGCGTTTCCGCTCTACCACAGTCCAAAAAGTAACCACTTCTTCTTTTAAATTGTTGCTTTCATCTTTATAAATCAACACATGATGATTATTTCTAGGGTTTACCCATTGGTTAGTTTCTTTTTTAAGTTGTTCCGCACCTCCAATATTTTCTTTCATTCTAACTTTTAAAATGGGTACAGGGCTGCCATTTTTATTAGGTAAGAAAATCTGCGGTTGTTTAATTCCATTTTCATCAACCACAAAAAAAGTATTAGCAGGTATATTTCCTTTTGCATCATATCCTCCCATTTGCAAAACTCTTACATGTATCAATTTTCTAATCGTTTCATCAACTACTTTTTCAACTTGTTTTTCAGTAGTTAAATTATCTATTGATTTTCTAACATGATAGGCTTCTTCGCTAAACGGGGCAGTACGTTTTCCAAATACCGTTTCTTTATGTAACTGCCCACGAGCTGCAACACCCACATTTTTATATACTTTCCCGTTTTTCTCTGTTTTATGAGTTCGTACTGTGAGCAAGTTGGTGTTTCGCTTGTGCGAAACCAAAATTTGTTCAACAGCTTTACTAGCGTCTTGTCTAAAAGTTTCCCAAGGCATTGGAAAATCTTTTAATTCTGAAGACCTGTTATGTCTATTCCAACGAGATAATTCTTGTAAATAACTTACTTTACCACATGCCATAACTAAAGCATCAATTGCATGGTGTCGGTGGTCTTCTCTTGTTTTCTCATTATCATCATTCAAAATGCTATTCAGCCCCCATTTATGTCGCAAGTTTGACGTCATTTGCCCAGGCGAAACAGTTACTTTTTCGCACACCTGTGCTAAATAATTTTTTGCTTCTTTACTAATGTATCGTGTATCATTTAATTGACGAGATGAAAAATCATCGTCAAATTTTTGTTGCACAAACCGTTTAAATTTTTGGTAAGCATTTGGATATTCTTTTGAATCAGAAAATAGTTTTAAAGCACGCTCTTTTATCGCACTCCAATTGGCTTCATCGCTACCATAAAACTCAAAGGGCGTTTTATCACCTTTCTTTCTGTTTTCATCAGCCCAACACAATGATTTATTAGCAAAACTATCATTTAGCGACCTGCTCCAAGGATGAATATGTTCAATTTGAACCTCACCCGAAAACAAATCTTTTACACTTATTGGTTTTCCTGTGTAAGGGCAAGTTTGTTTACATTCTTCCCATAATTTATATTTTAAAATATTATCATGTGAAAGGTTGGTATATTTTAACACTTCGGCTTTTACCCTATCGTTTTCTCTTTCTAATCTTTTTTGGTCTCTTCTTATTTTGTTTCGTTGCGTTTTTGAAATTTTTAAGTCACGAGCCATTTCCACTTTTATCTCGCCCAATTTACCATGTTCGTCAATAAGCTCATTAACTAATTTTCTAAGTTCAAATAAAGCAGTAGTTACAATCGGATTTCTTATAGATTGTATTTGTTTATCAGCTTCTTTTCCTACAGGTAACTTATAAAGAATTGTTTTTGATTCAATTGAAGCCGAATGATGATATAATTTTTTCAACTCTTTATCTGATAAACCAAATTCCTTTTTTAGCAAATCTCTTATTGTATCAATAAAACCTCCTGAAATTTTTGAACGAACAATATCTTCAATATTATCAACTAAAAAATTTCGTTTGTCTTCTTGTAACAAATCCCAATTGTTTCCAAAAACATTTTTTATACCGCCTAAAACAACCGCAACATCATAAACAAAACCCATTTTTAAAAAAGGCAAGATGTTGTTTATCGCTTTTCTGCTCAAACTAGCGTAGCCATCTTTAACATTAAATTTTGAAATAGTTGTTGCTTGTTCGTCGCTAAAACCCCAATTTTTAATAGCATAATCTCTTAAATTTGATTTACTATCAAAAAAATACAACACATGCCAAATATCTTCTTTCTGTTTCTCTGTAAAATCAAACCATTTTTTACCAAAAAACTTTTTGTTTGATAAATTTGAAATGGTGTGAGCACCAACCACTTTATCATCGTCTTTGTAATTGAACTTAAATTCGGCACTTTCTTTTGCAACTACTTTTCGAATTCTTTTAAAATCTGGCTTCTCGTTTTCAAACAAAAATTCAGCAATCTTATTACGTTCTTCTTGTGATATCTTTCTTCCGTTACATTCTATAGTATTTACCCATTGATAAATCCTATATTCTTCAAAAGGTATTGCACTTATAGGGCATTTTGTTTTACTTGGTTCAAAGGTGCAATTACCGACTAAATGTTTTTGTGAACGTAATGGACGTTGATGAAACAAAACTCCATCTTCTTTATAACCATCTTGCTTCCTTCCTCCAAAAACTGTTTTTAACTCACTAGTGAAATTTGAATGAAATTGTTTTTGTTTCTCCCAAATCAATTCAAATTCATCAACATACATTTTTCTTGTAGTATATCTATTTCTTATTCTCTCTAAACCATCTTTAAAAGGCTGATTTTCTTTTGGGTATATCTCAAATAGATATGAACCTAATGTTTTGTTTTGAATACTATTTAAAGTTTCATCTATTCCAATTTTACCTTCTTTAGCATTACCTTTAAAAATAGTTCCATCATCAGCTCCTCCTTTTCTGCTATTGCTTAAAAATCCTCTTCGTTGAATTAAATGATAAAAAATTCTACCTATTTCTAATAAAGTCAATTTTTCATTTAAAGCCCTATTCCTTAATTCATAAGGATTTGATGCAAACCAATCGTTTAATTGTTTTGAAGGGAATTGTTTTGTATTCTTCCAATCTAAAAAATCACTTTCAGAAAGTGGACACAACTTATGCTGTGAGAGTGTTTTAAGTAAAATTTTCTTTCTCAATCTTCTTCTAAAAAATTGTCTTCTAACTCCTCTAGCTCCTGTTCTACTCGCATTTTTAGACATCTCATTATCTCCATCACCTAAATTCTCAACTCCCATTGGGAATATTCTACTTCCAATACCGATAATTTTATTTTCTTTATCATCAATAATAGCCCAACCAATACTGTTAGTTCCTAAATCTAATCCTAAAATTTTGCTCATCTGTTTGTTTTTTAACTTTTTAAAAATAAGTTTTTTAAATCGAATAAAATATGATATTTTTACTGTGTGAAAAAAAGATCCTAATCTTTAATCTTATCACAATAAGGCTATATGCCGTAGATGAAAATCTTTAGTCCTGCTTCGGTGGGACTTTTTTTTTGTTAAAATTTGTTTGAGTTTTTGTCGTGTTCTCGATACGCTCCGCTACTCGAACTGACAAAAAAATAAAATACCTCTTAAAAACTGTCACTTCGAGTATTTCGAGGTACGAGAAATGTATCGAGAAGAGCAGTTTTATTTCTTAAACTTCTTTTTACTCAACTCTGGTAGTAATTCATAATTCTCAAGAATCAACGCTTCTTTCTTTGCTTTCGACCATTTTTTGATTTGTTTTTCTTTTTCAATAGCAGCATTAATGTCTGAAAATTCGGCAACAAATACAAGTTCTACTGGTCTTCGTTTAAAAGTATACGAATTAACATCATCCCCATTTTGATGTTCAATATAGCGTCGATTAATATCATTAGTAACACCCGCGTAATAAGTATTATCATTACACTTTAGCAGGTAAACAAAATATTGATGAAATTTCATAACCAAAATTAACCTTTTTATGCATTCTTAATCATCATCTCTTACCACTTAAACCAACATTGATGAAAAGATAACCTATTTAATAAAATATCGTAAAATATTGATTTTAAATATTTTATTATGATAAAACGCACCTTGTTTTTTGGCAACAAATGTTCATTAACTACCAAATACGAGCAACTGGTTATTAAAACAGAACTCCGGGAAACTACTGTACCTATTGAAGATATAGGTTTTGTTGTGGTAGAACATCAAGAGAGTTTTATTTCGATGCCAACATTAGATAGGTTAGTAGCCAATAATGTAGCTGTAATATTTTGCGACCAAAAACACATGCCAAGTTCTATGTTGTTGAACTTAAATTCACATCATTTACAACACGATATTTTTAAAAACCAAATCAATGCAAGTGAACCTTTAAAAAAACAATTGTGGCAACAAACCGTTAAAGCAAAAATTTTAAATCAAGCTGCATTGTTAGAGAAAATAGGCAATACAGAAAATCCTATGGAATATTATGCTTCAAAGGTGTTGAGCGATGATGCAGACAACAGAGAAGGTGCAGCAGCTGCTTATTACTGGAAACATTTGTTCGATTTTGATTTTAAACGTGAGCGAAACGGCGATTATCCAAACTCATTTTTAAATTATGGATACATTGTTTTACGGGCTGCTGTTGCTCGTGCATTATCAGGTAGTGGTTTATTAAACACGTTGGGTATTCATCATCGAAACAAATACAATGCATTTTGTTTAGCCGACGATATTATGGAACCCTATCGCCCATTAGTAGATGCTAAAGTGCTTGAAATAATTAGCAACTATGATGAAACTGAACTTACCACAACGATAAAGGCAGAATTGTTAACAGTACTAACTCAAACCGTTTATTTTGAAGACAAAATCAGTCCGCTTATGGTGGCTTTAAACACCACCACAAGCTCATTACAACAATGCTTTACAGGAAACAGTCGTAAAATAATTTATCCCAAATTATGGAACTAAATGCCTATCGTATTATGTGGTTGTTTGTATTTTTTGACTTGCCTACTGAAACAAAAAAAGATAGAAAAAACGCAAGTATTTTCCGTAAAAACTTACTAAAAGATGGGTTTAGTATGATGCAATTCTCTGTATATGCCAGGCATTGTGCCAGTGGCGAAAGTGCTGATGTACATGAACGAAGAATACAAAACTGGTTACCACCTTTAGGTAAGGTTAGTATTTTACGAATAACCGATAAACAGTTTGGAAATATTTTAAATTTCTGGGGAATGGACGAGGTTGAAAAAGAACCTGTTCCAACACAATTGGAATTGTTTTAATCAAAAAACCTTGTTCTCGATACGGTTTCATTCCGTTAACACTCCATTAAACCTACTCGAACTGACAAGGAAAACAGAAATCACAGAAAACTGTCACTTCGAGTAGCGAGGAACGAGTATATCGAGAAGTATTTAGATTATTAGTTTTTTACCGAAAACAAATTATAAGAAGCCCTGACATCAGCTATTTCCTTAATCAATTGTCTGTTTTCTTCTGCACCATTACCAATAATAATAATGTCTGCACCTGCCTGATAAATATCATTTGCCTGCAAAGCCGATTTTATTCCTCCACCTATAATTAACGGAATACTCAATACCGATTTCACCTGTTTAATCATTTCTGTCGAAATGGTTTTTTGTGCCCCACTTCCACCATCAATGTAAATCATTTTTAAACCCAAATACTCTCCGGCTAAAGCTGTTGCCGCAGCAATATCTGGTTTGTGATATGGTAAAGGAGCTGTTTCACTCATGTAAATTGCAGTAGTAGTTGTACCACAATCCACCAGCATGTATCCGGTAGATAAAACTTCTAAATCTGTTTTATGAATTATTGGAGCTGCCAGCACCTGATTTCCAATTAAAAAAGAAGGGTTACGGCCAGAAATTAACGATAGAAACAAAATACCATCTGCATATTGAGATACATGTTGATGGTTACCAGGAAATAAAACAACCGGAATAGTCGAGTTCTCTTTTATAAAACGAACAGTAGTAGAGATATCACCTTTGGTAATAATACTACCTCCAACCAGGAAAAAATCGATTTGTGCTTCATTACATTTTGTTACTGTTTTATGTAAATCAGCAAAATTTTGTTTATCCGGGTCAATCAATACAGAAAACATTTTTTTGTTTTCTGCACTTTTCTCTAACAAGTCGTTATATATTTTATTCTTAGTCATTCAGCTACAATATTAACCATTAGATGGTATATACCAGAAAGTAGTCCTCAATTTTTTCAGCTAACAATTCGTGTTTTTCTTCTCTTTCGTTGATTTTTATACGGCCAAGCAATGTATTTGGTTTGATTTTGTAATCGACCAGCAATTGTTCGTTAAAAATTAATTCTTTTTCGCCATATAACTTATACAAAGCCTCTTTTGCACACCAAAACAAAGTAAGTTCTTCAACAGAACTTACCTTTTTTAACTCCTCTGAACTCAAAAATTTATGCTTTATCCGTTCTACTTTAGCAGAAATTTGCTCAATATCAATTCCACATTTTTTAACCGTATTCAAAGCAATAACAGCATAATTTCCTGCATGAGAAATGGATAGTTCAGACTCATTTGAAAGCATCGGTTTTCCAAATTTATCATAAGTAATTGATACATTGGAATAAAACTCGTTTAGCAACAAACGAACACTCAACCATTGTTTTATTCTTGTCTCGCTTTTAGTTTCAACAACACTTATTATGTCTCCACCTATTTTTTTATAACATTCCAACAACTCCTCTTTGGTTTCAGAAATTTTCCAAACACCTACAGACAGTGTATTAGTGATATTTTTTTTGTTAAGTAGAGGCATTTTATAAATGTTATAAAGTTAATGGTTAACTTTGGATTCCAAATTTATAAAAACTATATACAATGAGTAACACTATGGTAGAAAAATTACCTTACAAAGTTAAAGACATCTCCCTTGCTGAATGGGGTCGTAAAGAAATTAGATTAGCTGAGGCAGAAATGCCAGGTCTAATGAGTTTAAGAGAGGAATTTGGTAAATCTAAACCTTTAGCAGGTGCTAGAATTGCTGGTTGCTTACACATGACTATTCAAACTGCTGTTTTAATTGAAACATTAATTGAATTAGGTGCTGAAGTAACATGGTCTTCTTGTAATATTTTCTCAACACAAGATCAGGCTGCTGCTGCTATTGCTGCTGCAGGAATTCCGGTTTATGCTTGGAAAGGTATGAACGAAGAAGAGTTTGACTGGTGTATCGAGCAAACTTTATTTGCTTTTAAAGGTGGAAAAGCTTTAAACATGATTTTAGATGATGGTGGCGATTTAACCAACATGGTTTTTGATCGTTATCCGGAATTAACAAAAGACATTAAAGGTTTATCGGAAGAAACTACTACCGGAGTTCACAGATTGTACGAAAGAGTTTTAAATGGTACTTTAGTAATGCCCGCTATTAATGTTAACGATTCGGTAACTAAATCGAAATTCGATAACAAATACGGTTGTAAAGAATCGTTGGTAGACTCAATTAGAAGAGCTACTGATGTAATGATGGCAGGAAAAGTAGCTGTTGTTTGTGGATATGGTGATGTTGGTAAAGGTTCTGCTGCTTCATTAAGAGGTGCTGGTGCTAGAGTTATAGTTACTGAAATTGACCCCATCTGCGCCCTACAAGCTGCAATGGATGGATTTGCTGTTAAAACTTTAGAAAATGCTATCGCTACTGCTGACATTATTGTTACTACTACAGGAAACAAAGATATCGTACAAGGCCATCATTTCGAAGCTATGAAAGACAAAACTATCGTTTGTAACATTGGTCACTTCGATAACGAAATTGATATGGCCTGGTTAAACAAAAACTATGGTCATACCAAAGATACTGTTAAACCACAAGTAGATTTGTATAATGTTAAAGGTAATGACATTATCGTTTTAGCAGAAGGCAGATTAGTAAACTTAGGTTGTGCAACTGGTCACCCGTCGTTTGTAATGAGTAACTCGTTTACTAACCAAACTTTGGCCCAAATAGAGTTGTGGACTAACAGTGCTGCATACAAAAATGAAGTTTACATGTTACCAAAACATTTAGATGAAAAAGTTGCTAAACTACACTTGGCTAAGATTGGAGTTGAATTAACTACGCTACGTCCTGATCAAGCTGCATATATTGGTGTTGATATTAATGGTCCGTTTAAACCAGAACATTACAGATATTAATTATAGCAAATAAAGCTAACAAAAAAAGCCTCGCAGATTGCGAGGCTTTTTTTTGTTATGTTACTAACTTAATTACCTGAGTTTTATACTTAACACAGCTCTTTTAGAATGGTTGAGTAAATCTTCAGCAATACTCCCTTTAATCAAATGAGCTAAGCCAGTTCTTCCATGTGTTCCAATCAATAACAAATCAGCATTAATTTCATCGGCATAGTTTAGTATACCATCTTCTTCAGTTGTATCATTATAAATACTCAATGAATAATTCTCTAATTTATTTCTTTCTGCAAATTTTTTCATTTTAGTGTTACTTTCTGGTGTAGTTTCAAAGTTTACGGGGGTATTTACTCGTATTAAATGAAGCTTAGCTTTAAACAAAGAAGTAAATTGTTTGAATCCTTTAAACATTTCATCTGCTTCACTGTTAAAATCAGATGCTACAACAATATCCTTAACATCGAAATTTGCATAATCTTGTTTTATAGTTAAAACCGGGCAGGATGAATACCTAACTACACGTTCTGCATTAGATCCCAAAACAATTTCATTAAAACCTTTTGCCCCATGCGACCCCATCACAATTAATTGAATGTTATGTTTTTCCACATAATGATTGATTCTGGTATAAATGGCATCATACTCTATTTTTGACTCTACAGAAACACCTTGTAAAAACCCTTCATTTAAAAGGCTTTTCATATTGTCATCCGCCAATTCTTTCATAAACATAGCTTGGGGTAAGCTTTCAAAATTTACCATCCCAGCATCATAAGCCACCACCGGAGTTTCAATAACATGCAACAAATGTATTGTGGCATCTAATTTTTTTGCCAATTGAGCCGCTACCTTAACAGCACTTACCGAACATTTTGAAAAATCTGTCGGAACTAGAATATCTTTTATCATAATCTTTATTTTTCTACTAATTTACCACATTTTCGACGCAAAAAAAAATGATAAATATCAACAAAAAAATAAATTAACTTTGTGTTAATATTAGAATCATGAAAGAAGATTTTTTTACAGGACTTCAACAAAAACTAGACGACCAATGTACCTGGCCTCATGTTTACATGTTTAAATTTATTATTCCTGCCGACAACCATAAACTGGCTTTGGTTGAAGCCCTGTTTGGAGCAGAGGCGGAATTAACAACCCGCCAATCGAGCACCAATAAGTTTATTAGTATTACTGCCAAAGAAATGATGATGAGTTCGGATGAAATTATTGCCGTTTACAGAAAAGCGACAAAAATTGAAGGTATTATGTCGTTATAAAAATTATTTACTATCTCTTATAAATTTAGGTGAGTGAGCCTCACGAGTCAACGTACTTCCTTTCTGAATAGTTATTTTATAATAAAAATCTCCTATTTGCTGATCAATAACTAAAGGCTCGTTTTCGTTTAACTTCCAGTTTTCTCTGTACTCGTAAAATCCATTAGGATTACAAATCAACATCATATAATTGTCTGTAGCATCAATTCCTGGTCGTCCGTTTGGTCGCCCTGGCCCACCTCTGTTTACCCAAATTTGGTAAGTTCCATACCAATAATCAAATTCATTAATAAAATATTCAAAACGATAAGTACCAGGAACACTCCTATAGTATTCACCTAAAATGGGATTGTAAGGGATTGAATTATTGTTATCCCAATAGCTATATGGTGGATGTCGGTCATAATCTACACCAAAATAGGCTAATCCATCTCTTCCATTTGGTCCAGGCGAATTATCAACAATAATACAACTCGATAAAAATAATGTTATAGAAAATATGGATAGAATATTTAGCTTTTTCATAACCTTTGGTTTTACTTACTAAAACCAAATGCTATGCCAAAAAACAATTTACTCAAAAATGTTAGCTGTTCTGGTAAGTCCTGGAATGTTTAACAACTTAATGTTTCTACCATCAACATCAATTAATTTATCCTTCTTAAACTCTGAAAGTAACCGAATAACTGATTCTGTCGCTGTTCCAATAATATTGGCTAATTCCTCTCTCGATAATTTTACCTGAATGTTTTTTTCTTCATCCAAATCAAAGGTATCTTTTAAAAGTAACAACGATTCTGCTAAACGCTCTCTAACAGGCTTCTGAGCTAAATCAGTAATGATACGGGCAGCCTCTCCCAACTCATGGCTCAACAACTTTAACATTTTAAAATTAAAGTTTGGGTTATCTTGAAGAATTTTAAAAATCTGAGATTTTGGTATAAAACACAAAGTAGCCGGCTCTAAAGTGGCAGCGGAAGCAGAAAGAGGTTCTTCACTTAGCAACGCACGATAACCAATAATGTCACCTTCTTTAGCAAATCTAATAATTTGCTCTTTGCCCTCTGCTCCTATCTGAAAAATTTTGATTTTCCCTTTGTTAATGCAATAAATACCATTTATTCTATTGCCCTCATGAAAAATTACCTGACCTTTATCGTAAAAATTACAACCCTTTGATGCATCTATATCACTTACTTCACCACTTGCCAATCCACAAAATACAGACTTATCACGAGAACCACATGTTTCGCAGTGAGGCATTTCAGGTTTCTTCTTCATTCCTTGTTTTTTTGTTTACATACAAAAATATGATAAAATTCATATTTTTAAAAGATAATTAATTTAAATTTTGTAATACTCTGTATGTTGAAAACTTCCCTCAATTCCTTACAAAAGTGTTACCATTGTGGAGAAAACTGCACAGATGAAGTTATTATTGTTATTGATGAAAAACAGTTTTGCTGTGAAGGTTGCAAAACGGTCTACGAAATACTAAACCAAAACAATCTTTGTAATTATTATAATTTAGAGAATTCTCCCGGAATTACTCCTGAAAAAAATCTGTCAAAAAAATTTGAATACCTTGAAAGTGAATCGTTGGTTAATAATTTACTGGATTTCAAAGATGAAAATACTAGTGTGATAAAATTCTACATTCCACAAATACACTGTAGTTCCTGCATTTGGTTATTAGAAAACCTTTTCAAACTAAACAATGATATTTCTTCTTCACGAGTTAATTTTTTGAAAAAAGAAGCAAAAATTGTTTTTCATCACAACAACATTTCTCTTCGTCAATTAGTCGAATTGTTATCTTCGATTGGATACGAACCCCAAATAAACCTTAACGATTTAAACAACACTAAGAAAAAACCAATTGACCGAAGTTTAATTTATAAATTAGGTGTTGCCGGTTTTTGCTTTGGTAATATTATGCTAATTAGTTTACCTGAATATTTTGGTTTAGACACTATTAAGGAATCTGAATTCGCTCAATTTTTTGGTTACATCAATATTCTTCTTTCTTTGCCTGTTTTGTTTTACAGTTCAAGTGGATATCTGAATTCCGCTTATCAGGCAATAAAACACCAAACCATAAACATCGATATACCTATCGCATTAGGGATTTTAGCTTTATTTTTCAGAAGTGTTTATGAAATTATTACCCATACTGGTGCAGGCTATTTAGACTCATTGGCAGCATTAATTTTCTTCATGTTAATTGGTCGAATATTCCAACAAAAAACCTACGATATTCTTTCTTTCGAACGAGATTACAAATCGTATTTCCCTATTGCTGCAACCATCATCAATAAAAACAATGAAGAAAAAAACATTGCGGTAGCAGATTTAGAAGTTGGCGATATTATTTTAATTAGAAACAACGAGTTAATTCCTGTTGATGCCGTTTTGGTAAGCGGAAATGCCAGCATCGACAACAGTTTTGTAACAGGCGAATCAAATCCTGTGGAAAAAGAAATTGGAGATAAAATATTTGCCGGAGGAAAACAGATTGGTGCTGCTATTCAATTACGTGTTATGAAAAAACTATCCAACTCGTACCTTACACAACTTTGGAACGATGAGGCTTTTACTAAAGAAAATGAAGATCATTTTGAAAGCATTACCAACAAAATGAGTAAATATTTTACCGTAATTATCCTAATTATTGCTTTGGGTAGTTTGTCTTATTGGTGGAACATCAATTTAAAAACGGCCATCAATTCGTTTACTGCAGTATTGATTATTGCTTGCCCTTGTGCTTTAGCTTTAGCTGCACCGTTTACTTTTGGGAATGTGTTGCGCATTTTAGGGCGGAATAAATTTTATTTAAAAAATGCTTCCGTAATTGAGAAAATATCAAAAGTAAGTACATTAGTTTTTGATAAGACCGGAACCATTACTCAGTCTTCTTCTTCTCTAATTACCTATCATGGCAAGGAGTTGAGTAGACAAGAAACGAGTTTAGTTTTTTCTGTACTTCGACAATCGTCTCACCCCTTAAGTCGAATGATTTGTAACAGTAATCCAACGGTTAACATTGTTGAAATCAGTAATTTTAATGAATACGTTGGCAGAGGGTTGGTTGGTGAATTTGGTAGTGAAGTGGTAAAATTAGGTTCCGAGAAATTCATTAAAAATCTTGATAAAAACTCCTCACAAGCTACCCGAGTTTATATTAAAATAAACGATGTAGAATATGGCTATTTTCAGTTGGACAACAATTATCGTAACAACTTAAAAGAAACTTTAAATACATTAAAAGAGAACTACAAACTTCAATTAATATCGGGAGATAACGATAGTGAACTTGATAATTTAAAAGCCTATTTTGGTTCAGAAAGTGAATTTTTATTTAATAAAACTCCCGAAGAAAAACTACTATACATCAAATCCCTTCAACAAAAAGGACATATTACCTTAATGGTTGGTGATGGTTTAAATGATGCTGGTGCTTTAAAACAAAGCGATGTCGGGATTTCTATTTCAGAAGATGTAAATACTTTCTCCCCTGCTTGCGATGCAATTTTAGATGCCTCAGTATTTAACCAACTGCCTAAGTTTATTCAGTTTTGTAACGCAAGCATAACCATCATCATCATCAGTTTTATTATATCATTTGCATACAATATTATAGGCTTGATTTTTGCTGTTAGCGGCATGTTATCTCCAGTATTTGCAGCAATACTAATGCCTATCAGTTCTATTACTGTGGTTAGTTTTGTTACTTTAGCTACCAATATTGTAGCAAAACGTAAACAATTGTAAAAGTTCAAATCAATATCGTTTCATTAAACCATATCTATTGGTAATTTTACAAAAATTAGACAGAAATGGATATTTTAAAACAAGTCAAGAAACAAGGTTACGTTACCTCAGAACTTGAAAAAGAGAAAAACTTAATTGACGAGATTGCTCGATTAAAGAAGGAGAAAAATGCTATTATTCTCGCTCATTACTACCAACAAGAAGATATACAAGATATAGCTGATTATATAGGCGATAGTTTAGGCCTGGCACAAGAAGCTGCTAAAACAACTGCCGATGTTATTTTGTTTGCTGGGGTTCATTTTATGGGCGAAACGGCAAAAATCCTTAATCCAACAAAAAAAGTTATTATTCCTGATTTAAATGCGGGTTGTTCATTAGCAGATTCAGCACCAACCGATAAATTTGAAGCATTTTTAAAAAACTACCCAAACCATACCGTTATTAGTTACATCAACTGTTCTGCCGAAATAAAAGCGTTGAGCGACATTATATGTACCTCATCCAATGCCGTTAAAATTGTTGACAGCTTACCAAAAGATGAGAAAATTGTTTTTGCTCCTGATATTAATTTAGGCAGATACGTTGCAAAAAAAACCGGTCGCGATTTGGTTTTGTGGGATGGCGCCTGTGAAGTTCATGTAGAAATATCAGCTGATAAATTGCAATTGTTACAAGGAAAATACCCTAATGCCAAACTAATTGCTCACCCTGAATGTCAAGAAAATGTATTAGCAGAAGCTGATTTTATTGGTTCTACAACTGCATTATTAAAATTTGTTGAGGAGGATGATGCTACTGAATTCATTGTTGCAACAGAGGTTGGTATTATCCATAAAATGAAACAAGCTGTTCCTCATAAAAAATTAATACCGGCTCCAGCTAATACGAACAACACTTGTGCTTGTAGCGAATGCCCGTACATGAAACTGAATACTTTAGAAAAAATTCACGCAAGTTTGGTTCACTTACAACCCGAAATTTTTGTTCCAGAAGAAACAAGATTAAAAGCTTTAAAGTCAGTAAATAGAATGTTAGATCTTAGTTAGAAAGTTTTTAAAGTAGAAAGTGAAAAGCCCAATTTATCATTTTCTCAACTTTTAAACTTTATAAACTTTTAAACTTTATAAACTAAAATGACTCTCACCACCAACCAATCTCCACTTACTACTGATTTTTTAGTCATCGGCTCTGGTATTGCTGGATTAAGCTATGCTTATAAAGTTGCAGAACATTTTAGGTTACAAAATAAACCCGTAAGTGTTACCATCATTACAAAAGTAAACGAAGATGAGAGTAACACCAAGTATGCGCAAGGTGGTATTGCTGCTGTAACCAAACAAACCGATTCGTTCGAAAACCACATTAAAGATACCTTGATTGCCGGTGATGGTTTATGTAATGAAGAAGTTGTTCGTACAGTAGTTGAAGAAGCTCCTGAACGAATACAAGAATTAATTGAATGGGGAACTAATTTTGACAAAAACAACCAAGGTGAATACGATCTAGCCAAGGAAGGTGGCCATTCCGACAATAGAATTTTACATTTTAAAGATTTAACCGGGAACGAAATTGAACGTGCATTAATCCATCAGGTAGAAAACCACCCCTACATCAACATTTTAAGCCATCATTTTGCTATTGATATTATTACTCAACATCATTTAGGCGTTAAAGTTACTCGACAAACAGAAGACAAAGAATGTTATGGTGCTTATGTATTAAACCGAAAAACCAACGAAATACATACTTTGTTGGCTAAAATAACCTTATTGGCAACCGGAGGTATCGGACAAGCTTATACCAACACCACTAACCCAACCGTTGCAACAGGAGATGGTATTGCTATGGCTTATCGGGCAAAAGCACTGATTGACAATATGGAGTTTGTTCAGTTTCATCCTACAGCGTTGTACAACCCTTCCGACAACCCTTCTTTTTTAATTTCAGAAGCTGTTCGTGGTGCAGGGGGAATTTTACGCAATCATTTGGGTGAAGCTTTTATGGAGCAATACGATGAAAGAAAAGATTTAGCCCCAAGAGATGTGGTTGCTCGTTCTATTGATGCCGAAATGAAAAAACATGGTAAAAAACATGTTTATTTAGATACTACACACATCGATAAAACTTTTTTGCTCAACCACTTCCCTACTATTTATAATAAATGTCTGTCTATTGGAATTGATATTTCTAAAAAATTAATCCCCGTTGTTCCTGCTGCACATTATTTGTGTGGAGGAATACGAGTTGATTTAAATGCAAAATCTTCTATAATTAACCTTTATGCTTCTGGAGAATGCGCTTCAACAGGTTTACATGGAGCTAATCGTTTGGCTTCAAACTCATTGTTAGAAGCGTTGGTTTTCTCACATCGTGCATTTTTAAGTGGAGTAACTGAAATTGACAACATCACTTTTAAATCTGGTATTCCTAATTGGAATGATGAAGGAACAGTTGTTCAAAATGAACAAATATTGGTTTCTCAAACCAAAACCGAATTGCAAACCATATTAAGCGATTATGTTGGTATTGTTCGTTCTAATGAACGATTAGAAAGAGCATTGTCTCGGTTAAAATTGATTTTGCATGAATCAGAAACCCTTTATGAAAGGTCAAAAATTACTGTTTCTATTTGCGAATTAAGAAATTTAAGAAGTATTGCTTATTTAATTACCAAAGCAGCCAAAGAACAAAAAACCAATGTAGGCTTACATTTCAACTCCGATAATTAAGCATCCTGCCAAAAAACATTTTAAATACTGATATTAGTCATAAATTATATGTTTTACAACATATTATCTTTGTAGAAACTAATATCCATGAGTGTTTTATTCATATTAATTATTATAAGTCTAATAGTAGCAGCTAGTTTCCTTATTGCTTTTATTTGGTCAGTAAAAAATGGTCAATATGAGGATGGTTATACCCCTTCCGTTAGAATTCTGTTTGATGATGAACTACTTACAAAAGAGAAAAAGAGTACAATAACAAATAATAATAACCTAACTAAAAAATAAAAAAAATGTCAGAGCAAATTGAAAAATTCTATTACGATAATAAAATCGTAAAAATGTTTGCCTATGCCACAGGTCTTTGGGGCATAGTTGGGATGTTGGTTGGACTGTTGGTTGCATTCCAAATTTACATTCCTTGGATGAACTTCGATCTTGAATTTACTACCTTTGGTAGAACAAGACCCTTACACACCAATGCAGTAATTTTTGCATTTGTAGGTAATGGAATCTTTACCGGAGTTTATTACTCACTTCAACGTTTATTAAAAGCCAGAATGTGGAGTGATAAACTAAGTTTAATTAACTTTTGGGGTTGGCAATTAATTATAGTTGCTGCAGCTGTTACTCTTTTGGCTGGTTTTACAACTGGTAAGGAATATGCTGAATTGGAATGGCCAATTGATATTGCCATTGCAGGTATTTGGGTTGTGTTTGGATGGAACATGTTTGCTACCATCTTAGCAAGAAGAGAACGCCATTTATATGTAGCAATCTGGTTTTATATTGCCACTTTTGTAACTGTTGCAGTTCTACATATTGTAAATTCATTCGAATACCCTGTTAGTTTTTTGAAAAGTTATTCGTGGTACGCAGGCGTTCAAGATGCACTAGTACAATGGTGGTATGGACACAACGCTGTTGCATTTTTCTTAACTACTCCATACCTGGGGTTGATGTACTATTTTGTACCAAAAGCTATTAAACGACCTGTTTATTCCTATAAATTATCCATTATTCACTTCTGGGCATTAATTTTCTTATACATCTGGGCTGGTCCTCACCACTTATTATATACTTCATTACCTGAATGGGCTCAAACTTTGGGGGTTGTATTCTCTGTAATGTTAATTGCTCCATCTTGGGGTGGTATGATCAATGGTTTACTAACCATGCGTGGTGCTTGGGACAAAGTTAGAGATAGTGCCGTATTAAAGTTCTTTGTGGTGGCAATTACTGCTTATGGTATGTCAACTTTTGAAGGACCTATGTTATCATTAAAGAGTGTAAATGCAATTAGCCACTTTACTGATTGGACAATTGCACACGTTCATATTGGAGCTTTAGGCTGGAATGGTTTCTTAACTTTTGGTATGTTGTATTGGTTAATTCCTCGAATGTTTAACACTAAATTGTATTCAGAGAAATTAGCCAATGCTCACTTCTGGATTGGCACCATTGGTATTTTATTGTATGCTGTTCCAATGTATTGGGCAGGTTTTACTCAATATTTAATGTGGCAAGAATTTACACCTGAAGGTTTCTTAGCTTATCCTAACTTTTTAGAAACTGTTACCCAGATTATACCAATGTATGCGATGAGAAGTGTTGGTGGATTATTATACTTTGTTGGTTCATTACTATTGGCTTATAACTTAATTAAAACAGTTAAAGCAGGAAATTTTGTTGCTAACGAAGAAGCTGAAGCCCCTGCCTTGTTATCAGATCATCCGTATACACATAATGAGCATTGGCATAGAGTTATTGAACGTAAACCAGTTCGTTTATTAATCTTTGCTCTTATAGCTATTTTGATTGGAGGTGCTGTTGAAATGATTCCTACCTTCTTAGTAAAATCTAATGTACCGACAATTGAGGCTGTTAAACCTTACACTCCATTAGAATTGCAGGGTAGAGACATTTACATCAAAGAGGGTTGTTACAATTGTCACTCACAAATGATTCGACCATTCAGACACGAAACAGAACGTTTTGGCGACTACTCAAAATCAGGTGAATTTGTTTACGACCACCCATTCCAATGGGGTTCTAAACGTACTGGACCGGATTTAGCTCGTGAAGGATCTAAAAAACTACGTAAATCTCACTCATGGCATTACAATCATATGCAAAACCCTACTTCCATGTCGCCGGGATCAATCATGCCACATTATCCCTGGTTGTTGGTGAAAGAAATAGATGTAAAGAGTACTACTTCTAAATTAGCAGTGATGCAAAAATTGGGAGTGCCTTATACCGACGAGGAAATTAAAAACGGTAAAACAGCTCTAGAAGCTCAAGCAGAACAAATTGCTGCCGAATTAAGAGAACAAGGTATAAAAGAAGCTGATGCCAAAAAAGAAATTATTGCATTGATTGCATACTTACAACGATTAGGTACTGATGTTGAAAAATAATTGATATGTTAAAATTTGTAAAACATACTATGGATAGTATCTCGGGAATAGAAATATTCCCGATAATATCTCTCATTATCTTCTTCTCCTTTTTTATGGGGTTGTTGTTATGGGTTAATAAATCAAGCAAAACATATATCAATCACGTAGAAAATCTTCCTTTTGAGGATGAAAAGTAATTTGAACTAAAAAACTTACAAATCATGGACTACAAAAACGAAAAAACAGAACTTATAGAGGGCTTAGATGATAACGCTCTTGATCATAATTATGATGGTATAATTGAGTTAGATAACTCACTTCCACCTTGGTGGGTGTATATGTTTTATGGCACTATTATATTTGCTATAACTTATTGTATTTATTTCTTTGCTTATGATGGATTTTCGCAAGAAAAAGAATTGGCCAGAGAAATGGATGCAGCAAAAACTCAGATAGCTAAATTTCAAGAAGAAAATGGTCCTGGAATTGACGAAAACACTGCAACACTTTTGATTGATGCAACTGCACTAGATGCAGGGAAAGCTATTTATGAAAAAAATTGTGTTGCTTGCCACGCTGCAAATGGTGGTGGTGGAGTTGGACCAAACTTTACAGATGAATATTGGTTACACGGAAACACGATTAACGATTTATTCAAAGTAGTTAAATATGGTGTTCCCGAAAAAGGAATGATACCTTGGGAAAGCCAATTAACTCCTGAACAAATTCAACAGGTTACTAGTTTTATTCTAAAAGAATTTTCTGGTAAAAATGTAGAAGGTGGCAAAGACCCTCAAGGAGAAAAAATCTAAACTTAAAATCCCTTACTTTGTAGGGGATTTTTTTATTACATCAAATTTATCACTATAAACAAGAATGGGAGAAGAAGGATATCAAAGAGACGAATCGTTTAGGAACAAAATAACTACCGTAAACGAAGATGGGAAAAGAAAATGGTTGTATCCAAAAAAACCAAAAGGAACATTTACCAACTACAGGACTTATTTAAGTTATTTATTACTTGCCATTTTATTTGCCATTCCATGGCTTAAAATTGATGGGGAGCCTTTTTTAATGTTTAATGTAGTTACCCGAAAATTTGTATTGTTCGGACAAGTATTTTGGCCTCAAGATTTCCATATTTTTGGTTTAATCATGATTAGCATGATTATTTTCGTAGTGCTGTTCACTACTGTTTATGGACGTGTATTTTGTGGTTGGATTTGTCCACAAACCATTTTCATGGAAATGGTTTATCGAAAAATTGAATATTTAATTGATGGTGATTATAAAGAACAACAACGGTTAAAGAAACAAAAATGGGATTTAGAAAAAATAGGAAAACGAGGTTTTAAATACACTTTATTTTATATCATAGCTTTAACTATCTCTCATACTTTTTTGGCTTATGTTATTGGCTCTGATGAGTTAATTAAAATACAAACCTCACCTATTCGTGAACATTTGGGAGGCTTTTTCGCCATAATAGGATTTAGTTGGGTATTCTTTTTTGTATTTGCGTGGTTTCGAGAACAAGTTTGTCTAATTGTTTGTCCTTATGGAAGACTACAGGGTGTTATGCTTGATAGAAATTCATTAGTTGTAGCCTATGATTACATACGCGGAGAAGGGAGAGCTAAATTTAGAAAAGGTGAAAACCGAAAAGAATCAGGGAAAGGTGATTGCATAGATTGCAACCAATGTGTAAATGTTTGCCCTACCGGAATTGACATTAGAAATGGTACTCAATTGGAATGTATAAACTGCACAGCATGTATGGATGCTTGCGATTTTATGATGGAAAGTACCAATCAACCAAAAGGTTTGATTAGAATTGATTCTGAAAATGCAATAGCAGAGAACAAACGAATTAAGTTTAGTTTTAGGTCAAAAGCATATACTGTTGTATTGATGATTTTAATTGTATTTATTGGTTTCTTATTTAAATTACGAGGTGGTATAGAAACTTCCGTTTTAAGAACTCCTGGGGTAATGTATCAGGAAACTGAAAATGGCCTTATTAGTAATTTATACAATGTTAAAGTGGTAAATAAATCTGGAGATGAGTTGGATTTAACCTTCAAACTAATCAATTACAAAGGTGAAATAAAAATGGTGGGGCAAGATAATTTGGTGGTAAAAAAAGGCGAAAGTAACCAACAAGCATTTTTCGTTGAAATTGATAAAAATGAATTATTGGATAAAAACACCGAACTTACTATTGGTATATTCAATCACGGAGAATTAATAGAACAAGAAAAAACCTCATTTAATGGTCCTGTTCATTAACTTTGAGTAAAAATTTAAATATGAAATTTAACTGGGGTGTATTCGCTTTTTCTTTGTTTGGAGTTTTTGTGGTGTTTATGTTAACGCTGGCTTATTTTGCAACAAAACAAAATAACGAACTGGTTACAGACAATTATTACGAAAAGGAATTAGAGTTTAAAGAAATACTAATTAAAAAACAAAATACTTCAACACTTACTGAACAAGTTACATTTAATATTACTGAGGAAAGTATTGAAGTTCTATTCCCAAAAGAAATTGGAGAGCACATAACTGGCAAACTGTTGTTTTACAAACCGTCAAATGAGCAATCGGACAAGGAATTTGATATTCAGTTGACCAATCATACTCAATTTATTCCAACTGCTACATTTCAAAAAGGCATGTATCATGTAAAAATTGATTGGGCAGCTAATAATACTGACTATTTTAACGAAATATCTATTGTAATTCCATAACAAATGGAACAATATTTTACAGCATTTGCTATTGGTTTAATTGGGAGTCTTCACTGTATTGGAATGTGTGGTCCCATCGCGTTAGCTCTACCCTTAGGAAATAAATCAATCCTGGCAAAAACTACAAATGGTTTAATTTACAATGGAGGCCGCATCCTTACTTACTGTTTACTTGGAATATTTTTTGGTTTTTTTGGCGAACAATTAGCAGTAGCTTCTACCCAACAATTTATTTCCATAGCAATTGGTAGTATTTTTATTCTGTCGGTATTTATACCAAAATACCTGATTAATGCTATTAACCCAACAGGGTTGATTAGTAAATACATTGCCACAGTAAAATCCAATCTAAGCAAGTTTCTTCAAAATCAATCATTAACAGGGAAATTAGCTGTTGGTTTACTCAATGGTTTTCTTCCTTGTGGATTAGTTTATGCTGCCATTGCTGGTTCTATTGCCACAGGAAATTTATTAGAAGGAATGTGGTTCATGTTTTGGTTTGGTTTAGGCACTTTACCTATGATGTTTACCGTGTATTTTTTATCATCTTCCGTTAGTTTAAACTTACGGAACACCATTAAAAAATTGGTTCCTGTTTTCTTAATTCTGTTGGGTAGTTTATTCATTTTACGTGGTTTAAACTTGGGCATTCCCTATTTGAGTCCAAAAATAAATGTTGCCCGACCATTTGTTCAGGATTGTGATTAAATTTAGCACATGAATTTAACCATTAGAGAAATAACCAAAAACGACAATCAAGTTATTTCAACTATTATAAAATCAACCTTAACCGAATTTAAAGCCAACAAACCTGGCACAGTTTATTTCGATCCAACAACCGATAATTTATTCGAACTGTTTCAAAAAGAAAACGCTTTGTATTTTGTAGCAGAATTAAACGGTAAAATTGTTGGAGGTTGCGGCATTTATCCTACCCAAAACTTACCAAACGGTTGTTCTGAGTTAGTAAAATTTTACTTAACCACTTCCGCTCGTGGAAAAGGTATTGGAAAAGCCTTAATGCTAAAATGTTTCGATAAAGCAAAAGAATTGGGCTACACACAATTGTATTTAGAATCGATGCCAGAACTAGGCATTGCTGTAGGAATGTATCAAAAACTAGGATTTGAATTTATTGATAAACCCTTGGGTAATTCAGGACATTTTGGTTGCGATATTTGGATGGTAAAAGAATTATAGTATGTTACGGTTAAAACTTCCCAAACGATTTACAAAAACTGGTAATCTCACAGCTCGAGCATTTGGGTTTTCGAGCCACACAAACATACCTGCCGTGCAATATTAACCAATGGTGTGCCACATGGATAACCTCTTCGGGCAAATTCTTCGTCAACTGTTTTTCAGCCTCTAACGGTGTTTTAGCGTTAGTAGTTAACCCCAAGCGTTCAGCAACTCTAAAAACATGAGTATCAACCGCCATTACTGGTTTATTATAAATAACGCTGGCAATTACATTAGCTGTTTTACGTCCAACTCCTGGTAGTTTTTGTAAGTCATCTACATCACTCGGTACTACACTTTTAAATTCACTAACCAACAATTTACCCATACCCACCAAGTGCTTGGCTTTGTTATTTGGGTAACTGATGCTCTTAATGTATTCGAAAACTTCTTCAACATCAGCTTCTGCCAATTCCTGCGGGCTTGTAAATCTTCTAAACAAATCTTTGGTAACAATGTTTACACGCTTGTCGGTACATTGAGCCGATAAAATAACAGCCACTAACAATTCAAACGGATTTGAATAGTCTAATTCTGTTTCAGCAGTTGGATTTGCCTTACTAAAATGCTCAACAAATAATTTGTAACGTTCTTTTGTGGTCATGCTCAAAATTAGTTTAAAAAATAGAATTTGACACTCAGGTTTCAACTCTTTAATTTGTAGATTCATCAAATTAAAAATACTTTTAAAAAAAATTTATTCTTGGGCATTATTTTAACCATATTATATTTTAGCATTTTCTGTTTTGTTATCTTAAAAAGTAACTTTTTTAATGATGATGAACTGTCTAAAAAATGGTTTTTGTCAGCTTTTGCTTTAAAGTTTTTGTTTAGCATCATACTTACTTTAATATATACCTACTACTATACTGATAGAAGCACATCCGATATTTATAAGTATTTTGATGATAGTAAAATACTTTTCGACGCATTAAAAACAAATCCCGCCGACTACTTTAAAATGATGTTTGGTTTTGATAACGATTCTGCATATTTTGATGAACATTATTACCAAAAAATGATATTTTGGTATCGAGCTTACAACAGTAATTTATTTAGTGATAGCCATATCATTATTCGATTTAATGCTTTTATTCGTTTGTTTTCGTTTGGGCATTTTTATGTGCACAATGTATTTATCAATTTTATTTCATTCATCGGTTTAACAGCTATTTTCAGGTTTTTTAAGCCTTTATTTAAAAACCATTCGAAAGTGTTATTTTATGCTACTTTCTTAATCCCCTCGGTATTGTTTTGGGGCTCTGGTTTATTAAAAGAAGGCTTGATATTATTCGGATTAGGTGTTTTATTACTGTCTTTCCAACAATCATTTATTAAGTTTAAATGGTATTTTATTCTTTTAATTTTTGGATGTATAGTTATTTTGCTTTATACCAAATTGTATGTTTTAGCCGCCATTATTGTTCCACTTTTGGCTTATGGTATTTATAAAAAACTTTTACCAACTAAGCCCTTTCACAGTTTATTGCTTTCTATTATGGGTATTTCTACCATAGTTTCCAGTATAGTTCTAATAACTAAAAAATATAACCCTTTTAATATCATTATTGATAAACATAATGAGTTTATGAAGTATATTCAATATGTATCTGCCAACAGCAGTTTTGATTTACCACAATTAACCAATTGGTTTTCTATAATAAAATATACTCCAAATGCTTGGCTAAACACTTTTATTCGACCTTATTTATGGGAATCATATTCACCTTTCGTTTTAATGAGTTCGCTTGAAAACTTATTGTTTATTGGCTTATTTATGCTTGTTTTGCTTTTCCCGAAAAGAGAAAAAAAACAGCGGTTTTATGTTCTGTTCTGCCTGGTGTTTGTATTTACTTTATTTACCATTATTGGTTTAATGATCCCTATTTTTGGTGCATTGGTTCGCTATAAAGTTCCTGCCTTGCCTTTTTTAGCCATTGTACTTTTAATGCTAATTGATATTGACAAACTAAAAATAAAGTACCCGTTTTTAACTAAATTTTTATAATGAAATACTCTTTTTCTATTCTAATTGTATTAACAACTATAATCCTTTTTGGTTGTGGCAAAACAAAAAAAATTGATTTGATTGTTCATAATGCTAAAATATACACCGTCAACGAATCATTTGAGGTAGTTGAAGCAATGGCTATTGACAAAGGAAAAATTATTGCTGTAGGTGCTGAAAATGAAATTAAAAACAAATACCTAGCTACAGAATACCTTGATGTAAAACAAATGAACGTTTATCCTGGGTTTATTGATGCTCATTGCCATTTATACAATTATGCAGCTTTATTGCAGGAATTGGATTTAACAGGAACTACCTCGTTTAATCAAGTTTTAGACAAAATTGAATCATACAGTAAAATAAACAAATTTGAATGGATTTTAGGTCGCGGATGGGATCAAAACGATTGGGAAAATAAAGAATTTCCCACCAAAGAAAAACTTGACGAACTATATCCTGAAACACCTGTTTTTTTAGTACGAATTGACGGACATGCAGCATTGGTAAATCAAAAAGCATTAGATTTAGCTCAAATAGATTCTAAAACAACTATTAAAGGTGGTATAGTTGAACTAAAAAACAATCAATTAACAGGAATTTTACTGGATAACGCTGTAGATTCATTAAAAAAAACCATTCCACTAAAAGATAAAAAACTACTTACAGAACAGTTGTTAGCTGCACAAAAAAAATTATTTAAAGTTGGCTTAACAACCATTGATGAAGCTGGGTTGGAAAAAGAACAAATTGATTTGTTAGATGAGCTGCACCAATCCAGTAAATTAAAGTTAAAAGTGTATGCCATGATAAGTTCTTCGGAAGAATTACTTGATTACTACTTAAAAAGAGGCCCTTATAAAACCGAACGATTAAATGTTTCATCATTTAAATTCTATGCTGATGGTGCGTTGGGCTCAAGAGGTGCCTGTTTGCTAGAACCATATAGTGATGTTCATACATATAACCATTACGGGTTATTAATTAATGAAAGAGCTTATTTTGAAAAATATGCACCTCTCCTCTACGAGAAAGGATTTCAAATGAATACTCACTGCATTGGTGATTCAGCTAACGAAATGGTACTTTCAGTTTATTCTTCGGTATTAAAAACTACTAACGACAAACGCTGGAGAATTGAACATGCACAGGTATTAGATCCTGGTCATTTCGAAATGTATAAAAATTACACCATTATCCCATCGGTACAACCAACCCATGCTACTTCTGATATGTATTGGGCAGAAGACCGAGTGGGTAACGAACGTATTAAAAATGCTTATGCTTATCAGCAATTGTTGTTGCAAAACGGTTTAATCGCACTTGGAACAGATTTTCCTATTGAAGGAATAAACCCCATCAATACTTTTTATGCTGCTGTTGCTCGTAAAGATGCTAAAGGTTACCCAGAAGGTGGTTTCCAAATAGAAAATGGCTTATCTCGCCAAGAAGCATTAAAAGGAATGACCATTTGGGCTGCGCTCTCCAATTTTGAAGAAAATGAAAAAGGAAGCATTGAAGTTGGAAAATTTGCAGACTTTGTGATAACTGATAAAGACATCATGAATGTGAAAGAAAATGAGCTGTTGAGAACCAAAGTTCTATATACATTTATCAATGGAGAAAAAGTGTACTCTGCGGAAAATTAATTGGCTACTTTTGTCAAAATTTTTATCAAATGAGTAATTACTTCAAAACAGTAATTTACATTTTAATCATCATTTCCACGAGTAAATTGTTTGCTCAAAAAATTACTCCTTTTGATACCTGGAACAGCAATGATTTGAGAATGGCAAATTCTGCCAAAGAGCTAAAAGAGCTCTCTTTTCAGGAAAAAAAAGTAATATTTTACATCAATCTGGCTCGAATAAATGGCGCTTTGTTTGTCGATACATATTTGAAAGATTACATGGATGATGTTAAAGTTCCAAAAAACAAGTACTACAAATCGTTGGTAAAAACTTTAAAAGAACAGCCCCGATTACCTATTTTAGAACCTCACGACGAATTGTTTAAAGAAGCGGTAAATCATGCTAAAGAAATGGGGCGGCTTGGTAAAAAAGGTCACCGTTCGGGTGAGTTTGAAAGTTTTTCTGAACGAATAAAATCAATGAAAACCAACTTTAAAAAAGTAAAAGAAAGCAATCAGTACGGTTTCCCTGATGCTTTATCTATTGTGGTTGATTTACTGATTGATGATGAACAGGAGAGTTTACGCCACCGTAGAATGCTTTTAGACCCCGAATTGATTTATGTTGGTGTGGGAATACGTGCCCATAAAAAATACATGATTAACACGTCTATTTTGTTTGGATCGGAAATAATAGTTGAGCAGTAATATTAGTTCTCCAACAAACCTCTTCCTATTTTTTTAAGCTCACCACTTGCTTTAAGCTCAAGAACCAATTTATCAAGAATTCCGTTTACAAAAACCTTACTGTTTGGTGTACTAAACCATTTGGCTAATTCAATGTATTCGTTTAAGGTAACTTTAACCGGAACTGCTTTAAAGTACAACAATTCTGTTAATGCCATTTTCATTAAAATGATATCCACAATGGCAATACGTTCAACATCCCAGTTTTTAGTTTTATCCCCTATTAATTTGGAATTTTTATCATCGTCAGCAACTGTTTTTCTAAATAAATCCTTCACCATTTGAACATCTTCATCCATATCGGTATACAAACTCAAAATGGGTTCAAATTCGGTAGATTTTGGTGTGAATCGTTTTACCGATTTAATGACCATACTCAACACAAAATCAATTTCGTCGAATCCCCAAAAAATACTTTTGTCTTGTAATTCAGCTAACATCAACTCATATTCTGGAATTACTTTTTTATAGATGTCAACCACAAACCTTTGGTCTTCTTCAAAAGTAGTTTCTCTTGTGCTCATGTAGTTCGTAAACACCTCATGTTGTCGTAAAAACACCAAGAATTTTGAAATCAATTCTTGATCTGCCGACCAGGAAATTTTCTTTTCTTTTAACTGTTTGTTCAATGCCGAATTTTCAGCCAAAAGCTTAAGTACAGCATTATTAACAAATTTTAAATTTGGATTTAAATCGTTTTCGGTAGGTAACCTTTTGGTTTTTAGTTCCTCAATTTTTAATTCCGACTGATGAACCAATTCTTTACCAATGGCTAAAAAGAAGATATACAAATCGTACATTCTTTCAAGACTTAAAAAAAGTTCATTTTCTGCTTTCTTCGCATTTTTGTCTTCCGACTGAAAATATGCATACAATGCTTGAAATGTCTTTACTCTTAAATATCTTCTGCTTATCATTTTGTCGTTTTCAAAGGTTAGGCATTGATTCGTTAACCAAGCCTTTAATGCTCTCTTTTTTGTATTAAAATTTCGATTTAATTTTTGCTAACGCTTCTATTCTTTCTTCAGCCATACGATTAGCTATGGCATAAGTAGGAGTATTGGTTTCCTTCGATCGTTTTAAAATATTAGCGGTAGTATTGTAAATATCTTCGGCTTTAGCCATTGCCCATTCAGCAGTTAAGTCTGCAACCTCGGCATAGCAATTAATAACTCCTCCGGCATTAATCATAAAATCAGGAGCATAAATCAATCCTTTTTCCATTACAATTTTACCGTGAACATCTTCTTGTTTTAATTGGTTATTTGCTGCACCGGCAATAATTGAACATTTTAACCGGCTTAATGTATCATCGTTTAACGTTGCACCCAATGCACATGGAGCATAAATATCCATATCAATATCATAAATATCGTTTAATCCAACAACTTCTGATTTGTATTTTGCAGCAACTCTTTTTAATGCTTCCTCATTAATATCAGTAATGTAAACTTTAGCACCTTCTTCGGTTAAATGTTTAACCAGGTATTCGCCAACATGACCAATACCTTGAACAGCCACTTTTCTTCCTGATAATGAATCTGAACCAAATTGCTCTTTTGCACAAGCTTTTATACCCATATAAACGCCAAAAGCTGTAACTGGAGACGGATCGCCACTTTTGCCAGGTAAACCTGCAACATGATTGGTTTCCATGTTTACCCAAGTCATGTCTTGTGGCGAAATACCCACATCTTCGGCAGTTATATATTTTCCTGATAAAGAGTTTACGAATTTTCCAAATCTTCTGAACAATGCTTCATTTTTTTGAGTTTTAGAATCGCCAATAATAACGGCTTTTCCACCACCTAAATTTAAACCGGCCAAAGCATTTTTGTAAGTCATCCCTCTTGATAATCTTAACACATCTGTTACAGCTTCAGCTTCAGTAGCATAATTCCACATACGTGTACCACCTAAAGCCGGTCCGCAAACGGTATTGTGTACTGCAATAATTGCTTTTAAACCAGTAGCTTGGTCTTGACAAAAAACTACTTGTTCGTGGTCGTAAACCGACATATCTGTTAACACTGTATTCACAGTTGTTTTAGGTTGATTTTCCAAAATTGTTGACATTCTATAAAGATTTATAAATTCTGATTAAAGATACTTACTTTTGCAAAGTTCTAAATAATGTCAGCAAAAATAATCTTTATTCAGCTATTTGTTAAAGATATTCGACAAAAAGTAAAAACATACCAATTAGTACCATAAATGAAATCGTTAAAGCATCTAAATAAATATTTATTCCAATACAAATACCGTTTGTTGCTTGGTACAGTATTTATTGTTTTATCGAACATTTTCGCCTTATATCCAGCTCAAATTATTAGAGAAACCTTTAACCTGGTTGAGGCTAAACTTTCGGGAAAAGCCATTGCCAGTACAAGCTTTATTGGAGATTATTTTCACACTTTAACTTTTGGAAAAGCCATTTTGGCCTTTGGTATTGTGGTTTTTGCCCTGGCAATTATTAAAGGTGTTTTTATGTTTTTTACTCGTCAAACCATTATCATCATGTCGCGTTTGATTGAATTTGACTTGAAAAACGAAATTTTCAATCATTTCCAGTTACTCGACACTTCTTTTTACAAGGAAAACAATACTGGCGATATCATGAACCGAATCAGCGAAGACGTGAGTAAAGTCAGAATGTATCTTGGTCCAGGCATCATGTATACCATTAACCTTGTCACCCTTTTTGCATTGGTTATTCCAGTAATGTTTTCGATTAACGTAAAACTTACCCTTTACTCCTTAACTCCATTACCTATCTTATCGTTTATTATTTATTACGTAAGTAGCCGAATAAACAAACAAAGCGAAAAAGTACAAGCCAAACTTTCTGATATCACCACACTTTCGCAAGAGACCTATTCGGGAATTCGAATCATCAAATCGTTTGTTAAAGAAAAATTGTTCATTAACAAGTTGTACAATGATAATGAAGACTACCTGAATCATTCCATGAATCTGGTAAAAACCAATGCCGTGTTTTTCCCCGTAATGATGTTGCTGATTGGACTAAGCACCATTTTTACGGTTTTTATTGGAGGGATTGAATACATTAACGGTAATGTAACGTTGGGTAATATTTTAGAATTTGTATTTTACATTAACATGCTTACCTGGCCTGTAACAGCTATTGGATGGGTTACCTCTATCGTTCAACGTGCGGCAGCATCGCAAACCAGAATTAATGAGTTTTTAGATACCAAACCAAAAATTAAAAATCCTACCAACAAACATTTTGATTATTCAGGGAATATTGTATTCAAAAATGTTTCATTTACCTATCCCGAATCGGGAATAAATGCTTTAAAGGATATTTCTTTTGAAGTTAAACAAGGCGAAACTCTGGCAATTGTAGGAAGAACAGGTTCAGGAAAATCGTCTATCATCAATTTAATTTTACGAAAATACGATGTAACAAGCGGCTCTGTTTTTATTGATGATGAGAACATCCAACAACTCAATTTAAATGAGCTACGGGAGAACATCGGTTATGTACCACAAGAAGTGTTTTTGTTTTCGGACAGTATTGAAAACAATATTGCTTTTGGTTACAAAAATGGTTTGCCCGATAAATCGGTAATTGAAGAAGCTGCTAAAAATGCTGCCATTTACAGCAACATTATTGAGTTTCCGAATGGTTTTAAAACCCGAATTGGCGAACGTGGCGTAACCTTATCGGGCGGGCAAAAACAACGTATTTCTATCGCCAGAGCCATTATTAAGGAACCTAAAATATTAATTTTCGACGATTGTTTGTCGGCAGTAGATACTGAAACCGAAGATATTATTTTGGAGAATTTAGAACGTATCATGAAAAACAAAACTTCGTTAATTGTAAGCCACAGGGTTTCGTCAGTAAAAAATGCTGATAAAATTTTGGTGATCGAAAACGGGGAAATTATTGAAGCCGGAACACACCAAAGCTTAATGAACTTGGGAAAAACCTATTATACCATGTACCAGAATCAGTTGTTGGAAATGCACAAACAAAAAGTAGAATAACCAAAAAGTGTCTGTTCGAGTATTCCGCAAAATTGCGGAATGTATCGAGAACTCACTTTTTGGCTTTAAAAATTTTATTCTCGATACCAAATTCACTCATTAACAATCGTGAATTTGACTCGAATTGACAAATTTTAAAGAGAGGAAATAAATATTTTAAAAATTGTTTGATAACTAATTATTAATGTATAAATTTGCAGCCCTTTTAAAAGGAAATATTTAATACTAAAGAAGCATGGAAGCGATAAAATTTGTAGAAAACGACTTGTCACCAATAAGTGAATTCCCAGCATTTAAAGCAGGAGATACCATTATTGTATATTATAAAATTAAAGAGGGTGCTAAAGAAAGAATCCAACATTTTCAAGGTGTTGTATTACAAAGAAAAAACTCGGGAGCTAACGAAACCTTTACCATCAGAAAAATGTCTGGTAACATTGGTGTAGAAAGAGTTTTCCCATTGGCTTCTCCTATGTTAGATAAAATTGAAGTAGTTAAACATGGTCACGTTAAACGTGCTAGAATTTTCTACTTGAGAGATTTAACCGGTAAATCTGCTCGTATTAAAGAGAAAAAAAGAGTTGCTACAAAGTAATCTCTACAATTATAAAAAAGAGGCTAACCAAATGGTTAGCCTCTTTTTTTTGCCCAATACTAACTTAATTTGAATATATTTGGTTTGAAATAAGGCTGACGATTATCAGACCTATAAACAAGTTGTATGCAATTGAAAACCGTTTATGAATAAAGACAAGAAAATCAATATCATTAATAGGCTAATAAGTGACATTGATGAAGATCACTTTGATGCACATGATTGGCTGGCTAAAGCAAATAATTTCCTGAATAAAATATTTTCTGATTCAGGTACTAGGATTCACCAACTGAAATCAGTACTATCAAGACCAAAATATATGTTCAGTGGATATAATGTCGAGGAGGTCAAAATGATATGGAAAAAAATGTTGCAATCTTATGTGGATGAAGTAGAATTTGATGAAGATGATGAACAACTTGAATCAAATGATATTATTAAAAAAAACAACTCACCTTTGATTATTAGAGATGAATTTATTGACATTTCAAGAATAGCAGAGCTAAAATCAATTAAATCCGATAAGTTTGATTTATCCAAATTAATCAAGTTATGTGAGGAAATTAATTCAAATTATAGCACTCAAAACTACTACAGCGTTGCACTTTTAGGAAGATCTATAATTGACCATGTACCACCAATATTTGGACATGAAAAGTTTAATCAGGTTGCAGCTCAACATGGTGGAAAAAGTATAAAAACAATCTTCAATAAGTTAAATGAGATACTACGTAGTATTGCAGACCATCACATACACCAAGTAATTCGTAATAAAGAGGTTCACCCAAATAAAGCCCAAATTGATTTCAAGGTTGAGTTAGATAAATTGCTGGCAGAAATAATTCAAATTCTTGGATAGAAACAACAGCATATAACAACGTCAAAAAACCTCTCTCAACATTCCCAAAGCAGCAATTGCGCTCTCGCCTTAGTTTGTGTCCCACAAACAAAAAGTAACCTTGGTTATTTATATCTATTCCATCATTTTTTTTACATTTGGAATATGGAACTAAACAAACTATATTTCTATACAGTTACAATACTGGATTGGAAACAATTGTTAAGTTTCGACAAGTATAAAGATTACATTATAAGCAGTTTAAAGTATTTAGTAGATAACAAGAAAATAGCTTTGTATGGTTTTGTAATAATGCCCAATCATATCCATATCATTTGGGAACTACTAGAGTTAAATGGGAAAGAATTACCTCATGCTAGTTTCATGAAATATACTAGCCACTTGATATTAAAAGATTTACAAACGATTAATCCCAAGTTATTAAGTCAATTTAAGGTAAATTTAGAGACCAGAAACCACCAGTTTTGGCAAAGGGATGCTTTACCTGTTCATTTATATACTCCAGAAATTATTTATCAAAAACTTGATTACATTCATAATAATCCACTACAAGACAAATGGATGTTAGTAGATTTACCTACTGACTATAAATACTCGTCCGCATATTTTTATGAAAACGAACAGGATGATTTTGGAATACTAACCCACATAAATGAAAGGATATAATCGTTTGTGGGAAATCAAGGCAGTATATAAACAACGCCATAGTCGTTTGTGAGACACAAACGAGGGCATAGATTGAAAATTTTTTAGTCTTGTAAATTCCCCCTCAACATTCCTAAAGCAGCAATTGCACTTCGTTCAATGTTAATGCTACGTATTTTACCAAAAGTAAATAGTTTGCTTGTTACAGTGGTTTTGGTAGCCACCGCTATCCAAACCGTACCAACAGGTTTTTCGGGCGTTCCGCCATTTGGTCCGGCTACACCAGAAGTAGCAACAGCGTAATCCACCCCATATTTTTGCAACACACCTTCAGCCATTTGCTCCACCACTTGTTGGCTGACAGCTCCGTAGTTTTCAATATCAGCAGGGTTTACCCCCAACTCGTTAATTTTAATTTGGTTGGCATAACTTACTACCGAGCCAATAAAATAATCAGAACTCCCCGAAACACTCGTTAACAAATGAGCAATGTAACCACCTGTACAACTTTCGGCAGTAGCCAACGTGGCTTTTTTATTTCGCAACATGTCGCCAATAACTTCCTCTATGTTTCTACCATCAAACGAATAAATGTAGTTAGGTATAATGGCATTTAATTTTGTCACTTGTTCATCAATTTGCTGTTGTACGGCTTTTCTGTCGTTACCCTTAGAACTTAAACGCAACTTAACCCTTCCTGGAGAAGGCAAATACGCCAGTTTAATGTTTTGAGGTAAGTCATCTTCCCAATCAGCAATAATCTCTGCCAATTTCGATTCGGGTAATCCCTGCGTATAAATCATTTGGTGTACAATTTCGGGCAACACGTATTTTTGTCTCAACCAAGGTATTACCGTATCGGTAATCATGACTTTCATTTCAAAAGGTACGCCCGGCATTGCTACCACCACTCTGTTTTCTCGTTCAAACCACAAGCCCGGAGCAGTTCCGTGCATGTTCCTTACCACCTTACAATTATCCGGAACCAAAGCTTGTTTTTTGTTTCGCTCATTCATATCAAAACCGCGGCCTAAAATCAACCGTTCAATGTCTTGATAAACCGTTTTATCTTCAACTAATTTTCCACCAAAATATTCGTTTAACACCGGCATGGTTAAATCGTCGTTGGTTGGTCCTAACCCTCCCGTAATCAACACCACATCAACGTTTTTTAGCGAATAATCCACCCTGTTTAAAATATGCTCACGGTTATCGCTGATCGAAACATGTTCCCGAATGGTAAAACCAATTTTATCTAACTCGGCAGCAATCCAATGTGCATTGGTATTCAAGGTTTGGCCAATTAAAAGCTCATCGCCAACAGAAATGATGTCTAAATTCATGATTCAAAATTATGATTTAGAAATTGGTATAAAATACTTCGGCATAAAAAATATGTTTTAATTACATTTGAAAAAATTACATTTTACAACACATGAAAAAAATTACCATAGCAGCCATAACTCTTATTACTTTGGCAGGATGTGCCGAAATGACTTCAGTAATGGAGCAAGTAAATACTGAAATGGGTTCTACAACCCCTAGCTTAACTAACGATGAAGTTATTCGTGGTTTACGAGAAGCTTTAACAATTGGCACAAACAACTCTTCAAGCTTAACTTCAAAACTGGACGGATTTTATAAAAACCCAGAAATTTTTATACCTTTTCCTGAAGAAGCCATTAAGGTAAAAAATACCGTGGAAGATTTGGGCATGAAAAAACAAGTGGACGAATTTGTAATGACATTAAATAGAGCCGCAGAAACAGCCACCAAAGAAGCTGCTCCAATTTTTGTTAATGCCATTAAAGAAATGACTATTGCTGATGGATTTGCAATTTTAAGAGGCAACGACAATGCTGCCACTCAATATTTAAAAGACAAAACAAGTGCCCAACTGAAAGTAAAATTCAATCCGGTTGTAAAAAATGCTATACAAAAAGTAGAAGTGACAAAATACTGGAATCCAGTAATTAACACCTACAATAAAGTACCTTTTGTTGAACCTATGAATCCCAATTTAGAAGATTATATTACCACAAAAGCAATGGACGGTTTGTTTCTAATGATTGAAAAAGAAGAAGCTAAAATTAGAAAAGACCCTATGGCACGTGTTACTGATTTATTGAAGAAAGTTTTTAAATAGGAGTCTTCAATCGACAATCTTCAATTAACTAGAAACCAATAACAAGAAACCAGTAACCAAAAACAATGAAAAACCCCTGGAAAACTAAACATAGTGAGTTAAAGTACGAAAATCCATGGATTAGCGTTACCGAACACCAGGTAGAAAATGCTGCCGGAAATGATGGTATTTATGGTACAGTACATTTTAAAAACATTGCCATTGGTATTATTCCTTTAGATGAAAACAACAACACGTGGTTGGTTGGTCAGTTTAGATACCCCTTAAATCAGTATAGCTGGGAAATTTGCGAAGGTGGTGGAAAACATCATGTTGACCCTTTAATTTCTGCAAAACGAGAATTGTTAGAAGAATTAGGTATTAAAGCTGAAAAATGGGAGAAATTACTGGATATGCATTTAAGCAATTCGGTTTCTGACGAAGTTGGTGTAATTTATATTGCTAAAGACCTGACCTACCATAACCCAGAACCCGAAGAAGATGAAATACTTGAACTGAAAAAAATTAGCCTTAACGATGCCTACGACATGGTGATGAAAGGAGAAATAACTGACAGTTTAAGTGTTGCCGGCATACTAAAAACAAAAATTCTAATCGATAAAATCTAATCTAAGCCGGATGAAAAAGTGGTTGTGGTTTATTGTAATTCTATCGCTTTTTACTGCTACTTTTTTTAATCAACTCAATTTAAACCAACTGCCTGAAGAGTTTATTCGAGATGGAGAAACCGTTGTAACCAATGACGACTTAAGTTATATCCGGCCTGCCATTCACTTTAACAAAACTGGTGTCTGGAAAGATGAATTTAAAGGTTACGTGAGCTACTTTCTTCGCTCTCCTGGTTACGGCTCATTTTATTATTTGGCTATACTTATTAACCCTTCCAACCCTCTTCTGATTTTAAAAATTATTCAGGTTTTATTGTTTTCTGTTTCTGTTTACTGCTTATATAACATTGCTTTTTTCTTTACTAAAAATGAATTATTTGCCATTATTTCTATTGGTATTTACGGGCTTATACCCATAGCTAGCAACTTTTTATTTTATACCTTAACAGAGGCAATTACTCCAGCCCTTCTTATTTTTTATCTCTTTTTTTTAATAAAATCCATTCAACAAGTTCTATCGAAAAAAAAATTACTTTACCTTTTTATCGCTTCATCAACATTTGCCATCTTATTTATCACGCGACCGGTTTTAGGGATTTTTATTGGCTTAATACCATTAACTGTATTCTTCAACTTTAATAGTATAAAACAAAAAATGTGGTACGGAATAATTCTCACCCTATTAGGTTATAGTTTAATGGGGATGTGGCAATATCGAAACTACAAAATAACCAATCAATATGTGGGATTGCACCCTATTTATTATGCCGACAACAATTCAATTTACCGACCGCAATTTAAAGCCTTTTGGAATTTTACTTTGGGTTGGGCAGAGGATGGGTCTACTGTTCACCATTACATGTTACCATTTTGGCAAAAAACCATGGAGGGGGACACTTCCAAAATATACATCAATCAAATCATTCATCAATTTCCTGCAAGTGTTCAAACCCATTTTGGAAAAGCCAGGTTAACCGAAATTTTAGTGAATTATCAAAAAACTATTCTTTACCAAAAACAATTTTACGACAAAGGGTTGACTATGCCCTTAACTGAAATTGAAATAGAGACTACCACTGTAAAGCAAATCGAGCAACTTGTTTCTGATTTTAAAAAGGATTTTTGGTTTACTTATTACATTGCATCACCAATAAAAGTATATGCTAAAATGGCTCTCCATTCCAACTTGTCGTTAAATATTTTCCAGGTAAAATACCGTAATCTTTTTCCAATGGAAACGTTGCGTTGGATTTCTTTTCTAATCCACGCTTCTTCATTTATGTCTATTCTACTTATTTTTTGCTTCTACAAAAAATTAAATCGATTTGTTTTAAGCACATACATTTTTGCAATTATTTACTTGTTTTACCTCTGTTATTTCCAACGTGGTATAGAGGAACGATACACTCTGCCGGTTCTACCTGTTCTCCTTATTTCTTTAACACATTTTATTTTTCTTTTAAATGAATTTTTAAATCGAAAATTTGTGTTTAAAAAAAGTACGAATACTGTATAAAATCATATTTTTTTTTAGGACTTTATTTGGTAACTTCGTTGGCGTTAAATTTCTACTTAAAATAACTTTAAAATATATCAGATGAAAATATTAGTATGTATTAGTAAAGCTCCTGATACCACTTCAAAAATTGCATTTACTGATGGCAACACCAAATTTGACGAAAATGGTGTGCAATTTATTGTAAATCCTTATGATGAGTGGTATGCTTTAGTAAGAGGATTAGAATTGAAAGAAGCGAATGGCGGTAATGTTACAGTACTAAACGTAGGTGGTGCTGAAAACGACCCTATTATCAGAAAAGCTTTGGCTATTGGTGCTGACGACGCAGTTAGGATTGATGCAAAAACCGACGATGCGTTATATGTTGCTAAACAAATAGCTACTTATGCTACTCAAAATAGTTTTGACATGGTATTATGCGGAAAAGAAACCATAGATTTTAATGGTTCTCAAGTTGCAGGAATGGTTGCAGAATTAATGAATGCTCCATATATTTCATTGGCTTCTAAATTAGATATGAGCGGGAACAATGCTACCATTGAAAGAGAAATTGAAGGTGGTGTTGAAGTAATTGAAACTTCTACTCCTTTTGTATTGAGTGCGGCAAAAGGTATGGCAGAAGCCCGCATTCCAAACATGAGAGGAATTATGGCAGCAAGAACAAAACCATTAACTGTTGTTCCTGCATCAGACGCAACTAATGCTACAAAAATTAAATCGTTTACATTGCCACCAGCAAAATCGGCTTGTAAATATGTTGATGCTGCAAATGTGGAAGAGTTAGTAAACTTACTACACAACGAAGCAAAAGCTATTTAATAAATCAATTTAACAATTATAAAATGTACCAATTTGTTCCTGCATATATACTTGTGTCAACATTGAACAATTGGTACATTAACCAATTAATACATTAAGAATTATGTCAGTTTTAATATACGCCGATTCAAATAACGGAACATTAACAAAAAATGCTTTAGAGGCTGCAAACTATGGTGCTCAATTAGCTAAAAAAATAGGATCATCAGCTACAGCTGTTGTTACAGGAAATGTATCTGATATTGCTTTATTAGGCAAATATGGTGTAACCAAAGTATTACACGTTAACACTAGTGATTTAGATAACTTTGATCCACAAAAATTGGCACAAGTGGTTGCTGAGGCTGCAAAAGCAGAAAATTCGACCATCATTGTATGTGCTCACGATTATTCAGGTAAATCTGTTGCTCCTCGTTTAGCTGCAAAATTAGATGCAGGTTTAGTAAGTGGTGCAATTGCATTACCAAATACCGATGGTGGATTCACCGTAAAAAAAGCTGTTTTCTCGGGTAAAGCTTTCGCTGATGTTGAGGTTTTAACACCTGTCAAAATCATTTCAGTTTTACCAAACTCTATTGAAAAGATTGAAAACAATACCACACCAGAAGTAGTGAGTTTTGCAGTAGAATTACCAACAACTCGTTTAAAAGTAAAAGAAATTAAAAAAGAATCTACTGAGCTTTCATTAACTGAAGCCGATTTGGTAGTTTCTGCAGGTAGAGGATTAAAAGGGCCTGAAAACTGGGGTATGATTGAAGAGCTAGCAACTGTTTTAGGCGCTGCTACGGCTTGTTCTCGTCCAGTTGCTGATATTGGTTGGAGACCTCACCACGAACACGTTGGTCAAACTGGTTTAGCAATTCGTCCAAACTTATATTTTGCAATAGGGATTTCTGGTGCAATACAACATTTAGCAGGTGTTAATGGTAGTAAAGTTATTGTTGTAATTAATACAGATGCAGAAGCACCATTCTTTAAAGCTGCCGATTACGGCATTGTTGGTGATGCTTTTGATGTTGTGCCAAAACTAATTGAAGCATTCAAAAAATTTAAAGCAGCCAGTAATTAAAGATAGAAGTTGGAAGCTGGAAGACCGTAGTTTTTAGTCAACAAAAAAACCAGTAACCAGCAACTAGAAATAAGTAACCAGTTAATATGGATAAAATAGCAATAGAAATTATTGGTCTCTCTTACAGTCAAACTCAAACAGGAGCTTACGCTCTTGTTTTGGGTGAAACCAAAGGTGAAAAACGACGATTACCCATTATTATAGGTGGATTTGAAGCTCAAGCAATAGCTATTGAGTTGGAATCCATGACTCCTACTCGACCACTTACTCATGATTTATTCAAATCATTTTCCGAAGTTTTTGATATTCAAATTAAAGAGGTGATTATTTACGATTTGCGTGAAGGTATTTTCTTTGCTAAATTAATTTCTGAGAAAGACGGTAAAGAAGTGGAAATAGAAACTCGAACTTCTGATGCTATCGCTATCGCGGTTCGTTTTAAATGCCCAATTTATACCTACGAATTTATTTTATCGAGTGCCGGAATTATTTTAGATGATACTGCCAGTGATAAAACAGATGAAATCGAAAAACAAATTGAAGAAATTGAAGAAGAACTTGATGAACAAAAACCAGCTACTCCTAAAAAAGGATTAGCTGATTTATCGTTAGATGAATTGAATAACAAACTTCAAATTGCTATTGATAACGAAAATTACGAGGAAGCTTCAAAAATTAAATCTATTATTGATAATCGAAATAAAAACTAAAAACACACCCTATTGATTTTACTTGCTATAAACACCTCTGCTATATTAAAAGGGCTTCTTGGAATGGCAGTGCTGGTTGCTATTGCCTGGGTTTTTAGCAACAATAAACGTAAAATTAATTGGGCTCTTGTTGGAAAAGGATTAGCTATTCAATTTATTTTTGCCATTTTGGTACTAAAAGTTCCTATGGTGGAACGTGGTTTTGAGTTTGTAAGTAAAATTTTTACTAAGGTTATTGGTTTTACACAAGAAGGAACTATGTTCCTGTTTAAGTCATTTGTTAGTGGCGAAATTGAAATGCCTTTGGTGAACTTTGTAATAATGGTGTTACCCACCGTTATTTTCTTCTCGGCTCTAACCAGCCTGCTCTACTATTGGGGAATATTACAAAAAGTGGTTTATGTTTTTGCCTGGGTAATGAAAAAAGCCATGAAGCTTTCTGGTGCCGAAAGTTTAGCTGCCGCAGGAAATATTTTTCTTGGTCAGACCGAAGCTCCTTTATTAGTTAAACCTTATTTGAGCAAAATGACCAATTCAGAACTCATGTGTTTAATGAGTGGTGGTATGGCAACTATAGCTGGTGGTGTTTTAGCCGCTTATATTGGATTTTTAGGAGGAGATGATCCTGTTCAGCAATTGTTTTATGCCAAACACTTATTAGCAGCTTCTGTTATGTCAGCCCCTGCAGCAGTTGTTGCTGCAAAAATATTGGTTCCGGAAACTGAGAAATTTGATGAAAAACTAGAAGTCTCAAAAGAAAAAATAGGAACCAATGCATTAGAAGCTATTGCCAACGGAACTTCTGATGGTATCAGGTTAGCTGTAAATGTTGGTGGAATGCTGTTAGTATTTATTGCTTTAATGGCAATGTGTAATTACATTTTATTTAAAATTGGTGATTGGACTGCTTTAAACGAAATGATTATTGCAAGTACGAATTTTGATGGATTATCGTTTCAGTTTATTTTAGGATATGTATTTGCACCAATAGCATGGTTAATGGGTGTTTGTGCTGAAGATATGGTGCTGGTAGGTCAGTTACTTGGCGAAAAAACCATACTTAACGAATTTGTAGCCTATGTTTCATTAGGTGAAATGAAAATAGCAGGAAAATTTGCAGAAGAGAAATCGATAATTATGGCAACCTATATACTTTGTGGATTTGCCAACTTTGCTTCTATTGGTATCCAAATTGGTGGTATTGGCGCTCTTGCTCCAACAAAAAAAGGTATGCTTTCAAAATTTGGATTTAGAGCATTAATTGGTGGTACAATAGCTTCTTTATTTACTGCTGTTATTGTTGGAATGTTGATATAATAGCTGTTGATAGTTAATGGTAACTTGAGAACTGATGACTGAGAACTGTAGGCTGATTACTATTAACTAAATTCTTACCTTTATACTCAATAGTTAAATTCAACTTATTGAACAACCATTTACTTGATACCAAAATTGAATTTCTGAAAGGCGTTGGTCCTTCTAGAGCAGAATTACTGCAACAAGAATTGGGTATTTATACTTTTGGACAATTGTTAGAATATTACCCTTTTCGATACATTGATAGATCAAAGGTTTACCAAATTGCAGACATCAATTCCGACCAAGCTCATATCCAGTTAAAAGGTAAAATCACCAACATTCAAACCATTGGTGAAAAACGAGCAAAACGAATGGTAGCAAGATTAAAAGATGCTACTGGAGAAATTGAGCTGGTATGGTTTAAAGGAATAAAATGGTTGGCATCATCCATTAAAATAAACCAAGAATACATTGTATTTGGAAAACCTACCTATTTTAGAAACAGTTACAACATCACTCATCCAGAAATGGAATTGGTTGAGCAATCGCTAATGGCAAATGCTATTAGTCTACAAGGAGTCTATTATTCCTCAGAAAAACTGACCAACAAAGGTTTATCTGCCAAGGGAATTCATAAAATACAACAAAATTTAATTGCACAAATTAAAGGTTGTATTCAAGAAACCTTACCTGATGAATTGCTGAACAAACTAAAACTATTACCCAAAGAAATTGCGGTAATCAATACTCATGCACCAGAGAATGAACAAATGTTGCAACGCGCATTATTTCGGTTAAAATTTGATGAGTTGTTTTTTTTGCAATTACGCTTGTTAAGGCAAAAAGTAGTGAAATCACAAACCTTAAAAGGGCATGTGTTTAGTGATGTTGGTGAAACATTTAACACCTTCTACAACAATTATTTACCTTTTGAATTAACCAACGCACAAAAACGTGTTATTAAAGAAATACGCAAAGATATCGGCTCTGGAAAACACATGAACAGGCTTTTACAAGGCGACGTTGGTAGTGGAAAAACAGTTGTTGCTTTACTAACCATGTTAATAGCAATCGATAATGGCTATCAAGCTTGTTTAATGGCTCCTACCGAAATTCTGGCAACACAACATTATTTAGGTTTATCTGAACTGCTGCAAGACATGAACGTAACCATTGAGTTACTGACAGGTTCAACAAAAAAAGCAAAAAGAACAGAGATCAATACCGCTTTACTCGATGGCTCGTTGAATATTTTGGTTGGAACTCATGCCTTGCTTGAAGACCATGTACAATTTAACAAATTGGGCTATGTAGTAGTTGATGAACAGCACCGTTTTGGTGTAGCACAACGAGCAAAATTGTGGGCAAAGAGTACAAGCCCCTCCAACCTCCCCAAAGGGGAGACTTTAAAAAAAGTGCTCTATAAATACCAAACTGCTCGACCTTCGGTTTATGCACTACTTAAAGCGAATCAGCAAGAACGAAAAAAGCAAACTACTGAAGCAGAGCAAGTCTTGTGGCTTAACCTTAAAACAAAACAGCTTGGTTCTAAATTTAGACGACAACACATTATTGATGAGTTTATTGTTGATTTTGTTTCTTTAGAAAGAAACTTAGTTGTAGAAGTTGATGGAAAATATCATAACTCTCCAGAACAAATAGAAGCCGATAAAATGAGAACTCAAATTCTGAATGATTTGGGTTTTAAAGTTATTCGCTTTACCAACGAAGAGGTATTGTTAGACATCGACAATGTCCTCAAAAAAATTACAGCAGCTTCTAACTCCCTCCCCCTCGGGGAGGGTCGGGGTGGGGCACTTATTCCTCATGTTTTGGTAATGACAGCAACGCCAATACCACGGACATTGGCCATGACTTTTTATGGCGATTTGGATGTTTCGGTAATTGATGAGTTGCCAGCTGGACGAAAACCTATAAAAACCATTCACAAATACGATTCTTCGCGTTTGCGTGTACATGGCATGATGGAAGAAGAAATTAAAAAAGGGAGACAAGTGTATGTGGTTTATCCCTTAATCAACGAATCGGAAAAACTCGATTACAAAGATTTAATGGATGGTTACGACAGTATTTTACGTCGATTTCCTATGCCACAATATCAGGTAAGCATCGTACACGGACAAATGAAATCGGATGTGAAAGATTTTGAAATGCAGCGTTTTGTTAAAGGCGAAACACAAATAATGGTAGCTACCACTGTTATTGAGGTTGGTGTAAACGTACCCAATGCCAGCGTAATGGTTATTGAAAGTGCCGAACGTTTTGGCTTGTCGCAATTGCACCAATTACGTGGAAGAGTTGGGCGTGGCGCAGAACAATCGTATTGTATTTTAATGAGTGGAAACAAATTGAGCCCCGAAGGCAAATTACGATTAGAAACCATGGTAAGAACAAATGACGGCTTTGAAATTGCCGAAGTAGATTTAAAATTGCGTGGGCCTGGCGACATACAAGGTACTCAACAAAGTGGTTTACTCAATTTAAAAATTGCCGATTTAGCTCGCGACGGACAAATTTTACAAGCAGCACGTAACCAAGCTGTAGAAATTTTAAAAGAAGATGCCAACCTACAACTAGAAAAAAACTACCGATTGGTACACGCCCTAAACAACATTAGGCGCAACAAAAAAAACTGGAGTAGGATTTCTTAGCATTTTTATTGGTTATATTTGGTTAAATATATTTCGCGAATAAATACACCGATGTACTTATTCGGATGTTGGGCACTATTATAAAAAGACGAAAATGAAACTATCGACACTGACAATATTCTTGAGCGTTGCGGTACTATTAACAAGCTGCACGACCGACAAACCTGACAAAGACGACAAGCAGACAACTGACAAGACAGATTTACCTGCAACCATCGACATGACTGGCGTTGACCTGAGTTGCCTTGACGACTTGCACAAAAGGACAACTTTCAACATCTTCGATCAGACACTTGCAGAATACATCAACTCTAATCCCAACCGACCCGACAACGTTAGAAAGGTAATCTACCTCCTGCCATTGGGAGACATGAGCCAGGAACTGGTCAGTTTAATCAGGGGTGAACAGGACTATTTGAGAATCTTCTTCCAAATGGACGTTCAAATAATGAAGCGAGTTCCCTTTGACGACCTCAAAAGAATTGATAGTGTAAAGACAAGACGAGACCCCAATTACCACAGCTATGGCAAATTTGAGGGCAAAGGCAATGACGAGAACATAAGAGAACAAATTGACGCAAGTTCACTCATCAAACACTTCATCAATCCAAACATGCCCAAAGACGCAATAGTTGTTCTCGGCATTACAGACCATGACATCTATTCGCCCAAATACAACTGGCTTTACGGAAGTTCTAACACCAAAGGAGGGACAGGCGTTATTTCAACTCATCGCTTAAAAGAACACCCATATTACACCAAGCTAAACATCCGTAAAGCCATTTCAAAACAAGTAACCAATGCGTTTTCCATCCGCAACGTAAAGGACTTCCACTGCTTATTGACATTTCACAACAACATGGAGGAGTTAGTCAGAGGTGTTATTTATTTATCTCCAAGAGCATTGGAGAAACTCAAAGTAGTCATCGGCTTCGACCACAAAAAGAGATTTGAAGAGTTAAGGGATTACTGGGAAAAGACAGAGTGGAAAGAAATGGCGGGCTACTACGACAAATGCCTGACAGCCTTAAACGACTGTCAACAAGCAGACAACGACACAACACAAGTAATTGACAATAAAAAATAAAAATAACAGTGCCCAACAAAGGCTAAAAGTTCGGGCGGGCTTTTGAGGTATGTTGACACATTCAACGCCTCTGAAAGTTCGTCTCGGTCGACAGGGATTACGTCCCGTCTCCCACCCGAACTTTTAGCCAAACCGTTAAAAATTGATGAACCCATACCAAGAAACATTCGAAACCTGGAACAAAATAGCCAACTTGTACGAAGAAAAATTTATGGATTTGGATTTGTACAACCAAAGCTATGATGCCTTTTGTGTTTTGTTAAAAAAAGACAACCCAAAACTATTGGAAATTGGCTGTGGTCCTGGCAATATCACTAAATATTTGTTAGCTAAACACCCTAATTTTAACATCTTGGGTATTGATGTTGCTCCAAACATGGTAAAGTTGGCTAAAAAGAATAATCCAACCGCTCAATTTGAAGTAATGGATACTCGTAACCTAAATACTATAACGACAACTTTTGATGCTATTGTTTGTGGATTTTGCCTACCTTATCTTTCCAACGAAGAATGTTCTACATTGATAAGAGATTGCAACAACCTGCTTACCGAAAAAGGAATACTTTACATTAGTTTTGTAGAGGGCAATGAAAAAGATTCTGGCTACAAAACCAGTAACAGTGGCGATAGGGTTTTCTTTAATTACCATTCCTTAAAACAACTTGAAGCTGATTTAAACTTGAACGCTTTTACCATTGAAAAAACAATAAAGGTAGATTATCCCAAACAAAATGATGTTGAAGTACATACCATCGTTATTGCAAAAAAGAAGCCTTTACAAAAGTAAAGGCTTCTTTTTTTATGCTTTAAACTCTTGGTGAGTTTTCTCCAGTATTTTAAATGCTCGTTCCGTAGTTGCAGCCTCTGCATAGGTTCTTAAAACAGGCTCTGTACCCGATGGTCGAATCATTACCCACTCGTCATTATCAAAGAAAAACTTATAGCCATCAATATCTTCAACTTTACGCACTTCTAAATCGCCAAACTTTTTGTAAGCATTGGTTGAACAATTTTTCATGATACGTTGCTTATCTGCTTCTGTTAAATGCAAGTCGATACGCTCAAATTTAAACGCTCCTACAATTTTGTAAACATCTTCAATCAATTGTTCTAATGTTTTACCCGATTTAACCATGTATTCCCAGATAATCAATCCCATCCATATTCCATCACGCTCAGGAATATGACCTTTTACCGCAATACCACCCGATTCTTCACCACCCAACAACACATCTTCTTTAACCATTATACCAGCAATATTTTTGAAGCCAATTTGTACTACTTGGTAGTCTAATCCAAAATGGTCGCACATTTTTTTCACTTTTGGTGTTACCGAAAACGCATTCACTACTTTACCTTTCAATTTTTTCTCTTCAACCAAATATTTGATTAATAACAAAATAATATGATGAGAATCTACAAATTCTCCTTTACTATCGTACAAGCCAATTCTGTCAGCATCGCCATCAGTAGCTAATCCACAATTAATTTGTCCGTCCGATAGTTTAATCATTTCAGAAAATTCAATCAAATTTCGGTGGATTGGTTCTGGAGCAACTCCCTCAAAACCTGGATTATGATCGCAATGTAAAAAATCAATTTCAGGTAACAATCTTCGCATTACATTTTGCCCAGCACCATACATGGCATCATAAGCAAAATTCAATTTAGATTTCCTGATGCTTTCCATATCAAAATTAGCTTCAACATGATCAACATACATGGTTTCTAAATCAACATACTCTATCATTCCCTTCTCTATTAATTTATTGATATCAAGTATCTCTAAATTAATGGTATTAGCTTCAGGAATTAAATCTTCAACTTCTTGAATTTCTTTTGGTAAAAGAGGTCCACCAAAACTACCTTTTAATTTATACCCATTATACGATGGTGGATTGTGAGAGGCTGTTAACACCACTCCCAATGAAGCTTTCAATTTTAATGTACCCAAACTTACCATTGGTGTTGATACAAAGTCTTTAGCCAGATATACTTTTATGCCTGCATTAGCCAGTACTTTAGCAGTAGTTTCTGCAAAAAGTTCCCCAGCAAATCTACAATCATGACCTACTACTACTGATGGTTTTTTAAAATTATGTTTTAACCAGGTTGCCGTTCCAATTGCTACCCGAGCAACATTGTCAACAGTAAAGTCTTTTGCTATTATGGCTCTCCAACCGTCTGTTCCAAATTTAATTTTAGTCATGTTTTTTATCTATTTTCGATTACAAGATTAATGTTTTTTTATAAATATGATTAAACCTTTAACTTATAATATTTTTTAAAACTACTTTTGATACAGTTAATTTTAAAATTATACCTTATGAAAATTTCCATCTTAATTTCAATTTTTGCAATAAACATTTTTAGTGCGTTTGCACAAACAAACGAAAATGTTGTAGAAATCAATGTCCCTATTCATTCTGCTATTGTTTATTTATATGGAGCAGAAGTATCTCACGTTAAACAAGTAAGCTTAAATCCTGGATTAAATAAAATTGTTTTTACAGGATTATCTACCAAACTCAATTCGAAAAGTATTCAGGTAAATACTACTGGAGAGGTTTCTATTTTAGCAATATCTGATGCAGTTAACTATATGGCGAACCAAAAAGAAAGTGCAAGAGTAAAGGAATTAAAAGATTCCGTAACTTTAATAACCGATAACATGATTCAATTAAGTAATGACAAAGATGCTTATACTTTAGAAAAAAATATGTTATTAAAAAATGAATCTATTGGTGGAAATGATAAAGGAGTTGCTGTTGCAGAATTAAAATTAGCAGCTGACTTATTTAGAAGTAGAGTAAAAGAAATTAATAATGCTATTTCAAGTATAGATAAGCAATCTAATATATTGAATGAACTTTTGATTAAGTTGAACAAACAACTTATGGAATTAAACGCAAAAAACACTCAACCTTCGGCGGAAATTTCTATTTTATTGAGTTCAAAAACTAAAACAAATTCAACAATAGACTTAAAATATATTGTTTCGGATGCAGGATGGGCTCCAAGTTACGATCTACTTGCTGTGGATATTAATCAACCTATTGAGCTAAAATATCGGGCAAAAGTTTTTAACAATACAGGTATCGACTGGAACGATATCAAAATTAAACTATCTACTGCCGATCCCTCTCAAAGTGCCTCTAAACCAGTTTTAGATAAATGGAGTTTAGATTATAGCGTTGCCAATCAAAATTATTATAAATCATCAAATATGGGATGGGACAATAATGCTCCTTCTTCAAAATCAGGTGAAGGTTATATGCAAAATGCTTTATTTGAGAATAATATTCTTCAAAAAGCTGAACAAAAAGCAATTGCAAAACCTATTGAATTTGAAGAAATTCAAGTTTCAGAATTAAGTGCTGAATTTGATATTAAAATCAATTATTCCATTCCTTCCGATTCTAAACCTTATATAGTTGATGTAACAGAATACAAACTTCCTGCTACCTATCAGCATTTTAGTGTTCCAAAACTTGACAGGGATGCCTTTTTACTTGCCCGTATTACAGGATGGGAAGACCTTGATTTGGTTGAGGGTCCAGCAAATGTATATTATAGCGGCACCTATGTTGGCCAATCTTACATTAGTACCAGAAGTGTGGATGATACTTTAGATTTATCTTTAGGTCGTGATAATAAAGTGCTAGTTACACGAAGTAAAATTAAAGAATATTGTACCAAAAAGTTTTTGGGTACTACAACAAAAGAAACTTTTGGGTATGAAATGAATATCAAAAACAATCGTAAAACACCTATATTTATTGAAGTAAATGACCAGCTTCCAATATCAACACAAGGCGATATTATTGTTGAATCGATAGAAACTAGCAAAGCCAATTATGATCCAAAAACTGGAAAGCTAACTTGGTTATATGCTTTACAACCTGGAGAAGTGAAAAAAATCATTTTATCATTTTCAGTAAAATACCCCAAGAATACAACAGTTAACTTTCAAAAAACAAAAATGAAAGCCAGAGCAAAATTTTAAATTCCGTTATCAAAACAAGTTATTATGCAAAAGACTAACAAAAAAATAACTCCCCCCAAAAAAAATGTCGAGTTAAAGCCCATTGAAAAAAAAAGTAATGTTAATGCTTTAAAAAGTCACGAATTTGCTGACTATTTTAATCACTACATCAATTTAGTTAAAGAAGAAGATTTTTTGAAAGCTTTAAAAATCTCGCACAAGGAGGTTAAAAAAGTATTAAAAAACCTGACTGAAGAACAAGGTAATTTTGCCTATGCTAAAAAGAAATGGACTATTAAAGAGTTGTTTGTCCATATTATAGATACCGAACGTATTTTTTGTGAAAGAGCTTTACGTTTTGCAAGAAAAGACAAAACGAAGTTACCTGGATTTGACCACGACCAATTTGTGTTAAATTCAGGAGCAAATAGTAGAACTTTGAAAGACATTTTAAAAGAATATAAAGCTGTTCGGAAATCGACATTAACCTTATTTAACAACTTTGATAGTGAAATGTTAAAACAAGGTGGTATTGCAAATGAAAACAAGCTAACTGTCCATGCTATTGGCTATATTATTTCAGGGCATGAATTACATCACTTAAATATTTTAAGAGAAAAATATTTGATAGCTTGAAAAATCAGCAAGACAATTACAATTTTCAGAAAATAGTAGCAACAACAGGTGTAGTACTGTTTTTGGTAAAACTAACTGCATGGTATTTAACCAATTCAGTAGCCATTCTAACTGATGCTTTAGAAGGAATTGTGAATGTTATCAGTGCTTTTGTTGGTTTATATAGTCTATATCTTTCATCTTTACCTAAAGATAAAAACCACCCGTATGGTCATGGAAAAGTGGAGTTTATTTCTGCTGCACTTGAAGGTGTGATGATTTCGTTTGCTGGTCTTTGGATTATATTCGAAGCAATTAATCATCTTATTAATCCTCAACAAATAAAAGAACTTAACATAGGTATTGTTCTAATTGTAATTGCAGCTATAGTAAATTTTATTATTGGTTTTATTGCCGTAAAAAAAGGGCAAAAAACCAATTCTATTGCATTAATAGCATCCGGTAAACACCTTATTTCTGATACACTTACAACTATTGGAGTTATTATTGGTTTAGCCATCATCTTATTTACTAAGGTTATGTGGATAGATAGTGTTGTTGCATTAATTTTTGGAGTGATTATTATATTTACTGGCTACCAAATCATTAGAAAATCTATATCAGGGATAATGGATGAAGCTGATGAAGACTTACTAAAAAAACTGGTAGAATGTATTAACAACAACAGAAACCCAAACTGGATTGATTTACATAATCTTCGAATAATAAAGTACGGTAGTATTCTTCACATTGATTGTCACATGACTTTACCATGGTTTTTTAGCATTAAAGATGCTCATATTGAAATAGAAGCTATTGAAAGAGTAGTTCAACAAGAGTTTGGAAAAAGTGTAGAATTATTTGTTCATAGCGACTATTGCCAACCCATATCCTGTACTGTATGCACTAAAAAAGACTGTAATCATCGGGTAAACAGCTTTGAAAAACAACTGACATGGAATATCGAAAATGTAAGAACCAACCAAAAACATCAAGCATAAAAAAGAGCGACTCAATTGAATCGCTCTTTTTTATTTCAGATAGGTCTTTCTAAATTATTTAAATACTTCATCGCCAAGTTTGGTATTCACCTCTACAGAAGTTACCTCCATATCCAGCGCCTGTGGTCCGAAACTTTGTTTTATTTTATGAGCGAATTTAATTCCATTTACTTCTTTATAATCAGAATACAATCCCATTACCACAAATTCGCCACCCATTTCTTCATTGGTTTGAACTGACATAGTTTTCACCTGTAAACCTGATGCCACATCATACCAAACAGTTTCTTTCTCACCTGAAGCTGAAATTTTTTCCATTTTATATGCTTCTTTTCCATCTAACGGTTCAACTCCTAACAAGGTGTATTTAATTCCATGTTTTTCGTAATTTAACTCAGCAAACATTTCTGAACTTGCTTTTAAATCTTCTAAGTCAGCACCTTCTACATCTTTGTTTCCTTGCATTCCACTTACTTTACCAACAGCTCCATCAAAAGTTTGTTTTTGAATAACCATTGTTCCCATTGCCATTACCATTGCAAATTTATTTGGTGCTTTCTGGTAACGCGTAACTCCAATGGTTTGTCCTTGAATTGAAGCGTTCATTTTAACGGTAATGTCTTTTATTTTACTTAACTTTTTATCTAAAGCTTTACCTTTTTCCATACCGTACTTTGCTTTAATAGCATTATCCAATACCGTTTGTACAGTAACATCAGCAGGAGCTTGTTTTAAAGCTTCAACATAATCATTTCCATAATTATCATAAAAACTAACTTTACCATCAGCACTAAATGATTTTAAGTTTTCAGCAACCGCTTTATCACCAACAACCAAAATATATGCATTCTCAGGTTTAATATACTTTTCAGCTACTGTTTTAACATCATCAACAGTTACAGCACTTAATTTTTGCAAGTAAGTGGTGTAGTAGTCTTCTGGTAAATTATATTTTGCAATATTTAATGCAAAGTTTGCAATGGTTTGCGGGTCTTGTAAAGAGTATGCAAAAGTCCCTGTTAAATAGCTTTTAATATCTTGTAATTCTTGCTCAGTAACTTTTTCGTTTATTATTCTTTTTAACTCCACATTAAACTGAATAATTGCACTATCAGTTACTTCATTTCTAACTTTTGCTGAGGCTTTGAAATTACCAACTAATTCATCGGGATTAATTGATGAATAAGCTCCATAAGTATATCCATGACCTTCACGCAAGTTCATAAATAAACGAGCTGTTGAACCACCTCCTAAAATGGAGTTCATCACTTTTGCCTTAATCACATCAGGGTTGTTTTGTTTTAAGCTTATTGGATAAGTAATGTTTATTAACGATTGTGTAGATCCTTCTTTGTGAACAAAAGCAACTTTAGTTTTTTGTGGAGCTATTGGAGTCTTAAATTTATTAATCGGCACCTCCTTTTTCTCCCATTTAGCAAAGTATTTTTCTACTAATGGTTTAGCTTCTTCTAATGTAATATCACCAACAACAGCCAGGTAAGATACATTTGGTCTGAAGTAGGTTTGATAATAATTCATACATTTTTCTAGAGTAATATTTTCAACCGTTTTCTCTGTTGGAATTTCTCCATAAGGATGATTTTTTCCATAAAGTAATGCAGCTGAAACATTACCAGCAACAGCATCAGGATTATCTTTAGAACTTTGAATACCTGAAATAGTTTGTTTTTTAATTTTATCTAATTCTTCCTGACTGAAAACAGCGTTCATCAATACATCTGTCATCAAATCCAACAATTTCTCTTGGTGTTTTTTTAACGAAGAAGCATAAATTCCATCAGCATAAGGGTTTAAACTGGCTCCAATAAAATCTACTTGTTCATTAATTTGATCCTTAGTTCTGTTTTTTGTTCCGGTACCCAACAATTCACCTGTAGCAGATTTAAAGCCAACCATATCTCCTTCTAAAACTGGATCAACATCCAATGAAAGTGAAAATGACACTTTAGGCAATTTATGATTTTCTACCACAAATACTTTTAACCCATTATCGAGTGTAAAAGATTGAGTTTTACCCAATTTAATTACTGGAGCTTCACCAGCTTTCGGTTTAATGCTTCGATCTAATTTTTTTTGAGCAAATGTTACTCCACCTATAAATAATGTAGCAACTACTATTGATATAATTTTTTTCATCTTTATATATTTATTCAATACGTTAAATTCTATTAATTACTTTTTCTCTGATTTAGGTAAGTAGTGTAAAACCACTCTATTATCCTTTCTAAAATATTCGTTTGCTACCCGTTTAATATCTTCACGAGTTACTTTTAAATAGCGTTCTATTTCTGTATTGATAAGATTTGCATCGCCATAATAAACCGAGTAGTTTGCCAAGTTTTCAGCAACCCCTTCTACTTTTGAATTTTCTGAAATCATATCACTCTCAATCTGATTTTTAAGTTTTTGGAATTCTTCTTCACTAATCAATTCTGTTTGAGTTTTTTCAACTTCTTTATTGATAGCATCCTCTAAATCATTGATAGCAACTCCCATATTGGTAACTCCAAACATTAAAGCCATACCTGGGTCTTCAGTTGGAAAAGGGAATGCTCCAACAAAAATTGCTTTTTGTTGTTCATCAACAATACTTTTTTGTAACCTCGAACTTTTACCTTGAGAAAGAATTTGCGCCAACATACTTACTGCATAAGAATCAGGGGTTCCTTGAGCTGGAGTATGGTATCCCATCATTACAGCTGGTAACTGAACATTGTCATAAATTGTATCTCTAACTTCTATGTGTTTAACTGGTTCGATAACTTTTGGCCTGTTCATTTCTTTAGTTCCTACTGGAATTTCAGAAAAATATTTTTCAATCCATTTTTTTAGTTCTGGTTTATTAATATCCCCAGCAATAGACAATGTAGCATTGTTGGGCACATAATAAGTTTTATAAAAATCTCTAAATTCTTCAATTTTAGCTTGATTCAAATGCTCTAATGAACCAATTGGAACCCAGTTATACGGATGAACTTCAAAACCTCTTTTAAACATTTCTGGTAAAAATGTTCCATAAGGCTGATTATCGTATCGTTGACGATATTCCTCTTTTACAACTTCCCGTTGAGTTTCAACACCTGTTTCATCAATTTTCGCGTGCAACATTCTTTCCGACTCTAACCAAAGTCCTAATTCCAATTGATTTGAAGGCAAAATCTCAAAATAAAAAGTTCTATCAAACGTAGTATTAGCATTTAAGATACCACCATTACTTTGAACTATCTTCATGTACTCTCCTCTTTTAATATTTTCAGAACCCTCAAACAATAAATGTTCGAAAAAGTGAGCAAAACCAGTTCTTTCAGGATTTTCATTTTTAGAACCTACATGATATAAAACAGTTACCGCTACAATAGGTGTTGAATGGTCTTCATGTAAAATAACATTCATTCCATTTTTTAGTTTGTATTGCTCAAACTCAATTTTGTTTTGTGCCCCTGCTCCTATTGAAATTGATAGAATGGCAGCTGACAATAAAATTTTTCTCATATAATATTTAGTTTATTACAATTTTACAATGTGCTAATGTAATTATATCATATTGTTTATTAAAACTAAATTACACTAGTGGCAAAATAAGTAGTTAATTGGGGAAATTATTATTGATAATATATTATTTTATCAGATTTTTTTATATTTTGGTCGAAGTTATTCTACGTTTTATATGAATTTGATTAAAGAACTTAATCTTGGAAAATGTGTTATTACACTGTACGACAATCATATAGTAAAAATACGCTTTAAAGACGGAGTGAATTTTGAATTAAATGATGCTATTGAGGCAAATCAAGCTATGTTCGATTTAGCTGAAGGTAAACCATATCTATCTTTAGTTGATTCAATTGACGTTAGAGGAGAAATTTCTAATGATGCTCTCAATCATTTTGCAAAACACCCATTAACAAGAGGAGTGCGGACTGCCGAAGCGATTGTAATAAATAGTCTACACAATAGAATATTAGCTAATTTCTATGTAAAATTTACTAAATCACATAATCCAGTTAAAATTTTTAGCAAAATGGATGCTGCTATTAACTGGCTATTAGATACTTATAACATGAAACACTAGGTTTCTTTATCCTTTTTATAGTCGATAGTATAACTTTCTTTATCGTAACCTGATTTCCAATATTGTTTTTCATCATCATCTTCTTCATGTTCTTCATCCCAAACAAAAACTTCTTTTTGTAACCCTTCTTTACGGTAAAAAATAGCTAAAATAACTCCTGATACAAATCCCCAGAGATGTGCCTCATAAGAAATTTCTAATTTAATGGGGAAAATACCCCAAACCATACTGCCATAAACCAACACTACAAAAAACGACAAGGCTATTAATTGCTTATTTAAACGAATAAAACCACTAACCAATAAAAATGAAAATAATCCATAAATTAATCCACTTGCCCCAAAATGATAAGCCTCTCGTGCCATTATCCAAGTCCAGAAACCACCCATCAAAACTATCCAAACAGTAATTTTTAATGCTACAGGCTTATAAAAATAAAATAACGATGACCCTAAAATTAAGATGGGTATGGCATTATTGAATAAATGATTGAAATTTCCATGAATAAAAACCGAAGTTATTATTCCAACAAGCCCTTTTATTTCCTTTGGATAAATCCCATATTGATGTAAATTAAAATCGAAGGCATATTGGACAAAATGGACAACGGAAATTAATACAACAAAAATTGCTGGATAAAAAATGGCATTAATAAATTTGTTGAGTTCTTGTTTCTCCACAGGACTAAATTAGCCATAATTGTACCATTGTAATTTTGTCATAACAAAATGTTAAATACTGTTAAGAGTAACCTAACTTTATAAATAATTATATACATTTGATAAATAAAAACAATTTTTATGAAAGCTCAGGTTGTTATTCTTACCCTATTTTTAGGATTACTAAGCCTTAATAGCTATGCAAAAACCAATGACCATCAGGAATCTCAGCAAAAAAAGACTGTAAAAAGTAAATACGACTACAACTTGTTTAAATTGTTTTTTATTGAATTAAAACATCCACAAGTTGATTCTTTAGAGTTAAAAACAAAACGTTCAGATTTCTACAAAAAGAATGATTAATTATTTAATCCCTCTTTGCTTTTTCAAATTTTCGTAAGCTTCCTGAACTTTTTGAAATTTCTCTTTAGCAGATTTTTGAAACTCTTCTCCTAAGTGACTAACCTTGTCAGGATGATATTTAACTGCCATACGTCGGTAAGCTTTTTTTAGCTCTTCATCACTAACATTTTTATCAATTTCAAGTATTTTATAGTCACCATCCACTTCTTTAAAAAACATTGCTTTTATTGATGCAAAATCAACAGTAGTTACCCCTAAATAAGCTGCAATATCTTTAATTACATTTAGTTCAGCAACATCAACATTACCATCAACCGAAGCAACACCAAACAATAAGTGAATCAGTTGTAATCTAGCAGGATACAGTGTATAAGCTTTAATTTGCAAACTAACATCCTGAACTGGAATATCTTTTTTAAGAATTTCTCTAAGTGTTATTAAAAGCTCCTGAGTGCGTTCAGAACCAAACTGTTTAAGAAAAAACTGTCTAACATAATCTAATTCAGATTTTACAACTTTCCCATCTGCCTTCATCACGGCTGCAATCAATACCAAAAGACCTAGACTAAAGTCATTGGGTTGATTTCTGTTTCTGGTTCCACCTGTTACCACACTCCCCTCAACACTAACTACAGAATCTATTGCCGAACCAACTGCAAAGCCTAATATTGCCCCAATTGGGCCTCCAAAAGCCCAACCTAAACCACTACCCAACCATTTACCGAATTTTGCCATTTATCATCAATTTTTGTTTCAAATGTAATAAATCCTATATCAAGCTAAATTTTATTTTTTTAATTAACAAAATTTTTAAATATTCGCAGATTCAAAATGCCAAAAGTTAACCCATATAAAATAACCCCTCCTGCCATTAAAAGTGGTACTATTTATTCTTTTACAACTGATTCTGGAGTTAATTATGAAGTTAGATTTGGTAGAAAACAAGACAATATATTAAATGCAACTATAGTTTTTGGGGTAACCAACGATGAATATGAAGGGGAAGAGTATAGTATAACAAATAAAGGGGAAGTTTATCAGGTTATGGCAACTATTGTTGAAGTTGTCCGTATTTATAAAGACGAGCATCCTAATGTAAATTCTTTTGAATTTACTGGTGAGCAAAGTGAGAAAGAAAAAGTTAAAAATAAAAATGTACGATTAAACCTGTACCATAGGTATATACCTAAAGTATTTGATAACTCTTGGGATATAGAGTTTACTGATGAGAAAATAGTAATAAAAAAAAATAAGTAATCCTTTGAAAAGGTATTCAAACATGACACAATGTCAAAAAAAATGAGTTAATTAAACGTTAAAATTTCATAATAGAAGCAACATTTTGTCAATTATATACGTTATACAGACAACCATATTTAGATTTATTCTAAATTAATGTTTAGCATGATATTTGATACTTTAAGATTAAAACATAGAACTAGATAAAATACAAGAATGAGACAGTTAAAAATTACACAACAAATCACCAAAAGAGAAAGTAAATCTCTTGAGAAATATCTTCAGGAGGTATCTCGTGAACCGATGATTACTGCTGACGAAGAGGTTGATTTGGCTCAAAAAATTAAAGATGGCGATGACCGAGCACTAAACAGATTGGTAAGAGCAAATCTTAGATTCGTAATCAGTGTTGCCAAACAATACCAAAACACAGGCTTAACTTTAGAAGATTTGATTAACGAAGGAAACTTAGGGTTAATTGAAGCCGCTAAAAGATATGACCATACAAAAGGTTTTAAATTTATCTCTTATGCGGTTTGGTGGATTAGACAAAGCATCTTAAAAGCTGCAGCTGATAATTCAAGAACAATTCGTTTACCTCACAACCGTCTGGGTGAAATTCAAAAAATAAACAAAGCTTCTAGTGATTTTGAACAAACCATGGAACGTGAGCCTACCGATGAAGAATTAGCAGATATTTTAGATATGGATTTGGAAAAAGTTCAAAATTCTAGAAAAATGTCGAAAAAACAAGCTTCTTTAGATGCTCCAATGGCCAACGATGAAGACAATAACAGTTTAATTAGTGTTATTGAAAGTGATGGTACCCCAGCTCCAAGCGACACATTAATTCATGAATCTTTATCTACCGATATTGAAAGAACGTTATCTTATTTAAAAGGTATGGAAGCTGAAGTTATTCGTTTGTTTTACGGATTAAGTGGTAGAAAGGAAATGACTTTAGAAGAAATAGGTAGCCATTTTGGTTTAACTAGAGAAAGAATTAGACAGATTAAAGAAAGAGGTTTAAGAAGAATGAGACGATTATCAAGAACGAACAATCTACAAACCTACCTTTAATTGAATAAAAAAAATTAATTTTAAGCACCAAGAAATAATCTTGGTGCTTTTTTTTTAAACAAAAAAATAATGAGGCCTTTTTACATATTAGTTTTTTTTATCGTGTTTTATTTTATTTCTAATCCTACTCATGCTCAACAATATACTAACGAGTATGGACGTTTAAAATTTGGATTTAATCTGGGCGGAACTTACCAAACTAGCGATATTAAAAATGACAATTTTGGTTTAGGTATAGGTGCCACACTAGAGTACGCCTTCATACAAAACAGTTATAGTATTTTTGGTTTTTCTTTACGTGGAAGATATTTATATGGAACTACTTATGGAACAGAGCTAAATCTACATGGTGGTTTAATAAGTAACAGTGCCATTAATGGTCACAATATAAACAACAACTCGTATATCAATCTTCCGTTGTTTCTTAATAATCGAACAACACTAAATGAATATTCATTAGAAGCGATGTTAAAGTTTAACAAACTTTACATCAAACATGGAGTACTTTTTTACTTATTTCTTGGTGGAGGTGCTACACAATACAAGTCTGAAACCAATCAATTTGATGCTTTAGGAAATCAATATGATTATTCGAAAATTGATTTATCTAAGCCTGATGTTAAATCTCAACTTAAATCATTGAGAGACCTGAGCTATGAAACAACTTTACCCAATGTTATTCCGAACTCTTTTGTTTTTACTCCTACCGTAGGTTTCGGTATTGGCTATAGAGTAGCTCCAGTTTTAACTATAGCGTTAGAACATAAAACTTCTCTACCACAAACTGATTTTTTTGATGGACAATTATATCAGTCTGATAGGCATCTCTCTTTTATTCAAGATATGTATCATTATACATCAATTGGTTTTATATTCTACATTTATCGCTCAAATCAACATGTTGAACAAACATATAATAACCCTCCTCCTAAACCCTCTACTCTTCCGAATCCTAAACCTGACCCTGTACCAGTAAATCCTAAGGCTCCTGTTCAACCAACACCAACAACTCCCTCTCCTTCCCCTACCCCTATTCCAACTCCAATAGATAACCCTATATCATACCCCCCTATTATTACCTTATTAAATCCAACAGGCACAATTTTTAGTCAACCAAATTGTAAAGTGAAAATTGAGTTGAAAATAGAAAATGTAACGAATGAAAGAGATATTGAATTTATACAAAATAACTCATCACTCCCATCTTACCTATATTATTTGCAGGCAGGGATATTACATGCTACAATTGATTTAAAAACTGGTGAAAATGTATTTAGAGTTATAGCCAAAAATGAAGTGAAAACCGTATCGAAAGAATTTATACTTTCTTGCTCTGACCCTATAAAAAAAATAACCATCTGCCATAAAAATAGTAATGGAACTACTCAGCAAATCGAAATAAACGAAAATGAGTGGTTTTCACATGCTTCTCATGGTGACGTGAAAGGTATCTGCCCTGTTGAAATTAAAACTATTACCATTTGTCATACTGACTCCATTTCTAAAACAAAACAAAAACTGGATATACCAGAAACTGACTGGCAAGCACATCAATCTCATGGTGATATTATTGGTGAATGCCCAAGAACAGCAGGAAGCCTACAAATTCAAATTTGTCATACCGACAGATCATCTGGTAAAAAATCTAACATAATTATTGATGAAAAAGAATGGTTTAATCATGCCTCTCATGGTGACACAAAAGGTACCTGTCCTGTTGAAATTAAAACTATTACCATTTGTCATATTGATCCTAACACAAAACTTAAAAAAACTATATCCATACCTGAAAATGAATGGGCAGCACATCAGGCTCATGGGGATATTTTAGGGCAATGCAGCTTATCTGTCAACACTAAACAAATTCAAATTTGTCATACAGACCAAACTACAGGAGCTAAAACAAACTTGATTATTGATGAAAGTGATTGGTTCTCTCATGCTGCTCATGGCGATTCAAAAGGTGTTTGCCCTAGAGAACTCAAAACTATTACCATTTGTCATATTGATCCTAACACAAAACTCAAAAAAACTATATCCATACCTGAAAATGAATGGACAACACATCAGGCTCATGGGGATATTTTAGGACAGTGCAACTTATCTGTTAACACTAAACAAATTCAAATTTGTCATACAGACCAAACTACAGGAGCTAAAACAAACTTGATTATTGATGAAAGTGATTGGTTCTCTCATGCTGCTCATGGCGATTCAAAAGGTGTTTGCCCTAGAG
>JBFWSH010000001.1:62643-220774 GCA_050248475.1 Flavobacteriales bacterium
AACACTAAACAAATTCAAATTTGTCATACAGACCAAACTACAGGAGCTAAAACAAACTTGATTATTGATGAAAGTGATTGGTTCTCTCATGCTGCTCATGGCGATTCAAAAGGTGTTTGCCCTAGAGAACTCAAAACTATTACCATTTGTCATATTGATCCTAACACAAAACTCAAAAAAACTATATCCATACCTGAAAATGAATGGACAACACATCAGGCTCATGGGGATATTTTAGGACAGTGCAACTTATCTGTTAACACTAAACAAATTCAAATTTGTCATACAGACCAAACTATAGGTACCAAAACAAACTTAATTATTGATGAAAGTGATTGGTTCTCTCATGCTGCTCATGGCGATTCAAAAGGTGTTTGCCCTAGGACACAAAATTCAACTCAAATTCAAATTTGTCACATTAATCAAACAAATGGTGAACTTGAACCGATGCTAATCAATAAAAATGATTTATCTACCCACCAATCTCATGGTGATTTGGTTGGAAGTTGTGATGGATTTGACCAAACACTTATCGATATTTGTTTAAATAAAAAAGATAAAACAATTAAAAAGTATTTGCTATCTTATTTTGAGAGTATTGGTGCAACAGTAGGTAAATGTCCTGAAAGCACACCAGAGGATATTGTAATATGCCATACAAATTCAAACGGTATTAAAGAAACTATAACCATTTCAACAGCAGATTGGATAACTCATCAAAACCATGGAGATATTATGGGTAGCTGTTCTACTAGTTCAGGAAATCCAAAAACAAATTTTAATATTTGTCATACAGATGCTGAATCTGGAGTAAAAACTACATTGAGTGTAAATTCGACAGAATGGGGTATTCATCAAAGTCATGGCGATATTTTAGGTACTTGCCCTCAGTCAGAATCTAAAATAAAAATCTGTCATGTTCCTCCTGGAAACAATCAAAATCCTCAAACTATAGAAATTCCTGAATCTGCTTGGCCTGCACATGAAGCTCATGGTGATAATAAAGGGGAATGTGTAATACCTAATAAATCAAAAAAGAATGGTGGAATTGACTAGAGAATTCTGGGATAACCGATACAAAAATCAGGAAACAGGCTGGGATATTGGATATATTTCAACCCCTTTAAAAGAATATTTTGACCAGATTCAAGATAAGGCAATAAAAATTCTTATTCCTGGTTGTGGCAATGCTTATGAAGCTGAGTATTTATTTAACAATGGGTTTAAGAATATATATATGGTTGATTTCTCTTCTTTAGCACTCAATAATTTATTCAAAAGAGTCCCTGAATTAGATAAAACACACCTAATTTGTGATGACTTTTTTAACTTAAATGATACCTTTGACTTAATTATTGAGCAAACTTTTTTTTGTGCAATTAATCCTGAATTAAGAGAAAAGTATGTGGAGCAAATGTATAGCCTTCTAAACAAAAATGGGAAACTAGTTGGATTATTGTTTAACGATGAATTAAATAACGATAAACCTCCGTTTGGTGGAAATGCAGCAGAATATAAAAAACTATTTTTACCTTATTTTGATATCAAAATCATTGAAAAATGTTACAACTCCATTGAGCCAAGAAAAGATAGAGAATTATTTATAGAAATGGTAAAAAGAACACTTAATTAGATGAAAAAGTGGTTAGTTGTTATTGTTTTGTTACTTAGCAGGTATATAAATGGGCAAAGCTACTACGTTGAACCAATCATCAACGATTTCTTTTGTAGGAATGGTATTTCTATCGACTCATGTAGCTATGAAGGTTTATATAATGAAGCCTATCAGTGGGTAGAAACGCCTTATAATTATGCTGGCCAATCAAAAAATGGTATTGACTGCTCTGGTTTGGTAAAAAAATTGTACACAAAAGTATACAACTTACAACTTCAGGGAGGTTCAAGAAACATTTATGATCAAGTTATACCAATAAAAAATAGGGAAGATTTGATTGAAGGAGATTTAGTTTTTTTTAAAATACGAAAAAATCAAATTTCTCATGTAGGATTGTATTTAAAAGATGGGAACTTTATCCACGCTTCGGTAAGAAGTGGTGTAATAATAAGTAACCTAAGCGAAGATTATTATAATAAATATTATTTTTCAGGAGGTAGATTTCCATAAAACTATGTTAAAAAACTTAATCGTAATTGAATTAGCAAGTGTACTAGCTGGACCTGATGTTGGGATGTTTTTTGCAGAATTAGGCGCTAAGGTTATAAAAATTGAGAATAAAAAAACTTCTGGTGATGTAACTCGTACATGGAAACTTTCTACCGAAGATAAGACTGCCAATATTTCTGCTTATTATTCATCTGTTAATTGGAATAAGGAGGTAATGTTTCTTGATTTACAAAGTCAAGAAGACATAAATAAAGTTTATGAATTGGTTAAAAAAGCTGATATCGTTATTACCAATTATAAAAAAGGAGATGATGTAAAACTTAAGGTAGATTATAACACCTTAAAAAAAATAAATCCTGCTATTATTTATGGAAGTATTAATGGATTCGGTTCTGATAACAAGCGAGTTGCATTTGATGTTGTATTGCAAGCTGAAACTGGTTTTATGTCTATGAATGGAACTCCAGAAAGTGGTCCAATTAAATTACCCATAGCTCTAATAGATATTGTGGCTGCTCATCAATTAAAAGAAGGAATATTGGTTGCTTTATATAATAGAACAAAGAATAATAAATCGGCTTTTGTTGAAGTCTCATTATACGATGCTGCACTTTCTGCATTAAAAAACCAAGCAAGCAACTGGTTAATGGCTAATCACATTCCTCAAGCTTTAGGTTCGTTACATCCTAATATTGCTCCTTATGGCGAAATGTTTACCACTAAGGATGAGAAACAAATTGTCTTAGCAATTGGTAGCGATACTCAATTCCTTCACCTAACCAAAATTTTGGGAGCAATGGAGGTCTTTAATAATCTATCTTATCATACAAATGTATTACGGGTTCAAAATAGAAAGCAGTTATTTGTAGATTTGGCTCCATATTTTAAAAATTTCACACAAGCTAACCTAATGCAGTTACTTATAAATGGTAACGTTCCTGCAGGTGCTATAAAAAATATTAAAGAAGTATTTGAAGATGAATCTGCTTTAAAGCTTGTGAATGAAGAGTTAATTGATGGAATTAATACAAAGAGAGTTAAAGCCTCTATATTTAAGATTTCTTAATTTTTGCAAGAAATTGACCTATTTCTTTAAGTAATTTTTTGGCTTCATTCTTATCCAAGTCAATCGCAAAAGGAAATGGTTTATTTTGATAATCAAATGCTAAAGTATATTTATTGATATTCCAGTAAGAAGAATTCATTGTTTTAACAAAACCAGGTTCTTCTGGTTCAAACAATCTTAAATTGTTTAATTCATCCAGTTCAACTATCTGAGTCATCCCTCTTTTTCCAATTTCTTTAACAAATTCAATTTGTTTTGAATCAATTGTAATCCTTTCAATACCAGCGTTTCTCCATCGATAAGCATAGATTACTTTAAACTCGAAAAATATCCAAAAAGCCAAATAAACTGCAAAAAACAGTTTGCTGGATTTATCATAATCATAAAAAAATTGCGAAATAATAACAAGCCCACATACTGAAAACAATACAATCCATCCCAACAACATTTTTTGTTTAGATGAATCTTTTAATGCTTTTATAGTTATTTCTATCTTATTATCTTGATACTTTATCTGAATTCGATCTGTCATTTTAATTTAAAAATTACTCCTGCAAAAATAAACAGTTAATTGAATTGGGCATTATGTTTGTTTGTATTACAAGTAATTTTAATTAATTTTAAATTAAATTTTTAAACTATGAGAGGTTATTTATTAATTATACTTGTATTTGTTTTGTCTGTTAACAGAGTAAATGCTCAGAATAATGATAAGAAAATTGATGAACTTGTTTTCTTATATGTTGATGAAAAATATGATAAAGTAATAGATAAAGCTATGTCATTAACTCAAAATGATGCATACAAAAAACATCCTTTACCTTATCTTTATGTTTCTATGGGTTATTATCAAATATCAAGACGACCTGATAAATATCCTCAAGGAAAAGGAGAAGAATATAACTCTGCATTAAAGGATGCCCAAAAGTATATGTATAACTTCATTAAAAAAGATTCAAAAGCTAATGAATATTATAATGATTATTTAGAATATTATGATTTATTAGCTGACACATCAAATAAACTTGGCCAACATTATTTTTTAATGGAGGACTATCGGAAAGCTGCTGGCGCTTATAAATATGCAGTAAAAGCATTACCTAAGGATCCTATTTTATTACTCTGGCAAGGAATATGTGAGATGAAATCAATGAATACTGTTGAGGGAGATAAGAATATACTTGCCGCCCTTAATTCAATCGACGAAAATTTTAAGCCATCTGAGGTGACTGCCGGAGTTTTAGCACATGGTATGCTTATAGTAAATGAATATTTGTCACAAAAAGGAGATGCTTCGAATGCCAATAAAGCCAAAAATCTGGTTGAAGTATTTAAAAAATACGACCCTGATGAATTGGATAAGTTAAAAATGGAACAACGTAAAGAAAAAGCTAAAGATGATGACAGAGTAATGAGGAAGTTCTATAGTGATGAAGATGATAGTTCCGATGATATTGAAAAATAGAATTATAATTCTTCTATAATTTTTACAACTTGAGGAAGAAGTAATTCTTCCTCATTGTTTTTTATAACATAATCAACAAATTTCATTTTTTCATTATCGCTCATTTGAGCTTTAATTCTTTTTCTAACATCTTCAACATTTGAATAATCCCTTTCACAAACTCTTTTAACCCTTAGTTCTTCCGGAGCAGTAACCAAAATCATTTTATCCAACCCTTTATTTGCCCCACTCTCAATTAAAATAGCTGCTTCCTTTAATAAAATGTTTTCGTTAGCATTATTTTTTACCCAATTCTCAAAATCTGATTTAACTTTAGGATGAACTATTGCATTTAATTTATTTAACAAATCCTTATTATTAAATACTTTTTGAGCAACTTGTTTTGAATCTAAAACATCATCAACATAAATGTTTTCACCAAACACTTGTTTTATCTTATTTATAACATCTATGTCAGTATTAATTATTTTCTTCGCTTCAACATCAGAATTATACACTTTGATACCAAACGATTGAAATATTTTAGCAACAGTAGATTTTCCACTACCTATTCCACCGGTAAGTCCAATCAATATAGGAGTATTATTATTTTCGTTTGAGGATATATTCAACGTTGGCAGGCTTTATAGTTACCGATTTCAAAAACAAAGGATGTTTTATCAAATGTACTTTAAGTTTATTATATGTAGAACTTAACTCTTCACAATCAACAATTACATCAAACTTATCAGGATTTATTTGTGAAAGCTTACTAAGTGGAGTCATAAAATTAACTTCAATAGTTTGAGGAACAACAACAACCTCCATACTATCTGGTTTATTAGTTATTCCAATAGGTAAATTCAATTTATATTCTGTGAATTTATCAGTAATAATACTAATTTCCACATCAGTTGTTTTTATTTGCAAGTGATATCTCGAAAGAATATCGGTATTAAGTTTTACTCTTTTTTTAAGAGACCCTTCAATGTTTGTTAATTCAAAAAAATCGGTAGGAATAATATTTATTGTATCCAATGTATTTTTCGGGCCTACTACTTCCACTATATTTGGAGTGACTATAATACTATCCGATAACTGATATTGTTTAGCGAAAGAAAATTTGTATAGTGGCAACACTTTTAATTGTTTAATAATCTTAGTGTCTACAACCACATTTATTTTCTTGGGAAAAATCTCATTAATTTCAATTTTTTCTGCGAGTTGTTTTGAAATCACTTCTCTAAAATCGTCTACAATTATTTCTTTAGTGTTGCCCTCGGAGAACTGATAATCTTCGAGGTTAATTTCGACTTTTGGATTTTTTAGTTCTAGTTGATATGCCAACAAGGTATAACCATCAGTAGTCACAGATAAATTTAAATTCGATGGTAATTCATTTAAAACAACATATTTTTCTGGCTGGTTTTTATATATTACTGTAACTAATAATTCGGTAGTATAGGTATTTCCTAAAACATTAATTAGCCAATAGAAAGTAGATAAAAAAAGACAGACCAAAAACACGTAAAGCTTCTTATTTACAGAAGCTTTACCTAAATTTTTCTTAATATCAGTGATGATTTTATTCAACTCACTCTATTTTTTTTCCATTTCTTCACTCGAAAATTCCTTTGCGATAGCTGATTTTTCAATCTTTAAACGATTTCCACCTTCTACCTCAATAATTGCAGTATCATCATTTACTTGTTCAATTTTACCGTGAATTCCACCAATGGTAACAATTTTATCTCCCTTTTTTAAAGCTTCTCTGAATTGTTTTTGTTCTTTTTGTTTTTTCACCTGTGGTCTAATCATGAAAAAATAGAAAACCACGAAAATTAATCCAAACATAATAAGAGTTTGGACTCCACCACCACCTTGTCCACCTTCTGGTGCCGACATTAATAATACTGCTAATTTGTTCATTTTATATAATTATTTGTTGTTTAAAAATTATTCCGTTGGTAAATCATTTTCATGACCTTTTGGCACCAAAACTTCACCTTTCAATGCAATTACTTTAGTATTAGGTATAGTATTAGCTACAAGGGTAATCGTTTTATTTTGTTTTCCTTGTTTACCAGTAGAGTTGAATGTTACAGCAATTTTACCTGATTCACCAGGCTTAATAGGTTCTTTTGGCCATTCTGGGACAGTACATCCACAACTACCTTGTGCTGAAGAAATAATTAAATCAGATTTACCAACATTCTTAAACTTGAAATTGGTTGAAACTACTTCCCCTTGAGTTATTGTACCAAAATCAACCACTTCCTCTACAAATTCAAAAAAAGGTAAATTATCTTTATCTATTTCAGAAGCACTTGCTGAGTTTGGATTATTAATTAAATCAGTAGTTAATTCTTGTGAGCTATCAGTTCCGGAACAAGCAAACAATGCAGAAATTATCGTTACAGATAAAACAAGTTTTTTCATATTAGTCGTTTTTGTTTGCAAATATAACTAAAAACTATGCTAAATCTTACTCACCTTTTTTCTAACAACATGTTTTTCAAATCCAATTTCTATAATATAAATTCCCTTTTTAAAACCTGAAATATCTAACTCATATTTCAATGTCGTATTTTTAGTTTTTAAAACAAATATTTGTTCTCCTAAAATATTATAAATCTTAATATTATGATATGGTATATCTGTTGATATAGTAACCTTACCATTAGTTGGATTTGGAAAAATAGTTATATCTAACTCTTCTGTATTCAGTTTTACTGACGTTGTAGTATCAAAAGTTAAACTATTATTTTTAGATAAAATCCATAAATCTGGATCAAAAAATACAGAATCAATAGCAAATGGAATTGAAGTTATAAAGTTCTGCCCCGAAAAAGTATGGTCAAAAACTACCATAGTATCAAATCCTTGTCCCTTTATGTATATGGGTATTGGCATCTCAAAAAATGATACCGAACTATGTGATTGAGTTTGACTGGCATTCAATAGAAAATCATTTCCATTTTGATTCCAAGTGATTTCATAAGATGGATAACCTTCTCCATAATACCAATCATTAAAAAATTCAGTTAAATCTATTCCACTTAATGTTTCTAAATGATATTTAAGATTCTCTGTTGTTGCAAAATTATATGCCAAAGTCACATCATTAAGATAATTATTAATTGCTTGATAGAACAAAGAGCTACCTATTTTCCATTCCAACATACGAACCAAAAAAGCTGCTTTTTTGTATGATAAACGTGAACTGAATATCCTAGAAACTGACATTGTATCTGGATTATACACAGAACCATCTGGTAAGCTTGTAGCTGAATTTATCATATCTACTTTCCAGGCATACCACCAACTTGGAGCAAGATGTTTATAAAACATACCTGTACAATAGGTGGCAAATCCTTCATTTAACCAAATATCCGACCAACTTGCACATGTCACTTTATCTCCAAACCATTGATGTCCTAATTCGTGTGACATCAAATGTTCACTAAAACCACCCATTGAGCTCATGGTTTGATGTTCCATTCCTCCTCCCCATCCGAACTGAGCGTGTCCATATTTTTCACTCATAAATGGATAGGCTCCAAAAAGTGAATCAAATAATTCTATAATAGGTGTTATAGCACTAACTTGAGGATAATAGCTGGCAGAATCCTCAGGATAAACATAATTTACAATAGGTAAGGTGCCTGACGTTAAATTAGCATTGAGGGTAAAAACAGAATAGTTTGTTATAGCTAAAGAAATCAGGTACGTAGCTATAGGATACCGGTGTTTCCAATAATATGTTTTGTAAGCACCATTTTCAGTCTCACTAATCAATATACCTTGGCTACCTACTCTATATTTTTTTGGTGTAGTTACAATTACATCAATCGAATCAATTTTATCGTACAAATTTTCTTTACATGGCCACCATTCGTAAGCTCCAAATGGTTCAGAAAGTGTCCAAATAACGGAGTCATTTAAATGTGATGATTGTGTAAATGAACCTAATCCAGAATTTTGTGGAATTCCCTGATAATAAACTGTTATAGAATCTAACAAATTCTGTGAAAGAACATCTGGCAAGTTAATTCTTAGACTATTGTTTGGTAATTGTGTAAACGTAATTAAGGTATCGTGATACTTAACCGAATCTACCGATAAAGTAGTAGCTAAATCAAAATACATTTGATTAAAATTTGAAACCTTAGGAGAAAAGTACGAAGTAATTTCTCCTTTTATATAAAGAACCTCAGGATTAACCTCCCAAACCAAACGATGATAATATAAATTATAATCAGAGGTTTCAACAACTCCTTTATTGGTTGTATCAAATAACTTATTATGATGTTTAGATTCTGAAATACTGATCTTATCTATTTCAAATAAATCTTGAGCATAACCAAGATGACAACTATAAAAATATACTACAAAAAATAAAATTTTTACTGTATATTTTCTTTTCATCAACATTACCGATAAATCTTATCTACCAAATTTTGATATTTGGCTAAGATAAATTTACGCTTTAATTTTAAAGTAGGAGTTAATTCTCCTGTAGGGATTCCCCATTGAGTATCTACCAATTCAAACTTTTTTATCTGTTCGTAATTGGCAAATCCTTTATTGAGTTCCTCTACCTCTTTAGTTAATCGTTCTATAACCTGAGTATTTTTTATAACTTCCGTTGGATTCTTAAATTCAATGTTTTTTCTTTCACACCAACCTTCTAAAAATGCAAAATCTGGTTGAATAATTGCCGCTGCGTGCTTTTCTCCTTCTCCAATGACCATTAGTTGCTCAATAAACCGTGATTCTTTAAATTTGTTTTCCATAACCTGTGGAGCAATATATTTACCTCCAGAAGTTTTAAAAATCTCTTTTTTTCTATCTGTAATTTTTAAGAATCCATTTATAAATTCTCCTATATCACCTGTATGAAAATAACCATCAGCATCTATCACTTCAGCAGTTAATTCGGGCTTATTGTAATAACCTTTCATTATACTCGGACCCTTAACAATAATTTCTCCATCCTCGGCAATTTTTACATCTAAATTTTCTAACGGTTTACCAATTGTTCCAATCATTCGTCCTCCAGGTTGCAAAGTATTTACACCAATAACTGGAGATGTTTCAGTTAATCCATACCCCTCCAAAACTGGAATTTTTGCTGATGCAAATACTCTTGCCAAACGTGGCTGAAGTGCTGCCCCACCAGAAACAATAGCTATAACATTACCTCCCAGAGCATCTCTCCATTTATTAAATATTAACATATTAGCAATCTTCAATTGCAAATTATACCAAAAACCACCATCTATAATAGGATCGTATTTAAGACCTAGCTCAAGTGCCCAAAAGAACAATTTTTTCTTTACTCCTGTTAAATCTGTTCCTTTTGCTACAATTTTATCATATACTTTTTCTAATAGCCGAGGTACTGTAGCAAATAACTGAGGTTTTACTTCTTTCAAATTATCAGCAATTGTGTCCATTGATTCAGCATAATAAATAGATACGCTTTTGTAGATATACAAATAATCCAACATTCTTTCGAAAACATGACACAAAGGTAAAAAACTCAATGCCTTCTGTTCTCGAGCTATCGGCAGCCTTGGCTCTGATGCTAAAACATTACTTATAAAATTTTTATGTGTTAGCATTACACCCTTTGGGTTACCTGTTGTTCCTGACGTATAAATTAACGTTGCTAAATCGTTTTCAGAAACTGTGTTTCTAATCTCTTCAATATCAGTGGTAGAATCAAAATTCAATAACTCTGAATAATGAGACTCTCCTTGAATCTGATTATATGTATAGATTTTCTCTAGTGAGGAAATTTTGTCTTTTATTTGTTTAATTTTTCCTAAAATCTCTTCATCCGAAACAAAAACCAATCTTGCTCCACAATCATTTAATATATAATTGTAATCTTCTGGATTGATATTAGAATATATGGGAACATTAACAGCTCCAATTTGTTGGATTGCCAAATCAGTTAAATGCCATTCTGTTCTATTGTTGGAGACAATTGCAATTCTATCTCCTTTTTTAATTCCTAAATCTAGTAACCCTTTACTTAACAGAATTGCTTTTTCAATCAATTCTTTCGAGGATGTTGCAACCCATTTTCCGTTTACTTTTTGTGTAAAAGCATCTGATTTTGGTTGAACTTGTAAAGGATAATAATAAAAATCAGATAGGTTTTTAATTTGCATAATATTATATTATAAATTTTGTTCAGAATGAACAACACCGTTATTGTATTTTTGAATCTTTACAGCAACTCCATTTTCGTTATACAACTTCCACTCTCCAATACGCTCGTAATCAAACATAGCTTTATTATACTTAACCACTCCCTGTTCTTTTAAATTTCCATTTTCATAATAAAAAGATTGGTTGTAAAGCAATTTCTTTTTATCCGTTAATTCTAGCACATTTTCGGGTTTTCCACCTGGATAATAATTGGCTTTCTTTTCATAATATTGAAAAGATTTGTCATAAATTTCCTCAAATTCAATCATTCCGTTTGGATAATAATCAATCCAAGACAATGCTTCGTTTTCTATATACACGATATCAGACTTCATGGTTCCATCTTCATAAAAAATAGTCATTTTACTTTTTTTGATATCAACCATTCTAAAATTTCGTTCAATATTCCCATTAGGGTAATAATTTTTATAAATTTTCAATTGTCCATCAACATAAAATCCCTTATGTAAAAGTTCTCCCGTAGTGTAGTAATCTTCTAAAAAACCATTCGCAGCATATCCATTAACACCATTCCTTGTTGAATCTTTTCCTAACATCATATTCAACTTCTCATACATCACAATACCATATGTTTCATCTATAATTTTTTTGGCATCATATGTATCATGGTATAAACTTTTGTCTGTAAGATTATTCTGTCCTAACAAACTAAAACTTATCGTAAAAATAAAAATGGATAAAATATATTTCATAACTATAAAAATAACTTATTCTTTTAATCTTTCATTATTTAATCGCGCAATTTTTATATTCAAAAACCCAAAAACTATTGTCATTAGTGGGCTAATTAAATTAAAAAAACAATATATAAAATAATCTCCGGTAGCAATTCCAAGTACTCCTGAATGGTATGCACCACAGGTATTCCATGGTATTAATGCAGAAGTAACTGTACCTGAATCTTCTAAAGTTCTGCTTAATACTTTTGGATGTAATCCACGTTCCTTGTATTCTTCTGCAAACATTTTGCCAGGAACAACAATTGCTAAATATTGATCTGATGCAGTTACATTAAAAACTACACAAGATGCAGTTGTTGTCGCAATTAACGAACCATCGGTTTTTGCTAAACCAATTATAGATCTAGTAATTCTTTTTAACATGCCTGTTATTTCCATTACTCCTCCAAAAATCATAGCACACAAAATTAACCATATTGTATTCAACATTCCTTTCATACCTCCTGATGAAAGCAATTCATTTACCAATTCATTTTCTGTAATTATAGAAACATCTGTTGTCATAGCATTTACAACAGCTTTATAGGAAGATTTAAACACATTCGATTCTACAAACAATTCACTAATTAATTCTCCTTGAAAAATTATTGCAAAAACACCACCCAATAAACTGCCAAAAAATAAAGATGGAATAGCTGGTATTTTAAATAAAATTAATCCAATAACCACTAAAGGGACAATAAACAGCAATGGAGTAATGTTAAATTTTGATGAAATGGCCATTTGCAAGGAATCAACTTGACTAACCTGCTCTCCTGCATTATAAAAAAATCCGATAATTAAAAAAATAATCAATGTAATAATGATAGATGGAACAGTAGTATGAGTCATGTATTTGATGTGGGTAATTAAATCTGTTCCAGCCATTGCCGGAGCTAGATTTGTTGTATCGGATAATGGCGACATTTTATCTCCAAAATATGCTCCTGAAATAATCGCTCCTGCAATTATAGGCTCTCCAATACCTAAAGCTTTACCTATACCTAATAAAGCAATACCAACAGTAGCAACTGTAGACCAAGAGCTACCTGTGGCTATTGAAACAATCGAACAAATAACACAAGTAGCAAATAAAAATATTTTTGGATTTAATATATCTAACCCATAATATATCATTGCTGGCACAACACCACTTAACAACCATGTTCCAGCTAAAGCACCAATTAACAATAGAATAATTATAGCTGGTAATGCTGAATGAATACTTTTGGTGACACCTTCTATTATTCGTTCGAAATCAAATCCATTGTAAATTCCAATTATTCCAGCGACAGTTGCAGCAAGTAATAATGCTAATTGGTTAGCACCATCTAAAGCTCCATCACCATAAACCTGTAAAACATTAACGGCCAACAATCCAATTAAAATAATTATTGGAATTATTGATTGTATTAAACTTGGCTGTCTGTTTTTACTCATTTTTTACCCCTCAAAATTTTGAATAGCCGTAAATTTAAAAACTGATTATTTAGTATTCTAATTATTTGGAAAGTTATTATTAACAAGTTATAAATAAAAGAAGTAATTCTACTTAATTTAAAAATCTGAAAATCAATTCTGTTTCGTATCCCTTACTTGATAAATACCTGAAAATCTTCTCTTTAATTTTCAATTTATCATCATCTATAATTAACAATTTTTTCTTTTCAATGAGTTGTTGTATGGTTTTATAATAATCATCCTCTAAAATTTCTGCTTCAATAGATTTATCAACAACAATACCTGATATATTTTTTTGAAAAAGTTCTGCTTTAATTTTATTCCTTCCCCACTTTTTTATTAGAAACTTACCTCGAACAAAAGCTTCTACATACCTTTTTTCATTCAAAAAATCTTGATCAATTAAACTATCAATCAATTTATCCCAATCTTCTCTTTTTACATTCCATGTTCTAAATCTATTTTCCATATCAAAAACACATCGTTCCTGAAATGAACAATATCTCATCGCTTTTTCAAGTGCTCTGTCGTACGATATGTTTTTAAAAAACTTGGACATATTTAAATTAATTTTACTCGCTCCAAAAATAAAGAATTGAAAAACAAAAAAGCCCTATATCTTTTATTTGCTGCAAATGGTATTTCAGGCATTGCCCAAGGGATAAGCATGTTGGCAATTCCATGGTATTTTACATCTATCATTAACGATAGCGAAACTTTCGGATTTATTTATGCAGTAACTACCATTATCACTCTTTTCTGGGGACTGTATGCAGGTACTTTAATTGACCGGTACTCCAGAAAAGTAATTTTTCTGAGTATTTGTGCTATTAGCTTTTTTTTGCTATTGGGAGTTTCGTTAACAGGGTTTTATTTGGGTGAAGTACCAATTTATTTAATTGCATTGGTTTTTTGTTTCACCATTTTTAACTACAACATTCACTACCCTACTTTGTACGCCTTCGGGCAAGAAATTACAGAAAAAGAAAACTATGGAAAAACCAACTCGCTCATTGAAATAACTGGACAATTGACCAGCATTATTTCGGGAGTTTTTGCAGCTATTTTACTCACTGGAGTAAATCAAGAGTTCCTAAATCAGGTTGGACTTGATTTTCTTAGTTTCAATATAAATCCTTGGCAATTACACGAAATTTTTCTTTTAGATGCTTTAACCTATATTGTTGCTTTTGTGCTCATTTTGTTTATTCAATATACTCCTATCAAGAGTTATGAAGTCGATAAAAGCTCTATGTGGAACCGCCTCATTCAAGGATTTAGTTATTTAAAAAAACATCCTTTATTGTTTCATTTTGGAGTTGCCTCATTTGCCATATTTGTGGTGCTTTTAATTCACGTACATCAACTCATGCCTATATATGTCGACAAACATCTGCAATCCGACTCAAGTATTTATGCTATTGGAGAAATGGTTTATGCTATTGGAGCCTTATTAGCTGGTGCTGGAATTCGATGGGTTTTTAAGAAAACCAATACAATAAATGCAATCATCATCTTAATGGTTTTGAGTATTTTCGGTTTTGAAGCTTTAGCATTTACCAATAGTATTTTAATTTTAATGCTGGTAAGTTTTGTTTTAGGCATAACCAATGCAGGTGCCCGAATATTACGAATAACCTATTTATTTAATCACATCCCCAACCATATCATTGGTCGGACAGGAAGTGTTTTTAATACTATAAATATCTTTCTTCGATTTGTGTTAATTGGTATTTTCAGTCTATCTTTTTTTCATGAAAATAATAATATTGTATGGGCTTATTTTATTGGTGGATTATTTATTCTAATCTCTATTATACCCTTACTTTTATATCATAAAAAATTAATTCATTTTAAAATTCCAGATGAGTAAACAAAAAATATCATTTTCAAAAATCTTTAAAACCATTATTTGGCCAAAAAGAAAATTAATTTTTATTGGCTTAATTCTGATTACATTAGGTAGGCTATCGAGCTTAGTATTACCCGCTGCTACTAAATATTTGGTTGATGATGTGTTATTAAAACACAATCTTGAATTGTTTAAAATGATTCTCTTTGTGGTTACACTTGCTATTGTTGTTCAGGCTGTGACGTCCTATTTAGTTTCGATTATTATAAGCGTTGAAGGACAACGTTTCATCTCTGAATTAAGGGCTCAGGTACAAAAAAAACTATTAAATCTCCCCATAAGTTTTTTTGACAATCACAATTCTGGGGCTCTTGTTTCAAGGGTTATGAATGATGTGGAGGGAGTTAGAAACCTTGTAGGAACAGGATTAATACAACTTGTTGGTGGGACAATAACTTCAATTATTTCGTTAGTGTTACTCATAAAAATAAGCTTAACTCTTACCCTTTATGTGTTGGTTCCACTAGTTGTTTTTGGGGTTATCTCCTTTTACGCATTTAAAAAAATCAGACCTATTTTTAAAGAACGTAGAAAAATAGAATCTGATGTTTCTGGAAGATTAACTGAGACGATAGGTGGAATACGTATTGTAAAAGGATTTAATGCCGAAAAATATGAAAGTACCATTTTTGAGAAAGGTGTTACTGATATTTTTAGAATCATAAAATCTTCATTAACAGCAACTTCTATTATGTATAGTTCTGCTACATTATTATTAGGCTTAGCATCGGTTCTGGTTATGGGAGTTGGTGGTTATAAAATAGTTAATGAGGAAATTTCATTAGGCGACTTTCTATCGTTTACCCTGTTTTTGGGTTTCTTAATAGCTCCAATTGTCCAAATGAGTAATATCAGCACACAACTTACTGAAGCAATTTCTGGGCTAGACAGAACGGAAGAATTGATGAACATTCCAAGCGAAAGTGACAATAAAAAACGAACAGAAATTTTAAAATCGTTTGATGGTAATTTTAAATTTGAAGATGTCAGCTTTTCATATCAACAAGATAAACTTGTGCTCCATAACATTAATTTCGAATCCCCGTCAGGAACTATTACTGCTTTAGTTGGAAGTTCCGGTTCGGGAAAATCTACCATTGCCAATTTAGTAGCCTCTTTTCTTGATCCAACAAGTGGAAAAATCTACATTGACCATGTAGATTTATCAACCGTTTTACTCGATTCTTATAGAAAAAATATTGGATTGGTGCTACAAGATGATTTTTTGTTTGAAGGTACTATAAAAGAAAACATCTTGTTTTCGAAACCAACAGCGAGTGACAAAGAAGTAAATGACGCTGTAAAAATGGCTTATGTTAACGAATTTACTGATCGTTTTGAAGATGGCTTAAATACCATGATTGGTGAACGTGGAGTTAAACTTTCGGGAGGGCAAAGACAACGAGTAGCTATTGCTAGAGCGATATTGGCAAACCCAAAATTGCTTATTTTAGATGAAGCCACTTCTAGCCTGGATAGCGAAAGTGAAATGATGGTTCAGGAAAGTTTAAAAGAATTGATGAAAGGACGAACCACTTTTGTAATTGCCCACCGATTAAGCACCGTTAAAATGGCTCACCAAATTTTGGTTGTTGAAGGCGGACAAATCGTTGAACGTGGAACTCACGATGAATTGATTAGTTCAAAAGGACGCTACTTTAATTTATTCACATATCAGTCGAGAATTTAATGCAAATACAACAGTTTTTATGTTGTACAATAAAATCCAAACTTGTAATTTAGAGCCTCTAACAAAATACAGAAAGTATAATGATGAAACTACAAAACTACGCTCAAGGAAAATGGGTTGAAGGAACCGGAAAAGACAAAGCTTTATTTAATGCAATAACTGGGGAGCAAATTGCAACAGCATCAAGCGAAGGGCTAGATTTTGTTGCTATGATGGATTATGCTAGAAAAATTGGCGGACCTGCACTAAGAAAAATGACTTTTCAAGAACGCGGATTGATGTTAAAAGCGTTGGCAATGCATTTAATATCACTTAAAGCAAAATATTATACCGTAAGTGCCAAAACTGGTGCTACAAAGGTGGATAGTTGGATTGATATTGAAGGTGGCATAGGTAATTTATTTGCCAATGCTAGTTTACGTCGTCAGTTTCCTGATGAACCTTTTTACATTGATGGAGAAACTGCTCCGCTTTCAAAAGGAGGAACATTTATTGGACACCATATTATGGTACCTAAACAAGGTGTTGCCATTCACATCAACGCATTTAACTTTCCAATTTGGGGAATGTTAGAAAAAATAGCCGTAAACTTTATGGGTGGAGTTCCAGCTATAGTTAAACCAGCAACATTAACTTCGTTTTTAACCGAAGTAATGGTTAAAGATATTATCGACTCTAAAATTTTACCGGAAGGTTCTTTACAACTCATTTGTGGATCAGCAAATGGAATACTAGACCATGTAACTAACCAAGATGTAGTAACTTTTACAGGGTCAGCTTCTACAGGAAAAATGCTAAAATCTCACCCTCGTTTGTTAGAAGAAGCTGTTCCGTTTAACATGGAAGCAGACTCATTAAATGCTTCTGTTTTAGGCGAAGATGCTGTTCCGGGAACAGAGGAATTTGATTTGTTTATTAAAGAGGTTCAACGCGAAATGACCGTAAAAGCAGGGCAAAAATGTACCGCCGTTCGAAGAATTATTGTTCCTGAAAAATTGGTTGAAGATGTACAAATTGCTTTAGGCAAACGATTGAGTCAGACCGTAATCGGTAACCCAGAAGTAGAAGGTGTTCGTATGGGTTCATTAGCTGGATTGGAACAAGTAAAAGAAGTTAGAGAAAAAGTGGAACAACTTTCTAAAACACAAAAAATGGTGTTTGGAAATCTAGACACTTATGAAGTGGTTGGAGCCGACAAAAACAAAGGTGCTTTTATGTCACCTATTTTGTTTGTTAACGACAATCCTTTTGTAAATACCGATTGCCACAACATTGAGGCATTTGGACCAGTTTCAACCATTATTCCTTATAAAAATTTAGACGAAGCCATTGAATTAGCCAAAATGGGTAAAGGTTCATTGGTTTGCTCTATTGTTACCAATGATGATAAAATTGCCAAAGAATTTGTAATGGGTGCCGCTTGCATGCATGGGCGAATTTTAATTCTAAATGCAGCATGTGCCAAAGAAAGTACTGGTCATGGTTCTCCAATGCCATTGCTTACTCATGGTGGGCCAGGAAGAGCTGGTGGTGGTGAAGAAATGGGCGGAAAACGTGGTATTTTACATTACATGCAGCGAACTGCCATACAAGGTTCACCAACCATGTTAACTAAAGTTACTAACCAATACCAATACGGGGCAGAACAAACCGAATTTGATAAACACGTTTTCCAAAAATATTTTGAGGAAATACAAATTGGTGAAACTGTTATTACTCGTAAACATACCGTAACTGATGCCGATATTGTAAATTTTGCCAATGTTAGTGGCGACCACTTTTATGCACATGTTGATGCAACATCGCTTGAAGGAACTATTTTTGAACGTAATGTTGCACACGGTTACTGGGTATTATCTAAGGCTGCTGGTTTATTTGTGGATGGAAAAAAAGGTCCTGTTTTATTAAACTATGGTTTAGACGAATGTAGATTTGTTAAACCCGTTTATCCGGGCATGACCATTGGAGTTCGTTTTACAGCAAAACAAAAAACAGCTCAAGAGAAAAAAGACGAAAACGACATCAAAAAAGGTATTGTAAAATTCTTGGTTGATGTATATGATGAAACTGGAGAAACTGTAGCTTTAGCAACAATTTTAACGATGGTAAAATTTAAAGAACAATAAAACAAGCACTGGATACAAAAAACTAAACACTAAAAACCATACACCAAACATGTTAAATTCTCTTACCCCAAACCTAATGGTTAACAATGTAGAAGAAACCATTGAATACTACACCGATTTGTTAGGCTTTACACTTTTAAGAGTTGTACCTGAACAGGGAGTTCCTGACTGGGCCATGATAAAACGAAACGATGTTATACTAATGTTTCAATCGGCAAAAAGTTTGAAAGATGAAATGCCGAAATTAAAATCTCAAAAGCCAGGGGGCGGTTTAACCTTTTACATTAAAGTAGATAGAATTACAGAGCTACACGAAGAATTGATGGAGAATGAAGTAGAAATTATTTCAGATTTAGAAAGCACCTTCTACGATACCATCGAATTTTCGATAGTGGATTTAAACGGATACATTTTAACATTTTCTGAAGAGAAATAAATCTAGTAATGGGTGTTGAGTGATAGGTAATTCATTCAACACTCAACACTCAACACACTACAATATGACAGCAACAGAACAAGGAACAGTAGAAAAAAACATTAACGAAAAAGGAATTGCAACTATCGAGTTTTTCCACCCAATGAGCAATTCGTTGCCAGGTAAAATATTAAACAAACTTGCCGACACTATTACCGAAGCAGGAAAAGATAAGAAAGTTAAAGTTATCATATTAAAATCGAAAGGAGAAAAGGCATTTTGTGCAGGAGCAAGTTTCGATGAGCTTATTTCTATCAACGATTTAGAAACAGGCACAAAATTTTTCTCAGGTTTTGCCAATGTAATTAATGCGGCTCGTAAATGCCCCAAATTTATTATTGGACGTGTTCAAGGAAAAGCAGTTGGTGGTGGTGTAGGAATGGCTAGTGCAGTAGATTTTTGTTATGCTACCAAAAATGCAGCCGTAAAACTAAGCGAATTAGCTGTTGGTATCGGTCCTTTTGTGGTTGGACCAGCAGTAGAACGAAAAGTAGGAACATCGGCAATGAGTATGCTTGCGATAAATGCTACTGAATGGTACAGTGCTGATTGGGCAAAAGAAAAATCGCTTTATGCCGAAACATTTGAAACCATTGAAGACATGGATACTGCAATAGATGTGCTTGCAAATAAATTAGCGAACTCTAACCCAGAAGCTATGAGTATGCTTAAAAAGGTGTTTTGGGAAGGCACAGAACATTGGGATACCTTATTAATTGAACGTGCAGGAATGAGCGGTAAATTAGTTTTATCTGATTTTACAAGAAACGCCATCAATGCTTTTAAAGGAAAATAATAACATGTTAAATAACATAGCTAGCCCTGACAAATATCAGGGCTTTTTTGTTTTTAAGAGTATAGTTTTATAGTATAAACCAATAAAACAAAAACTATGAGTCAAACAATTGAAATTAATCAAGGTGAAATTAAAGTGAATTTTAAAACTCCAACAAGTGGGAAGGTATCGTTTGCAGCGTTAGGGTTGAAAAACGAAGATTTAATATCTGAAAGTGGGCTGGTAAGAATGGTATTCGATTTTGAAGGAATTGGAGAGCATAGTTATTATCAGATACCAACTATTAGTATTGCCTACAAAGAAGAAATGGGTGAAACACACTGGCAATGCGATTTTAATGGCGAAACTATTTTAGATAAAACCGACCATCATGGACATTCAACTGTTATTCTTTTAAACAGAACAAAATTGAGTAGTTTAGAACATCATCACCAAAATGTTTTGGTATTGCATGGTGAGTTTCCAAAACCAGTTTGTATTGTTAACGAAGATTCTTTCATCATCTTCTTTTCATAAACCGATTAACAAAAAAAAAGCTCAACATTGGTTGAGCTTTTTTTTATCTACATTTTAATATTATCCACCAAAATCATCAAAACGAACATTTTCTTTTGGTACACCCCATTGATCACACATGTTAACCACAGCATTGTTCATCATTGGAGGTCCACAGAAGTAAAATTCAATATCTTCAGGAGAATCGTGTTTACTTAAATATTGGTCAATTACCACTTGGTGTACAAACCCAACAAAACCATCACCTTCGTCTTGCATATCTTTCATCACTTTCCAGTTATCCGATTCTAAAGGTTCTGACAATACCAAGTAAAATTTAAAGTTTGGAAAGTCTTTTTCTAAATCTCTAAAATAGTGAATATAAAACAACTCGCCTTTTGAACGACCACCATACCAGTAAGTAACTTTTCGTCCGGTTTTTATGGTTTTAAACAACTCGTACAAGTGCGAACGCATTGGAGCCATACCGGCACCACCACCAATATAAAGCATTTCAGCATCAGAATCGTTAATAAAGAATTCACCATAAGGACCCGAAATGGTTGCTTTATCACCAACTTTTAAGTTAAAGATGTATGAAGAAGCAATACCTGGATTTACATCCATCCAACCATTTTTAGCTCTATCGAAAGGGGGTGTAGCAACACGAACATTCAACATAATTTTTCTTCCTTCAGCAGGGTAAGAAGCCATCGAATATGCTCTAACCACTTCCTCATCGTTTTTCATCACTAAAGGCCATAAATTAAATTTATCCCAATCAGCTTTAAATTTATCTGGCTCTCCTGGATGATCTTGAGGATGAGCTGTAATATCCATATCTTTATAATTAACCGTACAAGCTGGTATTTTAATTTGAATATATCCGCCTGCTTTGTAGTTCATGTCTTCTGGTATCTCAACAATAAATTCTTTAATAAAAGTCGCTACGTTATAGTTAGAAACAACAGTAGCTTCCCATTCTTTAATACCTAAAATTTCTTCATGAATATGAATATCCATATCTTCTTTTACCTTAACCTGGCAACCTAAACGGTAATTTTCAGCAATTTCCTTTCTTGTAAAGTTTGGAATCTCTGTTGGAAGAATACTACCTCCACCACTGTTTACCTGGCAAACACATTGAATACATGTTCCACCTCCACCACATGCAGATGGTAAAAAGATACCCTCATTACCAAGTGTAGCTAATAAAGTTCCTCCACCATCTACTTCGATTACTTTATCATGATTAATAGTAATCTTTATTTTTCCGGAAGGCATTAATTTAGCTTTAGCAAAAAGCAAAACTGTTACTAATGCTAACACTACAATTAAAAAGACTACTATGGTTATTATAATTACGCCAGTATCCATATCTCAAATATTAAAGTTCAAATCCTAAAAATCCTAAAAACGCTAATCCCATTAATCCTGTAAGGATAAAAGCCATACCTACTCCTTTTATCGGGCCAGGAATGTGGGAATACTTAATTTTTTCTCTAATTGCTGCAATTAACACAATAGCTAAGAACCACCCAAACCCTGAACCTACACCATATACTGTAGCCTCACCAACATTAGAGAATTGTTTTTGTTGCATAAATAATGATGCTCCTAAAATAGCACAGTTTACAGCAATAAGAGGTAAAAATATACCTAATGCACCATAAAGAGCTGGCGAAAATTTCTCAACCAACATTTCTACTAATTGTACAATAGAGGCAATTACAGCGATAAACATGATGAAACTCAAGAAGCTTAAGTCTACATCAGCATACTCACTACCCAACCAGGATAGAGCACCTTCCTTAAGCACATAAGTTTCTAACAAATAATTGACTGGTACGGTAACCAACAATACAAATATTACTGCTGCACCTAAACCCACTGCGGTTTTTACTGATTTTGAAACTGCCAAATATGAACACATTCCCAAGAAGAAGGTGAAAATCATATTTTCTATGAAGGCACTTTTTATAAATAAATTAACTAATTCCATTCCTTATATAGTATTAAAACTTGTTATTCTCCAATTAATTGAGGATTTCTTGATTTTTGAACCCAAATATATATTGCCACAATAAACAACGATGATGGAGGCAATAACATTAATCCGTTATTCATATATCCCATATCAAAAACTGCTTCTGGTAATAGTTGTAGTTTACCTAAACCTGGTATTGATAATGAGCCTGAACCAAATAATTCTTTAAAGAAAGCTACCACGATTAAAACTAAACCATATCCTAAACCGTTTCCTAAACCATCTAATGCCGATTCCCATGGTTTATTACCTAAAGCAAAAGCTTCAAGTCTACCCATAATAATACAGTTTGTAATAATTAAACCAACAAAAACTGATAACGATTTAGAAACATCGTACACATACGCTTTTAAGATTTGATCAACACAGATTACCAAAAATGCTACAACCACAAGTTCAACAATAATCCTTATTCTACTTGGAATAATATTTCTCATGGCCGAAATAACAACATTACCAAGAACAGTAACAGCTGTTACTGCTATCGACATAATTAATGCATTGTCCATTTGTACTGTTACAGCCAAAGCTGAACAAATACCTAACACCTGAATAGTAACAGGATTAATAGTATTTAATGGCTCTGTAATTAGCTTTCTATTTTTCTTTGAAAATAGAGATTCTTTTTTTGCTTCGCTCATAATTAATCTAATTTACTTTTGCGATTTATTAATTTATTGAATCATTTACACTAACAAGTGTAGAATCGCTCACAACAATTTCTTGGATAACTGCTTCTTCGGCAGGTTGGTTACCAGCAAATTCCGGATTATTCTTAAAAAAGTTGTAATAAACTACTAAGTTTCTTTTCAACATTTCCTGAACACCAACACCTGTAAAAGTTGCACCACTAATTCCATCAACCTGATGCTCGTTTAACGTCGCCCCTGGTTTTAATACATTAACTGATGTAAATTCGTTATCGTTAGCTATTAACTTACCAACGTATTGGTCTTGAAACCAATCTTCCTTAATTTTAGAACCTAGACCAGGTGTTTCTCCTTTGTGGTCAAAAACAGAACCATTTATGGTTTTAAAATCTGATTTAATACATACATAACCCCAGATATCATCCCATAAACCTTTACCACTAGCAGATAATACGTAGTATTTACCACCACCGTGCTCACAGACGAATATCGGAAAATGAATATCTTGTGATTTTTTTAACTCTTCAACCAATAGATCTGGATTTCCTTTGGTTTTATTCATTATTGGCTTAATGAATTTTGAATACTCCTTTCTTAAATCAATGTTAAATGCATCTAACTTATCTTTAGGGTCAATTGGGTCATTAACTGATTTATCACTTAAAATTTCACCGTTGTAATTAATAGTCAACCTCCTTGTAATATAGGTACTAAACACTTTTCCTGCTTCATCTCTTGAAACCCCATCAGTTTCTTCAATACCAATTGCCTGAAGAATGTTTTGCATTTTTTCATTGTCAACATTGGCTTGCTGTTTTGGTTTTAAACTCATCGAAACAAAAGCCAATAAGCCCCCAACTATTACCACCATAACGATAGCAAAAGTTATTGTATATCCGTTACTTTCTCTATTAATAGCCATAATTATGCTGTTTTTATTCTTTTTAATCTTTTCTTAATATTTGCAGATACCACCATATTATCAATTAATGGAGCAAACACATTACCCAAAAGTATAGCTAACATTACTCCCTCAGGATATGCAGGATTAGCTACTCTTATTAAAATAGCCATCATACCTATAAACAAACCATAAATAATTTTACCTGTATTCGTTTGTGAAGCTGTAACTGGATCAGTTGCCATGAAAACTGCACCAAAAGCAAATCCTCCCAACAATAAATGATGCAATGCGGGAACTTGAGAATAAACTGATGAACCAAAGGTATTAAACATTAATCCTGTTAATAAACCACCAACACACATCGACAACATTATTCTTAGACTTCCTATTCCTGTAAGCACCAAAATCAATGCTCCTAAACCTATAGCTATCACTGATGTTTCTCCAATAGAACCAGGAATAAACCCAATAATAGAGTCCATCATACTAGGGATAGCATCTACTCCACCTTGAACTGCATTACCAAGAGGTGTTGCACCAGAAAAACCATCAACAGCTTTTCCATCACCTAAACTAACCCAAACTTGATCTCCTGACATTTTAGTAGGATAAGCAAAAAACAAAAATGCTCTGGCAACTAAAGCCACATTCACTACATTCATTCCAGTTCCCCCAAACACCTCTTTTCCAATTACTACAGCAAAAATGGTAGCTATAGCAACCATCCATAATGGGACATCAACAGGCATAATCAATGGAATCAACATCCCCGACACCAAAAACCCCTCATGAATTGCATGTTTTTTAACTGTTGCAAAAACAAACTCTACCCCTAAACCTGCAGCGTAAGAAACGATTACAATTGGTAGTACTTGAATTGCTCCATATATAAATTTGTCCCAAAACATTGAGCACAGGTTATCTCCTAACGTAACTTCACCTAGTGCCAAAAAATGTTGATGACCAACATTATAAATACCAAATAATAGAGCCGGTATAAGTGCCAACACAACCATAATCATGGTTCTTTTCAAATCTATACCGTCTTTAATGTGTGTACCATTGTGACTTGTATGCCCAGGAACGAACAAAAAAGTATAAGTTCCATCCCAAACCGTATAAGCCAATGGAAACTTTCCATCAGCTTTAGGTTTGATTTTTTGCATGAATTTTTCTAATGCTTCCATTTTATCAATTTGTTAATTGTCAAATTAGCTAATCAGCTAATTAGCTACATTCTTTCTTAACCAAGTTTAAAGCTTCTCTAACTACTTTTTGAGTTTCTATTTTCGAGGTGCAACCATACTCACAAAGAGCAAAATCTTCAGGAGCCACTTCATAAACTCCTAATTTTTCCATGTTATCTATATCTTCTGTTATCATTGCTTTTAATAAATACACTGGATAAATATCCATAGGAAAAACTTTTTCGTACTCTCCTGTAACTACAAATGCACGTTCTTCACCATTCATGTTAGTATTTAAATCATACTCTTTATTTGGTGTTAACCACGACATAAAAGTTCTCGATAAACTAAATTTATCAAAACCTGGAGCAATCCAACCAAAAAATTGAGCATTCCCACCTTCTGGAATTACAGACAGCTGATAATCATAATAACCCAAATGACCATTTTCTGCAATTTGTGTTCCTGTTAATGGATTACCACTAATATATCTTCCTCCTGCTTCAACATTCCCATTAATAATATCAGAAATATTAGCACCTAAAACAGTTCTAACATATTTAGGAGATTTTACTTTTGATCCAACAAAAGCGATTGTTCTCGACGCGTCATATTTACCATCTTTAAACAATCTACCTATAGTCAACACATCCAAAGCTCTTAATGTCCAAATAACTTCACCCTTATTTACAGGATCTATATGGTGAGCCTGAATACCAACATTACCAGCAGGATGTGGCCCTGAAACTCTATTTATTTGTACATTTTTTACATTTGTAAACACTTCATCTGGATTATCGTTACCATTCACATTTAAATGAACCTTACCGTCAGTTAATTTCGATAAAGCGTTTAATCCCAACTGAAATATTTCAGCTTGACCATGAACTATAAAACCATAATCAGGAGCCAACGGAGCAGTATCTAATGCAGTAACATGAATAGCTTTAGGTTTGTCGTTTGGATTAGCAATAACATCATACGGACGTTGGCGGATCAATGGCCATACTCCACTTCTTAATAAATTATCTAAAATTTCTTCTTTTGATAAAGTGAGTGGATCTGCTTGTTTAAAAGATTCAAACAAATTTTGACCATCCGCTTTTACCTTAACCTCAACAATTCTTCTCTTTTCTGCTCTATTTATTTCAGTTACTTCACCACTAATTGGAGAGGTAAACATGATTTTATCGTTTTCTTTGTCAAAAAACAAAGGTGTTCCAGCTTTAACTTTGTCACCAACTTTAGCTATAAGTTTTGGTATTAATGTTGGGAAATCACTTAGTTTTAAAACTATTTCAGAAACATTGGCAGGGTTTGTGTAAAGTTTTTCGGCAGAACCTTTAAGTTTGATGTTTGCTCCTTTACGAATTTTTATTTCTTTTGACATGTGTCAGTTTTTATAAAATCTGGGAACAAATTTATAAATTTGAATCACCAAATCAAGTATTTTTAAAGAAATTTATTACAATTTTGATAGGTGAGTTTTAATCATCGTTTAATCAGCTATTTTAGCTGATAAACATTAAAAAAATAGAATTGAAAAAAATCATCATAGTTATTCTTTTTATCGAATTTACCATTCTCGCTGTGGGTTCAAATCCTTTGCCAAAAAATATACATGAAAATATTGATAGCACTGAAGAATATGTCAAAAAAAATTTTATACAAAATGATGATTTCACCTATAACAAAAACATAAAATCGGTTCAATTCTATAATACCAATAACGTAATGAGTTATCCTATTTTAACTCTCGGAGACCCAAACAAATTAAAATTATCGTTTGACGATTTTGGGTTAGAACTTAAATACTACAACTATACTATCATTCATTGTAATGCCAACTGGGAAAAATCTGAACTTCGTCAAAACCAATATTTATACAACAACTTTTCTGATGATATTAAGAACTACAAATATTCATTAAATACCGATAACCAATTTATTCATTATAGTATTGAACTACCGAACGAATTTATTAACCCTACACTTACTGGCAACTATATTTTAAAAGTTTATGATGGTTATGATACTGACAACGTAATCATTACCAAACGATTTATGGTTGTAGATAACAAGGTTGAAATAATTTCTAAAGTAAAAGAAGCAACTAATGTTGCTGAACGTTTTTCTCGTCAAGAAGTAGATTTTTCTATTGACCATAAAAATATTGATATACAAAACCCATATGAGCAAGTAAAAGTAGTATTGATGCAAAATTACAGATGGGATAATGCCATAACTGGGTTAAAACCTCGTTACGTTAATGGAACCTTACTAGATTATAATTATGACGACCAAAACGTTTTTGATGGCTCTAACGAGTTTAGAAATTTTGATATAAAATCATTGATGTTTCAAAGCATTAATGTAAAACATATGCAATTTGAACAAAAAGACAGGAGAGTTCATATTTACCTTGTTGATGATGAAAGTAGAGCCTACAAAAGATACTTGTCAGCACCCGATTTGAACGGTAATTTTTTGATTAAACGAGACGAGAGTATTACTGACTCTGATATTGAGGCAAACTATGTAAAAGTTCATTTTTCGTTAAAACAATATCCACAATTAAAAGACGGAACCGTTTACATTTTTGGTAAGCTAACCGACTGGAAATTTAAAGAAGAGTTTAAAATGAAATATGATACATTAAACAATGTATACAAACAGGAAGTATTATTAAAACAAGGTTATTATAATTACATGTATTGTGTAGTTAAAGATGGCGCCAAAAACAAAGGCGATTTAACCACTTACGAAGGTTCATTTTTTGAAGCTGAGAACGATTATACCATTTTAGTTTATTACAGAAATCCTACATTATTTTACGATGAATTGATTGGGATAAAAACTTTTAATTCAGTTAAACGTAATTAAACACATCTTGTGAATAAGTGTTTATTTACTCGTCTCAAAACAACTTAAAGAACCCTATTTTTGTGTTGTGAATTTATCTAAAATACTACTCCATTTTATTCTCGTGTGCTTTACTCTTTATACAAAAGCAGAAGTACTAAATATTGGTGTTTTAGCCAATAAAAAAATTACTTCTTTTATTTTTTCTCCCCAGTTTGGTAGTTACAATATTTATACTGAAAATGGTAAACTTATGGAGATTTCTATTGAAGATATAGTACAACTCTCCTACTCCAATAACGATATTACATTAAAAACGCTCGATAAAGATTTAGGAAGCTTTAAAAAGGTAAAATTTATAGGTACATCGTGGCGCAATTCGTTTAAAATTAAAACTAATCAACCCGAAGGCAAAATTACTTTCTATGAAGATAATTTATTGGTTAATATTAACAACTATTACAACCAGCTTACTTTAATTAACAACATAGATATTGATAATTATGTTGCTGGAGTTATTGAATCAGAAGTAGGCAAAAGCCCACCTGCAGAATATTTTAAATTACAAGCCATTATTTGCCGAACTTATGCTTTAAAAAACATTGACAGGCACCAACCAGAAGGTTTTAGTTTGTGCGACCAAGTTCACTGTCAGGCTTATAACGGACAACCAAAATCTGTAATAATAAAAAATGCTGCTATTGATACCAAAAATATTGTAATTGTGGATAGCGATATAAATTTAATAACCGCAACATTTTATTCCAATTGTGGTGGACAAACGGCCAATTCTGAAGATGTCTGGCGACAAAATGTATATTATTTACGCTCCGTTACCGACACCTTTTGTCGAAAGGAAAACAATGCCAACTGGACTAAAAAAATAGCTAAAACCGATTGGATAAACTATCTTACCGATAAACACAATCATCCAAAAGAAGAGCTCTATCAAGAGTGTGGTTTAGATTATTTTCAATGTCGACGTGAACAACATTTTGAAAACCAAAACATTAAAATTCCTTTTGTAGATTTACGTAAAGACTGGAATTTAAAATCAGCTTTGTTTGATGTGGTAGCAACTGATAATGAAATTATCTTACAAGGAAAAGGTTACGGGCACGGAGTTGGCTTGTGCCAAGAAGGTGCCATGCATATGGCAAAACTAGGATACTCTTATGCGGAAATTTTACATTTCTATTACAAAGATGTACACATGATTGACTTACAAGCCCTAGATTTTTTTAAAGAAGAATTTTAGATTACTCAATAATCATTATCACCTTTCCCTCTTGGTGTACTTCAACCACATTTTCTTTTTCAATAATCATAGTAGGTATACCGTCAAAATCAGTCACTTTTCCTTCTACCTTTATTTCTTGCCTATCAAATTCGGTTAAAGGATCGTAACTAAAATTAGGGATGTCTTTAGCCCAAATAACTACACTAAAAATTTGATTGGGATAACTTTTATCTAAATTAAAAAACAAGTGCCCACCTTTGGTTTTTCTGGAATTTACCACCGTTCCTTGAACCGTAATAACTTTACCCGACTTCATGTGGTTTTTTGCTACCACTGTATTAAAAACACCAGGTGGCAAAGTAGGTTGTGAAACAGGTTCTACATCATTTTTTTGTTTTTCGGGCAGCCAGTCCGTTACTATTTTTTGGTTTTCCAAAAACTCCTCAATTGAATCGTTTAATTGGTAGTAGAAATCAATGCCTGTTACCTTTTCTATTTCGTTTATCGAAACTGCATAAGAAGAAATAGGGTATTCTAATTTTTTGTTGGGCATAACAAAACCAATAGCTCTATTGTTGGTTAAATCCATTGCCACTTTGTAATAAAACTCTGGCAAACTAACTTTATTAGGGCTACGCTCTACCTTAGGTAAAGTATCATACAAAACTGGCCCAGTTACCATGTAAAGCTGAACATCTGGATTACTAATAATATATTCTCTGAACATACCTTCTAAGTCTGCCCATCTACCTCTGTTAAACTGAGGTTCTTGTGGCGACATATTGGAGTAATAAAACGATTCTGACAATGCCTTTTTCGACCATTTAAAATCTGCTGAAGGAGCTAAATGCCCTCTATCGTAACCATAACCGTCGTACTTGTATTTTCCATTAGGTTGTTTGGTTTTTAAAAAGAAATCTTCATCATCAGTACTACCTGTTTTTATAAGAGTATCTGGTCTAAAATTATTAGACCTTCCTTCAGCTCCATTTACAATATCGGGTAAAATAATATGAGCAACCCACTTAGCTTGCTCATGCTTTTCGGCATAAACCAAACACATGGCAGAATGGTAAATAATTTCTTCATCCGAGCTTGTTTCTGGGACACCAATTTTGGCCAAATCTTCTCTGATTTTTTCAAGTTTTAGTTCATTGAGTTGCTCAACTAATTGGGCATTTTTTTCACCAACAAGCTCCAACTCTTTTTCGAGTTTGGCAATTTTTTCTTGCGTAGTTTGTGCAAAAAGTAAAAACGGAATAAAGTATAAAATAGTGAGAATAACTCGCATTAAAATTGTTTTATTTATTCAAAAATACAATAAATTAGCCGAACCATGAATCGACTAAATCAACTTCCATTTTTACGATTGTTAGTTCCTTTAATTGTAGGAATATTAGCTGCTGTTTACTTTTCTTTCCGACCAAATTTAATCTTGTACTTATTTACATTTTTCTTTGTCAGTTTTGTTGTTTTATTGTCAATAAAAAAAGTTAATTCCAACTACACTTTACGCTGGATATTTGGCTTACACATTTATTCGTTATTTTTTCTATTGGGAGTTATTCTAACGGGCTTAAAAACTACCAATCAATTATCATTAACAAAACTGAACAATCAACTTGTAATTGGAGAAATTACTGACCCTCCCCAAAAAAAGGACAAAATAGTCAAATGTGTATTAACAATAAAAGGAAACAAAACTAATAGCAAATGGCAAAATGTTAATGGAAAAACCATTTTGTTTATAGAAAAAGATAGCTTGGCAGAAAACTTGGCTGTAGGTGATTTAATTTCTTTTCAACCCGAATTTAAAGATGTACCTGAACCAAAAAACCCACTAGAGTTTGATTACAAAAAATACCTATCGTTTCACTTAATTAAACAGCAAGCTTTTTTAAAAACCAACAACTGGACTTTAATTAATCAGCACGAAACATTCGATATGTTTGTTTTTGCTGATAAAATACGTAGAAAATTAATCTCAAACCTGTACAAATTTGGATTAACAAACAACGAACTTGGAGTTGCTTCAGCTTTAATATTGGGTTACAAAAACAACATCGAAGCCCAATTAAAAAGTGCTTACTCAAGTGCTGGAGCAATGCACGTTTTAGCTGTATCTGGACTTCATGTTGGTATCATTTTTATGATCTTTAATGTATTACTTAACTTCCTTGATAAAATCAAATACGGTTCTTTAATCAAAGGAATTTTGTTAGTTCTTATTTTATGGTTTTATGCTTTAATTACAGGTTTATCTCCATCTGTAATAAGGTCTGCCACAATGTTTAGCGTAATTATTATTGGAAAAACATTTAAACGTAACTCCAATTTTTTTAATACACTTTCTGTTTCGGCTTTGTGTATGTTAGTTTACAATCCATTTTTAATTTTTGATGTTGGTTTTCAATTATCTTATTCTGCAGTTGCTGGCATTGTTTTAATGCAACCTTGGTTCAATTCTTTTTACGAACCTAAAAATTGGTTTACAAAATACTTTTGGGGGCTATTAACTGTTTCCACTGCAGCACAAATTGCAACGTTCCCTTTAGGTCTATATTATTTTCATCAGTTTCCAAATTATTTTCTGTTTTCAAACCTTATAGTTATACCCTTAGCATTGTTTATTTTAATTTTAGGTTTAGCAACTTTGGCTTTTTCTTTTATACCTCAACTTGCCACATTTTTTGGCTGCGGTTTAAAGTGGTTAGTCTATATTCTTAACCAATCGGTTATTCACATAGATCAACTTCCATATGCAGTAAGCAATCATATTAAATTTACCATTACTGATACTTTATTGGTTTATTTAATCATAACCTCTATTATCCTTCTAATTGTATACCGTAAGTTCTATTACTTTTTAAGTTTTAGTCTATTAGCTCTAACTCTTATTACGTCTATTGGTTTAGATAACTACAAACTTCTCAATCAAAAGAAATTAATTATTTATAACATCCCGAAACATACTGCCATAAATTTTATTGATGGTGATGATAACATTTTAGTCGCTGACCAGAAACTACTTCAAGCAGAAAACAAACTAAATTTTCATGTGCAAAACAATTGGATTGATAAAGGTGTGGAAACTGAGAAAATCGTAAATATTGAGCAATTAAAGAAAACACATTTACTATCCAACATCTACAAAATTGACAATAAACACCTTTTTACAAAAAACAATTACTTTCAATTTTACAACAAGCAAGTGGTTATAGTTGATAATAACATTATGCCTTTTAAACCGACTAATAAAATACAGGTAGATTATTTGATTTGGACAAAAAATTGCAAATTATCTTTAAACCAAATTAATGCAATGTTCAATTTTAAATTATTAATTATTGACTCTTCCAATTCAAATTATATCAATACTAAATTGGTAAATGAAGCCGAACAATTAAACATAGATTATTGGTCAATACTAGAACAAGGTGCTTTTAGCATTAATGTTTAATCTCTTATTCGGGCATACCACCATTTAGCCACATTTGTAGTGTATCTTTAATTGGTTTAGACAAACTAGCCGCAATTGGCATTCTTGTGGGATTTTCATCAATAGCTCTTGCTTTAATCCTCCCATTTAATCCTTGTTGTTTCACTTCGTTGTAGTTGGTTAAAAAAGGTGAAATACCCACACCAGAAGCAGAATGACATGCAGCACAATTATCATCCATTACTTTTTTAACATAATTGGTATAGGTAATTGAAACAACCTCTATAGAATCGTTAGTTGATTCTTCTATTTTGGGAAGTGGTAATGGCTCTTGCTTATTATAAACACAAGAACTTATTACTATACCTACAAATATTATCTTTTTCATCTTTTCTACCACTAACAAGTAGCAGTCAAAGTTACAAAAAGAATAAGGTAGCATAAATATACAACAGTGTTATTATCAAAAAACATTTATACATTTTTAACTTTTCTAAATATCATTAATTTATAATTTTGAATTGTGCTGTATTACAAAAAAACGTTTTTACTTGTATTGTTATGTTTAACAACATTTTTTGCATTTGCACAACTTGATAAAATAGAAATTCATTCAAAAATTCTGAATGAAAAGGATTCCTCAACCATTGGTTTTGTGCACATTATAAACTTAACAACTAATCATGGTGTAATTAGTGATTACAATGGAGAATTTAACTTTACCGTAAATTCAACTGATACCTTAAAATTTTCTATTATTGGATATGAAACCAAATTGATAAGAGGGAATGAAATAAACGGACTTATTTATTTAACTCCAAAAAATTACGAATTGGAAGAGTTTACAGTAATTCCTTACAAAGATTATGAGGAGTTTAAAGAAGCCTTCATTAATTTATTTATACCCGATACTACTCAAAAAATTAATCCTCATATTTTCATGTTCGACAACGATTTGTTTTTATACAGAGGTAATACTGGTTTCGGCATTATTATAGAAGGAGGTATTTCAAAATTATATGACTATTTGAGCAAACAAGGGAGGAGTAAAATACGCTATGAAGAATTGTTAGCAAGAGATAGATTTAAAGAATTTCTATCAACCAAGTTTAATAATCTTGTTGTAACAAATGCTACTGGTTTGAATGATAAATCGGAAGTAGAAAAATTTATGATTTATTGCGATTTTTCTGATGGGTTTATTTCCAAGTCCAACGACTATGAAATTATCAAGGAAATTCAAGATTGCTTTAAAGAGTATAAATCGAATTCAAAATAAACAAAAAAGCCGAAGATTAAATCTTCGGCTTTTTATTGTTTTAAAATTAATATTTAGTTTACTACCACTTTTTGAGTAAGAACTACTTTACCCTTGTTATTTGATAATTGGATAAAATAAATCCCTTTAGGAATTCCTTCCACATTAATGGTAGTGGTATTAGAATTAATTGTATTCTTATTAACTATCACCTCTCCTAAAATATTTATCATTTTTATCTGAGAAACAGTTGAATTAAATGTTTGAACAGTTAACAATTTATTTACTGGATTTGGGAAAACTATGATTCCATCAGACTCATTTTTTTCAATTCCGGTACAGACTTGAACATCAACAGTAGTCTCTACAATACTATCGCAACCTCCTGATGAAGTTAAGGTACTATTGTAAACAACCTGACTAGTAATATTTGTTTGTGTAGTTCCATCAGGAAAAGTGTAACTACCAAAGTTACAAACCATTGCTGATTCTTGTGTATTAATAACTCCTACTATTGATATCGTCATTGTAGCTGTATCAGCACATTGACCCGCTGTTGGTGTAAACGTATAGGTAGTCGTTGTCGTATTATCAATTGCTGGACTCCATGTTCCTGTTATACCATTGTTTGATGTTGTTGGTAATGCTGAAATTGTAGAGCCTGAGCATTGTGGTGTTACCGCTGTAAATGTTGGTGTTACTGGAGAATCAATTGTAATAACCATCGTCGTGGTAGCTGCACACTGTCCGGCATTTGGAGTAAATGTATAGGTGGTGGTTGTAGTATTATTAATTGCTGGGCTCCATACTCCTGTTATACTATTGTTTGATGTTGTTGGTAATGCTGAAATTGTAGAACCTGAGCACTGTGGTGTTACCGCTGTAAATGTTGGAGTGGTTAATGAGTTAATTGTAATTACACCTGTTGCATTTACAGTTCCACATCCACCTGTTAGTGGAATACTATATGTAAATGTTCCACTTGCTGTAGGGGTGCCACTTATTGTAATGGTATTTCCTGACCAGTTTACTGTTAGACCTGATGGTAATCCGGTCGCTACTCCTATGCCGGTTGCTCCTGTTGTGGTATGGGTGATGTTAGTGATTGCATTATTGATACAAACAGTTGGAGATGAGGATGCCGGAGTAACAGTATTGTTAGAATTTACAGTAATTGTGCCTGTTGCATTTACTACTGAACCACAACCGCCTGCTAATGGAATACTATACGTAAATGTTCCACTTGCTGTTGGGGTTCCGCTTATGGTTATCGTGTTGCCTGACCAGTTCGCACTTATTCCTAATGGTAATCCGGTCGCTGCTCCTATACCGGTTGCTCCTGTTGTGGTATGGGTAATATTCGTCATCGCTGTATTGATACATACTGTCGGTGAGCTTGAGGCTGCACTCACAGTATTGTTTGGGGTTACTGTTATGGTTCCTGTTGCGTTTACTGTGCCGCATCCACCTGTTAATGGAATACTATACGTAAATGTTCCACTTGCTGTTGGGGTTCCGCTTATGGTTATGGTGTTGCCTGACCAGTTTGCGCTCACTCCGGAGGGTAAGCCTGTGGCTGCTCCTATGCCGATTGCTCCTGTTGTGGTATGTGTGATGTTCGTCATCGCTGTATTGATACACAAGGTTGGAGAACTTGAGGCAACGCTTACGGTCATATTAGGGTTAACAGTAATAGTTCCTGTTGCGTTTACTGCTGATCCACAACCACCTGTTAATGGAATACTATACGTAAATGTTCCACTTGCTGTCGGAGTTCCGCTTATCGTTATCATGTTGCCTGACCAGTTTGCGCTTACTCCTGATGGTAATCCTGTAGCAGCTCCTATACCTGTTGCTCCTGTCGTGGTATGGGTAATGTTCGTCATCGCTGTATTGATACACAAGGTTGGAGAACTTGAGGCTACACTTACTGTGTTTGCAGAAGTTACTGTAATAGTTCCTGTTGCGTTTGCTGATCCACAACCGCCTGTTAGTGGAATATTATATGTAAATGTTCCACTTGCTGTCGGAGTTCCGCTTATGGTTATGGTGTTGCCTGACCAGTTTGCGCTTACTCCTGATGGTAACCCAGTCGCTGCGCCTATGCCTGTTGCTCCTGTTGTGGTATGGGTAACACTTGTTATTGCTGTATTTACACATACTGATGGAGAACTTGAGGCTGTGCTTACTGTATTATCTGAATTAACTGTTATTGTAACGCTATCTTTAGAAACAGCACCACAATTACCAGTTAATGTTAAATATGTTTTAGGGCTTCCAGATGCTGCATAGGTTACAGCTTGAGTTGCAGTTGCTGATGTACCTGGAGTTCCGCCATTAAATATCCAACTATATGATAAAGTATTTGTAGAAGCAGTTGCATCATAATTAATACTTCCTCCCATACAAATATTTGTTGAATTTGTTGTCAATACTGGACCTGGTGCATTTTGAGACATAATTGGAGATAAATATGCAGTTATTGGTAAACCTCCCCAGGCAGCATCAACATCATACCACAAATTGTCGGATTGCTGCTCCCATGCAGTGCCAGGATTTGAATCTCCACTTGTATTTGAGAATAATCCTAAAGTATCCTTAGTTGATGCAGGATTAGTTGTTTTAAAATTATTCATTACAAAACCAAAAAAATATGGAGCAGTACCAACATTAATAGCAGTTGGAAACATAACTTGTTGAATATTATTTTCATATCCTGTTGGATTTGTATTTAATGAAGCTAAAGTAACTGTAACAGAACCCAAAACAGCTCCAGGAGAACCTCCAGGTCCAGTTGCATCCCATACATTAAAAGTAACTGTAGCACCATTACCTCCGTCCCTAGCACTTCTAACTGCGAATCTACCTCCAGTAACGTGCGTGTAAGGTGCATGAGCTGCACTTGATATATATTCAGCTTTAGCTTTATCTAAGTATTGATTACTGCCAATAACGTAACCAAGACCTGCTCCAGTAGTATAAGCTACTATAGTTCCATTGGGAGGGTAATTTAAAGTATCACAAGTTGGTGCTGTAAATACATTGATATAGGCAGTTTTTGTTTCATTATCACTTGCAGATGTATTATCCGTTACTGTTAAAGAAACAGTATAATTACCTGGTGTATTATAAACAATTGCTGGAGGATTTTGTCCAATAAAAGAGTTAGGGGTTCCACCAGTAAAAGTCCAGTTCCAAGTTGTAATCGTGTTTGGACTAATAGATTGATCGGTAAAGGTTACAGAATTTCCAACAGGAATTGATAATGGTGTTCCCGAAAATTGTGCCGTTGTAGTTAAAGGGCTACCTAGTGTAGATGTAGGTAACTCCATTCTACCCGGAGAATTTGCTAATACTGTTACCACTCTTCCTTTTTGACCTTGAGTAAACATAAACATACATGCATCATCAGTATAATCCATATAGTTCATAAACATCGAACTTGGGTCACCAGTACTACAACGACCTCCTGCTTGAGTTGTTTGTGGATAAGATGGACACCCATAATTTTCACTTTTTTGTTGAGGTGTATCTGTAACATAATCATCAGCCGCACAAGCTGCTTCATCACCCCAAATATGTCTTAATCCAAACCAGTGACCAATTTCATGAGTTGCAGTTCTACCCTTGTTATAAGGAGCTGCAGCTACACCACCTGTTCCTGTTGCTGTATATAATAACACCAACCCATCAGTATTAGCTCCAGTTGCACCACCGGTTAATCCAGGTAATCCAGACCCAGTAGGAAATTGAGCATACCCTAAAATACCTCCAGAAATTTGACAAACCCAAATATTCATTACTTCAGTTCTATCCCAATAAGTATTAGGTTTAATTGTTCCATCAATAAAAGTTGTAGAATAACCGGTAGTAGTATTTGCAACACCTGGAATAGTTGGTGCAGAAATTCTATCAATACCAGGTTCGGCTAATGTATTTCCTGCTAATGCATGATTAGAAGCATATCGTAATGCAGGCACAAAATTAATTTCTAAATCTGCAGCCAATGGTTGAAATGCTGCTGGTATTAAAGATGTATCTGAGTTAAGTTTTCTAAAATCGTTATTTAAGATGGTAATTTGTGAAGTTGCTTGAGCCTGAGAAATATTTCTACCTGTTCCAACTCCTTCAGTTGAGTTATGAATAATGTGCATAATCACAGGAATTGTAACAACAACTTTTTGAGTTGCAAGTCCATTTGCTACATTATTGTTATACTCTTCAATCTTAGGAGCTATCCACGACTCAAAATCAGCATCACTTCCTAATTGAGGATATTTTGTTCTAAGCATTTCATTATATTCATTAGAAAAACAACGAATATGGCCATCAGGAGTTTTAGTTGCTACCGACTCTAAATCTTTGGCAAGTTGTTCAAAATCCACAGAATTGTTTGGATTTGATTTAGATATAGAATAACTGGGAGCATTTGATAGGCCTTGTTTTTGTATTACATTTTGCCCAAAAGCAACTGACATAATAAATAGAGTTGCCAAAAAGATAGATATCTTTTTCATTATTAAAAAGTTTTAAGTTTAAGTTAATTATGTTATATTTCAAAAAATATAGCCATAAAACTACTTTTTTTTAACAAAAAAAATAACCACTAAAATATAAATTATTGGAATCTTAAATTATTATTGATGGTGATACTTTTCACCTTTTAGGATAGTAAAACCTCTGTAAAGTTGTTCTACAAAGAACAAACGAATCATTTGATGAGAGAAGGTCATTTTGGACAGGGATAATTTATCATTTGCCCTACTATAAACTGAATCAGAAAACCCATAAGCACCTCCAATAACAAAAACCACATCCAATGATGCATTCATTCTTTTTTGAATAAATTCTGAAAAATCCACTGAATTGAACTGTTTACCATTTTCATCTAATAAAATAACATAATCATTAGCTCCAATACTATTAAGCAATAATTTACCCTCCTGATCTTTCTGCATAATTGTATTTTGTTTTGAACCCACTTTCACATCAGTAATAATTATAATTTCAAAAGATATATAATGCTTTAATCGATTCAAATATTTAACAATTCCATCTTGTAAATATTTTTCGTCAGTTTTACCTATAGCTATTAATTTAATCTTCATCTTGCTAAGATAAAATTTATTACTTTTGAATTACCATTTCAATTCAATTTTTACTTTAAAAATGGCTTGATTATTGATTAAAACGAATAAAATTTTTATTTCGATGAAAAAATTACTTATTGTTTTATTGGTGTTTTTTAGTACCGACTTATTAGCCTTACCGCTTTCTACAAGTATAATTAATGCTTTAAAAATGGGTAACGCTGCTGAACTGAGTCGTTATTTTGAGAGTTCTATTGACTTAAGTATTCCTGGCAATGAAGGTGCATTTAGTAAAACTCAATCAGAGCTTATTCTAAAAAATTTTTTTGTTAAAAATCAACCATCATCGTTTAAGATAATGCACAATGGCGATTCAAAAAATAATACACACTATTCAATAGGCAACCTAACTACCTCTAAAGGTAACTTTCGAGTATACATTCTTTACAAAGAAACAGGAACAGTTACAACTATTTTGGAATTACGTATTGAAACTGATGAATAATCGCCAATTTCTTGTTGATCAACTTATTGATATAGCTATAACTGAAGATATTGGTGATGGTGACCATACTTCATTAGCTTGTATTCCGGTAAATACAACCGGAAAAGCACAACTCTTAGTTAAAGAGAATGGTATTATAGCTGGTATTGAACTTGCTAAACTAATTTTTAATAAAATTGACAACTCTTTAGTTTTTACTCAATGTCTAAAAGATGGTGACATCATAAAACAAGGAGATATCGCTTTTTATGTTAAAGGAAGCAGCCAATCTATTTTAAAAGCTGAGCGTTTGGTACTAAATTTTATGCAACGCATGAGCGGAATAGCAACCAAAACTCATGAGTATGTTCAACTCATTAACGATTTACCTACAAAAATTTTAGATACCCGAAAAACTACTCCTGGTAACAGAATTATTGAAAAATGGGCGGTTCAAATTGGCGGTGGAATCAACCATAGGATGGGGCTATATGATATGATTATGATAAAAGATAACCACATTGATTACGCTGGAGGCATTGAAAATGCAATCAACAAAACAGTTGAATATCTTGACAGAAACAACAAATTGATTAAAATTGAAATAGAAGCTCGTAATTTGAATGAACTTGACCAAATTTTGAAAGTTGGTAAAATCCACCGTATTATGCTTGACAATTTTTCTTTTGAGGATATGAAAAAAGCTGTAGTTATGATTGATGGAAAATATGAAACCGAAGCTTCAGGTGGAATTACTCAAGAGACTTTAAGAGAATATGCAAAATGTGGTGTTGACTTTATTTCAATAGGGGCTTTAACCCACCAAATAAAGAGTTTAGATTTAAGTTTAAAGGCCATTTAATTTTGAATAAGTTTACTTCCAAAATAGTGAATTCTAATTTTGTACAGAAACCTATTAGCCTGTCGAAACAAATTATTATGCCAGGTTTTGATGGCATGCCTCTTTTTGATGTTATTTTGTTCCTTGTAAAAGGATTACAGCAAAATTCATTAACAACAAGAGCATCATCATTAGCATTTCGGTTCTTTTTAGCATTGTTTCCAGCTGTTATCTTCCTATTATCTCTTCTACCGTATATTCCAATACATGATTTTTACAAAGAGTTATTGTTAATTTTGGAGGAACTATTGCCAGAAGAAGCATATAAAATGAGTGTAGAAACCATTGACGACTTGTTTAATAAAAAACACAATACTTTACTTTCTTTTGGATTCCTATTTGCACTGTATTTAGCAAGTGATGGTGTAAATGCCATGTTGTTGGCATTTCAAAACTCCTATCATAGCAAGAAAAAAATATCTTTTGTAAAACAACGTTTAACATCTCTATTATTACTCTTTATCTTAATCATTTTAATGATTCTTGCTGTTGGATCTATTGTCTTTAGTGAAATAGCATTTTCATACTTGATAGAGAATAGAATATTAACTGATGGAATATCCATCGTATTATTAAATATAGGTAAATTCATCATTATACTGGCATTGTTTCTTTTTGGTATTTCATCTATTTATTATATCGGTAGTTTAGGAGACAAGAAATTTCGATTTATATCGGCTGGTTCTACCTTAGCAACTTTATTAACCATTTTATTATCAAGTGGTTTTGCATTTTATGTAAACAACTTTGCCACTTATAATAAAGTATATGGTTCTATTGGCACACTTATGGTTATCATGTTATGGTTATATTTTAATTCTTTAGTTTTGTTAATAGGCTTTGAATTAAATGCGAGTATCAGCCATGCAAAAGAAAATAAATTAAATAAACACTAATCCATCTATTATGAAATACGTATTATCCTTATTTATTCTAATTACTTCAATAACATCAATTCATGCTCAAAAAAAGGTGGGTGATGTAACTATTCCTGTAAAAGTAAATTTTAATGAAACAAACTTAGAATTAAACGGCGCTGGAATTAGAGAAAAGTATTGGATGGATATGTATGTTGGTGCTTTGTATTTAGAAACCACCACGAACAATGCTACCTCAATTATTAACGATGATAAGATTATGGCTATTAAACTCCATATTGTTTCGAGTTTAATTACTGCCGAAAAAATGATTAGTGCAGTTGATGAAGGTTTTAAAAAATCTACTAAAGGGAAACAAGCAGCGTTAAAAGCTGAAATTGATAAATTTAAATCGGTTTTTAGTACAGAAATAAACAAAGAAGATGTTTATGATTTTGTATATATTCCAAATAAAGGAACGGTTATTTACAAAAACAACAAACTATCCTCAACTATTAAGGGATTGGAATTTAAAAAAGCGCTGTTTGGTATTTGGCTGTGTAGTGAGCCTGCTGATGCTGACTTAAAAGCAGCCATGTTGGGCAAATAATCTATCTTTTCTTTATTTCACCGGATCCGGAGTGGTTACTAACCATTACTGTAGGGTTTCCGTAATAATACACATTACCGATTCCAGTCAATTCTACTAATAACGAATTATTTGCTTTTATCAGCATATCTCCGGTACCTGTTGAATTTACATGAACACCGTTTGATGAAAAATTTTCGAAATGAAACCAACCATTACCATTTGAATACAAATAAGTGTTTTCAGATTGCCCAACAAAAGTAAAATCTGCTGAACCGGTATGTTGTAATATTTTTAAACTATTACAATACAAACCCAAATAAATACTTCCTGTTGCTTTATTCGCTTCTATTTCAAGATTAGGAAAGTTTAAGGTGTTTGCGCTCAACACATCACCCTGTCCTTTAAAGTTAATCTTAGTTAAATTGGGAGTGGATAAATAAACATTGATTACCTTGCTATAGCTTCTTAAAAAGCTACATTTATTGTCGCTTTTAATGGTTAATTTATTACCAGAAACCTCAGTTGTAATTAATGGTAATAAATTAGCTCCAGCTTCCACTTTTAATGAGAACGTAGAATCGTGTTTAATAATTAAATTGATTTTATTATTTAACTCCACTTCCGTGAAATTTACACTTACAGCTCTTGTTTCAATGGTATTATCGCCACTCGATTTCACACACTTATTTTCTTTATCGCACGATAAAAAAGTTCCTCCTAAAAAGAGCACAACTACTAATATTTGAACATTTTTTATCATCTATTTAATTTGATAGCCAATACCATATTCAATAAAATCGGCAACAAAAAAGTGAGTTTTCAAGCCTAAATTAAAGAATAATTTATCAGTAAACCGATACCTTGTTCCTACTCTAGTATAAATATTGCCATCCTGTTTATAGTTTTTATACCCATAAAAACCTGTTTGAAACATTAAGGAAAGCTTATCCATATCTAAGGTATAAATACCACTAAAACCCATTCTGAAATTGGCTATTTTTCCTAAATCATCATTGTACAATCGAACAACCAAAGGCTCAAGCGAAGTATTGTAAAAAAAGTCAGCAGCTACTCCAACCGAACTTTTGTTGGTAACCGTTTTTAGCAAATTGTATGAAATATTGTACACCATGTATTTGTTACCACCAATAGGGTCAATTTCTTTTGCTCCAGCATTTGTTATTACTAAATGTGAGAGTTTTTTTTCTCTGTTTTCTTCCGATTTTTCTATAACAGCTGATGTACTACCAAAGTTATAGCTAACACCATAATTCAACGAAAAAATGTTTATTCCTAAATTGGGGCGTTTTAGCGAGCCGTTAGAAAAATGTGTTAACGCTACTCCCAACGATGTGTGGAATTTTTCAGTAATCGGTAAATCCCAATGTGTATCGACATAAATCAGTGCATTTAAATGGGAACCTATCACCAAATTTTTGTAGTTTTCTTTTCTGTCAAAAGATTTTTCGATATAACCAATACCAGCTCCAAATTTTAAATCCCACGTAATTTTCCAATAGTTTAACGGAAAATCGATAAAAGGAAACACCCCATAAATATTACCTAAACTTTCGGGGTTACCCGAATTGATAAAAACCGTTGAAACTCCAATTTTTGGATAATTGTAATACTGTTCCCACAAACGTACTCCATTTGTTTGATTGTAAAAATCGAGCTGAATCATTTGGGTATGCCCCTGAATAATTTCATTAACCAACACATTATGCGGAGAAATAAACCCATAATGGTAGGTTACTTCTGCTCCGAAATTATGCTGCGTATCTTGAGCCGACAAGCTTTCTAAAAAAAGTACAAGTACTAGAAATAAACAATATTTAACGTGTAATTTTATCACGCAACAAATTTAAAATAATAAACCAATATGACTAAAGAAGCCGAAGCATTTGTAAGATTACTAAACATTATGGACGATTTACGTGCAAAATGTCCGTGGGACATGAAACAAACCATGCAAAGTCTGAGGCATTTAACCATTGAAGAAACTTACGAACTGACCGACGCTATTTTTGATAACGACTTGCCAGAAATTAAAAAAGAGTTGGGCGATATTTTGTTGCATATTGTGTTTTACGCTAAAATTGGTTCTGAAACCAAAGATTTTGATATTACTGATGTAATTAATGGCATTTGCGAAAAACTGATACACCGTCACCCGCATATTTATGGTGATGTTACAGTTAAAGACGAAGAAGAAGTAAAAGCCAATTGGGAAAAGTTAAAACTGAAAGAAGGGAAAAAATCGGTATTGGAAGGTGTACCAAAATCGTTGCCCGCATTGATAAAAGCGATACGAATACAAGACAAAGCTCGTGGCGTTGGTTTTGATTGGGACAACCCCGAACAAGTGTGGGATAAAGTAAACGAAGAATTGGCCGAACTTAAAGTTGAAGTTGAAGCAAAATCGAACAAAATTGAAGATGAATTTGGTGACGTGTTGTTTTCGATGATTAATTATGCTCGTTTTTTAGGCATAAACCCCGAAGATGCCTTGGAAAAAACCAACAAAAAATTTATTAAACGTTTCCAGTATTTAGAAACCGAATCGGCAAAAGATGGTAAAAAAATGGGCGAAATGACCTTGGAAGAAATGGATGTGTATTGGAATAAAGCAAAAAGTATTTAGTATTATTTTTCATTTTTTAGAATGTGTATTAAAAATTTTTTCTTGTCATTTCGACTGAAGCGAAGCGAAATGGAGAAATCTTCATATTTAACAATTTGCACACCCAAATTAGAATATCTCTCCACAAGGTCGAGATGACAAAAGTGTTTTTTTTTGATAATTCAGAAACCTTATTTTTAAGATCGCGGAAAAATTCCGTTCCTCCATTTTTCCGCAATGACGAGATTTGTTTTGGTTCGTCATTCCGTGCTTGACACGGAATCTATTTAAGGTAAACACCAGCCCTTGTTTGTGTCCCACAAACAAAATAAATGCCGTTTGTGAGACACAAACGATGGCAGAAATATTTAATAACCCATACTAATTTAATCATCTTCACCTCTAATAAAATTAATGTGAGGTAATGAAGGCAAACTATAATTTTTCTTACTTAATTCTTCTAATACTTTCTCTCTTGGAATACCCCATTTATCCGATATATAGTGATAATGAGGCTGTCCATCATTATGGCTTTCCAGACCTTTTAAACTTTTAAAAGTGAAAAAGAAACAATGCCAACCCTTGTCATTTTCAAGAAAATTTGCTACTATAACATTTCTTTGATTCAAAACATCTTTTAACTTTCCATCACTTAAAGTAGTTGCTCCATATTTTTCAACTTTATTATTGTTTACAACTAATATTCTTGGTAAAACCTCATTCTCTATACCAGCAATATCATGTTCAAATCTATATATACTATAAAGATATCCATGTATTTCAAATGCTTGAATAAAAAAAGCGGGTAACATATCTTCTTCAAGAGTTATACCTTTTAACATCTTAATTTGTTCTTTCTTTTTAGGATGTTCAAGAAGTTTCTTTAACCCTTCAGGCAATTCAATACTAGTATATTTTTCTATCATTTCATTTGCAAAATCTTTCCCTTCATTAAGGAGTATTTCATTTAATTTTAGAGAATATTGAATTTTATATTTCAACATTTCCCATCTAATGTTTACTGTCATTCTTACAAAATGATCATAATAATGTTTAATTGGGTTTACTCGAATTGTTTGTCCCCCATCAAAAACCATAAAATACCCATTTCTATTTGAAGGTATACACCTAAATTTCATAGTTTATTAAAACGATATTTAAAACCATATGTTACAAAAAAACCTCCAACATTTTTGCTGGAGGTTTTATATCTTTTTTAAGTGCTTATTTTTTTACAAACTCATCGTAGGTTTTTAGTTCTACTGGTTTTAATTGTTGTTTTTCGGCAGCAGCTACATAGGGTTTGTAATACTTGGTTTTAATGGATTCAAAATCAGCTTTTGCTTTGTTAAATTTATTGGCAATCAATTTAATATTTTGAAATTCCGATTCTGATGGCTTACCGTAATAGTTCGCTACTTTACTGTAAATATCACCCATTTTTTCGCGCAATTGAGGCTCGGCAGCACCAACATAATTATCGCCAGAAGTTATTACCAACGTTTTTTTCAACTCATTTAATTTAGCTGCTAAAGCGGTTGCTTGTTTAGCTATGGTTTTGTTGTCTTTGTTTGCTTCGGTATGTTTTAAAATCTCATCAATTTCGTATACCAAATACGCTAAATCTTCCGTCATTTTATACAGCTCCATCGTAGTTTTAAACTGCAAATCTCTTTCTTCTAATGTAAATACCGAGTTAGGTGTGTAAAGCAATTCCACTTCGGTTTCGTATTTTTCTTTACCTTTTTCAATTACCACCTTGTATTTACCAGCTTTAACCCTTGGAGGAGTCATTCCGCCAAATGAAAAGGTTTTACCCGTTGCAATTTTTGGAGCTTTCATTGCTCCATTCCACGTAACAATGTTTATTCCTTTTTGTTTACCTGGAGCCAGAGTAGCAATTTCTTTGTTTGCTTGGTCATAAACCTTCATAGTCATTGCTCCAAACGTATGTCGTTTTGCTAAGTAATAAATTATTTTGGCATCTCTGTTTGGATTCTGTCCCACAAATTGAGTCTCAGTACTTGTACCACCAAAAGTACTTTCCTCAAACATTACCGTTGGTTTAGTTTTCATAAACACCAAGTCTTTGTCCAACATTTCAGGTTTAATTTGTCGTAATGGACTAATATCATCAATAATAATAATTCCTCTACCGTGTGTACCCATAATCAAATCGTTGGTTTTAGGATGCATTTCTAGATAATGCACAGCAGTTGCAGGCATGTTGTTGGTAAACTTGCTCCAGTTTAAACCTCCGTCAACGGTTACATACAAACCAAATTCGGTTCCTAGAAACAATAGGTTTTCGTTTTCTAGGTCTTCTTGTAAACTACGTGCAAAACCATACACATCATTAGTTACAATCGATTTCCACGTTTTGCCAAAATCGGTAGTTTTAAATGCATAAGCGTTTTTATCGTTTTTGGTATGTCCATCAAAAACAGCATAAGCCGTACCTTTTCCAAACTTACTTGCTTCAATGTGATAACACCACGTATTGGCTGGTAAGCCTTTAATGTTTGGAGTAACATTCGTCCACGTTTTACCATCGTCTTGTGTTACTTGCACATTGCCATCATCAGTACCCGCCCAAATTATTTGAGCATCTAAAGGCGATTCAGCAATGGTAAAAATAGTACAGTGGTTTTCTGCTCCAGAATTGTCTTTCGATAAACCTCCTGAGTTCTCTTGTTGTTGTTTTGTTTTATCGTTAGTTGTTAAATCTGGCGAAATTTTCGTCCAGTTATCACCCTTGTCATCAGAACGATGAACAAATTGACTACCTACATAAAAACGGTCTGGTTTATTTGGGCTTGTTGTCATTGCAGCATTCCAGTTAAAACGTAATTTAGGGTCGCCTTCTACTGGCAATGGCTGAATGGTTCTGGTCTGACGCTTTTTAGCATCATAACGCCAAACGTTTTCAGCACCTTGCATTTCAGAATACATAATATTTGGGTCGGTTGGATGAGGATAAACTCTAAAACCATCACCTACTCCTATTACTTCCCAATCTCTTGCTTCCACTCCACCAGGGCTGGCAGATGGTCCAAACCATGAACCATTATCTTGTAAACCACCATAAATGTTATACGGTTCTTGATTATCAACTGCTATATGATAAAACTGGCAAATTGGTAAATTTTCAATTTGCTCCATGGTTGTTCCTTGGTTTAACGAACGATACAAACCGCCATCGGTTGCCGAAAACAATTTTTCAGAATCGTTTACATCAAACCAAATGTCGTGAATATCGGGATGCATAGCTCCTAAACCTTTAAAGGTTTTACCACCATCTTTACTGATAGAACCAAACAACCCTGCTTTTACTAAAACATCAGGATTTTTTGGGTCAACCACAATTCGTGAAAAGTAAAACGGACGAACCACTAAACCAAAATCAGCATTTAAATGTTTCCAACTTGCACCACCATCTTCTGAACGGTACAAACCGTTTTTCTCCGGTTTCTCGGTTTCAATAACCGAATAAACTATTTGACTGTTCGATGGAGCTATTGCCACAGCAATTCTTCCTAACTTACCTGCCGGATAGCCGTTGTGTATTTTATTCCAGGTTTTACCTCCATCAATAGTCTTATACAAAGCACTGTTTAAGCCTCCAGAATTAAACGACCAAGCGGTTCTTCTATACTCCCAAAATGAAGCATACATAATTTTTGAATCGTTAGGGTCCATTACCAAATCAGAACAGCCTGTTTTGTTATCGATGTAAAAAATCTTCTCCCACGTTTTTCCTCCATCAATGGTTTTATAAACACCCCTTTCTTCACTATCTCCCCACAAAGCACCCAACACACCTACATAAATTTCATCAGAGTTTTTTGGATTGATTTGAATACTCGAAATTCTATCCGATTTTTCTAAACCCATTTTGGTCCAGGTGTTTCCACCATCGTTCGATTTGTAAATTCCATCACCAACCGAAACACTGTTTCTTGTCCAAGTTTCTCCGGTACCTACCCAAACCACATTATCTGGTTTGTTTGGATCGATCGCTACACAACCTATCGATTGGCAATAATCATCGAAAATAGAATTGAACATCACACCTCCATCGTTCGATTTCCAAACTCCACCACCAGCTGTACCAATGTATATTACTTTTGAATTTTTTGGATGTCCTTCAATATCACTTACTCTGCCACTCATTAATGCAGGACCAATATGGCGGGCTTTCATATCACCAAAAAGTTCTTTTCCTTTTAAAGGAATGGCTTGTTGAGCATTGGATACAATGGCCGTACCCAACATTAAAAACGATAATGCTAATTTTTTCATTGATTTAATTTTGATCATTAATATTTTGATAGACTTTTTATAAGTTATCAAGTATTACTTTGTTTCTGGGAATTTGAATATATTCTCATCAACCTCAACATTTACTTCCACTTTTTCGATAGTTACTGGTTGTCCTTCACCATCTTTTAATCTGGAATTAATTGAAAAAGGGAAATAAACGCCTTCTACTTCAGTATAGTTGCTAAATACAGTTTGGGAAATTGAACCTTTCATTTGTCCGCTTTTAATTTCAGCTTCCGTTACAATAGGTACATAATTTTCAGTATCAAAATAATAGTATTGAACATTTTCAACCTCAGCACCATCAGCTAACAACGGTTTTTTGGTGAACTTAATTTTAAAACATTCTACTCCTTCAATGGTTTCTTTACCCATTAACTCAATTTTGTAGCCTTTTTTCTCGTAATCTAGAAATGCTTCAGGGAAATCACCAATTTCCCTTTTTATGTTTTCCGTTTGTTCTGCATCGGCTTTTTCTGCTTTTTGAGTCATAAAATTTACACCCCAAGAGGTTTCTCCATCAAAAGCTTGTTGTACCATTTCTTTACCTTGAAACTCAAACTTCACTATCATTTTACCATCGGTCATGTTAATCATTTCCAATGGAATAACCATACCCTGCGCATCAACTTTGGCAGTCATTTTAACATTCTTGATTTTTCTCAAAGCTTCTTCTCCACCTATGTTTTCGATGTATTTATTCACAACTTCTTGAGCTGTTTGTGCGTTTGAAACGATATGAATTCCTATTAGGAATAAAACTACTACTACTATTTTTTTCATTTGGTTTATTTTTAAAATTTTAGCTAAGGTAACGTTCAAAAGAGTTGAATATTACAGAAATATGATAAACGGTTAATATTATACACGGATTAAAGTTGTTGAAGTTTTAATACCTCAACACAAAATGTTCTTTGCTTAAATCGGGATTAAAAAACACAATACCAATGGCAAACAAATCAATAGTTGTAGTAATGGCAGGGTGTTGTTTAATTTCTTGCCAGGCTTCTTTCATACCACTACTCCAATAAATATCATCCAACACAAAAACTGTATTTGCATTTACTTTAGCCAAACACCAATTAAAATAGTTGATTGTGGCTTCTTTAGTATGATTTCCATCAAAAAAGACAAAATCTAAGGTTTCAACTGTTTTTAAATAATTCGGCAAAAACTCCTCAAAAGGTTTATTTACCAAAGTAATATTTTCCAACCCCAATTTATCAAAATTAATTTGTGCCACCTTAGCAATGTTTGAACACCCCTCTATGGTAGTTACTTTCATTTTTGAATTGGATGTCGCCAAATACATTGTTGTAACACCTAAACTTGTCCCTAACTCCAGCACATTAACTGGTTTAAATCGGTTAACCAATCTAAACAACAATTGAGCATATTTAGGTGCTTTTAACGAATTTTTAGCAATTTCGTTAATGTATCGTTTGTTCGATTTATTAACCACAGAACCAGCACCAAAATCGGTTATTTCAATCTCAATTTTAGACAATAACAGCTTTGCTCTAATCGACTCAATATCGCTAAAAATGTAAAAAGGTGTTTGGTCTTTGATTACATTATTGTATAATTCGTACACAAACGGAGAATGAATACCATGCTGATTTCGGGCAGTAAAAAAATACTTAATGTAATTGATAATAAGATGGATTTTTTTCATGAACTGTATTGATACTGCGAAGATACTATTTAACGATAACACCACTTAAGAAAATATGAAAATAAAACCACATAGACACATAGCCTTGACGCAAGAAAAAAGAAACACAAAACAGCCACAATTAACAAAGTACTCATAGATATCCCGATTTTATCGGGATAAAATAATGTGTATCTAGAAAAAAAGTAGTGATTAGAAATAAGTTAAACCTATGTTTCTATGTGGTTAATTTTAATTAACTATTACTATCCTTTTTATTTGAGTTTTGGTAATAAGCCAAGGTATATTTTATTTCGGGATAAGTAATAGTTTCATCCAAATAATGTTTAAGTTCACCTATTAAGTTGGTGTCTAATTTTTTAATGGCTTTAATAATTAGTTTCATCTTTTTATCTTCAACAAAATCCTTCACATCAAGTAAACCCAAACCAATGTAATGAGCTAAATGCCCCTCAATTGTCGTTAAAGCAAAACCTCGTTCAGCAGCAATTTCATTTGCAGTAAATCCTGCTTTAAATAATTCATAGGTTACTTTCTTTGTGTCGATTTTCTCTTTTTTTTCTTTGGAGACTTTACCCTTTTTCTGTTTAATAGTTTGAGAAACTTCTTCTAATCTCAATCTGTTTTCTTCTGCTAAGCTGATATTTTCCTTCGAAAATTCTACTTTGTTTAACGATGATTTCAATAAAGCTTCTACTTTTTGTATGGATTGTATCTGCTTATAAAACAAACCGTCTAAATCAACCAATTCCTCCAAGTATGCTTTTACTTTTTTCTTTTCGTTCAACTCTTCAATTTTTGTCAAAATAGATTTTGAACCTTCTTTTAAAATTGGTAAAAAGTAATCTTTCGCGGAGTTTACTCTCTCCAACAATATTTTCTCAAAATCAGGCTTTTGGTGTGCAAAAATTTGTCTTACCTGATTAATAAATTTATCAGCAACTTCTTTAGCTTGTTCTAAGTCTTTAAACAGTTGAGAAGCCCAGTCAAAATGGTGTTGTTTTTCCGAACGTTTTTCATCTTTACCATAACTATTGATATGCATATACAATTGATGATGCAGAAAACTAAAGTCAAACCCTGTTGTAATGTATGTTCTCAGAAATTGTTGTGATTCATTGCTTAAAATTGAGTTCAAGGTATTCTCGTCAGGTTTAGATTCTCCATAATCAGCAACAGTAGCATCACTCACTAATCTTTTAAAATTAATTTTAGAACTCAACACCAATCCATTGAGCGATGTTAATCTGGACAATGCTACATAAACCTGACCTGGCGCAAAAGCATTTTCTACATCAATAATGGCTTTTTCAAAAGTTAATCCTTGGCTTTTATGTACCGTAATTGCCCATGCTAATTTTATAGGATATTGTGTAAAAGTACCTACTACATCTTCTTCAATTTCGTTGGTTACATCGTTTACTTTATACTTGATGTTTTTCCAAATGTAACGATCAACAGTAATGGGTTTGGTTTTGTCTTCAAACTCCACTTCAATAACTGAATCGCTTATAGTTGAAACAATGCCTATTTTACCATTAAAAAATCGTTGAGCACCCGTCATGTCATTTTTAACAAACATTACCTGAGCGCCTTTTTTAAGTTCTAAAGTTGATTCCAAAGGATAAGCATTTTCATTAAAATCGCCCCAAACCATTGCTTTAAAAAAATGGGATGGGTTGCTGATTTTATTTAATTCACTACTGTTTAACGAATCTGCGACGTTATTATGAGTAGTTAACTTAATATAATTTTCAGATTTTTTTGGTTGAAAATCGGGTTGATAATGTTTGTTCAACAGTTCTACATCTCTTTCTGTTATAGAGTTGTTTCTTAAATTATTCAATACATTGATAAACTGGTTATCGGTTTGTCGATATATTTTTTCCAACTCAATATACAATGGAGGATTGTTAGTTAAAGCTTGAGCATCGAAGAAATAAGGGCTTTTATAATATTGTTTTAGAATGTTCCATTCCATGTCTTTTACCACTGGAGGTAACTGCAATAAATCTCCAATAAACAACACCTGAACCCCTCCAAATGGAGTTCTATTTCTTCGAACCGATTGTAGAATGGTATCTATCGCATCTAACAAATCGGCTCTCAACATACTTACCTCATCAATAATCAACAACTCCATTTCTTGAATCAACTTTCGTTTTACCCTACTCATTTTCAACTCTTTCAATAAAGTATTTCTGTTGTTGATTTTTAAGTAATCAGAAAAAATTGCTGCATTATCGTTCGTGGGAACAAATCCGCCAAAAGGCAACAAAAACAACGAATGTAAGGTAACTCCACCTGCATTTATGGCTGCAATACCAGTTGGAGCAGCAACCACCACATTTTTATAAGTATTTTTAATGATGTACTTTAAAAAAGTAGTCTTCCCGGTACCCGCTTTACCAGTTAAAAAAACATGCCTGTTGGTATTGTTTATAAACTTTGAAGCAATTGCAATTGCATTATTTTCATCATCGGTTGACGTCATAAGGTAAAAGTAGCAACTTTGAGGTATAAATATTGGCTTGTTTATTTTTTAATTTTAAACCTAATAGATTCTTACATTTGCCAAAAATTTTCTGATTGGTATGAGAATAATTATTGCAGGTGCAGGTGAAGTAGGTTTCCATTTAGCAAAAATGTTAACCAACGAAGCTCAAGATTTGTACATTATTGATGAAAGCGAAGAGCGTTTAAACTATGTTCAAAATCATATCGACGTAATTGGTGTTAAAGGTGATGCTACTAGCTTAGGGCTACTTAAAGAAACTAAAATAAACACTTGCGATTTATTGATTGCTGCAACATCATCAGAAGAAACCAACATGCTAATTTGTATGATTGGAAAAAAACTAGGAGCAAAAAAAACCATTGCTCGTTTAAGTAACTACGAAACTAAACTTACCGATTTAGAGGTATTTTTTAAAGAAATGGGGGTTGATACTATTGTATCTCCAGTTGAACTTGCCTCTAAAGAAATAAAAAGATTAATCAATCAATCAGCATTTACTGATGATTACGAGTTTGAAGATGGTAAACTTTCCGTTTTTGGCATAACACTTTCTGAAAACTCTCCTTTAATAAATAAGTCGATATTGGACACCAAATACCTCAACCCCAATCAATCATTTAAACCTATTGCTTTTTTAAGAAAAGGAAAAACACACATGGCACAAGGTGATTCGGTGTTAAATCAAAATGACATTGTTTATTTTATTGCAACTCCAGAAGGTATAAAAGAAGTTACCACATTTTGCGCTCAAAGTTGTTTTGAAATAAAAAACATTATGATTTTAGGGGCAAGCAGGATTGGTATTTTAACTGCCGAATTATTGGAAAAAAAATACAATGTAACCTTAATTGAAGAAAACCGGGAACGTGCATTATCAGTTGCCGACAGATTAAAAAAGACCCTGGTTATTAATGCTGATGGTAGAGATGTTTCTATTTTGGAAGAAGAAAATTTAGATGACATGGATGCTTTTATTGCATTAACTGGCGATTCTGAAACCAACATTATAACTTCACTGGTTGCTAAATCTCATGGCGTAAAAAAAACCATTGCCCGAGTTGAGAATATGGATTACATCAACCTCTCCCAAAATATTGGTATAGATACATTAATTAATAAAAAAATAATTGCTGCCAACGAAATTATAAAATACATCAGAAAAGGTGAAGTTCAGGCAGTAGCCAACTTGCATGGTGTTGATGGAGAAATTATAGAGTTTAATGTAAAGCCAAACACTAAAATAACCATGAAACCATTACGTGATCTTAAGCTTCCAAAAACTGTAAACATTGCTGGAGTAATTAGACAACATAAAGGTTTTATTCCTTTTGGAAGTTTTCAATTACAGGAGGGAGACAAAGCAGTAGTTTTTGTTCATAACAGTGAAATTGAAGATATTGAAGAATTCTTTCACTAATTTTTGTATGTCTAAAAGCTTAATAAATACTAAAGTTATTGCCAATGTAATTGGAACTCTAATTATCATATCCGGAATATTGATGGCTTTTGCTATTCCTGTATCGATATATTTTAATGAAGGTGGATTATACCCTTTAATTATTTCTTCTGGTGTGACATTGTTTATAGGTTTATTATTAAAGTTAACCACTAGAAAAAACGAAAATGCCGAAATAAAAAAACGTGAAGGATATCTTATCGTTGCGTTAGGTTGGCTTTCTATGGCAATATTCGGGTCATTGCCATATTTACTTTCAGGTGCCATACCCAATTTTGCCAATGCATTTTTTGAAACCGTTTCGGGTTTAACCACAACCGGAGCTTCCATTCTTGATAATATTGAAGAAATTCCAAAAGGAATTTTATTCTGGAGAAGTTTAACTCAATGGATAGGTGGTATGGGTATCATTGTTCTAACCATTGCTATTTTACCACTTTTAGGAGTTGGAGGTATGGAGTTGTTTGCTTCTGAAGCCCCCGGACCAACTAAAGATAAAATACACCCACGAATTAAAGAAACTGCAAAACGATTGTGGTATATCTATGTGGGTTTTACTGTTTTACAAACTATACTACTGATGTATCCTGGTGGAATGGGCTTTTTTGATGCTATCAATCACTCATTCACAACCATGTCAACTGGAGGTTTCTCAACCAAACAAGCTAGTATTGCTCATTTTAATTCTGCCATAATCGACTACATTGTAATTGCTTTTATGTTTATTGCTGGAACTAATTTTACCTTACTTTATTTTGGTTTTAAGTTCAAATTCAAAAAATTTTGGGAAAATGACGAATTTAAATGGTATTTCGGAACAATATTATTATTAACGATTATTATCATTCCTTCGGTATATGGATATTCAACTCACAACTCAGGTTTCGAAAAAACATTTCGTGATGCACTTTTCCAGGTAACAAGTATTATTACTACTACAGGTTACTCTAGTGCCGATTTTACAACCTGGGGAGCATTTGTAACCTTCCTGTTTTTTTTACTTTTGTTTACAGGTGCAAGTGCAGGTTCTACAAGTGGGGGGATGAAATTAGTTCGTATTGTTCTTTTAATTAAAAATGGATTTCTAGAGTTTAAACGACGATTACACCCAAATGCTGTAGTTCCAGTACATTTGAATCGTCAAGGTGTACCAATTACTATTGTTTATAATTTATTGGCATTTGTGTTTTTCTATCTGTCAACATTTGTAGTTGGCTCCTTAGTCGTAACTTTTTTAGGTGTTGATTTTATGGAAGCTGTGAGTGCTGTAGCTACATCAATTGGTAATGTTGGACCTGGTATTGGTAGTATCGGACCGTCATATAGTTTTTCTCATTTACCTGATGCAAGCAAATGGGTGCTTTCATTTTTAATGTTAATGGGACGTTTAGAACTCTTTACTATTGCCATTCTTTTCACGCCTTATTTTTGGAGAAGAAATTAATTAATTTTGTTAAGAATCTAACATTGAACCGATTCGTGTTAATTTTTTAATATATAATGACCTATTTTTACCAAATCCATTATTAATTCACGATGCGAAATTTACTTTTACTATTATCCATACTGTGCCTATCACTAACTCTTAAATCTCAAGAATATCTTGGTATTCGCCAAAGTAACTATTCTGGTGTCTTGGGGTTGGATTACAATCCTTCCTCTATAGCAGACAACCGGATGAAAGTTGATATCGTACTTTTTGGAGCATTTGTTCATGGGTATAACAATCACGCATATTTTAATCCCAAACACATGCCTTATGGATGGTTTAATTCATTTAGTTACAACGATGCTAAATCTATTGCTTATTCCAACAACGAAGATTTACAAAAATTTGTATCTGCCGATTCAATAGACTACTATCCAAACGCTCAGTTTTATGAGTTTGACGATGGTAAAAAAACCCGATCTGCATTTGTTCAAGCAGAAATAGATGTATTAAACTTGATGATTTCGTTTAATCATAAACGTTCCATTGGTTTCCAGATAAAAAATAGAACCATGTTCAATCTTGATAATGTAACCCCCGAGTTAATTCGCTTGGCAAGTAACGAATGGGATTACATGAGGCTCTTTAATTTAAACTTAAAAGATCAGAATTTGAATCTTTCCATGAATACCTGGAACGAATACAATTTTGCTTATGCTCAGGTATTGAAAGAAGATAATGAGCATTTTTGGAAAATAGGTGCTAAACTTAAATTTTTACAAGGTATTGGCTCGTTTTACGTAAACACTGAAAATGTAGACTATAATATTATTGATGATACCACAGCTTTATACATAAAAGGGGATTTTGATTATGGGTACTCCGATAATCTTGGTGGATACATTGAAGGTACAGATAATGAAAAATTTAATGGTGGAGAATTATTAAAAAAATATTCGAATTGGGGTTTAGGTTTTGATGTTGGAGTTACTTATGAATTTCGTCCCAAATACCAGGACTATAAATACGATATGGATAACAAAACCAATTTATGGAGAAAAGATCAAAATAAATATAAATTACGAGTAGGGGCTGCCATTAATGATATTGGTGGTATGCGATATAAAAAAGGAGTCCTAAGCAGAAACTTCAGTTTCCAGACCGGCGTTTTCGATTTACAAGAATTTGATGGTGTAAAAGGTTTCCGATCTTTCGATTCCAGTTTAGTTAAACTTGAATCAAGAGGCGAAGTAGCTTTTAGAAAAGACGACGGTGAGTTTTTTATGAACTTACCAACCCATGCGAATTTTGATGTAGATTATAATATATGGAAAAATATCTATGCCAATTATTATATGAGGATTAACCTTTTATTTTATAAAGACCATAATGCTGTTCATTACCCGCATAACTTTGCACTGACTCCCAGATGGGACCATCGTTGGTGGGGTGTTTCCGTACCTTTATCATACAACACAACTTCGGGATTTAGATATGGATTGGGTTTACGTGCCGGTCCGCTCGTTATAGGTACAGGAGATATGAAACCTATTTTTGCAGCCGGAAGAGATACAAAAATAAGTGGCGCAGACTTTTATATTGCCCTAAAGGTTCCTATTTTAAATCCTAGACCAAAAGACCGAGATAAAGATAAAGTTTCGGATAAACTGGATAAATGTATTGATGTTTATGGCGTTTGGGCTTTCAAAGGTTGCCCTGACACCGACAATGATGGTATTCAGGACACTGAAGATGATTGCCCATTAGATAGTGGTATTGTACTATTTAAGGGTTGTCCTGATACAGATGGAGATGGAGTAATGGATAAACTGGATAGTTGTGTTACTGATTCTGGAATAGTAGAATTCAATGGTTGCCCTGATACTGACAAAGATGGTATTATGGATAAAGAAGATGATTGTCCAACCGAAGCTGGATTACTGGAATTTAAAGGCTGTCCGGACGCAGATGGTGATGGATTGAAAGATAGCGAAGACAGATGTCCAATGATTGCCGGACCAATATCTAACAAAGGTTGTCCATTAAAGTTATTGCATATCATTGATAGCATAAATGAAATACTGCTGACCGATACTTTATTTATAGGTAAAGATAACTTCTTGTTTAACCAATTACCTACTGACCAAAGTTATTTGTTTGAATTAGATGCTTCAGATGATATTTATCCCGATTTTATTGATGTTGATATTAAAAATAACGATTCTATTCAAACAATTAGAGCATTTAAAGTTGGTACAAACAAATATGCCTACACATATATTGTAAAAGGACAAGCCTTAATACTTTCTAATGAAGAACAAGAAGTTTTAAATACAGCGTTTAAGAACCTTGAATTTGAAACTGGTAAAGCTATCATTAAAGAAGCTTCTCTCCCATCGCTTATTGAGCTGGCAAATCTATTAAAGAAAAAACCTGATTGGGGATTGAAAATTGAAGGTCATACCGATAATGTTGGTAAAGCCAGTAACAACTTAAAACTATCCAAATTAAGAGCAACAGCGGTAAAAAATTTCTTGGTTGAAAACGAAGTGGATGCAAGTCGTTTTGAAGTACTTTGGTTTGGACATACAAAACCAATAGAATCGAACAAAACACCTGAGGGCAGACAAAAGAATAGAAGGGTTGAAATGACTGTAGTACAGAATTAACACAATTTCTAATGCAATAAATTGTTGGTTAACATTCAAACAGTATTTTCATAATCTCTATCAATTTTTTAATACTAGAATGCAAAATTGTTAAAGTTTTAAAAAAAATGTTTTTTTTTTAAATATCTTAACAAACCGTATAAAAATGAATGTTTTACCTCTACTTTTATACAAACTTAAAACTTAAACTTATGATTAAAAAATTACTTTCTTTTGCTGCAATTGCAGCATTAATTACTGCAACTGCAGTTGCACAAACCAATCCTGATTTTGAACTTTGGGCTCCAACCACAGTTAGCCCTTCTAATCCCGTTGGTTGGGAAACTTACAATGGTGGTAACTTTGGTGCCCCGAATGGAACTACTGAAGAAACTACTGATCCGGGTGAAGGTCTGAAATCAGTAAAAATGGAAACTAAAACCGGTTTTGCTGCCATCTTAGGTGTTGATACTCTTGGTGGTACTATTTCATTAAATGGTGATTTGTTAAACAACAAATTTGTTAAAGGTATTCCTTATACAAGTCAACCTACATCAGTAAGTTTTATGGTAAAAAATGCACCTGTAAATGCTGATACCGCTGTTTTTGTAGTTCAATTAATGCAGGGAGGTCAATTATTAGGAATTGCTGGTGTTAATGTGCCTGATGTGCTTCCGAGCTGGACTCCGGCTACTTTAAACTTCACATATTTATTACCTGGTGCTCCTGACACAATGATTATATTAGCTACCTCTAGTAAAGCAACCATTTACAGTACACCTAAAAAGGCTCAACCTGGAAGTACATTCTGGTTGGATGATATTGTAATGAATTTTCCTGTAGGTGTAAAAGAAGCTCTTTTCTCGGAAAGAGTATTGGCTTACCCAAATCCTGCTTCTACAAGCATCAGATTTGATTTAAACAATAACAAAGCAACCAGCATCAATGTAACTGACATTACCGGAAAAGTGGTTAAAAACATAACTGTAACAAGCAACATTGTTGATGTTAGTGTTTATGATTTACCTACCGGTTTATACATCTATCAGGTATATAACAACGAAAATATAGTTTTTACCGATAAATTTACTGTTTCAAAATAGGGACATCTTTGACCTATCAAAAAAGGCTGCCAATGGCAGCCTTTTTTAGTTGTGTTTAATCCGCTCAACTTTTTGGAAAAACAAGGCAATTTGCTTACTTTCGCAGGGCTCAGATTAATGCAAAATACATGGAACAAATAGAAAAATACATCCCTAAAAATAAAGTACGTATTGTTACTGCTGCGAGTTTGTTTGATGGACACGATGCCGCCATTAACATCATGCGCAGGATTATTCAGGCAACAGGTGTTGAAGTGATCCATTTAGGTCACGATAGAAGTGTTGATGAAGTAGTAAACTGTGCCATTGAAGAAGATGCCAATGCTATTGCCATGACCTCTTACCAGGGCGGACACGTAGAGTATTTCAAGTACATGTATGATTTGTTGAAAGAGAAGGGCTGCGAGCACATCAAAATTTTTGGTGGTGGTGGCGGAACCATTTTACCATCGGAAATTGAAGAATTGCAAGGATACGGTATTACTCGAATTTATCACCCTGATGATGGTAGAGAAATGGGCTTACAAGGAATGATTAACGACATGATTGAACGTTGCGATACCCCTACTCCAAAAATTGAAACGACTAACCTAAATAAAGACTTGGCGGACAAGAAAGTTTCGACTATTGCTCGTTTAATTTCTATTGCTGAAAACAGACACGATGAATTTTTAACTTTACAAAAGGACTTCGACAGCGCTGCTAAAAATAACAGTACGCCGGTTTTAGGTATTACAGGAACCGGGGGAGCCGGAAAATCATCGTTGGTTGATGAATTGGTTCGTCGTTTTTTAATTGATTTTAAAGACAAAACCATTGCCATTGTTTCGGTTGACCCATCAAAACGAAAAACAGGTGGTGCTTTGTTGGGCGATAGAATCAGAATGAACTCTATAAAAAATGAACGCGTTTACATGCGCTCGTTGGCTACCCGACAAAGCAATCTGGCATTAAGTGCTCACGTTGGCGAGGCCATTCAGGTGTTAAAAGCTGCCAACTACGATTTAATCATTTTAGAAACTTCGGGTATCGGACAATCGGACACCGAAATAATGGATTACTCTGATGTTTCGTTGTACGTGATGACACCAGAATTTGGTGCTGCAACACAATTGGAAAAAATTGACATGCTCGATTTTGCTGATGTGGTTGCACTGAATAAGTTTGATAAAAAAGGCTCGTTAGATGCCATTCGCGATGTTAAAAAACAATACAAACGAAACCACAATGCCTTTGAAATGGCTGACAATGATGTGCCGGTTTACGGAACCATTGCTTCGCAGTTTAACGACCCCGGCATGAACACCTTGTACAAAGTGGTGATCGATAAAATAAAAACCAAAACCGGTGCTGCTTTAACCTCTACGTTTGAAGTTACCAAAGAAATGTCGGAAAAAATATTTGTTATTCCTCCTAGCCGTAACCGTTACCTGTCCGAAATATCGGAAAACAACCGTGGTTTCGACAAATGGGTAAACCGGCAAGTGGAACTGGCAGACCAGCTTTACGCCATCAACAAAACCATAGAAACCTTAGGTAAAAAAGACGATAACATTACCAAAGTATTGAAAGCTGAGTTTGATAACATCAAGTTAAATCTTGACCCTAAAAACTGGTTGATTATAGAAAACTGGAGTGCTAAGGTTGAAAAATACAAAAGCCCTGTTTACAAATTTAAAGTACGTGATAAGGAACTGAGTATTGAAACCCATTCGGAGAGCTTATCGCACTTACAAATACCTAAAGTGGCTTTACCAAAGTACAACGGCTGGGGCGATGTGTTGCGTTGGAGTTTACAGGAAAATGTTCCCGGCGAATTTCCCTACACAGCAGGGTTGTTTCCGTTTAAACGTGAAGGCGAAGACCCAACGCGTATGTTTGCCGGTGAAGGCGGTCCGGAACGAACCAACAAACGTTTCCACTATGTAAGTATTGGCATGCCGGCCAAACGACTTTCAACTGCTTTCGATTCGGTAACACTTTACGGTAACGACCCCGATTTACGACCAGACATTTACGGTAAAATTGGTAATGCCGGTGTTTCCATTTGTTGTTTGGACGATTTAAAGAAACTCTATTCGGGTTTTGATTTATCGCACCACATGACTTCGGTAAGTATGACCATAAACGGCCCGGCACCGATGTTGCTGAGCTTTTTTATGAATGCTGCCATCGACCAGAATTGCGAGAAGTACATTGTAGAAAACGGTTTACAAAAAGAAATTGAAGCAAAAATTGAAGCCATTTACAAAGCCAAAGGCGTTAAACGTCCGGCGTATCAGGGCGATTTGCCAAAAGGAAATAACGGACTGGGTTTAATGTTGTTGGGAGTTTCCGGCGACCAGGTGTTGCCTGCCGATGTGTACAACAAAATAAAAGCAGAGACTTTAGCTATTGTTAGAGGAACCGTACAAGCCGATATTTTAAAAGAAGACCAGGCACAAAATACCTGTATTTTCTCTACCGAATTTGCCCTACGTTTAATGGGCGATGTGCAGGAATACTTTATTGATAAAAGCGTCCGTAACTTTTACTCGGTGTCTATTTCGGGTTACCACATTGCCGAGGCAGGCGCCAACCCCATTACCCAATTGGCATTAACTTTAGCCAACGGTTTTACTTATGTAGAATACTACTTAAGCCGTGGTATGGACATCAACGCATTTGGACCAAACCTGTCGTTTTTCTTTAGCAACGGTATTGACCCCGAATATGCAGTTATCGGGCGTGTTGCACGACGAATTTGGGCAAAAGCCATGGCGAAAAAATACGGTGCCGATGCCCGTTCGCAAATGTTAAAATACCACATACAAACCAGCGGACGTAGTTTACATGCCCAGGAAATTGATTTTAACGACATCAGAACAACCCTACAAGCCTTGTATGCCATTTACGACAACTGTAACTCGTTACACACCAATGCTTACGACGAAGCCATTACCACACCTACCGAAGAAAGCGTTAGACGTGCGATGGCGATACAATTAATTATAAACCGTGAGTTAGGTTTGGCGAAGAACGAAAACCCTTTACAAGGCTCGTTTATAATTGAAGAACTCACCGACCTGGTAGAAGAAGCCGTTTTAACCGAATTTGACCGTATTAATGAACGTGGTGGTGTGTTAGGTGCTATGGAAACCATGTACCAGCGTAGCAAAATACAGGAAGAAAGTTTGTATTACGAAACCTTAAAACACAACGGCGAGTTTCCTATTATTGGTGTAAATACCTTCCTGAGCAGCAAAGGCTCACCAACAGTATTGCCTAAAGAAGTGATACGTGCTACCGAAGAGGAAAAACAATACCAGATAAGCATGTTGGCAGAACTGCACAAAGGCAACGCCAACAAAGTTGCCGAAGAGCTGGAAAAAGTACAACAAGCTGCCATTAACAACAAAAACATTTTTGAGCATTTAATGGAAGCCAGCAAATATTGTAGCTTAGGGCAAATTACCGATGCCTTGTTTATGGTTGGTGGACAGTATAGAAGAAATATGTGATGGCAAGATATAGAGGTAAAAAAGCGATAGAAGGTATTGGAGTATTAATTATTCTAGCAATAATTATTGCCATTGTAATAATAAAAATTGCAATAACCCTTGCTCTATTTTTATTTCCCCTATTTATTTTAGCTGGTTTTCTATATTACTTTTTTATTGAAAAAAAGTATTCTTCAAAAATTGAAGAAGCTCAAAGAGGTATTTGGCTAACCAATGAGGAAGAAGCAGAGAAAAAGAAATTATATAACACATTAACAAAAGCCCAAGAACAAATTTCTTTAGCAAATGAACAGGCGGACTCTGAAGGATTAAGCAGAAATATGGATGGGTCAATTTCTCTTAGGTCAAACAGAGGAAAAGAGCTTTCAAAGGTCATAAATGAGAATAGTTATATCATTTATGAGAATAATGATAAGTATCACTATCTAGTTAGTCTTCCTAATGAAAGATTTAATAAATATTCATCAATTAGTATAAGAAAAAATGCTTTTCTCTACTCTTTAATTTCCTACATAGTTGGTTTACCTTTATTCATTCTTATTTTTCTTAATTCATTATCAAGCGACTCTTTTTCTAAAATTATGCTTTTTCCAAAGAAAATCTTAATAGACAATAACTCTGATACACCTGAAGGTTATACTATATTGTCTTTAATTGGACTTGCCCTTTTAACTTTATTGATTGGTGGAGTTATCACAAAAATATCTTTTAACAAAAAAGTAACTAGACCATAGGAATAATTGTGCAATAGGAAGTTAGAAATATAGTTCGAGTAGATGCTCTAACTTGATTTTTGGTTCTTTTCATCTAAGGAAAAGAGCATAAAAGAATAAATAGCCTTTTAGCCTATAAAAAACTATTGGAGTAATAAATGTAAGTAAATAGAAATAAGAAAAGTTAAAACATTCCAACTTTTATCTTTTAAAATATTGGTCAAAAACGCTCTCGTAATTTTCACTCTGACTACTCAAAATCGAGTCTTTGGTATTATTCAATTTATTCGAATTAAGAAGAGCTTTATATAGTTTATCATGTTTTGTTTTACTTATACTGTGTATATACCAATCGATATCCCTACAACCCTTATTTTGATATATACACTGATAAGTATATGCTAACGCAAATCTATAATTCCCAACTTCAGTTTTTGATGATATTTCTTCCGCTCTCTCGTACATTATAATCGCATTATCAAATTGCATGTTTTTTAAATAACGGTCTCCTTCTCTAATATTATCATAATATTTCATAAGAAGTTTTCCTTCATTTACAGGCAATTCAGCTTCAATTACTGGCCAAAACTTATAACAACAAAAAATAATAAAGGGGCTTATAATAAATAGAATGATTAACGCCTTTAGTCTATCTATCGAATTTTGCTTTTTTACCTTTTCTCTAACTGCTCGTAACTCTTCTTTAGTTGCTTGATAGAGGTTAATCTTCAGCTTTTCTGAAGCCATAGTCAATTTAGCCTTAGCCTTAAAGTGTGCCCTTCTATTACCAAGTAAATCTCTATTGTTTTTTATTGTAGCAATCATTGCTGCTACACTTCCACCCCAACTCATTAATTAATTTTTTTAATTTTCATCAATCTAAAGTTAATAAAAAAACAACCTAATATTCGTTTCTTTACTTCAATTGTAATCATCCCCATTCTCTCGCAGGCATCCGCTTGTGAGTAAAACAATAAAAAAATAGATTCCGTGTCAAGTTCGATATTACAGAACAGAAACAGAACAAAAGTAGAGACGGACGATTGTCCGTCTAAAATGTTGTTTGAAAAAAGACGGATAATCATCCGTCTCTACGTGTTACTTTGAAAACTATAATGCCCCCCATTCTCTCGCAAGCATCCGCTTGTGAGGAATACAATAAAAACTAGATTCCGTGTCAAGTTCGATATTACAGAACAGAAACAGAACAAAAGTAGAGACGGACGATTGTCCGTCTAAAATATTGTTTGAAAAAAGACGGATAATCATCCGTCTCTACGTGTTACTTTGAAAACTATAATGCCCCCATTCTCTCGCAAGCATTGCTTGTGAGGAATACAATAAAAAACAGATTCCGTGTCAAACCCAGAAGGACGTATCATTAAATTTCGTACTTTAGATTCATGAACTACAACCTATCAGAAGCCATTAACATACTGGAACGAACACCCCAACTGTTGAGTGTTTACCTGAAAGATTTACCCGAAAATTGGGTAATGAACAACGAAGGCGAAAACACCTGGAGCCCTTTTGATGTAATGGGGCACCTGGTACACGGAGAAAAAACAGACTGGATGGCAAGGATCAATATCATACTCAGCAATCAGGAAAACAAAACCTTCGAACCTTTCGACCGTTTTGCACAACACGAAGATAGCAAAGGCAAAACCATTAATCACCTGCTTGATGAGTTTAAGGTGTTAAGAACCCAAAACCTGGCAACATTAAAATCGTTAAACATCCAACCCACCGATTACCAGAAAGAAGGTATCCATCCTGCTTTGGGAACCGTAACCCTTGAACAATTGCTGTCGGTTTGGGTAGCCCACGATTTGGGGCACATTGCACAAATTTCGCGTGTAATGGCCAAACAGTACAAAAACAATGTTGGTCCCTGGAAAGCCTATTTAAGGGTGGTAAACGATTAACCATGCAAAACGTAAAGTTTAAAAGCATTGACGAGTTCCTGGATTTTCTACCCGACGATGAACAGAAAATAACGCTTTACCTGATGAACGTTGTAGAAAACATGTTGATCAATCACACCCGTAAATTAAGTTTTAATGTTCCCTACTACTTCAAAAACAGGGCAATCTGCTTTATCTGGCCTGCCTCTGTATTGTGGGGTAAAAATAAAACCTATGAAGGCGTTCGGTTTGGTTTTGCTAAAGGTTACCTCATGCACGACGAATTAAATTACCTGGAAAAAGGCAACAGAAAACAAGTCTATTGGAAAGACTTTAAAAGCATCACCGAAATTGACGAGGCCATTCTAAAAGCTTATCTTATTGAAGCTGTAGAAATAGATCGGTCGTTTAAATAAAGCGGATAAATCACTACTATAACGGTTCAGGCAAATACCCTGACTTGATGATGTTTTTACTCGGTTCTCCCTTAAAGGAAAAATAATCTTTAATAACTAAGCTTACCAATCAATAAAAAAAGCTACCCAATACTAGTTTGTTTTCCTCAATTGTAATCATCATTTTCTATTTTTGGTTACATTTATTGAATAAATATGGAGTTATGAAAAAATATACATTCGTTTTCGCCCTATTATTAATGAGCTTTCCTTTATTTTCGCAATACATTGATGGTGGAAATGGCCATACCATTATTTTGTGTGAGGATAGCACTGTGGTTACCTTTGGTGAAAATAATTCTGCCCAGTTGGGTATTGGCACCAAAGATAGCGGAACACACCCCAACCCAAATTCTCCTTTAGGAATTACCAAAAAAGTAAAAATGGTTGCCGCCAACGATTACGCTAGTTATATACTATTGGTAGATGGTACAGTTATGGCCTGGGGGCAAGGTGTTTACGGACAAATTGGTGATGGTACTTTTACCAGTTTTGTGTACACCCCCACTCCGGTATTAAATTTAGATAGTGTTATACAAATTGAAGGGGGTACCGAGGGTGATTTTGTTATGGCTTTAAGAGCCGATGGTACCGTTTGGGGTTGGGGTGATAATACTTATGGACAGTTGGGGATAGGTAATAAAACCTTACAAAATACTCCTCAACAAGTGTTGGGTTTAGATAGTGTTATTGATATAGCTGCTTCTGCTGGTCATAGCTTAGCATTAAGAGCTGATGGAACAGTATGGAGCTGGGGAGCCAATTCTCAAGGCCAATTAGGGCTTCCACTTACCATAACAGACACAACCTTACCCGTTAAAATTGACACCATACTTAGTGCAACCAATGTAGAAACCGGGGCAGCTTTTAGTATGGTTGTAGATGCCGATAGCACTGTTTGGGCATTTGGCTACAATCAATATGGTCAATTGGGTATCAACCAAACTTTTACCAAAACAGAAGTACCTACCAAAGTATATCAGCTGGATAGTGTTATCGATATCATGTGTGGTCGTGATCATGTTTTAGCTATGCGCAGAGATGGTACCTCCTGGGGCTGGGGAGAAGCAGGGTACAACCAAATTGGTGTAAATACCGTTGATAGGAATATACCATTCAAAACCAACGCCGTGGCACAGTTTGTTACTGTAAATACTGGCAGTTGGCACTCATTTGGAACTGATATTTATGGTAATTTATACTCATTTGGTAGAAATACCTATGGTCAATTAGGAACCGGTTCAACAAGCAGTTCAGGTAGTGTTGTTTATTCTAACTACAACTCTTTATTGTGTAAAGTAGTGGTTGAACCTGTAAACCCTTATGCCCGCCTTATAGCTAATCCGGAAGGAAACCCAAATGCTTATCGTTTTCAAGACACTTCGGTTTATTCTACTTCAAGATTGTGGGATTTTGGCGACGGGACAGCAACTGACACAGCTAAATCTCCTTTACACCAATTTAGTGCTCCCGGAATTTATAATGTTTGCCTGTATGCATTCAACCAGTTTGGAATTGACACCACCTGTGTTACCATAGAGATTTTAGCTACCGGTATTAATGAATTAGCCAATGGTATTACAGTAACCAACAATCAGGAATATATTATTTTATCAGAAGCTCTAAAAGGAGATTATGCTATTTATAACATGGAAGGTAAACTATTGAAATCAGGCTCGTTAAGCAAAAATATTCCCATTCAGTTTTTAACATCCGGCATCTATTTTATCAGCCTGAACGAGTTCAATAAAAAATCTATTTTCCATAAATTTATTATTTCAAAATAATTGCTGATAGCAAGTTAACCTGCATTTGAATAGGTTTAAATTACCTGAATGAGAATTTTAATTATAATATTATTTGTTAATATTTTTTTTGCCTGCCAAAATAATCAAACAACAGAATCAGAATTAACCATTATTCCGGATTCAACCCAAGTTACCTTTACAGACAGCATTTCTATTCTCGATAGTAATTTTTACCCCTCCTATTATGTAAGGGATAGTTCATGGAAAGTTGCACTAGATATACAAGAAGGTTTTTTATTAAATTTTACCATTTCGTACAAAAACAAAATCTCAATATCAAAGAACATTGAAAATGAGATGCCCCCTGTTGGAGGAGTCGATTATCCTGAACCACATTATATAAACGACACCACTTTTTATATCCCTAATTTAGGAGCCTCAGAAAATGGTTATTATGAAATGTTTATTTATAAAAACGGAGAAAGAAAATATCAGGAAATTATTACGAAAAAATAAACCCTTTGAAGAATGAAGAAATTAACTTTTATTACCCTTTTATTTTCATCTTTTTCGTGTGCCAACATGTTTAACGGTGCAGTTTTGCCCAACCAGTGTAAAAAATGTGAGGTTATCAATAAAGCCACAAACGAAGTGCTGAGCACTTTTGAAGGCTGTGGTAGTGAGAATACCCGATTGGAAGAACAAGCCAAAGAGTCAGCTTACGATTTAAGTCGAAATGGCAACCTTTGTAATTTGGAAGTGGTTTGCAAATCGTGGAAAAAAGAACCCGAACAAGAAACTGCAGCACCAGTAAATGGCCACCGGTAAATCAAAACACTACCTCTAAAAACTTTATTGTCCTTAACACATTTTATTTATATTTGGAGAAATGTTCAAATTCTCCTTAATACTTACCATTATCCTTTTGCTTCTTCCTTTTTTGGGAGAAAGTCAAAACTATGCTCCAAAAGAGCATTACCTGGTAGATAGCCTGGATCTTGACCAACTGTCAGAAGATGATAAACTGTTGATCGAATCAGGACTCCGGAAATTTCATACAGCTGAATCCGATACCGGTAAAATAATTGCATTAAATGCCATCTGCGAAGGTATGTACCACGACGACTGGCACAAATACCAATTTTATCAGTATCACCTCATTAAAAATGCCTTAAAAAAAGACAACAGCAAACAAACAACAGCCGTTTTAACAAATGCGCTTTCCGGTGCTTTAAACAACCTCGGTATCATTTACGAAATAAAAGGCGACATCAAAAAGGCTATCGGCGCTTATAAAGAAAGTATTGAATTAGACCTGAAAAGAAACGAAAAACGAGGTATTGCAGCCACTTTAAACAACCTCGGTTTTGTTTACGATAAACAAGGCAACATTCCTAAAGCATTGGAAATTTACCATCAAAGCTTAAAAATACTGGAAGAGTTTAAAGATGTCAAATCAATGGCTGTTACATTGAACAACATTGGTCTTATTTACAAGTATCAAAACGACTCTGCAAATGCCTTAAAATATCTCCAAAAAAGCTACGATTATCGCGAAAAAGTTGGTGATAAAAATGGTATGGCAAACTCACTGAACAATATCGGTTTAGTTTATGGAGTTGATGAACAGGCTTTAGCTACGCATTTAAAAAGTTTAGAAATAAGAACCGAAATCGGCGATAAATATGGTGCAGCATTTTCGTACATTAACATCGGAGCCATTCATCTGGAAAACGGAAAAACGAACGATGCTTTAGCATGTTTTCAAAAAAGTTTAGACTTGCGTGAAGAAATTGGAGACAAAAATGGAGTCTCCATTTCACTCATTCATTTGGGTAAAACCCACTTAAAACTAGGTAATTTATTACAGGCTAAAAACAATTTTGAAACCGGTATGGCCATAGCCCAAGAAATTGGCTACCCTACCGAAGTTCAAGTAGCATCAGAGTATCTTTCAACCATTTACGAAAAAGAGCTGAACTACAAAAAATCGCTTGACATGTACAAGCTAACCATTCAAATGCGAGATAGTTTGAACAACGAAAAAAACCAACGGGCAGTTATTCAACAACAAGCCAAATACGAATACGAAAAACAAAAGACCATTGATGATTCGGAACACGAAAAACAAATAGCCCTTGAACAAGAGCAAACCGAAAAACAACAAATTATTACGTATGCTACAGGTTTAGGATTAGGGTTGGTCGGTATCTTTTTACTGGTTGTAGTTAACCGCTTAAAGGTTACCCGCAAACAAAAGGCAATCATCGAATCGCAAAAAGAGCTTGTAGAAAAACAAAAAGAAGAGGTTGTACATGCTCACCACGAACTGGAAGAAAAAAACAAAGAGATTACCGATAGTATTCAGTATGCTAAACGAATACAAAATGCCATTTTACCTCCTGCTAAAGTGGTTAAAGAATACCTGCAAAACAGTTTTATACTCTACAAACCCAAAGACATTGTGGCCGGAGATTTTTACTGGCTGGAACAAAAAGATGGGAAAACCTTATTTGCTGCTGCCGATTGTACCGGACATGGAGTTCCAGGAGCAATGGTAAGTGTAGTTTGCAACAATGGCTTAAACAGAAGTGTTCGTGAATATGGATTGACTGATCCCGGAGAAATTTTATCCAAAACCAGAGAAACTGTGATCGCTGAATTCGAAAAAAGCGAAGAAGAAGTTAAAGACGGAATGGACATCGCCTTATGCTCATTGGAAGGAAATATCCTGAAATATGCCGGAGCCAATAACCCACTTTGGATCATAAGAAATGGTGCTCATGAGATTGAAGAAATAAAAGCTGATAAACAACCCATTGGTAAATATGCTGAAAACATTCCGTTTACCACACACACCATTGAGCTGCAAAAAGGAGACAGCATTTATATCTTCTCCGATGGTTATGCCGACCAGTTTGGCGGCGAAAAAGGTAAAAAATTTAAAGCAGCCAATTTTAAAACCCTGTTATTGAGCATACAACACGAAACCATCGAGAAACAAAAACAACTTATTAGCGAAACCTTCGAAACCTGGAAAGGTAACTTGGAACAACTCGACGATGTTTGTGTCATTGGAATAAGAATTTAGTTCATTCTTCTTTTCGAATAATGTTTCTCAACCATACCAGGAACAAAATAGAAATAACCAACAGAGTGCCCATAATGTACCATGTTGCTTCGTAGCCCAAGTGAGCCACCAACTGCATACCCGAGTTATGAGCAAAAATATGTGCAATGGAAAAACTCATGGTAAACAAAGCCATGTATTCCCCCTGATTGTTAAACTTAGCTGCCCTACCCATTGCAAACGAATTTAAAAATGGAAAATTCAGCATTTCAGCATACGACATCAACACCATACCTACCGATAAAATTCCCACCCATCCAGTCATGTTTAATACAAAGAAGCTTAAGGCAAACAGCAAGGTACTTATTGCCAAAATTCGATACCGTGAAAAACGTCCGTTCTCAAAAAAACTCACCAAAGGCATTTCAAAAGCAAAAATTAAAATCCCATTCAACGACATCAACCAGCCAATTTCTTTTTCGCTTAAATGATGTACATCATTGTAATACAAAGGTATAGTCGAAAAATATTGTAAAAAGGTAAAACCAATCAACAACAAAGCTCCCAAAAACACCAAATAAGCCTTGTCTCGATATGGAGATCCTTTAACACCTGTTTCTTCCTCTTTAATTCTATTATTGGCATTCCGTTCACTCAACACGTACACAAAAAGTAATCCGGCCAAAATACAGGTAATACCATCAATCCAAAATAGCCCCTTATAACTGATGTTGTATATGATTAACCCACCAACGGCCGGTCCCATTGAAAAACCCAGATTAATTGCCAAACGAATTAATGTTACCGCTCGTGTTCTGTTTTCGGGTTTGGCATAGGCGGCTACTGCAACAAATAACGCCGGCCTGAACGTATCAGCAACCAACATCAATACAAAAATACCCACACAAATGCCTTTAAACGATGTCAGGAATTGAAGTCCAACAAACATAAAGCCCGACACAAACAAACTCCAGAACATCACCTTGTAAAACCCAAACCTGTTAGATAGTTTCCCTCCTAACCAGGCACCACAAACCGATCCCAATCCAAATGCGGTCATTACCCAACCCACATTAGTTAAAGTAAATTTTAAGTTTTCGGTAAGGTATAACGACAAAAACGGAATAACCATGGTTCCTGCACGGTTAATCAATGTAATTAACGACAGCCACCAAACTTGTACCGACAAGCCCTTGAACGAATTTTGATATGAATTGATCAGTTTTAAAACCATTTTAAAATAAAAAACCCAGCATTTGCTGGGTAATAACGTATAATTTATGTTTTATAAAATTATAATAGATTACCCGAAGCTATTTTCACATAGCATCTCTTTGTAATATTATAATCTTGTGTTTTCATAAGTTGAAGCAAAACTACGAATTAAGGTGTAAAAAATAAATTATCGGAAAAAAATAATTTTTCACTACCCTGTGAATCATCACTTGATGAAATTTTTAAAATGTGTTCTAATTAAGACTTACTTTTATGAAATAAAAATGACAAACATTTTAATTTCAAATGGCATTTAATAAACTAAAAAACTTTAGGAATAGTGGTTTTGGCTCCAACATAAATAATGAAGGAGAACGTCTTATTACAAAAAAAGGACAATTTAATATTAAAAAAGAAGGATTAAGTTTTAGTCAGCGTTTTGATTTGTTTCACACGCTAATTAACATGAATACCACTCCGTTCTTTATTTTTTTGTTCATCGGTTTTGTTTTCATTAATCTTCTGTTCACCCTTACCTATCTGGCCATTGGCTTAGATGGAATAGCCGGTGCAACGAGTAATCATAATTTTTTCGACGCCTTCTTTTTTAGTGCACAAACACTAACCACCGTTGGTTATGGCGGCCTCCATCCTACCGGAAGGTTAATTGGTTTAATTGCCGGTTTTGAAGCATTTATTGGTTTGTTAAGTTTCGCTATTGCAACCGGTTTGTTGTACGGACGATTTTCCAAGCCTAAACAGAACATGTTGTTTAGTCAAAATATTTTAATTTCTCCTTATGGAGATATAACCGGACTAATGGCTCGTGTGGCAAATCCAAAAAATACTCAGTTGATTGATGTTGAAGCAAAAATGATATACTCACAAATTGAACTTGAAAACAATGTGAAGAAACGAAACTTCTATACATTAGATTTAGAAATGAACAAAATAAGCCTGTTTTCAGCAAGCTGGACAGTTGTTCACCCTATTACTAACGAAAGTCCGCTATACCAATTAACCACAAAAGATATTGAAGAACGTAATGTTGAACTTATTTTATTGCTCAACGGTTATGACGAAACCTATAACCAACATGTCCATTTCAGAACATCTTATAAACCTGAGGAGTTTATCGAAAATGCTAAATTTATTCCCATACTGAGTCAAAATGAGAATAAACAATCTATCATTCGTTTAGATAAAATCAATCTTTTCGAAAAATTTTAAAGCTTTCTCTCCTTTAAACGGGTGATTCTACACAAAAATCGTCTTTTTTAATCCTTTAACTAAATAAATAGTTGTATAACTAAAAAATTAGTTATAAATTTGTTGTATGAATGAATTAACAAAAGCTGAAGAACAGATAATGCAAATTGTGTGGCAATTGGGTAATTGTTTTGTAAAAGAAATTGTTGAAGAATTGCCAGAGCCAAAACCAGCATACAATACAGTATCAACAATTGTTCGAATTTTAGAAAAAAAAGAATTTATTGGATACAATGCCTTTGGTAAAACACACCAGTATTATGCATTAATAAGTAAAGACGAATATGCTAATCACAAAACCAACAATTTATTAGGAAATTATTTCGGTGGTTCTGTAGAAAAAATGATGTCGTTTTTTGTAAAAGAAAATAAAATTGATTTGAATGAACTTGATGACCTACTAAAACATTTAAAAAATGATGAATAACGAACTGATGCTATACCTTTTTAAAAGCACTTACTTGTTTTCTGTAATGTATCTCATTTATAAACTTGCTTTTAGTCGTACCACTTTTTTTCAGTCAAACCGGTGGTTGTTGGTTTTAATGATTCCTTTTTCAACCATTATGCCACTCATTAATTTATCATCTTCAGGTATAATCAATCAATTTCAAATTGTGTTGCCCGAAATCGTTAGCAGTACATCTAGCACTGGTACCTATGAGAATTTTGTTTTTAATTATGGCTACATCCTTCTTTTCATAAGTGGATTATTGTTTATGATATTCTTCATAAAATTGATGGGTATCGCTTATAAAATACACCTTATAAAAAGCAATCGGTTAGATAGTGCTAAACCTTTCTCATTCTTTTCATTCATTCATATCCCAACAAACATTCCAGAAGAAAACAAACCAATTATTTACGCACACGAAAAAATACATGCAAAACAATTTCATTCTGCCGATGTCATGCTTTACGAATTGTTTAAAATAGTCTTCTGGTTCAACCCTTTGGTCTGGTTAGCCTTGAAAGATGTAAAAACCAACCATGAATACATTGCTGATCAATTGGCTGGAAAAAAATATTTAAATTCTTATACAAAGGTTCTTGTTGCTCAACTGCTTGGTGTGAATTGCAGTGATTTAGCAAACAATTTTAATTATGAACCATTAATAAAAAAAAGAATCAAAATGATGAAAACAAAACAATCAACCAAGCTAATAGCTACGTGCTATTCTGTAATTGCACCATTGGCAATAGTTGCCTTATTAAGTGCAGGAAGTATACGTTTACAGGCAAATACTCCCCCACTTCTGCCTACCACAGAAGATCAAGTTTATGACACAGTAGATCAAATGCCAGAATTTAAAGGCGGTATGCCAGCTCTAATGAACTACCTCGGAGGGAAAATCAAATATCCGGAAGAGGCAAAAAAGAACAATGCTGAAGGAACTGTTTTTGTATCATTCGTAGTCGACAAAAAAGGGAACATCAAAAATGCCACTATCGAAAAAGCAGTTGAAAAACACCTTGATCAACAAGCTTTAAAAGTAATTTCTTCAATGCCGAACTGGATTCCAGGAAAAAATAGGGGAGAAGAAGTAAACGTAAAAATAGTGCTACCCATTAAATATCAACTTCAATAGAATTCACGCCAAGCATTTTGAAATGCTTAATCTTGATAGAAGCCTGCTTTAAATTAAAGCAGGCTTCTTTATGGATAATAATATAAGCTCTTTAAACTCCGAACCCATCCAAATTGATTAGTAAAATCAAGTCTTTTGAAAAAACTAAATAAATTAATTTACGTATTGATAAAATGGCACTATCTTTGGTTCGAAATTCAAATGAAACAACTACTACTTTTTTGCACTTTTATAACGATACTAGCTTGTAATAATGAGCCTGGTAAAGAGTTTTTTGATGCAAAAAATAATACTTCAAAAGAAAAAAACTTAGCAACGGTTAACACCTTAGAAAAAGACACTACAGCTTATGCTGAAAATGTTAGCCCTGATGGAAGTTGGGAGGTGCTTATCAATAGCCATGAAGGATTTTTTATAGGGTACGTCATTAATTATAAAGATGGTTCAAAAAGTATCTCTAAAAAAGTAAATTCAGAAATTGATATTATTAGCGGTATAGATCATCCTGATCCAAGATGGATTGATGTAAAGACTTACCAAATACCAAATATTGGAGGTACTGCCAATGGGTATTATGAGCTCCGCATATACAAAGATGGCTCTTGCAAATATATTGAGCATACTGCCAATATAGAAAATATCGATACAGTAATGGATACTGAAACCGAAATTGTTTCTTCAGCTACCGATGAAAACAAGGAACCTCAAATAGAAAATAGTTATAGTCAAAACGAAAACTTTATCGTTTTCCGTCAAGATATCAAAAATTTTGGAGATAAAAGTATAGGATGTAGTTCGAGCGAGAGTAGTCTTTCTATGGTTATTCAGAATGTAACCGATTCGTTTGAATTTAAAAACGAAGAATTAAGTGCAGTAAAACTAAACTACAATTATTCTGGAGGGTTAAACGATTTTATTGGAGAAAAACCATTTAAAGGTTACATCAAAGGTAAACTATTGTCCGACAATACATGGAAAATCGAATTAGATATCTGGATTTCAACATTCAGTTATGTAGAAAATGAAAAAGGCAAAAAACAGATTAAAACATCTGGCATTTTTAAACCTTAATATTTTTATACATGAAACATCTGTTGATTATACTAATTGTTACACTCTTATCCTCCTGCAAAACCTCGGCCTCACTGCAAAATATTGCTGAACAGAGAGTTAAAAACCCAAATACTGAATACATCTCTTGTGTTCTTGTTGAAAAAGAATTTATTAATAAAGGAGGTAAGGTAACTGAATATAAAGAATTGTATCTGCAATGCTCAGTACAGGATTATTTTATAAAAATTTGTGAAAGCAATGTTACTATCGAAGACTTGAAACCATACATTAATTCAGGAATAAAAGTTAAAATGGAAATTAAAGACGGCATGTGGGATCATTGTAGCGATGACCCAGCTTATGCTCAAAGTCGAATGGGAACTTATGTAATTATTACTGAAATTGTTAAGTAAACCTTATTTCCTTCTAATAGCGTAAATAAGTTCGTCAACATATTCACCATTTTTAAAAATGGTTTTTTCAAACTTACCTTCTAATTTAAAACCCGCTTTTTCCAGAACACGTTGAGAGCCAATATTGGTTCCAAAAGGTCGAGCAAAAATCCTGTTAATATCAAGTTCATTAAACCCTTTTATTACGATTTGTTCTATTGCTTTGGTAACAATTCCATTACCCCAATATGGTTCAGCCAGCCAATAACCCAATTCTGCATTTTTTATATGAATATCGGTTTGAGGGTGCAAACCAATACCACCAACAGCTTCGTTATCAACATCAATTGCTAGTATAAAAGGCGCATTAATTCCTGTCACTTTTTCAATAAATGCTTCCCCATCTGCTTTGGTATAAGGGTGAGGAAATAAATTAGTTAAATTTTTAGCAATGTTATAATTATTAGCATGTTTTACTAAACTTGGCAAATCCTCTCTACTCCATTTTCTTAAAGTAAAATTCATCTCCAGAAAATTAATTTTTAATCAATTTAAACACTTTGCTTCCCTTATTGTTGCTAAATTTTACCAGATAAATACCTTGAGGAACTGCTGTTGTATTTATATTCTCCAATGGTTGATTAACCTTTTTCTTTAGAATACTTTTACCCAATAAATCAAACAATTCCAACGAAGCATTATTTAACGAATTAGAGCCTAAATCTATATAAAATTTATCTTTAGTCGGATTTGGGTAAAGGTTAATTGTTGAAAATTCGATTAATTCCTCCACCGAAATAATAGGTTGTTTACCTTCAAAAAATGCTATGCCTCCCGCTTGATTGCCAATTAACATATCTAAAAACAAATCGTTGTTAATACCGGATATGGTAATTGAAGAATTGGTTCCTTCATTAATTTTTAAGAAATTGGTATCTAGCCTGCTAAAAGTTCCTGCCAGATTTCCATCGATATTTCCAAATTTAAAAATATTTCCACTAGCCGAGCCCGCAAACATACTATAAGAACCGGCAACATCAACAATACAAGGGACACTATTACCTTTAAAAAAATTGGGATGTAATGTAGAAACATATCCCAGCGAATCTGTAACCTTTGTAAAACTTGGAGCAGATAAAGTACCAGAGTTCTGATAATAAGTAAAATATCCATTCTCCTTACCAATAACCATATCTAATTTACCGTCTCGGTTTAAATCTACCAGTTGAGGAGCAGCAAAATTTCCTACGTCAATTGATTGGTATTTGGGTTGTGATAATACAAAGTTTGCAGTATTTCCTGCTCCCGCAGTATTTATAAAGTAATGTAAGTTGCCAAAATAATCGCCAATAATCATGTCCTTGTCTCCATCATTATCCAAATCACCAAATGTTGGATAAATTCCTAGTACAGGTTTATTTGATACCAAATCAAGATTCAACGTCGATATCCCTGCTAAATCTTCTTCTATTAATTTAAATACTGGACTTGTAACAGTGCCAATATTTTTATATACCGATAAAAATGAAGTGTAAAGTGAAGGAACTGATTTATCGTATTTACCGTAATTTCCGACAACAATGTCTTGTAAACCATCAGCATCATAATCAAAAAATATTGGGTGTGCACCTTCTCCCAACTCAATCATATCTTCTTGTAAAAAATTAGTCTTTTGGAAAACAAAATCGGGCAAACTATTTGTACCGTTATTTAAATACAACCACAAACTTTTAGAGTTTTCACAACCAGAATAACAGTTATTTGCAACCAATAAATCTTTCACATTATCATTATTTACATCCAAATAATAACCGGCAGGAAATATATCCATGTTAACAGCTAATGTAGATGAATTATTTGATGGAAAATTTTGGTCTTCGAAACTCATGTATGAGGCAGTTAAATTAGGCGTATTATCAGCATTATATAGTGCAGTTAAATTATTAAACGATACATCGCCAAGAATAAGTTCTTTTGAATTGTTGTTGTCTAAATCAAGCGTTAACAATGTAGAACCGCTATGTTTTTTTCCTGCATAACTTTCTTGCTCAAGCAAGTTGTTTATGATAGATAACCGCTGTGGATTTGAAATATTAAAATCACAGGTATCATCAAGTGTTACGCTATTATTTGACAGGTTCTCAGCAAAAAAACCCCAACATTTGTTCGATAATTCAAAAACCAGACTATCTGCAGTTCCAAATTTTTCTTTCGATAAATTTTTATGATACTCCACATATGTACCCAAAATACTAAATGTTAAAATATCCAGATCTCCATCACCATCAATATCATCAATTGCTGGAATGTCCGTAGAACTGATGTATAAATTAATGGGGTTATTGGTAGTATCATCGGGCAAATAATCGGAATACACCAAATTTGTAACTAGCTGAAAACTTAATGATGATGTAGATGTATTCTTATAGACTGCTGCACCACCAGTTGAATAAGTAAAAATATCCATTTTACCATCAAAATTATAATCACGAAATAATACCCAATCGTGTAATTTAGGTAAACTATCTTTATACTGAGGAGCAAAAGTGTAAGCTATTATTGATGGAATTCCTTGATTTATAAAGGTTGATATTTTATTACCTGCTTTATCAAAGGTTAATAAATCGTTTTTACCATCTAAATTCAAGTCTATTTCAGAGACCTGAATATGGTTAAAACCTCCAACCCAAGGGTGTATATACTGGTTATTCGATTTATCAAATGCTTGAATATTTATATTTCGCTCGAAATAATCTTGTGCCACCAATACTTTTGAGAATAATGACACTAAAAAAACTAAGAAAATAACTTTCTTAAACATGCTACAAGCCTTTTATAATAAGCCAAAGATACTGAATTTATTGGCTTAGCAGTATTTATAAAAGTAATTATACTTTATATTGATAAATATCTTTTGAAATTCTATATTTGCAGGCTTATAAAATTAAGAAATAATATATATCAGATAAAATGCAAAACAAAGGATTATTAACCACATTTACAGTATTATTTGCTATTGCAGCATTGTATTCATTATCGTTAACATTTGTTGCAAACAGTGTTGAAAGCGATGCAAAAGAATATGCCAACGGAAATTCAGATTTGGAATTTGCTTACCTAGACTCTATGTCATCAGAAGAAGTTTATCCAGTAATTGGTTACACATATGGTGAGTTAAGAACTAAGATGCTAAACCTTGGTTTAGACTTAAAAGGTGGTATGAATGTTACTTTAGAAGTTCAAATTGATGAAGTAGTAAAAGCCCTGGCTTCTTATAGCAAAGACAATGCTTTTAATCAGGCTATTATTGATGCTAAAAAAGAGCAACAAGTTACACAAGCAGATTTTGTAACACTATTTGGACAAGAATATCAAAAGAAAAATCCAAACGGAAAATTATCTTCTGTTTTTTATACTTTAGATAATAAGGAAAAATTGTCTCCAAATGCTACCAATGAAGATGTATTAGCCTTTATTAAATCAGAAGCTGATGATGCAATTGAGCGTTCATTTAATGTATTAAGAACAAGAATTGGTTTATTCGGTGCTGCTCAACCAAACATTCAAAAATTAACTGGTTCTGACCGTATTTTGGTTGAACTACCTGGTGTAAAAAATAAAGAAAGAGTTCGTCAGTTGTTACAAGGTACAGCTAAATTAGAATTTTGGTTGACTTACGAAAATCAAGAAATTTATCCAATGTTAGCTCAAGCTGATGAATTATTGGGTGCAGCAAACAAATTAACATCTAAAACCGATTCTACTTCAACTGATTCTACTTTAGTTGAAAATATGGATACTACTTCATCAATTGCCACTGCTGACACAACTAAAGAAGAGACAGCTTCGTTGTTAGATAAAATTGAATCTGGCGATAAAACAAAAGATACCTCTGCAACAAATGCTGCTGCTGAACAATCTTTTGAAGAATATGCTAAAGAACACCCATTATTCGCAATTATGCGTCCAGCAATTTTTCAAGACGAAAAGGGGCAATATTTTCCTGGTCAAGGACCAGTTGTTGGTTATGTTGCCATTAAAGATACCGGAAAAGTTAACTCATATTTAGCAAAGCCTGAAGTTAAAGGTTTATTTCCTCCAAGAATTAAGTTTTTATGGACAGCTAAACCTTACGATGACGAAGGAAGATTTTTACAGTTAATTGCTATCAAAGTTGATAACAGAGAAGGAAAAGCTGTTTTAGAAGGTGATGTTATTGTTGATGCATCTCAACAGTTTGACCAATTTAGTGGTGCTCCAAGAATCGATATGACCATGAATGGTGAAGGAGCCAACAAATGGAAAAGAATTACTGCGGATAACATTGGCAAATCGGTAGCTATTGCTCTTGACGAATTAGTATATTCTTATCCAACAGTTCAAAGTGAAATTGCTGGTGGTCAATCAAACATCTCAGGTAACTTTGATATTGAAGAAGCTAAATTAATTGCCAATATCTTAAAAGCCGGTAAATTACCTGCTCCTGCAAAAATCATTGAAGAAAATGTAGTTGGACCAACTTTAGGTCAAGAGTCTATTAATAAAGGAATGTCATCTTTTATTATTGCATTATTAGTTGTGTTAGCATACATGGTATTCTATTACTCTAAAGCAGGTATTGCTTCGGTAATTGCTTTATTAGCAAACATGTTCTTTATTTTTGGAATATTGGCTTCTATGCCTCAATTAATAGCATTAACATTACCAGGTATTGCCGGTATCATCTTAACCATTGGTATGTCGGTAGATGCCAACGTGCTTATTTTCGAACGTATTAGAGAAGAAATTGCTGCTGGTAAAGGTATTCGTTTAGCTGTATCTGATGGTTATAAATTTGCTTACTCATCAATTATTGACTCGAATGTTACCACATTATTAACAGGTTTTGTACTGTGGTTCTTTGGTACTGGTCCAGTTGAAGGTTTTGCCAAAACTTTAGTAATTGGTATTGGTACTTCATTGTTTACTGCAATATTTATTACTCGTATCATTTTTGAAACACAATTAAACAAAAATAAAGTTTTAAGTTTCTCTACTAAACTTACAGAGGGTGCTTTCAAAAATATCAACTTCGATTTTATTGCCAACCGTAAAAAATTCTACATACTTTCAGGAATAATTATCGTTATTGGAATTGGTTCATTAGCAACGAGAGGATTACAACAAGGTATAGATTTTAAAGGTGGTCGTTCGTATGTTGTACGTTTTGATGCTCCTGTTTCAACAGTTGATATCTCAAAAAGTTTAGAGAAATTATTTGATACATCTCCAGAAACTAAAACTTACGGTGATGATAATCAGGTAAAAATTACAACAACCTATTTAATTGACAGTGAAGATGAAAATGCTGATGATGTTGTTGAGGGCAAATTAAATGAAGGTTTGGGTGCTTTAAATACAAAATATGAAGTAATGAGTTCTCAAAAAGTAGGACCTACCATTGCAAATGATATTAAAACATCTTCATTCTGGTCTATATTATTCTCATTATTTATCATTTTCTTATACATTGTATTCAGATTTAAAAAATGGCAATTTGGTTTAGGTGCGTTAGTGGCTTTATTCCATGATGTTATTATCACGCTTGCTATTTTCTCGATTTTCTATGGTATTTTACCTTTCTCTTTAGAAATTGATCAAGCATTTATTGCTGCAATATTAACAGTGGTAGGTTATTCGATTAACGATACTGTGGTTGTATTTGATAGGATTAGAGAATATTTAGGAGCATTTAAAAAACGTCCAGAAAATGAATTGATTAACGATGCTTTAAACAGTACTTTAAGTAGAACTGTAAATACTTCGTTGAGTACCATATTTGTATTGTTAATGATATTTATCTTTGGTGGTGAAGTAATTAGAGGATTTACTTTTGCATTATTAATTGGTATCGTAGTAGGAACATACTCTTCGTTATTTATTGCTTCTCCAGTAATGTATGACATGACTAAAAAATCAAAAGAAGATAAATAGCATTGCAATTTGATTATAAAAAAAGCCCTTACAAACAACTGTTGTAAGGGCTTTTTATTTTAAATAAAATATTACTTTTAGTAAAAAATTACACTCAATGAAAATTCCTCCAAAAACATTAGAAAGTGTTGCCAAGTTGCTCAACTGCGATTTTATTGGAAATCCAAACCACAGCATTACCGGCATTAATGAAATACACATGGTTGACCATGGCGACATCGTTTTTGTTGATCATCCAAAATATTACGATAAGGCTTTAAATTCGAAAGCAACCACTATAATTATTAATCAAAAAGTTGATTGCCCAGAAGGAAAAGGGTTGATTTTTTCTGAAGATCCATTCAGAGATTTTAATTTCTTAATTAATTTCTTTTCACCATTTGAGTTTAATAAAAATCTTGTTGCAGATTCGGTAGAAATTGGTAAAAATTGTCAAATTCACTCCACAGTTACTTTAGGTAACAATGTAAAAATTGGTGACAATTGTTTGATTTTTCCTAATGTAGTAATTTATGATAATTGTATTATTGGAAATAATGTAATTATTCAGGCCAATAGTGTTATTGGTGGTCATGCCTTCTATTACAAAAACAGGGGTAATCATAGAGAAAGACTTAATTCAGGAGGTAATGTAATTATTCATGATAATGTTGAGATTGGTGTTTGTACTACAATAGACAAAGGCGTAACCAGTTCCACAACGATTGGTGCTCATACAAAAATTGATAATCATGTTCAAGTTGGTCATGATACCATTATTGGCGAAATGTGTATTATCGCATCTCAAGTAGGTATAGCTGGTTGCTCTGTTATCGGTAACAATGTTACACTTTGGGGGCAAGCAGGAATTCCTAGCGATATTACTATTGGTGATAACGTAGTTGTTCAGGCACAGTCAGGTATCACTAAAGATTTAGAAACAGGAAAATCATACTTTGGTAGCCCAGCAGAAGAAACCAGAAAAAAATTAAAAGAGTTAGCATTTATGCGTCAATTACCTTCAATAATTGAAGACCTAAAAAAATAAATGACAAAATCGTCAAGAAATATCAAAAAACGAATTGACATTGGTAAGTTAAAACTTAACAAACTTTTAGAAGTTACCAAAGGTATTAATAACAACTTACCACAAGCTGATTTATTCAGCATTTACAAAGAAGTACTGATTGATGAATTAAAAATTGGCAAACTGCTTTTGTATAGTTTTAATGGAAAGGATTGGCACGAAGAATTGTGCATAGGTACCTCCTGCTCCATTATAAACGCAAAAAGAGATTTGTTATCTGTTATAGAAATTGTAAGTACCAATTCGCTCAATAATCCAAACTTGGACGATTTTGATGTTATCATACCGGTATTTCATAAATCAAACCCTCTAGCCTATTTACTAATTGGTGATTTTGCTGATGAAAAAATAGAGGTCAGCCCTATTATTAAGCATCTTACCTTTATTCAAACCTTTACCAATATTATTATTGTTGCTATTGAAAACAAAAGGCTTTATAAACAAAGTCTAAATCAGATTGCTATTCAAAAAGAAATGGAACTTGCATCTGAAATGCAAACCATGCTTTTCCCTAATGAATTACCAAACAACGATGAAATTGAGGTAAGTGCAAAATATCAACCACATCATTTAGTAGGTGGCGATTACTATGATTTTATTCAATTAAATCGAGACGAAATTGCCTTTTGTATTGCTGATGTTTCTGGGAAAGGAGTCCCTGCTGCTTTAATTATGTCCAACTTTCAGGCAAGTTTTAGAGCATTAATAAAACGAACATCTTCTTTAACTGAGCTGGTTACTGAGCTTAACGATAATATTTTAGCAACAGCCAAGCGCGAAAAATTTATTACTGCTTTTATTGGTCGTTATAACATTCAAACCCATAACCTACAATATATTAATGCCGGTCATAACCCCCCACTCTTACTTGTTGGACATAAATTTCTAGAATTAGACGAAGGTTGTACCATTATAGGCATGTTTAAAAAGCTACCATCTGTAACCGAAAAAAACATGTACGTTCCATCTGATTCTATTTTAATGTGTTATACAGATGGTATTAATGAGCAAATAGATAAAAACAAACAGGAGTTTGGGTTAAAGCCACTAAAACAAACCATGTTGTTGGAAAAAGAAAATTCCGTTCAAACAATCATCAATGCAGTATTTTCAAGACTGGAACAATTTAAAGGTGAAGAAGATTTTGCTGATGATATTGCTTTACTTGGTATTCGATTCAAGTAAAATTTTATCTTTATGATAAACATCAATAGCCACTATTAATGCTATAAAACCCCAAAACGGAACTGATGCCTTATCAGTATCGAGATAGTTGTTTAAAAAACCATGAACAACGTATGTAAACAACCCTAACAAAGTACATAAAACCACCGTTTTAATCTTTCCTTTTGGGAGTTCATGATACAACATGGATCCCTTGTAAAAAACCATCCCAAACATAAAAAAAACTGAAAGCATCCCTATAAATCCTGTTTCGGCTAGAGGTCCAATATATTCACTATGTGCATTTCCATTGTTACCAACATTTGTGCTAATAATTGTTTTGTCTTTTGAAGATTGAAATGGTGCATACTGAAAAACATAGGTTCCTGGTCCCCACCCAAAAAATGGTCGTTCCTCAAACATTCTAAAAGCAGAATTCCATCTATTTAATCGTTCTTTGTTTGATGCATCACTTGATACATTTGAAATGGATTGAACATGTTCTGTTAACTCCTTAGAAGAATCTTGATTGTTACGTTCTAATTCTAACATAATGGATGTCCAATTCAATGCAACCAATACAATTACTGTAACCCCAACATATAACAAATGTTTAAACTTTATTCTATATTTATAAATAAAGTATAACACAAAAGCTGCAACAAGACTAACCCATGCCGCTCGGGTGTATGATAAAATTGTCCCAAGTGTAACTATTCCTAAAAAAATAAAAGAAGTTATTCGAAAGTAAAATTTCTCTGAAGAATCAATAAATATAAATGTAATAGGAAGAAACATTGCCAATATTGCACCATATGATGTATGATCTTTATAAAATGGTTCCATTACCCAATGGGCAGCTTTTTCATCAAAATTATAAGACGCTAAACGAATTGATGCATAGATAATTACCCCTACAAATGGGATTAGATATGCCCAATAAAAGATTCTGTAATTGTTAATCTTTAAAAATAATTGAGTACCAACAAAATAAAAACAAACAATAAACCATAACCTTGATACCAAAAACTTTAAAGAAACTATAGGCATAGAACTTGTGAAAATGGTTAAAAAAATCCAACCAAGATAAATGAAAATAGCAATGGTTATTGGGTGTTTAATTATTCTATTATCAAATCCTTTATCGTAAATTAATTTTAAGAAAAATAATATCATTACCCCAAACATTAAGGGTTCTGTTGGAAGATACATTCCTATCCCTCCTAACTCCAATTCCTCAAGATTTAATGATAGCGGAGTAGTAAATACAATAAACCACATCAATTTTTCAACGTTAAAAAATGCTAAAAAAACTATAGCTAAAGCGGCTGGTAATAATGCCAAATAGTAAAATTCATTTATTATAAGGATACTATTTAATACAATAAATAGAAAACTTAAAATGTAAATGTAATATGGTTTAATTGCTTTTAACAATTATTATTTTTTAATCTTGTTTTGAAATAAAATAACCACAAAAGCAAAAAATACAGCTCCAAAAGTTGAAATAGCAACAATTAACCAACGAATTGGGTATACTTTTTTGTATGAAACTACCGGTTTGGTAACCATATTCGTATAAGTCATAACTCGATTTAAATTTCTATTTGCTTTTTTATACTCATTATCCCAATAATTAAAACTTTCTATTAAATAATAAAAACGTTTTTCGTTGTTCAAAAACTCCCCACCTTTCTCTTCGATATTCTTTTTTAAAGCTAATACTTCATTCATATTTACAGAGGTTGAATTAGCTCCATCAAAAGTTTTCAAGAATCCCTTTACAAGATTTTCTGATTGAGCACTATAATTAATGATATTATAATCTGTTCTCATTTTCTTTAATTCACTAGATACAGAATCTAGCTCCCTCTTGACATCAATGAATTGAATTTCAACAGTTTTAAACTCTTCCAAGGCTCTTTTTTTATGTTCGGTTCTGATTACCTTATTTACATTTTCGATAATACTGTTAACCATTTTATAAGCAAGCTCCGGATCAGTATCTGTTACAACAATTTCCGCTGACTCGTATTTGGTCTCACTAATTTTTACATTATCATCATACTCCAACATCAAATAATAATCAGCCAACTTATCTTCAGGCTTAATGTCATAATGTTCAGCAAGGTTAAATTCTTTAATTACATTTTCTTTAATTGTTCTCGATTCAAACCACTGCATCATTTGTTCAATGGGGCTTTCTTCAGAATACTCACCTAAATTAGATGGATAAACAATAGCCTGTGATTTAAACTTTGGTTTGATAAATGTTGCTGATGAAAAAATAACAGACAAAATAGCTGCTACTAATCCAACTATAATTAATATTTTTTTATTCTTTAACGCAATCTGAAAAAGATTACTATTCATACTTGCTAAATCTGACATAAAAGCTATTTTAATGAATTATTATTTTGTTGGATTACTAATACCAAAATTGTTAAAACTAAAACAGATAGAACCGAAATTAAAACAATCAACCAACGAATTGGATAAGTACTTTTTTCTGCAGGAAAGGCATTGTTAACAATGAACTTGTGTTGTAAAACGGTTTCCGCATCAACTTTAGCCTCCTCGTATTTTGTATGTAATGCTGTCAATTGTTTTTTCTCATACTCCAATTGATCTCGAATTGACACATATGCCCCTCCATATTTTGATAATGTATGAAGTCTATTCTCCAATGCTGTAATTGCTGATGATTTACCTTGTAATACCGCTATTGCTAATTGTTCTGTTAATCTTTCTGCTTGAGACTCATAATCAATAACACCTAAAGACCTCAATGAAGATAATGAATCTTCTAATGATTTTATAAATTCTTTTTGATTTAAATAACGCTGCTCAACAATTTTAAATGCTGGAATGGCAAGGTCTTTTTGCATTCTGTTTTTTACCGAATCCATAAAAACAGCAATATCATTGGCAATAAACGCTGCTGTGTCAGCATCGTAATCTAAAACTGAAATTTCAACAGCCAGATATTTAGTTAATCTAAAGGTAATGTTATCGTTAAACTTATCATATAACTTTGTGTTCTTATACGGTTCATCTTCATCAATACAGTAATGTTCCAACAAATTATACTTCTCAATTATTCGATGTTTAATTTCATCTGAATTCAAAATTTGTAACAGTTGTTCTGCTTCTTCTACCTCACCAAACTTTAAAACATCATCTTTACCAGAAATATTTTCTGCTATAATGGCTTTTGAAATAGAGTTCGTTGTGGTAGGATAAAGAATGACAGTTGATTTATATTTGTCTTTTATAAATAAAGAAACAATTAACGATGCAATTGCAGCCGTAATACCAAGCATAGCAAGTAATTTTTTATTACTGCTCATAAGCTTAACTATACTTAAATTATTGATACTAGCACTCTCTTTATTCACCTTTTCCCTTAAATACATCTGATTTTTAAGACCCGTAAAAATACAATTTTTATTGAAGATTTTGGTTTTATCTATTTTTGATTAAGCCCATCAAATCCTTAACATTTATTATTCTTAAAAGAAGTATAAAACCACTGGATATAATTATTACAGTTATCAATGAATATAACAATGAAAATTCTATTTCTTTTAACCCTAAAATAACCAGAACTATCATCAAAAATAAAAATCCAACTTTTAATATATAGTTTAAATTGATCGAAAAACTAAACATTCTATTACAAATAACTATCTGAACCACAAGAATTATAAACTGTGTGATTAAACTCGCAATAGCCGAACCTTCTGCTTTGTACATTGGGATTAGCCAAAAATTTAAAATTAGATTAAGGAACAAACCTATAACAGCAATAGTATTCAACTGTTTTAAACTTCCATTTGATGTTAGTAGCGTTCCGTATATGTATGTTCCCGAAATTGCCACAAAACAAAACATCAAGATACTTAATACATTCGATGATGATTGGTTATTATTATCGTACAACAATCCAATAATATCATTACCATAAAACAAGCAAAATATCGCTATAACTGAAGCTGGAATAAAAAGTAGGGTAAACGATAATCTCAGCAAATCGTCAAGCTTTTCTTTTTTATAAATCATTAAGGTAAACATGGGTAGTAACAGACCTGCAAACAACACCCCTATTTGAGAAGAAGCATCAAGTAATCGATAAGCCTGAGCATAAATAGCTGCTTGTTGTTCACCATCTATAAGCATCAAATCTAACATAATAGCATCTAGCCTATAATAAAAAGTCATGGTGAGCACCAAAAAAGCATAAGGTATAGTTTGTTTAAGTGTTACCAGTAAAAAAGGAATATTTAATTGAAAAATAAACAACTTTGTTTTGATAATAATTATGGTGAAAACTACTGTTGCAGTTATTAAATAAGCAAAAGTTTGAGCATATATAAAATGGAATATAGAGAATGGAGTATCAATAACATTTGCCCATAATAATAGACCACAAAAAACAATCATCAACACCTTATCTAATACCGAAAGAATACTATCCATGGCAAACAAATGAAGCCCCGAAATATTAGATCGCATAAATAATATTAGTGATATAAAAAATTGGTTGACAGATAATAACAATAACATCATGAACCTTTCTGATCCATAGCCAACAACATAACCAACAACAAATGTTATGACAAAATAAATTGCCGACAACAAAAATTTAAAAGTGAGTAACCCCGAAAAATACTTAGAAAGTATGTGGTTGTTTTGAGCAATATTTTTATTGTTATAGTTAGTTAAACCTAAGTCTAGCAATATGCTAAATAACATTGAAAAATTAAATAATGCAAAATAAACTCCATAATCTTCTGACGGAACCATGTTTTGAACAGTCCGGTCAATTCCAAAAATCCAAAAAGGCTTAATTAAAAAATTAAGCAACAGCAATAAGGCGAGATTGAGGATAAACTTGCGTTGCAAAGCAATTGATTTTTAACAAAAGTAACTTATCTTATGCAATATTATTATTTTCGCTAAAATTTAACTGTGAAGATAGCTGTAAATACAAGATTGTTGTTGAAAGACAAAATGGACGGAATAGGTTTATTTACTTATGAAACGTTTAAAAAAATTGTTATAGCTCATCCAGAAGTTGAATTCGTCTTCATCTTTGACCGAACACCTGATGATAATTTTATTTTTGCTAAAAATATCACAGCAAAAGTTATTTCACCTCAGGCTCGTCATCCTTGGCTTTACATGATTTGGTATCAAATCTCTTTAAAACGATTATTGAAAAAGTTAAATCCTGATATTTTTGTTGCTACCGATGGAATGATTCCTTTAAAAACCAAAACTAAAACATTAGCGGTTATCCACGATTTAAATTTTGAACACCATCCCGAACATTTACCGAAACTACTAAGAAATTATTATTGTACCTATTTTCCAAAATTTGCTCATCAAGCTACCCGAATTGCAACAGTTTCAGCATTTTCAAAACAAGATATTTGCAAAACTTATCAAATTGATGAATCAAAAATTGACGTTGTGTATAATGGACCAAACGAAAACTTTGTTCCAATAACTACAAATGAGCAAATAAAAGTTAAAGCCCAGTACACCGATGGTTATGATTACTTTTTATTTGTAGGAACCCTTCACCCTCGAAAAAATTTAATCAATTTATTTAAAGCATTTGAACAATTTAAAATCAATACCAAATCACCTAAAAAACTACTTATAGTTGGTCGTAAAATGTGGTGGACTCCTGAAATTGAAGAAGCATTAAGTAGTCTTTCATTTAAAAGCGATATTATTTTTGCCGGAAGAGTTTCCGAACAAGAACTTTATAAAATAACAGCTTCGGCTTATGCCTTAACCTATGTGCCTATTTTTGAGGGCTTTGGAATTCCATTGGTTGAAGCCATGAGTTGTGGCACTCCAGTTATATCTTCAAACATTACATCTATGCCTGAAGTTGTTGATGATGCGGGTATTTTAATCAACCCTTTTTCTGTTGATGAAATTGCCGACGCTATGATTAGAATGAATGAAGAGCATTGTTTAAGAGGAAATTTATCGAAGAAAAGTCTTATTCAGGCTAAAAAATTTAGCTGGCAAAAAACTGCCGATTTACTTTGGAATTCGATTCAAAAAACAATAAATGCTTAAAAGTTGTTTTCAAAAAAAATTGATTGAAGCTGGCTGTGATGAAGCTGGTCGAGGTTGTTTAGCCGGGCCAGTATATGCTGCTGCAGTAATTCTTCCGAGAGATTATAAAAATAACATCCTAAACGACTCCAAGCAACTTTCCGAAACCAAAAGAAAACTACTCAGAATAGAAATTGAAAAAGAAGCTATTTCCTATGCAGTTGGTGTTGTAGATAATAACGAGATTGATAAAATTAATATTTTAAATGCTTCTTTTCTTGCTATGCACAGAGCAATCGAACTGCTCAACAGAAGCCCTGAATTTTTACTCATTGATGGTAATCGTTTTAAATCTTATAAAAAAATTCCTCACGAATGTATCATTAAAGGCGACGGTAAATTTTTATCGATTGCCGCTGCTTCCATTTTAGCTAAAACTTATCGTGATGAATTTATGGAAGAAGCCGATATTCAATTTCCTGTTTATGACTGGAAAACCAACAAAGGTTATCCAACAAAATTCCATCGAGAGGCAATCCGACAAGTAGGAATTACTCCTTTACACCGTAAAACATTTCGGTTGTTACCCGAACAATTGGCCTTAAAATTCTAACATTTTATATTAAACAACATAAAAAAACAAAAGAACCCCTATTGTTTTTTGTGGAGTATGTATATTTACACTCCGAAAAAATTCAACTGAATGGATTATCAAAATACACTGGCTTTTGCTCAACAATTAGACGAGCGGGATGAATTAAAAACCTATAGAAACAAATTTCATATTCCTGTAATTAACGGAATTGAAACCTTATATTTTACAGGTAATTCATTAGGATTACAGCCTAAATCTACCGCAGCTTATATTAACCAAGAACTAGAAGATTGGGCAAAATGGGGTGTTGAAGGTCATTTTCATGCAAAAAATCCTTGGTTTTCGTACCACGAGCAATTTGCAGAACCAATAGCTAAAATTGTTGGAGCTTTGCCAAAAGAAGTTGTGGTAATGAACAATCTTACTGTTAACCTTAATTTGTTAATGGTTTCATTTTACCGACCTACCAACCAACGCTACAAAATTGTGTGCGAAGCAAAAGCATTTCCATCCGACCAATATGCCCTTGAAATGCAAGTGCGAAATGCAGGTTTTAATCCTGACGAAGCATTGATTGAGGTTGCTCCTAGAGATGGCGAGAAAACAATACGAAACGAAGATTTTATAAAAGCCATTGAAGAAGCTGGTAGTTCATTAGCTTGTGTGATGATTGGCGGTGTAAACTACTTTACCGGACAAGTGTTTGATATGAAGACCATTACCGAAGCGGCACACAAAGTAGGTGCTTATTGTGGTTTCGATCTAGCTCATGCTGCAGGAAATATTGAACTTAAATTGCACGAATGGAAAGTCGATTTTGCTTGTTGGTGTTCTTATAAGTATTTAAACTCTGGACCTGGCGGAGTTTCTGGAATTTATATTAACGAAAAACATTGCAACAATACCGAATTACCTCGTTTTGCAGGGTGGTGGGGACACGAAAAAGAAACCCGTTTTTTAATGGAGAAAGGGTTTAAACCCATGAAATCTGCCGAAGCATGGCAAATGAGCAATGCTCCTGTTTTAACAATGGCAGCACACAAAGCTTCTGTTGATATTTTCAATGAAGTGGGCATGGAAAAACTGCTAAAAAAACAACGCTTATTATCAGGTTACTTAGAATTTATCATTGACGATATCAACTCATCACTCACCACCCAACTCTCTCTTCCCATCACCCATCACCCATCACTAGAAATTATTACTCCTCGAAGTTGGAACGAGCGTGGCTGCCAAATTTCGATAGTTGCTCACGGATATGGAAAAGGCTTATTTAACAAATTATTAGACAAAGGTATTATTACCGATTGGAGAGAACCAAACGTAATTCGTTTAGCTCCTGTTCCGCTATACAACAGTTTTGAAGACATTTATAAATTTGGAGAAACCCTTAAAAACTCATTATGAAAACAGCAACAATTGTAGGTGCAGGATTAGTTGGCTCATTATGGGCTGTATATCTTTCAAAAGCAGGTTATAAAGTAACTATGGTTGAAAGACGTCCTGATATCAGAAAAGCAGATATCTCGGCAGGAAAATCAATCAACTTGGCTTTATCTACCAGGGGATGGAAAGCCTTAGATACTGTTGGTGTGGGCGATGAAATCAGAAAAATTGCCATTCCAATGTCGGGTCGATTAATGCACGATTTGCAAGGTAATTTAACTTATCAACCTTATGGAAAAGAGGGTCAGGCAATTTATTCTGTTTCACGGGGTGGTGTAAATGCCAAAATGATGGACATTGCCGAGGAATTTGGCAACGCCCAAATCAACTACAACGAACGCTGTATTGATGTAAATTTAGAAAAAGGTATTGTTTACACCGAAACAGAAAGTGGAGAACGAAAAGAATACCAATCGGATGTTGTTTTTGCTGCCGATGGTGCTTTTTCTGCTGCTCGTTACAATGCTTTTCAGAAATTAGACCGATTCCAATACAGCCAAAATTATATTGATGATGGCTATCGCGAAATTTTACTTCCTGCCAATGCCGACGGAAGTTACCGATTAGAAAAAAATGCTTTACACATTTGGCCAAGAGGACGATTTATGTTGATTGCTTTACCCAATGAAGATGGTTCTTTTACCTGTACTCTTTTTATGCCAATGAAAGGAACTAACTCGTTTGAATCTCTAAAATCAAAGGCTGCTGTTCAGGAATTTTTTAAAACTACTTTCCCCGATTTTTATACCATGATGCCCGAAATAGCTGATGCCTGGGAAGATCACCCTCTATCGTCATTGGCTATTATCCGTTGCTATCCCTGGACACATGGAAAAACTGCCTTGATGGGCGATGCTGCACACGCTACTGTTCCTTTTTACGGACAAGGCATGAACTGCGGTTTTGAAGATTGTACTGTAATGTGGGATTTAATGAAAAAACACAATGAAAACTGGGATTTAGTTTTTGAAGAATACCAACAATTAAGAAAACCTGATGGTGACGGTGTTCAGGATTTATCGTTGCACAATTACCACGTAATGCGTGATTTTGTAGCAGACCCTATGTTTTTATTACAAAAGAAAATTGAAGCTCATTTTTCTGAAAAACACCCCGATAAATGGATGCCTTTATACAGTCAGGTAACATTTAGCCATATTCGTTATTCAGATGCATGGAAAACCGGACAAAAACAAGATGATATAATGAAACGAGTAATGTCAAACTACAGTAACATCAACGAAATTTGGAACAGTACCGAAATTGAAAATGCCATATTAAACGAATTAAATAATTAGTTGATGGTTATTTGTTGATGGTTAATAGTAAAATCAATATTAGCAACCACCACCAACTAATAACAATGAACAAACAACGAAAATGTATCTCAAGTTTATCATATACTCGATTTTATTTATTGTCGTCATCGATACGTATTTCTTTCGGTCGTTCAGTGCATTAATTAAAAACCTCAAACCCAATCTTCGATTAGTTTTAAAGCTAGGTTATTGGGCTTTTACCCTGTCAACCATAGCTTTTATGTTTTTTCTAGCTTCGTATTTTGAGAATAAAGTTGCCGCTCCAAAAATTTACCGGGTTTATTTTGTTGGATTTATCATGATGAACTTCATGTCTAAAATTATTGGTTGTGTATTCATCCTTATTCACGACATAAAAACACTTGTTTTTTTTATTAAACGAAAACTATTCCCCAAAATAGAAACAACAAATAAAAACACCATTTCGCGTAAAGAATTCATTAAAAAAGCAGGCGTAGTTGCAGCAGCAATCCCTTTTGGAACTTTGGTGTTTGGTATGCTAAAATCTGCTTACGATTATACTTTACGAACCGAAAAACTAACCATACCCAATCTACCTGATGCTTTTAAAAGGTTAAAAGTATTGCAAATTTCCGATTTGCACGTGGGTAGCTTTTTAGACGAAGAACCCTTAAAAAGGGTAGTAGAAATTATTAATACCCAACAAGCCGATGTTATATTTTTTACCGGTGATCTGGTCAACGACATTACCGAAGAAGCCCTACCCTTTATAGACGTGTTGAGCCAAATAACAGCACCAATGGGTGTGTTTTCTATTTTGGGCAACCACGATTACGGCGATTATTTTTACCAGCGTGAAGATTTAGCAGGTAAAAAACACAATTACGAATTAATGAAAGCTGTACACCAAAAGTTAGGCTGGAAACTGTTGTTAAACGAACACCACATTATTGAAAAAAACAACGAACGGCTAGCCGTACTTGGTGTTGAAAACTGGGGCAGTTCTGATCGTTTTCCAAAATTGGGAGATATAGAAAAAGCAAAAAACGGATTGTTAGCTACCGACATTAAATTGTTGTTGAGCCACGACCCATCACATTGGGATGCTATAGTATTACCTAACCACAACGATATTGCTGCAACATTTTCGGGACATACACACGGTATGCAGTTTGGTATAGAAATACCAAATTTTAAATGGAGCCCATCACAATACCTGTATAAACAATGGGCTGGTTTGTACAACAGCAACAACCAATACCTTTATGTGAACCGTGGCTTGGGCTTTTTGGGTTACCCAGGCAGGGTGGGTATTTTACCTGAAATTACTGTTTTTGAATTGGCGTAGAATCGCATGATTATGCGTCTTTATTTATTTTATTACATTTGGTAGATATTATGTGACTAGAGCTACATATACTACCCTATATCAGGCAGATATATGTAGTTTTATCACACATATGAACAAGTTAGCTGTGATTTTATGAAAGACCGAACCTCATACATATTACTTGGACTTTTTGGACTTCTTATTGGAGTTCTATTACTTCTATTTCCTGCACCGGCTGACAGAATATTGAACATTCAAAACTACTTAATAACTGTTGGTGGGATTATTTCAGCATTTGTAATTGCTTACCTATCCTCAAAAATTTTCACTCTAAGAAGTGAAAGAGCAACACGACAAATTGAAATAGACAAATATTCGGACAAACTCACTCACTTCAGACGCTTACTTCATTACGTGATGAAAAGCCGTGATTTTTGGAATTACTATGATGACATTTCAAAATTCAAAAAGAAATATAACGGACTGACTTATGAAAGGCTTCATAGACAGAGCGAAGAAAAAGATGAATTAGCAACAAAGTTTTGGCTTGACGAAAATGAACTTTCCTCAAGCACGGTTGACCTTTATTGTGCTATGGAAAGCATTTCAGGTTCAGCTGACCCAGATCCAGCTTACATGATGACTTGGCACTCTGACAAAGCAGCAAGATTTGACTATACATTAGAAGAACTAAGCCAATACTTCGACCCATGTAACCAAATTTGGTATTACCTTGACGGAAGGTATGCCAAACACGGACAAGGACGATTTAATGACACAGGCATTTGGATACTTTATAAAAACGATGTAAGCGATCTAATGGCTCGTCTAAACTCAAAATATAAGGGAAAAGACTTTCACAGGACAATACTTGCAGAAATTGCAACAGAGTTTTATGAATTTAACTTGCCTCGACTTTACGACTTGACAAGGCAAAATGTTGGTGTTCCCAAGTCTTTACTGAGGACATTCAATAGCTTGTTTTTTATTATGCTGTTTGGCGTTTTATTACCAATAATACTTCAATCATTGAATGTTAGTAACTGCATAAACACAACTCTGACATTGATTTTTGTTTGGCTGACCTCTTTGGGACTGTTAAACTTTATGTTTGACTTTTATAAATTTATAAACAATGAAGTTCACCTTACGACAGAGAAAAACCACAGCTAACACGGGTTTTACGTTCTTTGCGGTTAACAAAAAAAAGACGGATAATTATCCGTCTCTACATAAAATGTTTTAATAATCCGAATTCACTAAAACTTTTCTGTTTTTCCATTTACCTTTTAATTCTTCGCTGGGTATAATGTTACCTTCGGCATCTAAAAAATGGTATTCCTGGTCTTGCTTAATAATTTTACCTTCTCCTTTTTTAATACGGTCAATTACCAGGCTTTTTAAGTTTTCATTAGGTTTGGTTTTAGCAATGCTTATGCCTAATTCGTTGTTAAACAAATCCATTTCACTGGCAATTTTATCAGGCAAAACACCATCTTCTGTTTTTCCTTTTTTAAACTGTTGGTGATTTCCTTTTTCGTGTGCTTTGCCTAGTTTTCTGGCTCGTCGTTCACCTATTTCCAACGTCAATAACGCCATCCAATAGGTGTGCCTAAAAGCGTCTACCTGGTCGCCATTTCCCTCGCCTTTTAACAATTTTTGTTGTTTTACTTCGGTAGTAACTGTTCGGGCATCTAACGAAAGTTGTAAAGCTTTCTTTGCCACAAAAGGATGAAATACAACCCACGATTTTTCTGCACAACTCAATTTCTTAAATTGTTTACATACTGATTCTTGCCCAAATAAATTGCCAAAAAGCAATACAAAAAAGAAGAGGAAAAAAAAAGGTTTCTTTACGAACATATACAATGGTCAGAATGGTTACAGTTTAAACGAAAATACCCATATTATTTATTGAAAAATAGAATTTTTTAAGCTATTTTTGTGACTTTCGTAAAAAAGACATTTTAATACATAAAATTTATGGCTCAAGTAGAATTAGTTATGCCTAAAATGGGCGAGAGTGTTGCTGAAGCAACCATTACAAGTTGGTTAAAAGAAGTTGGCGATACCATTGAAGCTGATGAGGCGGTAGTAGAAATTGCTACAGATAAGGTAGATTCAGAAGTTCCATCAACTGCTCAAGGCGTATTAATTAAAAAATTATTTAACGAAGGTGATGTAGTACAGGTTGGTCAAGCTATTGCCATTATTGGTGCTGAAGGCGATGCTCCAGAAAGTGCTCCAAAACAAACAGAAACTCCTGCTCCAGTAGCAGCTAGTAATACTCCTGTTGCAGCTACAACATCAAATACAGTGGTTGCAAGCCATTCATCTGACGAAAAATTAGGAAAAACTTCTCCTTCAGGTAAATTTTTATCTCCTCTGGTAAGAAGTATTGCTGAGAAAGAGGGTATTTCTTCATCAGAGCTAGATGCCATAAACGGAACAGGAAATGACGGTAGAGTTACCAAAACTGATATATTAAACTATTTACCAAACAGGGGAAGTCAAGTTTCAACTCCAGCTCCGGCAGCGAAGGAAGTTACTTTTGAAGCACCTAAAGTAGTTGAAGAAAAATCGGTAACTGCTCATGTTAAAAAGCAAGTTATTCCATTAATGCCAGGTGATGAAATTATGGAAATGGACAGAATGAGAAAGCTCATTGCTGAACACATGGTAATGTCAAAACATACTTCACCACATGTTACTTCGTATGTTGAGGCTGATGTTACCAATATTGTAAATTGGAGAAATAAAGTAAAAGATTCGTTCAAGAAAAGAGAGAACGAAAACATTACCTTCACGCCTATTTTTATCGAAGCTTTAGTTAAAGCCATTAAAGATTTCCCAATGATTAATGTTTCTGTTGATGGAGATAAAATCATCAAAAGAAAAAGTATTAACATGGGAATGGCTACAGCCCTTCCATCTGGTAATTTAATTGTTCCGGTAATTAAGAATGCTGACCAATTAAACCTTGTAGGAATCACCAAAGCAGTTAATGATTTAGCTAATCGTGCAAGAAACAATAAACTTTCACCCGATGATATTTCAGGCGGAACTTATACCATAACCAACGTTGGTTCTTTTGGCAACGTAATGGGAACACCAATTATCAATCAACCACAAGTTGCTATTATGGCAGTTGGTGCTATCAGAAAAATGCCAGCAGTTATAGAAACTCCAGATGGAGATGCTATTGCAATACGCCATAAAATGTTCCTATCACATGCCTACGACCATCGTGTTGTAGATGGTGCCTTAGGCGGAATGTTTGTTCGCAGGGTTGCTGATTATCTTGAAAATTTTGATGTTAATCGAGAGTTTTAACTATTTAATAGAAAGATTATTACAACTAATATTTGCCAAGTGACCTAAATAAAATATATTTGTAAAGTACATTTAAAAAAAATTGATGAAAAAATTTGCCCTTTTAATTACACTAAGCTTCATATACATTTTTTCTACTGCTCAAGAGTCATTCAATCAAAAATTTCTTGAAGCTAATACTTTAATGGAAGAATCCATGTTCAATGTTGCGCTTCCTATATGGTTAGACCTCGTTTCGCAACAACCGGATAATTCAAATGTTAATTACAAAATTGGAGTTTGTTACATTCATTCGGGTAACGAAAAAAAGAAAGCTTTACCATTTTTGAAGAAAGCAATTGAAAAAACAACTTCTAACTATGATCCATTTTCATCAGCCGAAGAGAAAGCACCAATTGAGGCTCATTTTTATTTAGCCAGAGCATATCACTTAAATTACGAGTTAGATTTAGCGATGACTAACTATAATTTATTGGCAGAAAAAATTTCCAAAAAACACTATTTGTTCAATGAATTAGAACATTATACTAAACAATGTACTTATGCTAAAGCAGCTCTAGCAAAACCAGTAAATATCGAAATCCAGAATGTAGGAAAATCTATTAATACTATCTATCCTGAATACAGCCCGGTACTATCTTTAGATGAATCAACAATTTATTTCACATCACGAAGATTAAGACCTGATAGTTCTAACTACTTCATTAAAGATATTTCTGATGGGCAGTATTATGAAGATATTTATGTCTCAAACAATTATGATGGTGCCTGGACTGAACCAGAATTGCTAAATATTAATACTGAAGGTCATGAGGCAACCATTAACATTTCAATTGACGGGCAAACCTTGTTTATCTACAAAGATGATAACGGAAATGGAAACTTGTATTATAGTACATTAAGTGAAAATGAATGGTCAACTCCTAGTCTTTTAGGCTCTGATATCAATTCAGACGCTCAGGAATCACATGTAGCTGTTTCTCCTGATGGAAATACCTTGTATTTTGTAAGTGATAGAAAGGGCGGACTAGGCGGGCAGGATATCTATTTCTGTAATAAACTGCCTAACGGAGAATGGGCAAAAGCACAAAATATTGGCCCAGCAATTAACACCCCTTACAATGAAGATGGGGTATTCATTCACCCTGATGGAAAAACCATGTACTTTAGTTCTCATGGACATTCAAGTATTGGTGGTTTTGATGTGTTTTACTCAACAAAGGATAAAGAAGGAAATTGGACAACCCCAGTTAACTTAGGATATCCAGTTAACTCAACTGACGATGATGTATTTTTTGTAACATCCGCCGATGGAAAAAGAGGTTATTATTCATCCTTTCAAGAAAAAGGATTTGGTGAAAAAGATATTTATATGATATCGATGACTGATGCCGAAGAAAAACCTCTTACTCTTTTAACAGGTATTCTTAGAGTACTTGGGGAACCTGAAACTCCTGAAAATGCTCAAATCGTAATTACAGACAATGCTACTGGTAACCTTATTGGAATTTATAAACCACGTAAAAAAGATGGTAAATTTAGTATCATCTTAGAGCCAAATATTGATTACCATATTGTTTACTCTGCCTTAGAATTTAAACAAGAAGAAGATCTGTATGTACCTGAAGTTTCTTCATTTAAAGAAATTAACCGTGGAATTGATTTACAGGATATTGTGTTTGGTAATAAACAAGATGTTATTAGTTATTTAAAGGGATTTTTGGAATATAAAAAATTATTTTCTTCTGGTACTAAAATTAGTTTGTTAGACGAACATGATAAACTACTAGAATCTACTAAAACTGATGAAAATGGTTTCTTCACATTTAACAATTTGAATCCTGATGAATATTACTTAGTAAGATTAGATGAAGTAGACAAAGATTTTATTGATAATGCAAATGTTTATATTGTTAATTCAAAAGGAGAAAAAGTAATCTTAGCTGTGAAAAAAAGTAAAAACAGAAGATTATTTAAAGCAATGCCAACTGATGATGTTAACAAATTACCTTTGCTGAAGGAAAAGGATTCGAAGGATATTATTGCTAACAACAATAATTCATCAAACGATAACAAAGGACAACAAAATAACAAACAAATTTTGGCCTCTTATCAAGAGTTTTTCAACTACAACGTAAAAGAACTTAATGGTTCTCATGCAAAATATGTAGAATTGATTTCTAAAGTTGTTGAAAATGTTAACGGAGATAAAAAAGTTATCATTGAAATTGAAGCAAGTGCTTCTAAAGTCCCTACTAAAACATTTAAATCTAATGATGATCTGGCTAGAAATAGAGGTGAAGAAGCAAAAGAAGCTATTACTAATGTCTTAAAATCAAAAGGCGTTAACCTTGATAAAGTAACTTTCAAAAAGATAAAATCAGTTGTTCAAGGTCCTTCATATAAAGGTGATTTCGAAAATAAAGAAGCTTATGAGAAGTACCAGTATGTAATTATAACTGTTAAATAATCTTAATGATTAATATGCTCTTGAATTTCAGAAATAGTTTAACAAAAAGTCTTTTAATAAAGACTTTTTGTGTTTTAGTCGGCTTCATTACTTTATTAAATGTAAATGGACAAGAAGTCAATAAAAAACGAACTCTACGACAAGCTAGAAAGGCTTTATATAAAGAACAGTACATTAATGCTCAAAATGAATACATGAAATTGGTTAATGCTGAGCCAACAAACGACATTTACAATTTTGAAGCTGGTTTAAGTTATTATTTGTCTACATTCCAACAAACCAAAAGTATTCCTTTGTTTGAGGCTGCATTACAACACTCAAAAGAAGATACTATCGTAGAATTGTTCTATTTTTTAGGTAAATCCTATCAATTAAATAGTGAGTTTGAAAAAGCTATAGCAGCATTTGAAAAATTTGACAATTTTATAGACTATCCAACAAAATCGGGAAAAATGTTGAAAAATGATATTAACCGCGAAATAGAAAACAATAAAAATGGTATAAATTACTTATCAGCTAAAAATAATAAAGTGTTTATCGAAAATATTGGAGAAAAAGTAAATTCAAAAGACAGAGAGTATGCTCCGGTAATTAATAATACCGGCGATGTTTTATTGTTTACTTCTCGAAGAAATTATAAAGGAAATAAAAAAGATAAAGGTGATTTACTACCCTACGAAGATATTTACGTTGCAAAAAAATCAGAAGTTGGTTGGGATTTATTAACTGAAAAAGGTGAGTTAAAGAAATATTTACCTGACAATGTAAATACAAAAAAACACGATGCTAGTATCACTTATTCAACCGATGGAAATACCATATTCACTTATAAAAAAGATGCAATATGGCAATCTAGCTTTAAAGATGGAAGTTGGTCTACATTAAAAAAACTTGATGATAAAATTAACGCAAGTAAATTTAATGTGCCTAGTGTTACTATTTCTGCTGACGGTACTACCATGTTTTTTGTTTCTACTAAAAAAAATGGAATTGGAGGAAAAGATATTTATAAAGCTGTAAAAAAATCAACTGGTGAATGGGATTTACCTGTTTTATTAAGTGCAAACATCAATACTACTGATGACGAAGATGCACCATATCTAACCGAAGATGGGAAAACCCTGTATTTTTCATCAACAGGTCATGCAAGTATGGGCGGATACGATATTTATAAATCAGATTTAGTTAATGGTGAATGGAGTAAAGCAGAAAATTTAGGAGTGCCTTTCAATTCACCTGCTGATGATATCTATTTTATTGTGGATAAAACAAAAGAAAATGGCTTTTTATCCTCGTCAAGAATAGAAGGAAACGGAACTTTTGATATCTATAGCTTTTCAGCAACATGTAAAAATCTTGAAAATACAGAAATTAGAGGGATAGTCTACAACAATGAGATTAAACAGCCTGTAAAAAGCACTTTAACTTTAACAAATTTAGGTACTAATAAAGAAGAAACACATACTACTTCATTGAGTACAAATGGTAAATTTTTATTGGTGGCTAAGCCAGAAAGTCAATATAGTTTGTCAATTGTTGCAGAAGGATTTAATCCTCAAACAATAAAAATAAATACTCCTAAACAATGTGATTATTTCCAGTTGTTTAGTGAGATTAGTTTGGAGAAAGTAAAGGTAAATGGAGAGGATGTTCAGATAGCTATTTTACGTAATTCTTTCTTTAATAGTGAAGATGTAAAAAACAATTCAGCATATGATAACATCGATACAGCTTCTATTTTAAAAGAGGTTCCGTTAGTTAAAGATGAAACAGATAACAATTATAACTCTGATAAGGAATTAATTGCTTTATCTAGAAAACTAAACCCTAAAACTATTGCTGGATTTAGCGTAATCTCAGACACTATTAAAGTGGATAAATTGGTTGTTACTGATACACCACCTACAACACCCATATTTGATCCTATTTATTTTGATTTTGATAAGCACAATTTATCAAACGATGCAAAAAAAGAATTGGATAAAATTATCAACTTTCTTAAAACAAAAGAAGGAAAAGAATTGGTGTTAACCATTAAAGGACATACCGATGGTAAAAGAGATTTAGAACTAAATCAAAAGATTTTTGCTAAACGTAAAATAACTTTTACAAGAGAAGCGTCGGAACAACGAAGTAGAAATTACAATATTGAACTCTCGAAACAAAGAGCAGAAACAACCGTTAAATATTTAAAATTAAAAGGTATTAAAGTCAACCAGGTTACAACTGAAGCTGTTGGTGAAGAAGAACCTGCTAAACCAAACTTAAACTCCGATGGAAGTAACAATTTAGAAAATCAAAAACTAAACCGAAGAGTTACTTTTAAATTGAATAAACAAAATGTTCTATAACTTATTTAATAGTTAACTTTATTATTTGGTATTGATTTTGTTATTGTTTGAATAAACATTGATTTTTGAAAAAAATTAAAAAACATATCCTATTAGCTTTATCCGTTTTGGTAACGTTAGCAAGTTTTGCTCAAAAAGCTGATCCTGCTGATGCAGAAGAACACTTTAAGTTTCATAACTATATAGATGCATTAATTGTATATAAAAAACTTATTGAAAAAGACCCTAAAAATGCTGACTATCCTTATAAAGCAGGTTACTGTATTTTACATACCGATAGGGATAAAAGTGAAGCCATAAAATTTCTTGAAACTGCATCAGAAAGAAAGTCAGATCCTGATGTAGATTTTTATTTGGCCAAAGCTTACCATTATAACATGAAACTTGATGAAGCTTTAGATACTTTTGAAAAATACCAGAAATCTGGTGGAGGAACTAAACAAGCTGAAGTTGCAAGAGAAATCGAAATGGTCAAAAATGCTATGTTATTGGCTAAATCTCCTATTGATGTTTCTTTTGAAAATGCAGGAGACAAAATCAACACTGAATACCCTGATTATTACCCTTTGGTTACTCCTGATGAATCATACTTATTCTTTACATCTAGAAGAAAAGGCGTTATGGGGGGAGCCCGTGAATTTGATGGTTATTACTCATCAGATGTGTTTTATAGCAAAGTAGAAAATGGTGAATTTATACCATCAAAAGGTGCTGGAGCAATGGTTAATTCTATTTATGATGAACAAGCGGTTGGTTTATCATATAACGCAGATAAGCTTTTTGTATACATGGATAACATCAAAGAATTTGGTGACATCTATGAATCTAAAATGTCAGCAGGAAAATTTAAAAAAATAGAAAAACTTGGTGAAGCCATTAATTCAAAAGGATTTGAAAGCTCTGCAACCATCTCTGCTGATGAAAACATTCTATTTTTTGCGAGTAGACGAGATGATGGTTTAGGCGAAAAAGACATTTATATGACCAGAAAACTTCCTACAGGTGATTGGGCTGAACCTCAAAACCTGGGAAATACAATTAATACACCCTATGATGAAGATTTTCCAAACTTATTTTATGATGGTAAAACACTTTACTTCTCATCAAAAGGACATAATAGTATTGGAGGTTACGATTATTTCAAATCTACTTGGGATGAAGCAGCTAATACATGGTCTAAACCTCAAAATCTGGGTTATCCATTAAATACTCCAGAAGATAATTTATGTATTTCGTTTATTGAAGATCAAAGTCATGCCTACATTTCAACTTGGCGAAAAGACAGTAAAGGCGAAAAAGACATTTATAAAGTAACTTTTAACGAAATTGATTCTCGTCAAACCATTATAAAATCTAAAGTTGTAGCTCAAGGTTCAACCGAAGCATTAAAAGATGCTTTAATTAATGTTGTTGATGTTAGAACACAAGAAGAAATAGGTAACTATACTCCTAACCCAAAAAGCGGTGCTTTTACCATTATATTAAAACCTGGAACATATCAAATTCTAATTGATGCACCTGGTTATGCACCTAAAACTGAAAATGTAACAATACTAGGAAAAAGTGATTTCATCGCTTTTAAAGAACAAGAATTTGTTGTTATACCTTAATTTCTTTAAAACACATATACAAAATAATGAAGCTAAAATTAGCCAAACCCATTGCATTTTTTGACTTAGAAACAACTGGTGTTGATGTGGCAACAGACAGAATTGTAGAAATTTCGATAGTTAAATTAATGCCTAATGGCGATAAAGAAATTAAGACTAAACTCATAAATCCAACCATTCCAATACCTCTTGAGTCTTCGGCTGTACATGGGATTACCGATGCAGATGTTGCTGACAAACAAACATTTAAAGAAGTTGCTAAAGAATTAGCAAAATTTATTGAAGGTTGTGATTTAGCAGGCTTTAATTCCAACAAGTTTGATGTTCCGCTTTTAGCTGAAGAATTTCTCAGAGCCGATGTTGATTTTGATATCTCAAAACGTAGTTTAGTAGATGTTCAAAACATCTTTCATAAAATGGAACAACGAACGCTCTCTGCCGCATACCAGTTTTATTGTTCAAAAAATTTAGACAATGCCCATAGTGCCGAAGCAGATACCATAGCTACTTACGAAATTTTAGAAGCTCAAATTGAAAAATACGATGAATTAAAAAATGATGTGAAGTTTTTAGCCGAATTCTCGCAACGAACAAACAATGCCGATTTAATTGGTAGAATTATTTTTGATAAAAATGGGAAAGAAGTATTTAATTTTGGAAAACACAAAGGCAAATCAGTTGAAGAAATTTTACAAATTGAACCTGGATATTACAGTTGGATGATGAATGGTGATTTTCCACTGTACACAAAAAAAGTATTGACGAATATAAGGTTACGAGCACTAAAGAAATAATTAATATGAAAATAATTTGTATTGGTCGTAATTATATAGATCACGCGAAAGAACTTAATAATCCTATACCCAAAGAACCTGTATTTTTTTTAAAACCCGATACGGCTTTGATTCAACCCAGAACTCCTTTTATTTACCCAAGTTTTACTAACGACTTACACCATGAAGTTGAAATTGTAGTAAGAATTAATAAAATTGGAAAACACATTGAAGAACGGTTTGCCCACAAATATTACGATGAAATTTCTGTAGGTGTTGATTTTACAGCTCGTGATATTCAACAACAATGTAAAGAGAAAGGATTACCATGGGAAAAAGCAAAAGCTTTCGATGGCTCTGCTCCTACCGGAAAATTTGTAAATATTTCGGAATTTTCTGACATCAGTAACTTAAATTTTAACATTCAGGTAAATGGAGAAACCAAACAGGTTGGTAATACTAAAGACATGATTTTTAATATAAACCAAATTATTGCTTACATATCTCAATTCTTTACGTTAAAAATCGGAGATTATATTTTTACTGGAACTCCTGCTGGAGTTGGTCCTGTAAAAATTGATGATAAGATTGATTGTTTTATCGAAGATAAAAAACTCTTGAGTTTCAACATCAAGTAGTTTTACTCTTTCAATCTTTTAATATTCCGTTCTATATAATTTTGAGAGGTCATTAAAGCATCTTGAATTCGTTTGGCATATCGTATACTATCCAATACTTCCATGTGCTTATCTTCAATTATTTGTTTTTGATTTTCAACCAATTTATTTTGACTCTCGATTACTAATTTTTGTTTGTTAGTTACTTTAAATCTATTATACATAAACCCTGCAAAAATTATTACTAAAATCAATCCTCCATACAAAGCTATACGTTTAGTTTTTTCTTGTTTAAGTTGAGTATCTTGTAATAGAATCTGAGCTTGAATAATTCTTTTCTCCTCGGCATTTTTTATACTATCCGCAACAGCCTGTTTTTCATAGCTATATTGCAGCTGACTTCGAATAGCCTCTTTTCTGTTATTGTCATTAATCATACTATCATGCATTAACGATCTTAACTCATACATCTCCAAAGCTTGTTTATAATTCCCATTCACCTTGTTTACATTATATAATAATGCTGCGGCATCTCTAAGTGCTTCGATATAGCCTCCATCTTTTGCATATTTTAAAGCCAATAATCCATATTTTTCAGCTTGTTTATAATTCTTTCTTTTTATATTAAGATTACCCATATTTACTGCTGATATAGCTATTAGGTTAATGTTGTTAAGTTGAATATTTAAGTCCATACTCTTCTGAAAAAACTTATCAGCTAAATCTAACTCATTATCATTAAAATAAATAAGTCCAAGGTTATTATAACAATTCGCAACACCATTTTTTTCTCCAAGAGAATCAAGGGTAGTAATGGCTTTTAAATAAAATTCAATAGCTTGCTTCTTTAACTTTTTTAATCTGTAAATATCCGCTAGATTAATATAGGTATAACCTAAACCATGAACATCATTAATTTCAATCTTCAAATCCATAGATTCAAGTAGTAATTTTTCTGCTTGAACTAAGTCATTATTTCTATTATATATTAAGCTCAGATTATTCAAAACCAATGCTATTCCTTTTTTATTGTTTAATTCTTGATTCAATTTCAATGATTTTTGATAATACTCAATAGCCTTTGGTACGTTTCCTTGATAACGATATATATAACCCATATTGTTATAGGTATCAGCTAACCCAATCTTATCCTTTATTTCATTAAACACTAGTAAACATTTGTTATAGTAGAACAAAGCACTATCTGTTTCTCCTTGTATATCTAGAGAATAAGCCATATTATTTAAACATGCTCCTAATAATTTCTTATAAAAAAACAACTCGGTTTTCGAAATTTTATCTGATGAATAAATATGTTTATTGACTTTTTCATAAATAATTTTATTGTATTTTGGCCAAATATTATCATCCCAACAATCTTCTACAATAGCAGCGAGTGCAGATAATTTCACCGTATCAATTTTTGATTTATGAAAAACCTTAAGGCAAGAATCAATAAGTAATTTATCATTCATTGAAATTTCATCTAGATTCAATGAGTCTGTTATATAAAACGATTTATCACCAAGTGATTGAGATCTCAAACCATTACCTTGAAGAAAAAAAACAAAAACTAAAAGAAAAATTACTTTAGACATTATAGCTTATTTAATCATAGCTAATGTAACGATATTTATCAAACACTAAAAGGAAAATATTTCATATCAGCCTTAAAAAAAGTGTCATTTTGACGCTTTAAAATTTAAAAAAGTGCCATTTTTTCAGTGTGTTTCTTATTTTATTTAATTGGTTAATTTTTTGACAAGGAATAGAAAAACAAATTATTATGAATTTTAATAACTATACCATCAAATCGCAAGAGGCTGTACAAAAAGCTCAACAAATTGCATTATCTAATCAACAACAAAGTATTGAAACAGGACATATTTTAAAAGGTATGCTTGAAGTAGATGAAAATGTTACTCCATTTATATTAAAAAAACTTGGAGTTAATGTAGCTATTTTCAAACAGGCTTTAGATAAAATAGTTGAATCTTATCCTAAAGTAACTGGCGGTAATCAATATTTATCAAACAATACTAACAATGCTTTGAACAAAGCTAATTCTTACCTAAAAGAATTTGGCGACGAATATGTTTCTATTGAACACCTTTTACTTGGTTTATTGAGTGGTTCTGATACTATTTCTCAATTATTAAAGGACAATGGCGTAAAAGAAAAAGAACTAAAAGCAGCTATTCAAGAACTCCGAAAAGGAGAAAAAGTAACCTCTCAAAGCCAAGAAGAACAATACAACGCTTTAAAAAAATATGCTAAAAATCTTAACGAATTAGCCAAAGAAAATAAACTTGACCCTGTTATTGGACGTGATGAAGAAATCCGAAGAGTGCTTCAAATCTTATCGCGACGAACAAAAAACAATCCTATTTTAATTGGTGAACCTGGTGTTGGTAAAACAGCTATCGCAGAGGGTTTAGCTCATCGTATAATTTTAGGCGATGTTCCAGAAAACCTAAAGGACAAACAAATATTCTCATTAGACATGGGAGCATTAATTGCGGGCGCAAAATACAAAGGAGAATTTGAGGAACGATTAAAAGCTGTAGTAAAAGAAGTGATTAATGCAGAAGGCGATATTGTATTGTTTATTGACGAAATACATACCTTGGTTGGTGCTGGAGGTGGTGAAGGAGCAATGGATGCTGCAAACATTTTAAAGCCAGCCTTGGCAAGAGGGGAGTTAAAAGCCATTGGTGCGACCACTTTGAATGAATATCAAAAATATTTTGAAAAAGATAAAGCATTGGAAAGACGATTCCAAAAAGTAATGATTGATGAACCTTCTATCGAAGACGCTATTTCGATTTTACGTGGTATTAAGGAAAAATATGAATCACACCATAAAGTTCAAATTAAAGATTCTGCAATTATCAGTGCAGTAGAGTTATCACAACGATACATCACAGATAGATTTTTACCTGATAAGGCTATCGACTTGATTGATGAAGCAGCATCTAAACTTCGTATGGAAATTAATTCTAAACCAGAAGTTTTAGACGAAATTGAAAGAAAAATAATGCAATTGGAAATTGAACGTGAAGCGATTAAGCGAGAGAAAGATGAAAAAAAACTGAACATTATAAAAGAAGAATTAGCTAACCTCAACGAAGAAAAAGGGAGTCTGACTGCCAAATGGCAAGCCGAAAAAAATGTGGTTGAAGGCATTCAAAAAACCAAAGACGAAATTGAACAGCTTAAATACGAAGCTGACCAAGCTGAAAGAAATAGTGACTTTGGTAAAGTTGCCGAAATCCGTTACGGAAAAATTAAAGAAGCAGAAGACAAATTAAACCAATTTAAAAATCAGCTAACTGAACTTCAGGAAAACTCTAAAATGATTAAAGAGGAAGTTACTCCAGAGGAAATTGCAGAAGTAATTTCGAAATGGACAGGAATTCCTGTAACAAAAATGCTGGAGAGCGAACGAATGAAATTGTTAAAACTCGAAAACGAACTACATCAAAGAGTTGTTGGGCAAGAAGAAGCAATAATGGCTATATCAGATGCTGTTAGAAGAAGCCGAGCCGGTCTACAAGACGAAAAACGACCAATTGGTTCATTTATCTTTTTAGGCACAACAGGTGTGGGTAAAACCGAATTAGCTAAAGCTTTGAGCGAGTACTTGTTTAACGACGAAAATGCCATGACCAGAATTGACATGAGTGAATATCAAGAAAAACATTCAGTTTCGAGATTAATTGGTGCTCCTCCTGGATATGTTGGTTACGATGAGGGAGGTCAATTAACCGAAGCTGTTCGAAGAAAACCTTATTCGGTAGTATTGTTAGACGAAATTGAAAAAGCTCACCCTGATGTGTTTAATATCTTATTGCAAGTTTTAGACGATGGAAGATTAACTGATAATAAAGGTCGTGTAGTAAACTTTAAAAACACGATTATCATTATGACATCAAATATTGGTTCTCAGATTATACAAGAGAATTTTGAAAATTTAGGTGATGTAAACCATGATAATGTGATAGAAAAAACAAAAGTGGAATTGTTTGGTTTACTAAAACAAACCATCAGGCCAGAATTTTTAAACCGAATTGATGAAACCATTATGTTTATGCCATTAACCAAAAAGGATGTGTTACAAATTGTAAAACTTCAATTAAAAGGGTTGTCGGAATTATTATTAAAAAACAACATTACCTTGAGTTTTACTGACGAAGCGGTTCAGTATATTGCAGAGCTTGGTTACGACCCACAATTTGGTGCACGACCTATAAAACGAATTATACAACGAAATGTGTTAAACGAACTTTCTAAACAAGTTTTATCGGGAACTGTACAGTCAGATTCAGCAATAATATTGGATCAATTTGACGGACAATTTGTTTTCAGAAATATGAACGCAAAAATTAGCGAATAATAAATTTCCACATAACTATTTATTGAATAAAATTGTGTATTCAGATTTATTTGATGTTTAGGTTTTATTGATGATTGGACAATTGGAACAATTCGTAATGTCTTGATGCATAGAACAATGTACTTTCATTTTATTCACTTGTTCCTTGTAGTGATCACACTTTTGTTTTACACCAAAAACAGTTGCAACATTCTGCTGCATTTTGTCGAAAGGTTTTATTTTTTTAAACAATTCTATTAAATGTTTGTTCTGATTTAAAAGATTTTGTGCAACTGTTAGCAATTCATCAGAAGTTAGTATTTCATTGAGTGTCATATCATTATCAGAACGTAAAATATTACCAATTAATTGATCAATTTCTTCTTTTTCGAGCCAAATGATAAAAGGTGTCATAAAAATATTAAATTCGTTCGTCAGTTTTATATCTTCATTTTCATAAAATGAAAACTTATTGCATATTTAATAATTAATTTTTAATTAATACCTAATTTAAATCAAAAACAACAGACATTTAGGTATTTACACTGAATTTATGTCCTTTTTAAGTAGAGATGTTATATTAAAAAAAATTAGAAAAATTCGTTTATCTAAAGAAGTTAGTCAGTACGAAATGGCTAATCAGTTAAATATTTCTATTCCTACTTATTCGTGTTTTGAACGGGGACTAACAAAAACAGATATCACTTTGTTAAAGGATGCTTGCAAAATTTTGGAAATAGAGGAGTCAATGATAAACTGCCCCATAAATTACATTGATCCAAATTCGAATTATAGTTTAGAAGGTTCAACAGAAGAAATTCATAAACAACTTTGCGAACTAATTGTATTACTTGAGAAACAACAAACTGCAAATGCAATTCTATTAAAAAAAATCAAAGCCTTAGCCAAGAAAAAAACTAACTATTCATAATTATCACTAACTCATCGTGAGCTATTTGAATAAAATCGGGTAGCTCTCTTTGCACCTCTTCATGCTTCCCCATTAAATGACTAATATGTGTTAAGTATGCTTTTTTAGGTTTTAGCTGTATTAATAACTCCACAGCCTCATCTAAAGTGAAATGAGAAATATGTGGTTCTTTTCTTAAAGCATTTAACACAATAATATCAGAGCCTTTAATTTTTTCTAATTCTTTCTCCTCTATTTTATTAGCATCTGTAATGTACGTAAAATTGCCTATACGGTATGCTTTAACCGGTAGTTTATAATGCTTCACATTAATTGGGATAAATAGTATTCCTTGCACATCAAAAATATCATCAGTTACCGTATGTAGTTTTAATTCTGGTACTCCAGGATATTTATATTCATCAAAAGCATAATGAAATTCTCTTCGTAAAGCATTTTGAACATGGTTAGTGGCATAAATATCCATATCCTTTTGCTGCTTATAGTTAAACGCACGCACATCGTCTAATCCCGCAATATGGTCTTTGTGTTCATGTGTAAACACCACAGCATCCAATCGCTGCACATTTGCTCGCAACATTTGTTGCCTGAAATCTGGACCGGCATCAATAACGATAGTTTTTTCATTCTGTTCAATTAAAATGGAGACCCTTAATCGTTTATCTTTTTCATCTTCAGACAAACAAACATCACAGTTACAAGCAATAACTGGTATTCCTTGTGATGTTCCTGTTCCTAAAAATGTTATTTTCATTATTTATTCTTAAACCAATTATAAATTAATTCTAAAGTAAAATCTAATTCTTCTTTGGTATTATATTTACTAAACGAAAAACGAATGGATGGTTTTGTTTTATCAGATTTAATAGCTTCTAAAACATGCGAACCTATACTGCTACCCGAAGTACAGGCACTACCTCCTGATACGCAAACACCTTCAATATCAAAATTAAACAACAGCATTTCGTCCATTTCACTATTCGGGAAATTTACATTTAACACCGTATACAAACTATCCTTTTTGGGGTTTCCATTAAACGAAATTCCCTCAATGTTATTCTCTAACTGATCCATCAAGTACATTTTTAATCCATGAATGTAATGCTGATGTTTTTGCAAGTTTGAATATGCAATTTCCATGGCTTTTGCTAAACCAACTATACCGTAAATATTTTCAGTGCCTGCACGCATGTTGCGTTCTTGTCCTCCGCCGGTTATAATAGGTTTTAATTGTACATTTTGATTTACAAAAAGGAAACCTGATCCTTTTGGTCCATGAAATTTGTGTGCCGAACAGGTTAAAAAATCAATGTTTAAATCACGAACATCAAACACATAATGTCCCATAGTTTGAACTGTATCAGAATGAAACAGTGCATTGTACCTTTTACAGATTTCAACTACCTTTTTTAATGGTAAAAGATTACCAATTTCATTGTTTGCGTGCATTAATGAAACAAGTGTTTTTTTATCCTGATTTTCTTCCAATAATGCCTCTAAACTTTTTAAATCAACAGCCCCAAATTCATCTAGTTTTACCAAGTTCAATTTAATCTGTCTGTCATGCTCTACTTTCTCAGCAGTTTCTAGAACTGCATGGTGCTCAATAGGCGATATAATAATATGAGTTACTCCAAGATCTGCAACTACACTTCTAATAACCATATTGTTAGCTTCAGTACCCCCCGATGTAAAAAACAATTCTGCGGGTGCAGCATTAATAAATGTTGCAACTTTTTTTCTAGCTTCTTCAACCACAACCCTCGCCTTACGCCCTAATGCATGCACTGCTGACGGATTCCCATAAGTATTTTTCATCACATCGACCATCGCATTAACTACTTCTGGGTCTAGTGGTGTTGTTGCAGCATTATCTAAGTATATTTTATTCATTTAATTAGCCTATATCAATTCCTTAATATCACTAATAATTTTATTAGCCAAAGCATCTGCCGATTCCATAGTAGCACTTTCCGAATAAATTCGAATAATTGGCTCAGTATTCGATTTTCTTAAATGAACCCATTCAGTTGGAAAATCAATTTTAACCCCGTCAATAGTATTTACATTTTCGTGTTGGTATTTTTCCTTCATCTTCACTAAAATATTATCCACATTTATTTCGGGAGTCAATTCAATTTTATTTTTTGAGATAAAATAATTGGGGTAAGAAGCCCTCAAATCCGAACAAGTCATATTTGATTTTGCCAAATGAGTTAAAAACAATGCTATACCAACTAAAGCATCTCTTCCGTAATGCAACTCTGGGTAGATGATCCCACCATTCCCCTCTCCTCCTATAATAGCATCTTGAGCTTTCATCATTTCTACCACATTAACCTCACCAACCGCCGACGCAAAATAAGTATTGCCATTTTTTTCAGTTACATCTCTTAGTGCTCTCGTTGAAGACAGATTTGAAACTGTATTCCCAGGAGTCTGTTTAATTACATAATCTGAAATAGCCACCAAAGTATATTCTTCCCCAAACATTTCACCATTTTCGCAAACAATCGCTAATCTATCCACATCAGGGTCAACAACAAAACCTACATCTGCTTTTTGGCTTTTTATCTGATTTGATATTTCTGTTAAGTTTTCTGGTAACGGTTCTGGATTGTGAGGAAACTGGCCATTTGGTTCGCAATACAATTCCAAAATATTGGTAACTCCCAAAGCTTTTAATAATGCAGGAATAAAAATTCCACCTGTTGAATTTACACAATCAATGGCTACTTTAAAGTTTTTTGATTTTATAGCATTTACATCTATCAATGGTAAATCCAAAACAGCTTGGATGTGTTTGTGCAAATAGGTTTCATCTTTTTTATAAGAGCCTAATGTATCAACGTCTGCATACGAAAAAGAACTATTTTCTGCTAAAGTCAATACCTCTTCGCCATCATTTCCAGATATAAATTCTCCTCTTTCGTTTAACAATTTCAATGCATTCCATTGTTTAGGGTTGTGGCTAGCAGTTAAAATAATACCACCCTGAGCATTTTCCATTGGCACAGCAACCTCAACAGTTGGAGTGGTTGAAAAATCTAAATCAATAACGTCTATACCTAATCCTTGTAATGTTCCAACAACAATATTTTGAACCATTTCTCCTGAAATACGGGCATCTCTTCCAATAACCACCTTACATTTTTTGCCAGCATTTCTTTTCAATATCCATGTTCCATATGCAGATGTAAATCTCACAATATCTAAAGGTGTTAATCCATCGTTTGGTGCTCCTCCTATTGTTCCTCTAATTCCTGAAATTGATTTTATAAGTGTCATATTATTTCATATTTGTTAACGGTAAAATTAGCCTAAAGTTTTTAAATGTTTCCAATTAAAGTATATTGAATAAAGATACCTGGATAAGTTATTGTTAACTAATTGTTGAAAAATATGACAGAAATTAGCTTTTTGAATTACTAAAGGTTTAATTTTGTGTAGATACGATTTACATGGACGAGGATTTTGACCCATACAATGAAGGTAACGATGATTTAGAATTATCGAACCGGTTTGAGCAAATGCTCGAAATGAATGAACATTATTTTTTTGATGTTGAAGAGTTTGAGGATTTAATTGATTTCTACTTAGAAAAAAATGAACTAGAGAAGGCAAACAAAGCCATAGATTTTGCTCTATATCAACACCCCAACTCATCTGCCCTAAAAATAAAACAAGCTCAATATTTAATTGAAAACCACCAACCCAATAAAGGATTGGATATTTTAAATGCGCTTGAAAACATGGAGCCGTTTAATCACGAATTATACCTTACAAAAGCCAATATTTTTAGTCAAATTAGACAACATCAAAAAGCCATAGAAAACTACTATAAAGCTGCAAAACTAATCGACGATAAAACAGAAAAAACAAACATTTTATTCAATATTGCTTTTGAATATGAAAACCTTTCTCAATACGATAAAGCACTAGCCATTTTAAAAGATTTACTGAAAGAAAATCCTGAAAACGAAACTGTTCTATATGAAATATCATTTTGTTTTAATCTAAAAAATGATACTGAAAACAGTATAGAATATTTTAAGGGCTTTATCGACGAAAACCCTTACAGTTATTTAGCTTGGTTTAGTTTAGGTATTGCCTACAATAAAGCAGAATTGTACGAAAAAGCCATTGATGCTTACGATTATGCCTTAGCGATTAAGGAAGATTTCTCATCTGCATATTTTAATAAAGCTAACTCATTAGCGATGTTAGAACGTTACGAAGAGGCTATCCAAACGTTTAAAGAATCAAACGAATACGAAGAACCAGACTCTACAACATTTTATTATATTGGTGAGTGTTACGAAAAATTAGAAGATTATGTGAATGCCGAAAACAACTACTACAAGGCCATTAACATTGACCCTTATTATGCTGATGCTTATGCAGGAATTGCCGTTGTAAGTGAATACCAAAAGAAAAATCACGTTGCGGCATTTTACATTCAAAAAGCTATTGATTTAGAAACCAATAATTCAGAGTTTTGGTATATCTATGGTGATATTCTTGCCAATTTAGAAAAATACGAAGAAGCTATCAATGCTTTTAATAAAGTAATAGAGATTGACGAAACCAACGAAGAAATATGGTTGGATATTTCCGAAGCTTATCTAAATAAAGAAGGTTTATTAAGGGCTATTGACTTCTTGAAAGAGAGTTTAGAAAATCAGCCCAACAATCAGCAGATAAACATTCGACTTTCTGCACTATTATTAAAAGCTGGAAAAACTGGTGAAGCAAATGAGAAACTAAATATTGCTTTAAGCATCCAACCTGAACTGGTAAGTGATTTTATAGAATATTTCCCGGAAGCGATTTCGTTTCCAGAAATTTTACACACCCTAGAAAATTTTAAACATTAACATGAATTTTGAATTACCATTTATCCCTACCAGGGAATCTCATCCCCGTAATATTGGGTTAACCATGATGATGGATAAAGGATTAAGCTGGAGAGAAGCTGAAAATTTTGCACATTCGTCAGCTCATTTAACAGATTTAGTTAAATTGGGTTTTGGAACTTCTTATGTTACTAAAGATATTGAAAAGAAAATTGCAACTTATAAAGATGCTGGTTTAAAAGTATATCTGGGGGGTACTCTCTTCGAAGCATTTATAGTAAGAGGAATGTTTGACGATTATAGAAAGTTGCTAGATAAATTACAATTGAATTGCTGCGAAGTGTCTGATGGTTCCATTGCCATTTCTCATGACAAAAAATGTGAATACATTTCAACTTTGGCAAAAGATTTTACTGTTTTAAGTGAAGTTGGATCCAAAGAAGCCGGTATTTTAATCAGCCCATCAAAATGGATAAAAATGATGAAAAATGAATTGGAAGCTGGTTCATGGAAAGTAATTGCAGAAGCACGAGAAAGTGGAAATGTTGGAATTTACAGACCAAATGGAACAGCTCATGTTGCCTTGGTTAACAAGATCATCAACAACGTTAAACTTGATAATATCCTTTGGGAAGCTCCAATCAAATCACAGCAGGTATGGTTTATCAAACAGTTTGGAGCAAATGTTAATTTAGGAAATATTGCTCCTCATGAGGTTATTCCTTTAGAATGTTTAAGACTTGGATTAAGAGGTGATACCTTTTTTGACAACCTACCACAAGAAATTATTGCTGATTTTAAATAATAATATTTAATGAAAATTTCGGCTGAAAGACTTAAAGAAAAGTTTGAAAACGGAGAAGACTTTCAACTTATTGATATCAGAGAACGATACGAATTCAAAGAGTTTAATATTGGTGGAGTTAACATTCCAATGGATGATGTTTTAAAAAATTTAAAAAAACTTAACATTTCCAAACCAATCGTTTTTTGCTGCAACGAAGGTCTAAAATCACATGCACTGGTTATCGTTTTAAAAAGAAAAATAAATAATAAACAACTTTATTCGTTAGAGGGCGGAATTACTGCTTATTACGAGGCTTTTGAAGTTTAATAAAGAACTATGCAACGTACACTAAAAGACTACTTTATTATAACTGCAAAAGGTATTGCAATGGGAGCAGCAGATGTTGTCCCAGGTGTTTCTGGAGGAACAATAGCTTTTATTTCAGGCATATACGAGGAACTGCTAGAAACCATCAACAATGTAAACCTTGCTGCATTTAAGGTGTTAAAAAACGAAGGTTTAAAAGCTGTTTGGAAGCATATCAATGGCAACTTCCTAGTAGCCTTGTTGTCGGGTATTGCAATTAGTATAGTTTCATTAGCCAAACTAATCACCTATTTATTAGAATTTCATACTGTTTTACTTTGGAGTTTTTTCTTTGGGCTCATCCTTTCAAGTATATACCTGGTTGGTAAAAAAATTAAATTGTGGGATATTTCGAAAATTATCGCATTAATAATTGGTAGTGCTATTGCATATTATATTACTATTTTACCTCCTATGGAAAATCCACAAGCTATGTGGTTTATATTTTTATCGGGATCAATAGCTATATGTGCCATGATTTTACCTGGTATTTCCGGTAGCTTCATTTTACTTTTATTAGGCTCATATGAATTAATTTTATCAGCCATAAAAGATATCAAAATTGCTACGATTGTAGTTTTCGGAATAGGATGTGTTACAGGTTTGCTTTCTTTTTCTAAATTGTTGAACTGGATGTTTAAAAAATACCACGATTTAACCATTGCGTTGTTAACAGGTTTTTTGGTAGGTTCGTTAAACAAAATTTGGCCTTGGAAAAAAGTATTACAAACTAGAATTAACTCACATGGCAAGGAAGTTCCTTTTATTGATGAGAATGTTCTACCTGCAAATTACGATGGCGACCCACAACTTTTGTATGTTGTACTTTTTGCTATTTTTGGATTAGCAATTATTACTGTAATGGAAAAAGTGGCGACTAAAAAAGCTTAGTAATTAAACCAATCATTTACCGTATTATAAAGTAAATCTTTATCTTCTTTCACATACTTGTACTCATTAGTTGAAGAGTTATAAGTATAATCTTTACTCCATTCGGTGTGATGTTTAGCCAATTGTTCTAAAGCATTTAATACAAATGCTAATTCTTCATTAGTAGTGGTTGGATGTAATGACATCCTAACCCAACCAGGTCTATTATCTTGTATACCACATGATATTTCTGAAAATATGGAATTAGAATGATTATGATCCATATTCAATAAGTAGTGCCCATAAGTTCCAGCACAAGAACAACCACCTCGTGTTTGAATACCAAACCTATCGTTTAACAACTTAACAGCCAAATTGTAATGCAACCCATCAATATAAAAAGATACAATACCTAATCTATTCTTAATGTTCCCTGCCAAAACATGAAGATTAGAAACATTTTCTAAGGCTGACCAAATTATATTAAGCATTTCATGCTCACGTTTAAGTATATTCTCAACTCCCATTTTGTTTTTAAGCTGAATGCTTAAAGCTATTCTAATTACTTGTAAGAACCCAGGAGTTCCTCCATCTTCGCGAGCCTCAATATTAGAAATATAAGCATGTTCACCCCAAGGGTTGGTCCAAACAACAGTTCCTCCACCAGGGTTATCTGGTATTTTATTACTATATAAATTACTACCAAAAATCAACACTCCAGATGTACCTGGACCTCCTAAAAATTTATGGGGAGAAAAGTAGATAGCATCTAATTTTTCATCAGCATTTTCAGGATTCATATCAATATTGATATATGGAGCCGAACATGCAAAATCGACAAAACATAAGCCTCCACTTTGATGCATTATTGCCGCAATCTGGTGGTAAGGAGTAAAAACACCTGTTACATTTGAACAAGATGTAATTGCGGCAATTTTGGTTTTTCTATTTTTATATCTCTCTAACAGCTCTTCTAGATGTTTGGTATCAACCAATCCATCTTTTGTAGGGTTAATAACTACAACCTCAGCAATAGTTTCTAACCATGAAGTTTGATTAGAATGGTGCTCCATGTGTGTCACAAAAACAATTGGTCGATCATTTTCTGGTATTACTACTTGAGCTTTATATTTTTCATGAATCCTAAATCCTAAAATTCGTTGAAACTTATTAATTGCTCCTGTCATGCCTGAATCACATGTAATCAACACTTCATTATTTGAAGCATTTACATGCTCTTTAATAATTTGTTGGGCTTTATGGTACGCAATGGTCATACTTGAACCTGTTTGGGTAGTTTCTGTATGTGTATTAGCAACAAAAGGATAAAACTTTTGTAATAACGTATCTTCAATTTCTTGATACATTCTCCCACTTGCTGTCCAATCAGTATAAATTATTTTTTGTACCCCAAATGGCGATTCAAAGGTTTGGTTAATCCCAATAATATTTTCACGAAATTGTTTAAAATAATCCTGAAGCATAATGTCTTTTGAAAGTATGTTCCAAAAGTAATTAAAGATGTTGGAACGTAAACAAAAAGTTGCTCACGTTCCAACAAAAATATAGATAGGTTATTTGTTACTTATTTCGAAACAATTACTCTTTTTGTAATTGCATTAATCTTAATTACATATACTCCTTCACTCAAATTACTCAAATTAATGGTTGAGCTGTTTTCAATTTTATAATCAACAACTAGTTGCCCGACAGTATTATAAATTTGAACATTTTCGTTAATTAAGTTTACTCCTTTAACCGTTATCAATCCTTTAGTTGGATTAGGATAAATATTAAACTGGTTAAACACATAACCTTCTATACCAACCGTATTTACATTATATGGTAACGATGTTTCAAGACAACCATTCGCATAAGTAACCTCAACGGTATAATTACCATTTTGAGTAGCTGTAAGAGATACATTATTACTGTTAGCAATAGGAGTCCCATTTAAAAGCCATTGGTAACTCGTTCCTGTTTGAGACGATGTTAGTACATAACCCGAAGCATTAATTACTGGAACTGGATTTGTTGTGCAAACTTGAAGATGGTTAATCCTTAGCGAAGTATTCAGCGAATCTTGAAATTCACTAAAAGCATTACAATCTCCTTTTAAGGTATAGTCTAACCAAAGATTTACAAAATCATAAGTAATGTCTTGTTGTTGTGCTCTGGTAATTGATATTCCTGTTGAGGAGGTACTTTCACCAAAATCACAATTAAAGTTGGTATTGGCATAATAACAATGACCTCCCCCCAGTATGTTTATAAATGTTTTGCATGATGATGCTAAATTATTATACATTGGAGTATGATGATCTGCCGCTGGAGTTACCCCATCGTTGCTACCAGAAAAAATAACTGAAGGTACAGTTACTCTTGTTGCTGATGTTATTGAAGAAACTCCATTTGTTGAAGACTCCGCTGGAGCTAATCCTATTAAGGTTTTTAAATTAACATTTCCATTACCGCACAACGAATCGGCAGCCAAAAAAGCAGCACCTCCACCCATTGAGTGTCCCATAAGTGCAGTTTCAACAGCAATTTTATTAAAGAATATAGAACCAGAATTAGTTCCCTCTTGCTGCATTCTATTTACTAAAAACTGTAAATCCCAACCAAATTTTTGATGATCTGTACCCACAATACTACCTTCAGTTCTAGGAAAAACCATGATGTAACCTCTTGGTACAATTTCCGACCAAATGTTAGTATAGGCATCCCAAGCCATTACAAACCCATGTCCGAAAACAATTACAGGATATGTTCCTGCTGCAACGGCAACATTATCTCCTGCAGTATTTGCTGGGTAATAAATTTCTGTTTGTATGGCTCGGTTACTCCTAGCAGGGTCTTGGAAAGTAATTTGTTTATGTCCTATCTGATAGGGTTGGGAAAATAAACCTGTAAAGGCAAACAATAAAAAGAACAACAGTAAAAAAATTAGAGAGTCTTTGGTTAATGTAGTAGCATTTTTTCTCATAACATTAAAGTTTAATAATTTGTGATGTTAAAATTATTTTAACTTATTGTTAAAAAAAATTCTCGTATTTTTATGAAAATAAGATGAAAAAATGGGGTTTATTATTCAGAAAATAATTTCAATAGCTGCCCTTAATCAACTTAAATCGTTTAGTAAATACCTTAAATCAGGAAACTACAACTTACCGTTAATACTGGTTGAATCCATTATTAGTCACCCAAATAAAACTTCAGCATTTTATGCCTTAAAAGTTTACGGAAATCAAAAGCCAGAATCGTTGGTCAACTTAAATCAATTGGCTAATTACACGTTTAAGTTAAGCGCCTTTTTTAGTCAACATTATCCAAACTACATCTTAAACATTGTCCCTTTAATAGATGTTTTACTGTTTGAAAATAAAAAAGAAGAGGCTTTAGAATTAATAAAAAACGGTATTGATGTTGCTAAAAAAATTGAAGACTACCAGTCTTTATTGATCATGTTCAATTATATTGAAATGCACTTTTATGGCTTCGAAAAAACACTTCCTAAAAATTATTTTAATGACACTTTTACCCATTTCGAAAATATAAACACCATTACTCAACGTCAAGACGAATTAGTAAGAAATACTGAACAAGAGTCGATAAAAAAAAGAATTGAAAAAGAATTGACTTTTTTCAAACCCTTTTTTAAGTCGAAATCAAAGTCTGTTCAAATTATTGCAAAACAATCGTACTTGCATTTGTTAAGTCATTTTAACCACAAAGGTTTTTATTCTACCGAAACGTTAACCCTAATTAAATCAACACTAAAAGACATCGAGAGTCATCCATACTTATCTATTTCGAAATACAAGGAAAAAATGATGAGTTTGGACTACATGTATTTAAAACATACGCGATTGGTTTTGGATGAAAAAGCAATCAATTCAGCTTGTTCTAAAATCATTTCTAAATGGAGAATCAATTATCTTAATGAAACTTCACTTGATACAGGGTTGTTTTTAGCACTGAGCATACAAGGAAGTTATTTAATTACCAATTATTTCTTCAATAAAATTAACACCAACTTAAAGCAAAACATTGAAGAAACCATTGATTTATGTGAATCGTTAATCCACAAAATTGATTGGGACAAAGAAGGGCATCTTAAACACATCAACTTTTATAATGTTTATGCCATTTTCCTCATTTTATCTAACCAGGAAAATAAGGCCATTAAACTAATTGAAACTACACTGCACCATTACCAACAAAAGTCGTTTAAGAAATTGTACGATGGTTTGTTTGTTATTTTAATTATGGCGTACATTAAAGCAGAAGATTTTGATAAAGTAATAGACTCTTATAATCGTTATAAAAAACTCACTAAAGATGAAATTAGCATTGTAGAGAATGATTTAATTATTAAAGCACTCTACTACATTGCTCAATTAAAAATTCAAGCTAAAAATCAATATCAGCAAAAACTAGACAATGTAATTACTGATTTAAAATCGGACCCAAAACTCAACAACAATTTATTACTTATTGAGCGTACCATTAACTCTTTGTTTGCTTAATACCCGTTGTGCATTTAGAAGAAAAATTGTCAATTCGAGTGAATTTCACGATTGAAATGAGTGAAATTAGTATCGAGAATACAAATTTTCAAACCAAAAAATCTACCAAATGCACAACGGGTTTGCTTAATTTAAAATTATAGCAGTTGGAGTAATTCGAAATCTTATAAAACTTGACTTTGTCAGAAAAATGCACTACCTTCGTTTATCAACCGATTATATCGCATTAAAACGCGACATAGACAGGCGTTACCAGTAAGCTTAAAAGACGACAATGCAACAACAAAACGACATAAAACCAATTGACAAAAAACTTGTAACAAGCAAGACTGTTTTTACCGTGACAATAGTTGTTATCATATTGACAATTTTGAGCATTTGGCTTTTCGGACTTGGACAACATAGGACAATATTTGAAAACTCATTGCTATCGACAAGTATTTTATCCGTTGCATTTTTTCTGTTCTTGACCGTTGGACTTTACAAAGGAATTAAACTCAAAGACGACCTTGGTAAACTTACTGACAAACTTAAACCATCAAAAATTCCAAACCTTGCAGACGCAGCGACAGGTGGTGACTTCATTCACGTAGGTGACGGAATTGAAGGTATAATTTTAAGCATTGTTCTTTGGGTTGTAGTGACAATATTAATTGCTTTATTCTTTTGGTTATTCGGTGCAGTTGTTTGGACAGGAATAATTGTTTTTATCGCAATGCTTTACTGGATTTTCTTCCGAGCATTGCGACTGGTTTTTAAAAACTCTAACAAATGCAAAGGTGACTTGACGACAAGTATTGCTTATGGACTTGGTTACACAACACTTTACAATTTTTGGATTTATGGTATTATTTTGGCGACACATTATTTAATAAAATGACAACGCAAATTCAACGACAGACAGAAAAGCCTACTGGTAACAGCAGCTACAAGAAATTGGCGGTTCAGTGGTTAAATGAAGCTTTGTGCTTCGTATCAAGTTCAGTGGTGGCAGACAGTTTTCGTCTCCGAAATCGCCAACTTCTTGTAGCTGCAAACCGATAAACGAAAGAATCAAAAAACAATATCGGTTTTCTTTTTAAATACTTCCATTTACCAACATTAAAACTTCGAATAAACTTTCATTGTAAAAAAGTAACTTTGCCTCATGGCATTTCAATTAGTATCCGATTTTAAACCTACTGGCGACCAACCCGAAGCAATTAAACAATTGGTTACGGGATTACAAAACAACTCAAAAGCACAGACTTTATTGGGTGTTACTGGTTCTGGTAAAACATTTACCATTGCTAATGTTATTGAACAGGTGCAACGACCTACTTTAATTTTAAGCCACAACAAAACCCTTGCCGCACAACTGTATGGCGAGTTCAAACAGTTTTTTCCAAACAATGCGGTAGAGTATTTTGTATCGTATTACGACTACTACCAACCAGAAGCCTACTTGCCTGTTACCGATACCTACATTGAAAAAGACATGTCGATTAACGACGAAATTGAAAAATTGCGTTTAAGCACTACTACGTCGCTTTTATCGGGGCGTCAAGATGTAATTGTGGTTGCTTCCGTTTCGTGTATCTACGGTATTGGTAACCCTGCCGATTTTGAAAAAAACATTGTAAAAATTAAGGTAGGAGATGTAATTCCTCGCAACAAATTTTTATTGCAATTGGTGCAGAGTTTATACTCTCGTACCGAAAACGATTTTCAACGTGGTAACTTTCGAGTAAAAGGCGATACCGTTGATGTATATCCAGCTTATGCCGAAATTGCTTATCGTATTTACTTTTTTGGTGATGAAATTGAAGAAATTGAATCGTTCAACCCTATTGATGGTAGCAAGCTAGAAGAATTTAAATATTTGAATATTTATCCAGCCAACATCTTCAACACTACCAAAGAATCGATGTTTGATGCCATACACGAAATTCAAATTGACCTTGGCAAACAAGTAGAATATTATAAAGAAATTGGTAAACATCTTGAAGCAAAACGATTGGAAGACCGTGTAACTTACGACATGGAAATGATGCGCGAACTGGGTTATTGTTCAGGTATTGAAAACTATTCGCGTTATTTCGACAAGCGCCCTCCTGGCTCTCGTCCGTTCTGTTTGTTAGACTATTTTCCGAAAGATTTTTTAATGGTTATCGACGAAAGTCACGTAACCGTTTCGCAAATTGGAGCAATGTATGGCGGCGACCGTTCTCGTAAACAAAATCTGGTAGAATATGGTTTCCGCTTGCCTTCGGCAATGGATAACCGACCATTAAAGTTTGAAGAGTTTTATTCATTAATGAACAATACTATTTACGTAAGTGCAACTCCTGCCGATTTTGAACTAAAAGAAAGCGAGGGTATTGTGGTAGAGCAAGTTATTCGTCCAACAGGATTGTTAGAACCTATTATTGATGTACGTCCAAGCTTAAATCAAATTGATGATTTAATGGAGGAAATTACCGTTAGAGCGGAGAAAGACGAACGCGTTTTGGTTACCACACTTACCAAACGTATGGCTGAAGAGTTAGACAAGTATTTTGATAACAACGGAATTCGTTGCCGGTATATCCATTCGGAAGTGGATACCATTGAGCGTGTTGAAATTTTACGCGATTTACGATTGGGTATGTTTGATGTTTTGATTGGAGTAAACTTATTGAGAGAAGGCTTGGATTTACCAGAAGTATCGTTAGTAGCCATTTTAGACGCCGACAAAGAAGGTTTTTTACGTTCTGAACGTTCGTTAACTCAAACTGCTGGTAGAGCTGCTCGTAATATTAATGGAATGGTAATTATGTATGCCGATAAGATTACCAAATCGATGCAAAAAACCATTGACGAAACCAACAGAAAACGCGAAAAACAGATTCAATACAATTTAGACCACAATGTGCTTCCGATGGCATTGAACAAATCGAAAAATGAAATTTTAGGTCAGACTAAAGTGATTGATGATGTTTATGATTACAATAACATTGACCAACAACCAAGTATAGCTGCCGACCCAATTGTTCAGTACATGAACAAAGACCAACTTCAAAAATTATTGGAAGAAACACAAAGCAGAATGAAAAAAGCAGCTAAAGAAGAAGATTTTATGGAAGCCGCTCGTTTACGCGATGAAATGATGGAGATTAGTAAGATGATTAAAAAGTGATGAGTTTTGGGAGATGAGTGATGGGTATTCTCAACACTCAATGCACAACTCACACCACTCTATTTTTTACTCGCATCAAACAAAATAGCTTTCTCCTCCCCTGTTAAACTATCGTAACCCGATTTAGAAATTTTATCTAAAATGGCATCTATTTTTTGCTGATTGGCTTTTTTCTGTTCGTTAAATTGGTAATCATCTCTCGATTTTGGAGATTTATACACCACTTTCATTTTTCGTTTAAACGAAAACAAGCCTTTTAAACTATCTAAAAATCGGTTAAAACCAGCCGTTAAATCTTTGCCTTTTTGTAATTGAGAAATGTAAATAAAGCCAAACAAAGCACCACCCAAATGCGCAATATGTCCACCAGAATTTCCTTTTGGGATACTGATAACGTCTAACACCACATAGATTAAAGCAATGTATTTCAGCTTTACATTTCCTAAAAAGATTAATCGAACCACAAAATTAGGCACATAAGTAGCTGATGCAATTAGCACAGCCATTACTGATGCCGATGCTCCTAAAGCAAACGACAATGGAGTTTGTTGCTCAAAAACTGGTAGTAAATTAAACAACAAAACATACAACAAACCACCCGATAAACCACCCAACAAATAAGTAGAAAGTAATTTTTTGTTGTTTAAGAATTGAAGAAAAATCTGTCCTCCAAAATACAACACCAACATGTTAAACAATAAATGGAAAATTTCTTCATGTAAAAACATGTACGTTAATACTGTCCATGGGCGGTAAAGCAACTTTGTAACATCCGATGGCAACGACAACCAATACACCAACTGTTGTATGCCGTTTTCAATATTGAAAAAATACAACAACAAGCCAATAACATTAACAGCCAAAAACACCAACACATTAATAAAAATCAATTTTATTAATACCGAACCATTTTTATATTGGTTTTTAATGTCTGCTATAAAAGGGTTTTGCATGATTACAAAATTAATATTTAATTGTTGACATTTGTACTCAACCATGAGTTTACAAGAAAAAGACAAACAATACATTTGGCATCCGTTTACCCAAATGCAAACAGCAAAAAACATTTTACCTGTTGTTAAAGCCGAAGGCTTGTATTTGTTCACCGAAGATGGTAAAAAAATTATGGATGCTGTTTCATCGTGGTGGACCAATGTTCACGGGCACAGTCATCCACTTATTGCCAAAGCTTTAAACGAGCAATTTAAAACCTTAGACCACGTAATTTTTGCAGGTTTTACTCATCCAAAAGCCATTGAACTTGCTGAACGTATTATTGGTAAACTACCCTTTTTAGATAAAGTATTTTTTTCTGACGACGGTAGTACATCTGTTGAAGTAGCTATTAAAATGGCTTTTCAATATTGGTACAATAAACAAGAACCTAAAACCAAAATAGTTGCTTTTAAAAATGCCTACCATGGTGATACCTTTGGAGCGATGAGCGTGGGCGGACGAGACACATTTAACAACCCGTTCAATCCTTTTTTGTTTGATGTTGAATTTATTGATGTTCCAACAGCAGGAAATGAAGAAAACGTAATTGAACAACTCATTGATAAAGTTCAACATAACAATGTTGCTGCGTTTATTATTGAACCCTTGGTACAAGGTTCTGCGGGTATGGTGATGTATTCACCCGAAGTGCTAAATCAATTAATTAAAGTTTGTAGACAACATGAGGTACTTACTATTGCAGATGAAGTAATGACTGGTTTCGGTAGAACAGGAAAATTTTTTGCCACAGATTACATCACCAACAAACCCGATATCGTTTGTTTATCAAAAGGGTTGACTGGAGGGGTTTTACCATTGGGTTTAACCATTTGTACCAATGAAATTTATAATGCGTTTTTATCGACCGACCATAGTAAAACCTTTTTTCATGGCCACTCCTTTACTGGTAATGCATTATCGTGCTCTGCAGCATGTGCTAGTTTAGATATTTTTGAAGAACAAAACACTTGGAATCAAATCAATATGATTGTGAAAGCTCATGATAAATTCAAAAAAAAGCTAGCCAATCATAAATCATTTAAAGAAATAAGACAAACAGGTACCATTCTCGCATTAGAATTTGAAAATGGTGAATCGTCTTATTTTAACAATCTCCGTGACAATTTATACAATTACTTCTTAGAAAAAAATATTTTGCTTAGACCTTTAGGTAATGTACTTTACATTTTGCCTCCCTATTGTATTACACAAAATGAATTAGAATCTATATACAAAGCTATAGAACAATTTATTACCAGAAATAATGACTAAACTTAATTACCGTTAATTGGTAAAAACGACCGTTTATAGAATAAAACGGATATTTATACCTTATATTGAAATCCTATCCTTAATTTCATGTTAAAATTCAACTAATTTTATTTAATTTTACATAAAAATATTCACTCTAGTATTGAAATGCTATGAAACCATCAACCGAGTTATTCAACCTAATCAAGTCACTTTCTAAGTCTGAGAAGAGGTATTTCAAATTGACATCTTCCTTACAATCGGGTGAAAAAAATTACTTAAAACTATTCGAAGCTATTGAACTTCAGGATGATTATGATGAAGATGCTATTAAAGAGCAATTCAAGAATGAAACATTTATTAAGCATTTACCATCCGAAAAAAACCATTTATACAATCTTATTCTTAAAAGCCTAAGAGGCTTCTATGCTGATAACTCTGCAGCTGCAGTTCTTCAAGAACATATCAGAAACATTGAATTGCTATTTAATAAGGCTCTTTATAAAGAGTGTACAAAGTATATCAACAAAGCAAAAACCATAGCTTACAATTACGAGAAGTTTTATTTTTTACTTGATCTTATTAACTGGGAAAAAAAGCTAGTAGAAGAAGGCTATTCCAGAGGTGTTTTTGAGGCTGATTTAAATAAACTTGTTGATGAAGAATCGGATTGTATTGAGAAACTTCGAAACATTGCTGAATACCAAATGTTGTATTCACAAATTAATGCTGTAATCCGTAAAAGTGGTTTTACAAGAAACGATGAAGAGGCTGAATTGACAGGAAAAATATCAAGCCATCCATTAATTAGTGGAAAAAATACTGCTCTTACATTAAAAGCTACCACAGCATGTTACTCTGTTAAAGCAATGTGCTTTATTGCAAATAGTGATTATAATTCTGCATTTGAATACCTTGGCAAGGTAGTTAACATAATGGAAACGAATCCTTTCATTATGAAGGAGCTACCAAAAAGATACATTAAAGCTTTAAACAGCACTGTATATGCTTATCTGAATAGCGGTGATATAGATAACTGTTTGGTTACCATAGAAAAAATTAGATCCCTAACTGATCAACCAGGTTTTGAAAGTATAGATATTCAATTGAGTTTATTCTCTTTAACAAATAATGCTGAGCTATTGGCTTATGCTTATTCTGGGGAGTATAAAAAAGGTATCGATGAAGTGGTTCCTAGAATTTTAAATGGCATTGAAAAATATCATGGAAAATTGAGTACAGAAAGTGAATTGCTGCTTTATTATAACATTTCAAGAGTATATTTCAGTGCCGGAGAATATAAGCTTGCCTTAAAATACAACAATATAGTGTTAAACAGTAACGAAAATATTCTACGCCAAGATGTATTTACGTTTGCTCGTTTAGTCAACTTAATTATCCACTACGAACTGGGTAATTTCGATTTACTGGAATATACCATAAAATCAGCTAAACGATACGTAACAAAAAACCAACGAAACTATCAGTTTGAAACTGTTTTCTTAAAAAACATCAAGAAAATGGTAAGAGCAAAAAATCAGGAAGATATGGTTCGTTTGTTTACTCAATTTAGAATGGACATACTCAAAGTATTGGAAGATCCTTATGAAAAAATAGCTAACAGGTATTTTGATTTCCTTACTTGGATTGACAGTAAAATTAAGAGAAAACCTTACGCGGCTATTGTTAAAGAAAAAACTAAATCAGCTAAGTAAACGCTGCTTAGAAGCTTCGTAAATAATCATTCCTGCTGCTACCGATACATTTAGCGAAGTAATCTCTCCTACCATCGGTATTTTAGCTAAATTATTGCTGTTTTTTAATAGTTGATTAGCAATACCTTTTTCTTCATTCCCCATAATTATTGCTGTAGGCTGGGTTAAATCAACCGACGAAATTAACTGTTCGGTTTTTTCGGTACAAGCCACAACATTTAAACCACTGTCTTTCAATAAAAACAAAGTATCAGTCAAATTATCAACCTTACAAATGGGTACTCTAAAAATAGCCCCTGTAGATGTTTTAATAGCATCTTCGTTAATTTGAGCCGATTCTCTTTTCGGAATAATAATAGCATGAACGCCTAAACATTCAGCAGTTCTTGTGATTGCCCCAAAATTTCGAACATCCGTTATCCTATCTAAAATTAAAATCAACGGCACTTTTCCTTCTTCAAAAACTCTTGCTAACACATCTTCTATATCTTGAGTTTCAATTGGAGAAATAAAACACAATACACCTTGATGATTTCCTTGTGTATACTTACTCAATCGTTGAACCGGCACATGAGAAAAAGGGACTTTCGATTTTTTAATTACATTGCGTAACTCGGTTAACCCCTGACCTTGAATATCTTGTTGGATATAAACCTTTTCAATTTCTTTCCCTGATTTTATAGCTTCAATTACAGGGTGTATTCCAAAAATGATGTTTTCTTTTTCTTTCATGTGGCGAAATTAGTTGAAAAATAGTGATTTATGAAGATTAAAATACTCGACCACTTCTCCACGTATCAACAGCACGATACCACATACTTTTGTAGATGCCGGAACGGCTTAGACTGTAGTCGTTATGAGTTAAATAGTTTTTCACTTTGTAAAAAACAAAGTTCATAGAGGTAATATTGTTCTCCTCGCCGTAAATCCAGTTTTCATAATCTTTGTTTTTGTACACCACATTTGGTGGACCGTAAATAATGTAAATCAACCCTCTATCTGATTTCCAACCTTCTAAATAACTGGTAAAATACAAATTGGCGCTTTCTACTCTATTAAAGTATTCTTTGATTAGTGTTCTCGCACGCTCTGTTCCTCCTGCTGTTTCCAACCAAAATTCATCCATAGCTAACTTTTTGTTTTCAGCTTCCAACAAGGTATTGTATTCATCTCTAGTCGTAATATACCTCATCGGTTCAATCATGTTTTCCACATCTTTAACTTCAGGGAAATTGTTTTGAAAACTAAAAAATGTCGGTCCTTCATTTAATCCTTCACTTGTTTGTAAAAAATACAATCCTTTTGCAGGAATATCAAACATAACTTTTCGAGCTGAATCAAAATCCAACACTGTAAATGAATCAGGTTTTAAAACAACATTCTCTACTTTTTCAGTTTCGGAGAATGGTGGTTTTGCAATAGGTTGATTCACAAAAAAATACTTCAGGGTAATATCATTACTTGGGTTCGACCAACTTTTTTGAATAACAACTTTCTCATTTAACGCCAAGTAATTTTTATAAATAATTCCGCCCAATGTATCGGTAGCTAAAAAATTTTGCGCATTATGAATAGACCCTCTACTTATGACTAATTTTTTCTTCAAATAATTATCGCGGTTTGCATCATAAAATGAAATCACCAGGTTATAATTTTTATTTATTTCCGTTTTTAAGGGAACTTTGCCCTCCAAAAACTTTTTTTGGTTGTTTTGACCATAATCCACAAAATAAATAGTAGCACTATCTACCAACACCTCATTTTCATCCAACAACTCATACTTTACCTGAACATTGGCTGTAAATAATGAGTCCATTCTTCTCCGGGTATACAACAAGTTATCGGAGTGTAACCTGAAATAAACATTAGTTAATGAATCATTTTCGTGAAATACTTTATAATCTGGTTCCAACAAATTGATACCTGGCAAATAAATTCCAGCAACATTTCTGTTCGATAGGTTTTCAGATGAAGAACAACCAGAAAGAAATACAATAACACACAAACCCACAACAGCTATAATTAACTTTGAAGCATCTGATTTATTTCTGTGCAGAGTAAATTTCATTTCCTTTTTTCTATCATTTAAATGGGCTCATTCAACAAATCATCATCTTCTGTAAAACTAGAAGGCAATGTTTTTGAGGCCTTAGCTCCAAGTTTTTTTATTTTTTCAACTCTTCCAATTAAATTACCTGAGCCTGTTTTCATTTTATTAAAAGCACCATCATAAGCTTGTTTAGCGGTAGACAGTCCTTTATCTATTTTCTCTAAATCTTCCAAAAAACCAACAAATTTATCATACAAGGCACCACTTTGTCTAGCAATTTCTAAAGCATTCTGATTTTGTTTTTCCTGATTCCAAATAGAAGAAATAGTTTTTAATGTTGCTAACAACGTAGTTGGACTTACTATAACTATTTTTTTATCCCAGGCATAGTTATACAAATTAGGGTCAGCCTGCAAGGTAAAACTAAACGACGGTTCTGAAGGCATAAACATCAATACAAAATCAGGAGTGTTTAATCCTGGTATTTGACTATAATCTTTTTTTGAAAGTGTATCAAGATGATTTTTAACCGATAATAAATGTGCTTTTAGTTGAATATTTTTTTCATTCTCATCATCAGTATCCAAATAATTGGTGTAAGCAGTAATGGAAACCTTAGAATCAATAATAATTTGCTTATTATCAGGCAGTTTTATTACAATATCCAATCTACTACCCCCTCCACTTTGATTGGTATAATAATCTTCTTTTTCGTAATGTTCACCTTTTGTTAAACCAGAACTTTCTAGAATTTTTTCTAAAATCAACTCTCCCCAATTTCCTTGAGTTTTTGAATCGCCTTTTAACGCCTTTGTCAAGTTCTGAGCATCTGATCTCATTTGTTGGTTTAATTCCGACAAAGATTTTATTTGTTCGATTAGAGATGTACGCTCCTTTAATTCATTGTCATACTTATCTTCAACCTTCTTCTCAAATGCTTTAATGTTTTCCTTTAAAGGAGTAAGAATCTCATCTAAACGTTTCTGGTTAGATAGAGCAAACTCAGTAGAATTTTCTTTTAATAACTTATTGGCAATGTTTTGAAATTCCAAGGTAAATTTTTCCTGAAGCTTTGTAATCTCGCCTTTTTGCTCGTTCAACTTTTCTTCAAGGTTTTTGTTTTGAGTTTCAAGTTGGGCTGACAAACCAATCAACTCACTATTTTGAGCGGCCAATTTTTCTTCTTTCTCTTTTTGTTCTTTGTAAACTTGTCCGGCATTTTCTAATCGTGTTGCTAACTTGGTGTTTTCGGTAGAAAGCTCATTTATTTTAGCCAACTCCTCATCACTCAATTGCCCCGATTGATTACTTTTTTTAATTAAAAAGCCTATCACCAATCCCAGAACTAGTCCAATAATTAAAAAAAGTATTGATGAGATTTCCATAACAATGTTTAGGCTTTAAAATTAAGATAAAAAATGACAAAAAAATATTGGTTTCTTCGTATTGAAAAAAGTATTTAAAGTAAATTGTAAAAACTTATTTTTACAACTATTTTCTAAAAAAATCATGCGATTAGTATCCTGTATTTTATTTTTATTATTCACAAAGGTTGTCTATTCCCAAAACTATGTCGATTTGGCTAAAATTGGTTATGCTGTAACCCCTTTTAACAATTACGACAGTCTCAATGGAATATCTACCCAAATACAAGAATTTTCAACCGACATAACGCTTCCGATAGTATTAGACTCTTCTAAATCAATTATTACGGGTGTTTTGTTTGAACAAATTAGTTTGGTAAATCAACCTGCAAATCAAAGTACGTTTTATACCATTAATCCGAAAATTGGTATAAATATTAAACATTCCAAAAAAATATCAGGAACGTATGTTTTACTCCCAAAAATTTCGTCAGATTTAACTAACGGATTAACATCAAAAGATTTTCAATTTGGTGGGCTTGGTTTAATTCAAATAAAAAAATCATCACAATTCAAATACAAATTTGGTGCATATTACAATCAAGAATTGTTTGGGCCATTTTTGGTGCCTTTGCTTGGATTCTATTACCAAAGCAAGAACAAAAAATTTGAAGCCAACTTTACCCTGCCGGTTTCTGCTGATGCCAATTATCAAGTGGTTAAAAACATAAAAACAGGTCTAAACTTCAATGCCTTTGTTAAAAGTTTTTATGTTCCACAATTCAACAACAACTATATCACTAAAACAACCAACGAATTGTTTGCGTATCTACAATTCAATTTTCCGTCGTACCGCATATTAATAGAACCACAAATTGGCTATTCTGTTGATCGAAGTTATCGTATTTACAATACCTCTGATAAATTAGATTTTAAACTTTCTGCATTTAAGTTTGGACCCGACCAAAAGCCTTTAAATTTTGATTTTGACGATGGACTAATTTTTAAAGTTCGTTTGGTATACCGATTTATGTTAGAGAATAATTAGTTTTGTGTGCTGGGTAGTGAGTTGTGGGTGATGAGTAATGTGGCCTTAAATTAAAGGTGATACGTACTTTATGAACTTTATGAACTTTTAACTTTAATTTATGAAAACTGCTTTATTTCCGGGTTCGTTCGACCCCATTACCAAAGGGCACGAAGATATTATTTTAAGGGCTTTACCTTTGTTTGATAAAATAGTGATTGGTGTTGGTACAAACACTGCAAAAAACTATTTATTTACAATCGAACAACGCATCAACTGGCTTAAAAAAACCTTTAAAAATCAACCAAAAATTGAGGTAATTGCTTACCAAGGTTTAACCATTGATTTCTGTACTAAAATTAACGCCACCTTTCTGTTGAGAGGTCTTCGAAACCCTATTGATTACAATTACGAAAGCAACATTGCCTTGATGAATAAAATGTTGAACAACAACATCGAAACCATTTTTTTACTAACCTCTCCTGAACTAATGGCAATAAATTCGACCATTGTCCGTGATATTATCATTAACAAAGGCGATGCAAGTAAATTTGTTCCAAATGCAATACAAAACGACTTTTAGAGTTCCTTTTTATATGTTTAAAAAATTAAGTTTCTTCTTTCTTGTTCTTTTTTGTGCCAATCAACTTTCGGCATCTAAAACAGTAATAAAAGGTTTTGCTAAAACTTTTGGAAATCAGGAATTAACTGTTTTTACCTATACCGATTACATTACCACCACCAAAAGAAATTTGGGTTACGTTACTATAAACAAAGACGAAACATTTACCTACGAGTTTGAGCATAACGAAACCACAGCCATTTATTTGAAAATTGAAGACAAAACCACCTGGTTTTATATTGAACCAGGTAAAGTGTATAACATCTCATTAAGTTATAGCGATGAGTACAACAAAGGAAGAGTTTACGACAAACAACTATCCTTAAAATTTAATTTCCCTGCTCCCAACGAATTAAATCAAGAAATAAAAAAATACAACCAGAAATACGATACTTTTTTTGATGAAAATTATGTATTGTTTGTTCGTCGAGACCGCTCTGTAGAACCAAAAATAAAAGCATTTAAAACTAAAATGCTAAAAGAAATTGAAACTGTTGCTTCCGACTTTGTAAAAAATCATATTATTTATTCGATTGCTCAGCTAGAAAACGCTATAAATGTCTCATATAGCGATAAAGCGACAGGAAAAAATAGCAAAAACACCAAAGCAAACTTGTTTCTGGAATATTTGGATAACAAGCCTGTATTGTATAACAACAAGGAGTATATGACTTTATTTACAGACTTTTTTGAAACCGAGTTAAAAGACATGACTTTACAAGTAAGTGGCTTGGATGTGATTAAAGCCATTAATGAACAGGTAAACATGAACAGCTACTTAAAGTCTTTAGAAAAATATCCATTTTTAACTCAACCTGAATTTCGTGAACTGTTTGCTATCTATGGATTATATCGTGTTAAAGACGACAAGTATTTTAACCGAAAGAACATTACTACTTTGATCAGTGAGTTTAAAACTAAATCTAAATATCCGCATCAAAAAATAATCGCAGACGAGATCTACACAATACTAACACAGAAGAAATTAGACAAAGGTTCGAAAGCTGTTGATTTTAGTTTGATGAACAAAAACAATGAGTTAGTTTCATTAAATTCTTTTAAAGGGAAACACTTGTACATTAACTTTTGGGCAACATGGAACATTCCAAGTCAGAAGGAAATGAAAGTAATGGAAGGTTTGTACAAAAAATATGGCAATTCTATCGAATTTTTAAGCATTTGCACCGACAACAACATTGAAAAAATGAACAATTTTTTGGCAAAAAACCCTAGCTACACTTGGAAATTTTTACACCTTGGTAAAAACCAAAAATTGCTCGACGATTATGAAGTTGCTACATTGCCTATGTATGTATTTCTAGATAACAACTTAAACATTATTAGTTCTCCAGCCCCTCGTCCGGGAGGTTCTGCCGAAAGGGCTACAGAAGATAATATCGAGAAGATTTTCTATGATGTGATGAATAAGAAATAAGCGTCACAAGTTCTTTCTCAAAAAATAAGCAATAGACGAATACGTATTTTTCAGTGCAATTTCATTGATTTGCTTATCAGTAAACCACTCCACTTTTTCAATACCTTCTTCTTTTTGAGGAATCAATTCACCATTATAGTCGGTTTGCATTTCAAACCAATACGTTTTCTTTAAAATAGGCTTGTCATTTAAATGGTAAATGTGATACGAATCGTTTAAGGGTTTTACAATCTTTAAACCAGTTACCGCACATTCCTCCTCTACTTCTCTAATGGCTGCTGCTTCAATTTGTTCACCTTTTTCAATTTTACCTTTGGGCAAATCCCAATGATCCAATCGGTAAATAAACAAGGTTTTATTTTGAGTGTTTTTTACCACACCACCAGCAGCTTCAATTAAATTAAAGGATAATTTAAACTGGTTAAATGCATTTTCAACGTCATCAACAACAATTACAATTTCTTGTAATCTTTTGGCTCGTTGTAATAAATCCAGTAAAATGGTCGTTAAATCTGGAGAAAAAAAATGAAGTCGTAATTCCGACTCAACGTTATCAACATACTGTTGATTATTGGTGAACACTATTCGTTTATCCTTTATAAAAACTTTATACATTTGCAGCATGATATTGAATAACGAATCAGCAAAGAAAGTAGCTCAATCGCTATTGCAAATTAAAGCAATAAAATTACAACCAAATAAACCTTTTACGTGGGCTTCGGGTTGGAATTCTCCTATTTATTGCGACAATAGGAAAATTCTTTCTTATCCAAAGGTAAGAACTTTTATTAGACAACAGTTTGTTGAAGCAATAAAAGAACACTACCCAAAAGTAGAAGTTATTGCCGGTGTTGCCACTGGAGGTATAGCTATTGGTGCATTGGTAGCCGAAGAAATGGGGTTACCATTTGTGTACATCCGTTCGGCAGCAAAAGGACATGGTATGCAAAACCTTATTGAAGGTGAAGTGCCAACAAATAAAAATGTAGTTGTTGTTGAAGATTTAATCTCTACCGGAGGAAGTAGCTTAAATGCTGTTGCTGCTTTAAAACAGGAAAATTGTAATGTTTTGGGTATGGTTGCCATATTTACTTACGACTTTGAAACAGCTAAAGAAAATTTTAAAACTGCCAACTGCTCGTTAATTACGTTGAGCGATTACAATATGTTAATTGCTACTGCCGAAGCAGACAGTTTTATTTCTGCAAACGATGTAGCTTCATTAAGCGAATGGAGAAAGGACCCTGCCGGATGGAGAAAATAAACTTAATACTCAAAACCCATCACACATCAATCAACACACCATAGCATGAAAATAAACACCACTCCAAAAATAGTAAACGCAACACCTGAAAACGTTTTTAACTTTTTGTTTGATATGAACAATTTTCAGGAATTGTTTCCTGCTGATAAAGTAGAAAACTGGAACTCGACTGATGAATTTTGTACATTTAGAATTAAAGGTATGACCGATATTGGTTTAAAAAGAGTTGCTGCAACTCCAAACTCGTTGATTTATTTAGACTCGCACGGTAAAGTGCCTTTTAAATTTACCTTAAACATTTTTTTAAACCCCGTAAACGACACCCAAACTGAAGCTCATCTTGAGTTTGATGGCGATGTAAACCCGTTTTTAAAATTGATGGTGGAAACTCCGCTTACCAACTTTTTTAACATGCTTTCGGATAAATTGGTGGAGAAATTTAAATCAGAATGAGGCTACCATCATGGAATGATAAACTAGAATATGTTTGTCAAAAATGTAAAAGTAAAAATGTAAAGAAAACAAATCCACATATTGGTACAATCCTATATTGGCCATTACTCCTTATTTTCAAACATGTAAATTTTCATTGTTTCAATTGTGGCAATGATTGGGATGATTATTATTTTAAGTGAAAAATAGCCTGAAATATCCGATTGCAGAATTCACAAGTTCAAGTTCATTGTTTTGGGATTTTCAGAACCGATTAATTGATGCTAATATTAAATTTGAGATTTAAAACAAAACAGAATTTGATGAAGGAATCAGTTTTGATATTTCGATTTTTCTAGTTGACAAAAAAGATTTTGAACGTGCAAATACTTTAAAGAATGAAGTACTTACAACATCTAGTAATCTTCCTACTTATTGGAAATATGTGAAAAAATTTATTTTTCTATTTATTCTAGCCTGTATTGTCATATTTATACTCTTTTTACTAAAGGTGTAATCTAACTAGCACAAAAACTTATCTCCTTCAAATCAAACTCCTTTAGTTGAGCATTTATTTCTACTTGTAACTTACCAATAGCAGAAACCCCTCTAATTATACCCGTAACTCGTCCATTATTTACCAAGTAATGTAAGGGCTTTTGGTAACCTAACAGCACATTTAAATAGTCTTGTTTTAGCTGCGTGTTTTTACTCGCTTTTAATTGCAAATAGCGGTATTCAATATGTTTGAGTAAATCGCTTAAAAGTTGTTCTAAATCAACCTCTTTATCTGTTAAAATGGCTAACGATGTAGCGTTTAAATTTGTTGAAAACTGTGTTTGGTTTACATTTAACCCTACGCCGACAATACAATTTGAAATTTTATTGGCACTAAGGGTGTTTTCAATTAAAATACCTGCAATTTTTTTTCCATCCACATAAATATCGTTCGGCCATTTAATGGCAACCTGCTCAAAACCCATTTTAGCCAAAAAATCGTAAATACCTAACGAAACTACTTGGCTCAACACAAATTGCTCTTCAATCAACACATTAGGCTTAAGTAAAATAGAAAAAGTAAGGTTTTTACCATTTTCACTTTCCCAGGTATTACCTCGTTGTCCTTTGCCTTGCACTTGATTTTTAGCAACTACCACCAAACCTTCAAAACAAGTTGAATTAGCCAACATTTCTTGTAAAAAAACATTGGTAGATGCCGTTTCATCCAATTTAACTATTCTGTTACCAAGTATTAAAGCACTTTTCATCATCTACAAAACTAATTAATATATCTGCTTTTTATTACCTTCATCCCTATCTCCAATTCAAAAATTAACCACATAGGCACATAGGTAGATCATTCTTACAAAAGTGAATAGTAGCTCCTCGTAGCTATCCCGATAAAATCGGGATAGAATTATTGTTCACCTTTTACAACTTTGGAATTAATTGGTTTCTTTTCACAAAACCCTATGTCACTATATGGTTAAACAAATAAATTGTTAAAAAATACACAACCTAATAATCTTTCAACTTTATAATTTTTTAACTTATCAACTCAAGGATATTTCGTTATTTTGCAGCTTAATAATTAAACAGTAAATGGCGAAGAAGAAAAAAGAATTAAGTGAATCACAAATTTTAGTAGACGTCCTTATTAAAGGATTACAAGATAAAAAAGCTGAAAATATTGTTACTATAGATTTAAGAAGTTTAGAAAATGCAGTTTGCGATTTTTTTGTAATCTGCTCCGGAACATCAAACACACATGTCGGTGCTTTATCAAAAGCTGCTGAAGAAGAAGCCAGAAAAACATTAGGTGAAAAACCTTGGCATTCCGAAGGTTTCGGAAATGCTGAATGGGTTTTATTAGATTATGTAAATACCGTTGTACATATTTTTCAAGAAGAAGCCAGAGATTTTTACAATTTAGAAGGCTTATGGGCTGATGCAGTAATAACAGAAATTAAAGAGGCGTAATTTTTCATATGGAAAAAAAAGAAAACAAATCAAAAAATCCGTTTCCAAAACCAGGAAACAACAACAGCAAAAAACCATTTAATTTTTATTGGATTTATGCCATTATTGGTATTGCTTTAATATCGTTAAACTTGTTTAACTGGCAAGGAGGAAGTTCAACCATTACACCATCAGAATTTGAAAAAATGGTAATGGATGAACAAGTAAAAGAAGTTATAGTTGTTAATCATAAAATTGCCAAGGTATTTTTAACTCCAGAGGCATTAGAACAAGAGCCACACAAGGATAAAATCAAAAAACCAGTAATGGGTGTTCAAAATCAAGGCCCTCATTACACCTTTGAAATTGGTTCGGGTGATGTTTTTGATGCTGATTTAAAAACGTGGTCGAAAGATTACAATTTAAAATACAAATACACCACCGAAGAAGATTGGTTTGGAGGTTTATTAGGATTGATTTTACCCATCTTAATTTTTGTTGGAATTTGGTTTTTCATTATGAAACGAATGTCAGGTGGTGCTGGAGGCGGAGGTGCTGGTCAAATTTTTAACATCGGTAAATCAAAAGCCCAATTGTTTGATAAAGAACGTAGCATTAATGTAACATTTGAAGATGTTGCAGGCTTAGAAGGTGCTAAAGAAGAAATTCAAGAAATTGTAGATTTCCTTAAAAAACCACAAAAATATACCGATTTAGGAGCAAAAATTCCAAGAGGAGCATTACTTGTAGGTCCTCCAGGAACTGGAAAAACTTTATTAGCAAGAGCTGTAGCCGGTGAAGCTAAAGTTCCTTTTTATTCGCTTTCAGGTTCTGATTTTGTTGAAATGTTTGTGGGTGTTGGTGCATCACGTGTTCGTGATTTGTTTAAACAAGCCAAAGACAAAGCTCCTTCTATCATTTTTATTGATGAGATTGATGCCATTGGTAGAGCAAGAGGTAAAGGAATGGCACAAGGCGCTAACGACGAAAGAGAAAACACCTTAAATCAGTTATTGACTGAAATGGATGGTTTTGGAACAAACACTGGTGTAATTGTATTAGCTGCAACCAACCGTGCTGATGTGTTGGACAGAGCGTTAGTTCGTCCGGGTCGTTTCGACAGACAAATACATGTTGATTTACCAGAAGTTCATGAGCGTCAGGAGATTTTTAAAGTGCATTTAAAACCCATAAAAATTGACGATACTGTTGATATCGAATTTTTGTCTAAACAAACGCCTGGTTTTTCTGGTGCTGATATTGCCAACATTTGTAACGAGGCTGCTCTAATTGCTGCGCGTAAAAACAAAAAGAAAGTTGGGCGTCAAGACTTCTTAGATGCTGTGGATAGAATTATTGGTGGTTTAGAAAAGAAAAACAAAATCATTTCCGACCACGACCGTAAAGCTATTGCTTTCCACGAAGCTGGTCATGCCGCAGTAAGCTGGTTGGTAAAATATGCTTCACCTTTGGTTAAGGTAACCATTATTCCAAGAGGGCGCTCTTTAGGTGCTGCCTGGTACTTGCCAGACGAAAGACAAATTACTACTACCGAACAATTGATTGACGAAATGTGTGCTGCTTTAGGCGGTAGAGCTGCCGAAGAAATTATGTTTGGTAAGATTTCTACAGGTGCATTAAGCGATTTAGAAAAAGTTACCAAACAAGCTTATGCTATGGTGAGTATTTATGGTTTAAGCGATAAAGTTGGAAACATCAGTTATTACGATTCTTCTGGTCAGAGTGATTATTCGTTCTCAAAGCCTTATTCTGAAAAAACTGCTGAGTTGATTGATGCTGAAGTGAAGAATTTGATTGAAACATCATATGTAAGAACCAAGAAAATATTGGAAGAAAACAAAGACAAGTTGATTGCTTTAGCTGAGAAACTACTTGAAAAAGAAGTTATTTTTAGAGATGATTTAGAAGATATTTTTGGTAAAAGTATTTTTGAAGCCGAACTTATTGAAGAGAAGAAAATCTCTAAAAAGAATGTAACTACAGATGGTGATGTAAAAGAGACTGAACCAACTGAAGAATCTAAAACAAAAGTAGCAAAAGATAAAACTAACGAAACAAAGGCTTAATGGCTGAAGGCTGGATTGTTATATACAGAAATAATGATTCAAACAAAGCTGAAATAATAAAATTATTGCTCGAAGACAATGACATTAGCGCTGTAATTGTAAATAAAATGGACTCCATGCACCTGCATTTAAGCAATGCCGAAGTTGAAGTTCATGTACCACAAAGTGATGTTATTCAAGCAAAATACATTTTATCTAAAACCCATTTGTAAATGTTAACAAGAGCAATAACAGGTTTATTTTTTGTGTTGGCTTTACTCATAGCCTTCTATTTTGGACAACTTAGTACTTTCTTTTTGTTTTTAATAATTACAAGCCTGGGGGTGGAAGAATTTTACTCCATTGTATCTAAAAGCAAGGAATATCGTCCCCAAAAATTCTTTGGAATTTTGATAGGTATAGTAACATTTATAGTATTATCTCTTATTATTCTAAATGATTCGAGAATCAAGTATATAGCACTGCCATTAACCCTAATCTTCCTTACATTTATTATTGAGCTTTACCGCAAACAAAAACACCCTTTTATTAATGTGGCTTATACTGTTATGCCCATTTTTTATGTGGTATTGCCTTTTGCATTACTATACCATTTAGGTTTTTACAACAACCATCAGTTTACCCACGAGTTTACTTACCAAATTATTTGGGGCTATTTTTTTATTCTTTGGTCGAACGATACCGGTGCTTACTTATCAGGACGATTTTTTGGTAAACACAAATTGTTTGAACGTATTTCTCCTAAAAAAACATGGGAAGGAAGTATTGGAGGAGCTTTATTAAGCGTTGTGGTTGCTTATGTTTGTTCAATGTATTACGACCAAATTTCTGTAGCAGATTGGATTATTGTTGCGTTAATCACAGTAATTTTTGGTAGCCTGGGCGACTTGGTTGAGTCCATGTTAAAACGAAGCTTAAACATTAAAGATTCTGGGAACATTTTACCTGGACATGGTGGTATTCTAGACCGTTTCGATGGTCTGTTTCTTTCCATTCCATTTGTTTATGCTTATTTAGTACTTAGTTTACAGTAAACAGTCTATAGCCCTCAATTCTCAGTCTATAAAAACTAGATACTAAAAACCAGAAACTAGCAACTAAATTCACTATTTTTGCCGCTATATTTTTTTAGATAACTTATGAAATTTCACAAAGAAGGTTACCCATCGTTACTCATTGTTATTGTTTTTGCAATTGTTTTAAACGGACTAATCTATTTATTTTTTAATGATTACCAAGTAATTAAAATTATTGGATACGTTATTTCTGGTTTTTTATTGGTGGTGATCCTACAGTTTTTTAGAAGCCCAAGCAGAGATTTTAAAGTTATTGAAAATGCAGTGATATCTCCTGCCGATGGTAAAGTGGTAGTGATTGAGGAAGTAGAAGAAACTGAATATTTTAAGGATAAACGTTTACAGGTTTCTGTATTTATGTCACCAGTAAATGTGCACATTAACCGCTATCCTATTGCTGGTATTGTAAAATACTTTAAATATCACCCTGGCTTGTATTTGGTAGCTTGGCATCCAAAATCTTCTACCGAAAACGAACGTACAACCATAGTGGTAGAAAACAGCAAAGGGCAAAGTATTTTGTTCAGACAAGTAGCTGGGGCTTTGGCAAAACGTATTGTTTTCTTCCATAAAGAAGGAGATGTTGCCAAGCAAACCGACGAATGCGGTTTTATTAAATTTGGCTCACGAGTAGATTTGTATTTACCCATTGGTACCAAACTTAATGTAAGTTTAAACGAAAAAGTAAAAGGCGGAATAACCAAATTAGCAGAATTATAATTGTTTAGAACAATTCTAAATTGTTTAATAAACTGTTAAATTCTGTTAAGGAAACTTTTTACATAATTTAAAATCATAATTTCGTACTATTCTAAAATTAAACTCTATCAATATGAAAAAATTAATGTTAGCTGTTGCATTTATTAGCTTTGTTGGATTAACTTATGCTAGCCCTTGCGAAGACGGTAAAAAATGTGATAAAAAAGAGTGTACTCACAAAAAAGGAGACGCTAAAAAAGAATGTGCTTCTAAAGATGCTAAAAAAGCATGTTGCTCAAAAGATAAAGCTAGTGCGGATGCAAAAGCTTCTTGCCATGGAGACAAAACTACTGCTGCTGCAGGGAAATCTTGTTGTGCTAGCAAAGCAAAAACTGAAGAGAAAAAAGCAGAGTAATTTTGTTTGCTTTTACACGATAAAAAAAGAGTCTCGCAGTATTGTGAGACTCTTTTTTTTATTTGTTATATTTGGTAAACGTGTAGAGCGAATAAACGTACCGGTACATTTATTTGGATGTTGATGGTCGTTGTGGGACTAGTCTGCAAACATCAAGAATTCTGACCTGACAAAGATTTTGAAAACAAAAATGAATATGGATATTCAGACATATAATGAGAAACAAACATTGATGGACAAAGAAATTTGCGAATTGCTTGCAAAAACTATTGACAACAAATTGACCAAAGCTGAGAACAAAATTTGGCACGCCCATCCTGTTTGGTTTTTAGACGGTAACCCAATAGTTGGTTACAGCAAACAGAAAAAAGGAGTACGACTAATGTTTTGGAGTGGTGCAGACTTTGATGAAGTAAATCTAAACGTATTAGGTGAAAAATTTAAGGACGCTTCCATCTTCTACAATAGCATTTCAGAAATCAATACTACAGAATTAAAACGTTGGCTTGACAAAGCACAAAAAATACAGTGGGACTACAAAAACATTGTAAAACGAAAAGGCAAATTAGAGCGATTAAAATGAATATACGCACTAAGATTGTATTGGCAATAGTAGGGCTGATAATTGTAAATTCAACATTTGTATTTCTATTAAGCATTTGTGGAAATGTTGAACTGACTTTTTTCAAATACACCACTATTTCCAATATCTAAATCGTCAGAGCAAACCTTTCAACTCGCTCAAACAATGTATTTCGTGGTGAGTTTGGTGTTGGTGAGCTACTTTGTTAAAATTAAAATATACACTATCCATTTTTACCCGCTGAGCACCATAAATATCGGCGTAATAGTCATCGCCAATCATAATAGAGTTGGTGGCTTTTGCCCCAGCATTTTTCATTGCTTTTTTAAAAATTAAAGGATGTGGCTTTTTTACCCCCACCGTTTCCGAGAAAATAAGCTGGTCGAAAAAATGTCCTATTTTAGATTCACGCAATTTAATGTGTTGAACCTCTTCAAAACCGTTGGTAATAATATGCAGTTTATATTTAGCTTGTAAATAGTTTAGTATATCGAAGGTGTGCGGTAACAAAATGGTTTGCATGGGCGATTGGTTTACATAAAAATGCCCCATTTCGGTTGCCATGTCAACATTGTCAATGTTAAAATGTTTTAAGGTTAAGTTAAAACGTTCACTGCGTAATTCATCTTTGGTAATTTTGTTGTTACGGTAACGCTCCCACAACACTTCATTAATTTTATAGTATTCACTTAAAAAATCATCTTCTAAGTCAATGTGTTTATTCAACCCAAAATCGGTAAAAATATCAAGTAATACCTTTTTGGAGTTTTCTTCAAAATGCCAAAGCGTTCGATCTAAATCGAAAAATATATGTTCGTAGGTTTTAATGGTTGGTAGTTGTTAGTGTATTGTTGATGGTTGATAGTAGATTGCCACTTTAAGACTAAGAACCATAAGCTTAAAGGTGTTTCTCAGCATGGTACGACGACCTCACCAATGGTCCGCTTTCTACATAACGAATACCCATTTCTAACCCAATAGCTTTGTATTTAGCAAATTGTGCTGGAGTTACAAACTCTTTAACCGGCAAATGTTTTGGAGTTGGTTGTAAATATTGGCCTAAAGTTAAAATATCCAGACCAATGTTATTTAAATCGTGCATGGTTTCAATAACTTCATCTTCAGTTTCACCTAAGCCCAACATCAATCCCGATTTTATTTTCATACCACCTTCTTTCAGTCGTTTCAAAGCTTCTAAACTTCTGTCGTATTTAGCCTGTATTCGTACTTCTTTGGTTAATCGTCTAACTGTTTCCAAATTATGTGAAACAATTTCAGGGGCAACATCAATAATACGTTGTAAATTATCCCAGTCACCTTTAAAATCCGGTATTAAAGTCTCTAAAGTTGTACCTGGGCTAACTTCTCTAATTTTATTCACAGTTTCTACCCAAATAATAGACCCTCCGTCTTTTAAATCATCCCTATCTACCGAAGTAATAACACCATGCTTAACTTTCATTAATTTGATAGAATTGGCTACTCTTGCTGGTTCCTCCAAATCAACAGGTAATGGACGACCTGTTTTTACGGCACAAAAACCACATGACCGAGTACAAATGTTACCCAATATCATAAAAGTAGCGGTACCTGCACCCCAACACTCACCCATATTCGGACAATTGCCACTTTCGCAAATGGTATGTAACTTATGCTCCGAAACAATACCCCTAACCTTTGTGTATTCCTCTCCAGTTGGTAATTTAACCTTTAACCATTCTGGTTTACGTATTCTTTCCGCTGTCTTCACTGTACTATTCTCCATCTTGTATTATTCAGTTTTTTTGCTACCAAAATTAATGGCTACAAATAAGTTTAAGAAAAATTGTTGATTAGGTGTATTTGCCATAATCGGAACATTTTGTAAAAAAGCATCCAACGTTGCGCCTACTTCAATAGCATTAATATTACTTGCTTGTCGCGATGACTCAAAGTTTAAGCCCACTTTTAAATATCCTCCTGGATAAAACCTACCATCTAAAAAGCCTCTAAAAAAAGATGCTTTTCCAATAATATCTCCTCTATCATGTTTATCTGGGTCATAACGTTGTATTTCGGTTATAGGCAATTTATCACTGTTTTGTGTAATTACCTCCAAATAAACAGGTTTAGCATATGCCATAGTTACGCCATAATGGATAATGTAAGCAATTTCTACCCCTTTTACACTTTGTTTACTGATAAAGGTTTTATGGTTTCCCATCGAAAAGCGGGTTGCTAAAATGTAATTCATTTTTCCATAAAAATAACCGTTAGAGTTATCTAAAATAGAACTAAATGTTTTTATTTCTTTAGGGTGTTTTATAGTGGTAAATTCCACTTCATAACTTCTTTTACTAAACCCCGATGTATACATCGAATAACGGTAATTCAAACCCCAACCTGCAGTATGTAAATGTCCTCCAAAAACCTGATCTCGTTTGTATATTGTTCTAGACTCCTCAAAAACGGTTTCTTGTGCCATCATTAAAGCTGGCAAAACTATAAACAGAAGTATGAGTATTTTTTTTCCCATTAATTACCAAAGTTAATAATAAAGAAGTTGAAATAAGTAAATTTGAAAGCAAGATGTTTAACCTATTGATATTATTTGCCTCAATTAAAATATAAAAAAATGATTACATCAAAAGTGAAGTATTTGGGCAGCTTAAGAACTGAAGCTGTTCATGTTAGAAGCAATACTACAATTTTAACTGATGCACCCGTTGATAACAATGGAAAAGGTGAAAAATTTTCACCAACCGATTTAGTAGCAACTGCTTTGGCGAGTTGTATGGTAAGTATTATGGGTATTCAAGCCAACACAAGTAATATTACATTGGGTGATATTAGTGCAGAGGTAACAAAAATTATGGCTGCTAACCCAAGAAGAATTTCAGAAATTATTGTAGAAATAAATTTTAGTAACCACAACTATTCCGACAAAGAAAAAACCATTTTGATGAATGCTGCAAAAACGTGTCCTGTAGCATTGAGCCTACATCCGGAAATTAAACAAACAATAAGCTTTAATTTTTGATAGCACCCAAAATATCATTTACTGATATAGATAAATGAGAAGCATGATAAACACACTTACCATTTTTTAATACAATCACTTGAGGTGATTCATGATGAATAAGGAAATCTGAAGCAATTTGATTCGAAATATCCCTGTATTTAATTAAATCTAAATAATAAGCAGGAATTTCTGGACTGTTTTCCCACTTAGATTCTAAACGAAATTTAGCGGTAGAACTAATTGAACAACGAGTGCTGTGTTTAAAAATTAATACTGCCTTAATGCCTTCCATACTGGAACCTTCAACAGCTTTATTCAGGTCTGCTAAAGATTCTATGGTTAACCAATTCATTAATTATGCAGGAATAGTTTTTGTTGTGTTTGCTTTTCCGTAAGCAGGGCAAGTCTCGTGCGATTTACAAGAAGAGTAAACAAGTGCAATTAAAAAAAGAGTGGCTGAAGCAATTAAAACTTTTTTAGTCATCATATCTATTATTCGTTAGCTATTTTACAAAGATAATAATATTAACTTTCAAAAAACAATTTAATTTATCCACAAAACGCTCTTTTATAAGAAACTATTGATTTTAAAGGTTGTTTTATTCAAATTAAAATTGAAATTTTATAATATTAACCCACTCAACCAAAAAATTAATTTTAAATGGAAACTGTAGCTCCAAAAATTGAAGAAAGCTGGAAAAAAATCCTTGAACCTGAGTTTAACGCCTCCTATTTTAAGGAAATTAAACGATTTTTACTTGAAGAAAAAACAAAATCAACCATTTTTCCTGCTGGTAAAAACATCTTTAATGCTTTTAACCTTACTCCTTTTAACCAAGTAAAAGTGGTTATTATTGGGCAAGATCCTTATCACGGTCCAAATCAAGCCCATGGACTTTGTTTTTCGGTTTTAGACGGAGTGAAGCATCCACCATCATTAGAAAATATTTTTAAAGAAATTAAATCCGATTTGGGTTATGATTACCCTAAAAGTGGAAATTTAACCAATTGGGCAAAACAAGGTGTTTTGTTGTTAAACGCAACACTCACCGTTCGGCAAGGTGAAGCCAACTCACACCAAAATATTGGCTGGCAAAAATTTACCGATGCGGTTATCGAAAAATTGTCATCAGAAAATGAAGGAATTGTATTTTTACTTTGGGGCGGATTTGCAAATAAAAAAGGACAAAAAATTGATACTACCAAACACTATGTATTAACCTGCGGACATCCTTCTCCGTTAAGTGCAAATAAAGGGCATTGGTTTGGCAATAAGCACTTTAGTAAAACCAACGAACTGCTCCAAAAAATGGGTAAAAAGCCAATTGACTGGAAAATAGAATAATACCATAATTACATCGTTAAATACACTTGTTGAAAAACCTCACTCTCATATTATTTTTTCTAACTTTTGGAATTGCAACTGTTTTTTCCCAAAAAATAGAATTGACTGTATTTTTTAATGACACTACCCTAAAACCGTCTAAACTAATTGCATACAATAAGTATTTTGATGTTGGTCAGTTAAATACCGAATTGAGTAAAATTGTCAACAATCTAAACGCTAAGGCTTATTTAACAGCTAGTATTGATAGTATCATTGTTGATACCACCTATTACAAAGCTTATATTCACCTCGGAACAATATATAAATGGAATTACTTGACGCCAATAAATATTGATGAGGAAGTTTTAAGTAAAATTGGTTTCAGAGATAGAGTATTTAACAATAAACCGTTTAATAAAAATCAACTAACTAGTTTTTTTGTCAGGATAATTAAGCATTATGAAAACAATGGATTTCCCTTTGCTTCATTACAATTTGATAGTGTCAGAATCGAAAATAATACCTTTAGAGGGAATTTAGTCCTCGAGAAAAATCATCGTTATAAAATTGATAGTGTAATAATACATGGAAATGCTACTATTTCTAAACAATATATCCAGAATTATATTAGAATTAAAAATGGCGACGGATACAATGAAGCTTTAGTAAAAAATATCAGCACACGTATAAAAGAACTTCCTTTTGTTGAAGAAAAACAACCGTTCAAAGTAATCTTCAACGAAAGTGAATCAAAAATAATAATGGATTTAAAAAAGAAGGCCGCTAGCAGATTTAATGGCGTCTTAGGAATTCAGCCAAATAATCAAACAGGAAAAATTAGACTTACGGGAGATGTAAAATTGAACTTACTTAACTCCTTCAAAAAAGGAGAAGAAATTTTTTTTAATTGGCGCTCAATACAAGAACAAACTCAAGATTTAAATACTGGAATTTCTTATCCATTTTTACTTAACACTCCTTTTGGATTAGATTATAATTTTAAACTTTATAAACGAGACACCACATTTATTGATGTGTTTAATAAAATTGGGATACGTTACATTTTAAAAGGAAACAATTACTTTAGTGTTTTTTACCAAAATAAAAATTCTTCATTGTTATCAACCAAACAGTTTAGTTCATTAACTGTTTTACCTGATTATGCTGATGTTTCCAGCCAACTTTATGGTATTGGAATACATTATGCAAAGCTTGATTACAACCTCAATCCGCGTAAAGGATTTAGCATTGTTGCAGATGGATCGGTGGGGACAAAAATTATTAAGAAAAATACTGCCATTAAAGAATCTCTTTATGATGGAATTAAACTCAACACCAACCTTTACAACGGTAATTCGATATTTGATTATTATTTTCCAGTTTCAAAAAGAGGTGTTGTTAAATTGAGTTCAAAAAATGGATTTACTATTAATGAGAGTTTGTTCGATAATGAGTTAGTTCGAATTGGTGGATTATTCACACTTCGTGGTTTTGACGAGGAATCCATATATACTACATTATACAGTATTGGTACTGTTGAATATCGGTTTATTTTAGAACAAAACTCTTACCTATACTTATTTGTAGATAAAGCTTACTACGAAAAAAATAATATTAAAGGATATGTATCAGACCGTCCGTTTGGATTTGGAACGGGTATGAGTTTCGATACGAAAGCAGGAATATTTTCTATAAGTTATGCTCTAGGTCAGCAATTTGAGAACCCAATCCTGTTTAGATCGGCAAAAATTCACTTTGGTTTTATTAACTTCTTTTAATTGAATAATTACTTACTTTTGCTGTTTAAACATACGTTAAATCGATGAATAACATAATCAATCCTATTTACTTTAATGAAGAGAAAATTCTTGAATTAAAGCATCAATACGAAAATGGAAGTCCTTGTAAACATATTGTGTTACCAGATTTTTTAGATGAAAAATTTGCAACTTCTTTATATGAGAATTTCCCAAAAATGGATTTGTTAAATGTAAAACGAAAAAGCATTAACGAAAACAAAAATGAAGATTATCATTTTGAACGTTTTCATCCAGATTTTTTAGTAATTAAAAATGCCTTAGCCAACCCTGATTTTATTAAAATTATTGAAACCATTACAGGCTTAAATGGATTGGTTACGACTAATGATGCTTTAGGTGCCGGGGTTCATCAAGGAGCAAACGGAAGTTATGTTGATATTCATATCGATTCTAATTTTAACCCCATGGAAAATCTTTGGAGAAGGTTGAATTTTTTGATTTACCTTAACAAAGAATGGAAACCTGAATATGGAGGGGACTTGGAGTTATGGGACAAAAAGATGACACAATGTGTAACCAAAGTTCCTTGCGATTTTAATAGAGCTGTAATATTCTTAACCGATGAGACTTCGCCTCATGGATACGGAAAAATTACTGTACCTGAAGGAGAAACCAGAAAATCGTTCTATACCTACTATTCTACTGTTACTGATAAAAATTTTAAATATGTAGATTCACATTTTATTCCTCGACCAGACGATGCTCTAGGTAAAAAAATTGCTACATCTATTAAAGAACCATTGAAATTAAACATTAAACGTCTTTTGAAAAAACTAGGAATTACCTCCTTGGATTTTCAGGATAAAAACAAGAAGAAGTTTTAAAAATGGCAAGAAAAAAAAGACAAAATCCGTTTTCGAAAGAAGCGACAAAAAAAGCATTACGAGTTTTTCAATTTATAAAACCTTTTAAGGTTCCTTTTATATTTGGTTTGTTTGTTTTATTACTTTCAACTGTTGCTACATTAGCATTTCCGAGAATTTTAGGAAACTTAATGGATGCTGTAAAAAGCTCATCGGATAAAGAAGTCACCTTTTTTATACAATTGATTATTGGGTTATTTTTCGTTATCGGAATTTCTGCATTTTTACGTATTTACCTTTTTGGGATTGTAGCTCATAAATCGTTGGCATTGCTTAAAAACAAAACTTACGAACACCTTATCTCCTCTCCAATGAGTTTCTTTTCTCAAAAAAGAGTTGGAGAACTAAGTAGTAGAATTAGTTCAGATATTTCGCTGTTACAAGAAACATTTACTATTACTATTGCAGAGTTAATTCGTCAGTTTATTACCATTCCTGTTGGATTATTTTTTCTGTTTTATATTTCAAGTAGGTTAACCATATTTATTATTGCCGTAATTCCAATTATTGCTCTTATTGGTGTGTTTTTCGGAAAATTTATTAAAAAACTGTCTGTTATTGCTCAAGATGACATTACCGAATCAAACAAAGTAGTTGATGAAACTTTACATGGTATTGCCAATGTAAAGGCATATGCTAACGAGTTTTTTGAAATAATCCGTTACAAAAGTAGCATTGACCAATCTGTTGAAACATCTATTAAACGAGCAAAATGGAGGGGTTTATTTATAGGTTTAATCATGTTTGTAGCAGGTTCAGCTTTAATGGCAATTGTTTGGTATGGTTTACACATGGTTCAACTAAATGAAGCTGATTCAACCAAAGGTATAACCATTGGAGAATTGTTACAATTTGCCCTATACGCTGCATTTTTAGGTGTATCCTTTGGTGGGACTGCAGATTTATTTTCACAACTACAAAAATCAATTGGAGCAACTGAAAGTTTAATGGATATTTTAGAAGAAAAAACTGAAGAAATTTCTTTAACCAAACCAAATTCAATCAAAATTGAAGGGAATTTATCTTTCAATAATGTTAGTTTTTCATATCCATCTCGAAGAGATATTAATGTATTAAAAAATATTTCGTTTGAAGTTGAAAAAGGCAGGTTAATAGCTTTTGTTGGTCCTTCTGGAGCAGGAAAATCTACCATAGCAGCATTGGTATTTGGTTTTTACAGACCAACCGAAGGTGAAATTACTATTGATGGAAAAAATTTAAAAGATTTTCATCTTTCAGAAATTAGAAGTCAAATGGCATTAGTGCCTCAAGAAGTCATGTTATTTGGAGGCACTATAAAAGAAAACATCGAATATGGTAAACCTGGGGCTACTGAAGAAGAAATTTTTGAAGCAGCCAAACAAGCCAATGCATTGGATTTTATTGAAAGTTTCCCTGAAAAATTTGAAACACTGGTTGGTGATAGGGGAATACAATTGAGTGGTGGTCAGAAACAACGAATTGCTATTGCTAGAGCAATTTTAAGAAATCCTTCTATTTTGGTTTTAGATGAAGCAACTAGTGCATTAGATTCAGAAAGTGAAAGATTGGTTCAAGAAGCGCTCGAACGATTAATGAAAGGCAGAACATCTATTGTAATTGCTCATCGTTTATCTACTATTAAAAACGCAGATTCTATTGTTGTATTAGATAATGGTAAGATAAAAGAAGTGGGTACACATGCCGAGCTACTTAAAAAAGACAATGGAATTTATAAAAACCTGAGTACCATTCAATTGGCTGCAGTTTAAAAATTTTCCATGAAAAACATTTTCAACCTATCTGATTGCGAAGAAATAATTGGTAGAATCAATCAATTAACTCCTGACACCAAAGCTGTTTGGGGCAAAATGAGTGTTTCACAAATGTTAGCTCACTGTAATGTTACTTATGAATTGGTTTACGATAACAAACATTCTAAACCAAAAGGTTTTATGAAATTTATTTTAAGACTGTTGGTAAAAAACACGGTGGTAAGTGAAAAACCATATAAACATAGTAGCCAAACGGCTCCCGTTTTTCTTGTAAAGAATGAAAAAGATTTTGACGTTGAGAAAAAACGATTAGTTGATTACATTATAAAAACACAACAACTAGGCGAAAAAGAATTTGATGGAAAAGAATCTCATTCGTTTGGTAATTTGAATAAAACCGAATGGAACAATATGTTTTACAAACATCTTGACCACCACTTGAGACAATTTGGGGTTTAGTTAAACTTTTAAAATAATTACAGGAACTTCTTCCTCAACATTATTGAAAAGCTCAATAACATCATTGTTTTTCATTCTAATACAACCATGCGAGGCTGGTTCACCAATATATCCTTCTTCCGAGGTACCATGTATATAAATATACCTTTTATATGAATCAATATCTCTACCTCTATTTATACCAGGCTCTTCACCATGTAACCACATAATTCTCGTAGTTACATCATCAGTCAACGATTTCACCTTATCAGTATAAATACTTGATACTTTTCCTGAATAAACTCTGGAATAAAATAATCCGCCCAAAGGTACATTATCACCAATTTTACGTTTTATGGTGTGTAATCCTAAGGGTGTTTGGTTACTATTAAATTTATTCCCAATGCCATAAGCAGAGGTTGATATGGAATATTTTTTTATTATCTTTTGGTTTTGAATTAAATACAGTTTCTGGTATTTTACAGAAACATAAATAAAAGTCTGGAAGTCTCTATCCGGATATTTTAAATTCAAGTATTCTGTTAAAAAATCAGCTATTGTTTCATTTGAAGATTCGGCAATATGATAATTGGTTTCATCCTCTGGGGGAATACCAACTATATAAGGCGATTTTATCACTTTTGTATTTTTACAAGACACTAAAACTGAGATTAGAGCAATAAATAATATGTAACCAACCTTTTTTAACAACATTATTTTCCTTTACTCATTTTGTCCATAATGGAATAAAACAGATTAGGTAAAAGAGTTTTAAAAGGAATGGCAAGTAGTTCTTTGCTACCAATATACACATGGTTTTTGTTACGCTTAAGTGCCGAAATCAATTTACGGGCAAACGCATCAGTTTTCATTCCGTTGATTTGAGCAGGGCTATCCTCGTTAGAAATAGTGCCATCCGGATTTAAGGAATTTATTGAAGCATTAGTGTTGATAAAACCTGGGGCAACTAACAACACATTAATATTCAGTGGTTTTAACTCCATACGCAGCGAATCATAATAACCATACAATGCATGTTTTGAGGCTGCATAAGTGGTATGAAAAGGCAACCCAAATTTACCCAGAATACTAGTAGTAATAACTATGCTTCCCGAATGTTGTTTTTCCATAACAGGAATAACAGCTTTAGTTAAAGCTACATTGCCAAAGTAATTGATTTCCATTATTTTACGCTCCACTTCAGTGGTGGTAAGCATGGCTGTACCTTTTTGGCTCAAACCCCCATTGTTTACCAAAACATCTATTCTTCCAAATTTTAGCATCACTTGTTCCACCCATTTGTTCGCATCTTCATGTTGTTCTAAATCAATAGGTAATAACAAAATATTATCATCATTCAACGCTGTTTTTTCTTTTACACGTTGTAATTCGTTTTCTCTGCGAGAAGAAATAACCAGTTTACATTGCTCTTTTGCAAAAGCATAACACAGCCCCTCTCCTATACCCGATGATGCTCCTGTTATCCAAACTACTTTGTTTTTTAACTCCATAAACCAAAACTACATATTTAAACCAAATGCAATACTTGCATTTCTTCCATTTATAAAAAGGTTGTTGTGAATAAACTTTAATTATTCATATAATCTTGCCATTGAACCAAGACATATTTTAAATTTTCTCCTTCTTTCTTTTCCAAAAATCCATATTCGTAGCAAAACAAGTAAACATCACCTTTTTGGTTTTTCCAATAATGAGTAAAATATTTAGGATTAAAGCCAGTTTTTAATAGCTCTTGTTTTCTTATTACTGCTTTACCTGCTTTGTTAAAATGACTCAACAATCTTCTATTTAATTTCAATTGTCTATCGATATTGACATATATACCTTTTTCTTTCTCTAAATTTCGTTTGTAATGATGATTTGATTTGCAATAAGGTGTGCAAAAAATTTTATCTACCCTACCCTCTATTTTATCACCACATTCAATACATTTTTTCATTTATTGGTAGAATTAATTATACGGTTATTTATACGTTTAAATGTACGGATAAATTTTATATAAGAACCTTTTATGATTTAACTTTAGCTTTATGAATACAGAAAAACATAGAACAGTTACTTTAAAGCACTTATTAATAAGTAATGAAAAACAAATTGGTTTAAAATTTTATCCCGACAAAATGGTTCAAACCGTTATAAAAGGTTTACCCAATGTAAAATGGAGCGATGAATTTAGTATGGTTTATATTAAAAACGACCAAAAGAACCTCAACACCATTTTTAATGATTTTAAAGGTGTGGCATGGGTAAACTGTGCTCATTTTTTTCCAAAAAGCAACAACACCAGAAACAGCAAACCTTATACAGTGGAGGATTTTCGCAAGCGAACATTAGCCGATACTTACAGAAAATGCCCAGAAGAATTTTTAAGAAAATTAGAGCTTAAAAAATATGCGCAAAACACTGCTAAAACTTATATTGGATTATTTGAAATTTTTATTAACCACTATAAAGATAAAGAACTAAAAAGCATTGACGAAAACGACATTAGATGTTACTTGCAATTGATGGTCCAGCATAACAAATCGAGCAGCTACATTAATCAAATGATTAACAGCATTAAGTTTTATTACGAAGTGGTTTTGGGCATGCCCAACAGGTTTTATAGTATTGAACGACCACGAAAAGAAGATAAACTACCAAAAGTAATTAGCTTGGAAGAAGTACAACTGCTGATTAAAAACACCAATAACATTAAGCACAAATGCATAGTGAGTTTGTTGTACTCGGCAGGTTTGAGGAGAAGTGAATTACTGAACCTAAAAATTAACGATATCGACAGTAAACGAATGGTTATTAACATTAAACAAAGTAAAGGAAACAAGGATAGACTAACCCTACTAAGCGAAAGTGTGCTTACTGATTTAAGAACCTATTACTTAAAATACAGACCTAAAACCTATTTATTTGAAGGTCAAAAAGGCGAACAATATACCTCAACTAGTGTTTTGAGAATAATTGATTACGCTTCAAAAAAAGCGAAAATTAGAAAAAAAATAACCCCTCATATGCTACGACACAGCTTTGCAACCCATTTATTAGAAAATGGAGTCGACCTTAGATATATTCAAGTTCTTTTAGGGCATAACAGTACAAAAACCACCGAAATTTACACACAAGTTGCAATAAATAATATTAAAGCCATAAAATCTCCAATTGAATTACTAAATTTGAAGTAAACGTATATGGCGGATATGATGCATATGCATCATATCCGCTCGTTACC
>JBFWSH010000002.1:0-187289 GCA_050248475.1 Flavobacteriales bacterium
AATTGTTTGCATTTTTATTTCCTGTTTAATATTTCTTGAATGTTGATGTGGTCGCCAAAATCGCTACCATAATATGCTTTTTGTATGATTTGATTTTCGTCAATTAAAAAATCTGCGGGAACAATAGGCTTGTCTTTAATCGATTTAAGATTAAAAAATCCACTGGCCATCATGTCGACCATTTTTATTGGGTTTAACATTGTTTTTAGCATTCCCCATTTAGATTGTTCAACACCATATTTGATATAAAATTTTAGTGTTGGGTCTGGTATTATTGCAAAAGGAGCATTTTGTTTTCCTGCAAATTCCAAAATTTCTTCTTTTGAAGAAGCAAAAAATGCAATAATTACTATTCCTTTTTCTTCAAATTTTGGGTAGTTGTTAATGAGTTCTCTTACTCGCATGTTGCAGAACGGACAAGCTGCTCCCCTAAAGAAACTCAGTAATACTTTTTTTCCTTTAAAATCAGACAATGTTACCTGATTGTTTAAATAATCAGAAACAATAAAGTTGATTGCGTTGTCGTATTCTCTTAGCATAAAATTTATTTTTTCGCAACAGTTTTGCCTAATTCAATAAATTCTTCGGAGTTGTGATAACCACCTGTTCGGGTTACAATGGTGCCATTTTTATCTAAAAAAAGTAAAGTAGGATAACCTCTCACATTAAATTTTGAAGCCAATTCTATTCCCTCTCCTTTTTCTCCATCTATGGCTACATTTATAAATTTTTGGTTGTAAAATTTACCTACTTCGGTATTTGAAAAAGTTTTTGCTTTTAATTGTTTACAGGGACCACACCATGTAGCATAAATATCTAAAAAAATCAATTTATTTTCTTTTTTGGCTAATTGTAGGGCTTCGTTAAAAGTACCTTTATGAAACTGTATTCCTCCTTCGGTATCAGTATTAAAATCAACACCAGAAGGCTTAAATGCAACAATTACTATAGCAATAATAATTGCTGCTAATATTAACATTTTGTTCATTTTTTTGTTTTAAAAAGTTGCGTCAATAGTTGTTTCAATAGTTTTAGCAATGTTGGTTGATGGTTTCCCTTTTTCGAAAGCTATTTTATAATCTGCTAAAGCAATATTAAACTTACTGTTTACAGTAACAATTTCGCCTTTAACAGTTATCGTAGCTTTTTCTTCAAAAGATTTTGTAACCCCATGTAAATCCATTTCACCTTTAACTGTAACAGGGTAAGTGCCATCTTTTTTAAAATTTACCGAGGTAAGATTGGCTATTTTACCAACTAATTTTGCTTTTGGAAACTGTTTGGTATCCAAAAATTTAGGGCTGTTGTAATGTTTTTGCATCAACGCTTTTTCAAATTCAAACCCTTGCATAGGCACAGAAAAAACAACTTCACCAGTTTCGGTATTTAAAGTTCCAACTGCTTTGGTATTGTTTGCACTTATATCTTCAGCAACGGTATGCGAAAAGAATTTTATATTTGATTTAGATGTTACTAATTTTTGGGAGAATGCAGTAAGTGAAATGGCAAAAATTGCCATTATTGTTAAAACTGTTTTCGCCATGACTTCTTTTTTTAATAATTAAATTAATGATATTGTTTTTACAAGCAGTCGGCGCCACAAACGTGCCCTTTTTCGCCATGAGCCATTACGCAAGAGCCTTCTTTACAATCAGCACTACAAATGTGCTCGGCTAACTCAGTTTCATCAGTTTCTGTTGTAGCATCCATAGGTTGATTCATAGCTTCATCTTCAGTTGCAGTTTTTTTACATTCGCTTGTACAAGTATGCCCTTCTGAGCCACAAGCACTTTTTTCACAAGAATTGTTACAGGCAAACAGTATTGATGCTGTAAATACAGTTAAAATTATCTTTTTCATTTTTTTAAAGTTTAGTTATTAATTATTTAATATCACATTTATCTATTATTACGTTTTCGTACATATCCAAATCCTCGTCAAATGAAGCTCCAGATTGGATAACACCTTTTATAGTAATTGATTGCCCAACTGCAAAACTTTCTGTTTTTGAATTGGTTTCGGGAGTAAAAACACAACTCACACCAGCTGTATTATTCGATGTTTTTAGCAATACTTCTTTATTTCCATTAAAATCTTCACCTATCGAAGCGATAATACCTGTAACTTCTAAAATTTTAGACTCGCCCTCTTCATCTAAATATTTTTTGTTGGCAGCTGTAGAGTTGGTTAAGAATTCGGATACTAAATTATCTGCTGTTAACTGCATATCGGTTTGTGCAGCTTGTACATCCCGGTGAGGCATATTAAACATGTATAACAAAATTCCACCACCGATTAAACCTCCCAACACTATTGTTATGGCTGCAATTTTTATAATTTTCTTTTTATTCATTTTTTATTATTCATGAGTTCTATTCAAGTAGTCGTTTTAAGTTTAGTTTACTGACAAAAATTATTGGACTATAAATTTTCCTGATGTAACTAATTGGTTTTCAATAATTACATTAAAAAAATAAAATCCAGTACTGTATTCTTTCGCATAAATGTTAACCAAATTTGTTCTAGTAGTTAGATGAGGGAAAGCATTTCCTTTTGCATCAAAAATGTGAATTTTTGCTTCTTTGTTTTTGTCGTTATTAAACATTAATTGCGAAGTAGTAACAACAGGATTTGGTCGTAGTTGATAATTATTGCCTTCGAAATCAATAATTTCGATACCTACAGCTTCTGAATTTCCATAACCACCTAAATCTAAACGATAAGTATTTACCTGGTTTTTTATTGGGTTTTCATCTTTAAAGGTATAACGAACAGGAAGAGAAGAATGACCACAAATACCATCAATTTTACCAACCTCAACAAATGCTGAATTGTTCACCGAACGGTAAATTTTTATACCATTACAAATACTTCCTTGAGTTATTTGCCAGTCGAGTAGAATCTCACCTTTTAGGTTTGAAATGTTAATGTAGTCCAAAACTTCTGTTTCTTGAGCTTGTATGGGTAGTCCTGTGGCAAAAATTAATCCTACAGAAGCAAGCGACTTTTTTATTAAATATTCCATTAATTATAGTTTATTTATGTTAGAAATAATATTATGTTTGAGTGTTTTCGTTTTATCGATTTCTTCTTCTTTCATCGATTCTTCAGTATTTTCTTTAAAGAATTGATCAATGGCTATGCTTTGTTTGTGATAGGCCATGCATGCCGAACAAATAGCCAAATGGAATTTAAGTTTTAAGCGTTGTATAAAACTCAACCTTACAAAATTTTTCTGCTCAACCATTTCGGTTGCTTTTTTACAATTAAGATGTAATGCAGATTTCATGTTCTATTCTATCAGTTTTTGTTAGATAGTCGAACAATGAATTAAAACCTGACAGAATAAATTAAATTATCTTAACAACATTGGCTGTTTTCTTGAATAGGAGGGCACTTAACGCTACCATAACTGCAATAGACACAACAATCTTTGTTAATGGGTTTTAACCGTTTTACAGTTTTCACATTCGTAAAAATACTGACAAGCATCGGTGGGCATGGTTTGTTCCTTCTGATGTCCACAATTAGGGCAAGTGATAGTGGAATTAAGTTCTATTTTCATATGTAAATCACAAGTTATCTGACAAGCGTTTTTTAAAATCATCCAATTCCTCTTTTTTCATGGGTTTGATGTTTTCTAAAAAGAAATCGATGGTGAGTGATGATTTTGCATAACACTCGCATGGCGGACACAACAATTTATGAAAATAGAGCCTGATTTTTTGTTCTAAACTCAATGGCTTAAACTCAATACTGTCAATAAGTTCGGTTGCCTTTTTACAGCTATAAAAGAAGATGTTAAAGAGGGTTGCCATTAATTCCAATTTTTATCAATACAGTTTTTTAGATGCAACTTTGCACGATGAATAATTTGCCAATAATTGGCGGTTGAAATTTCCAAGCTTTCGCAAATTTCATTAGGCGATATATCGGTTAAATATTTAGAGTGTATAGCCATTCGCCATTTTTCGGGCAAATTTTCCATACATTTTTGCATTACTTGGTTAAAATCAGCATTGTCCAACAAATGTTGTTCAACTTCAAAAGCATGTTCTTTTGGGTTTTTCCAATGATCGTTTTCGTCAAACAAATCATTAACTCTATTGTTTGCTTCATCTTCTGCCGTGTTATCAATAATGGAAAAACTCTTACTTTTTTTACGGTAAAAATCAATAATCTTATGGTTTAAAATAGACAACAACCATGTTTTCGGGCTACTATTGTTTTTAAAATTATCAAATGAATTGAACGCAGATAAAAAGGTTTCTTGTACCAGATCTTCGGCAGTTTCTTTCGACGAAGTTTTGTGGTAAGCCCAAGAATAAAGTTGGTCAGTGTAATCATTAACCCAAACAGTAAATTGTTGTTTTTTATTTTCTTTTTCAGTTTCCATCAATTGATTACGAAAATAGATAATATTTATTTTAATTTATTAATCAAAAACTTTAGTTCCTTCTGTACAGTTTTGGCAAATATCTATTTCTGCACGGCTATTTAGTAGGGTTTTTCTAAAATCAGTATATTTTTTGTTTAGCCAAATTTGTTTTAGTGTATTTTCTTTTAAATCACCCAATTGGTGTTTGGCATCTTTATCAAAACAGCAAGGAACAATTTTTCCATCCCAGGTTATTACACATGAACTCCACATTCGCCAGCACTCGTTTAATAGTTTATTTTTTAAACGGTAAGTACCATCATTTTGTTTTTTGTAACGAGCATACTTTTCAATTGTTGGAATTAATGGGTTGCCATTTTCAAAATCATATATCTGAGCAGTTTTAAACCTGATTTCATCCACCCCCATATCGGTTGCTAATTGTTTAGCATCTTCAATTTGATGCTCATTGGGTTGTACCACTAAAAACTGAAAAATAACATAAGGAGTTTTACTGTTCAGTTTTTTTTTTGCTTCAATAATGTTTTTAGCACCTTCCAACACTTTTTTTAAATCTCCACCTTTTCGGTAGCTTTCGTAGGTTTCTTGGGTTGTTCCATCAATAGAAATGGTTAAACGACTTAACCCGGATTTTACGGTTTCTTCTGCTTTTTGTAGGGTTAAAAAATGTGCATTGGTAGAGGTAGCGGTATATATTTTTTTAGTGTTGGCGTAACTTACCATTTCTAAAAAATTAGGGTTAATGTAAGGCTCTCCCTGAAAGTAAAAGTTGAGGTAAAAAGCGTGTTGTTTAACTTCGTCGATAATTTTTTTGTAGAAATCTGTTTTTAGATTTCCTTCAGCTCTGGTAAATTGTTTTAACCCACTTGGACATTCGGGACAACCCAAATTACAAGCTGTTGTGGGTTCTATAGTTATACTTAGTGGTAAACCGTTTACCATTCCATTTTTTGAAATTTTAGCCCAATAAAAACTTGAGTAAACTAGCAGGGCATTAAAGCTTTTGCTCAGGTTTAGTTTAGTTATTAGGTTGAAGTTATCGTAAAACGGTGCTGCCATTTATCAAAATTACTAATTCAAAGTTTGTATAAATAGTGTAAATTCACACCTTGTAAAAATATACCTTTTGAAATTAAAATACTGCTATCTGATTTTTACTCTGCTGTTTATTCAAACGGTTTCAGCCCAATACACACTGAAAGGTAAAGTAATAGACGAAAGCACCAAATCATCATTAGCTTTTGTGAATATTTTAGCTAACCAAAAAATTGGTAGCACAACCAATATTGATGGACTTTTTACTATAAATTCCACTATTCCAATAACAAAATTAAAACTGAGTTATGTGGGGTATGAGATTAAAGAAGTAGATGTGAGTGGTAAAACATCAATAGTTATTTCTTTAAGCCCAACAAGTTACCAATTGAGTGAATTTACCTTATTACCTGGAGAAAACCCTGCCCACAGAATCATAAATAGTGTGGTGGAGAACAGAAAACTCCATAACCCTGAAAAAAGCATCAATTTTAAATACGAATCGTACAATAAATTATTTATTACTGGTGCAGTAGATAGTGCTATAGCCAATAATCCTGAAAAACTTGCCGAACAAGATTCTATTACACAACGAACAGTTGCATTGTTAGAAAAACACCATATTTTTATCATGGAATCGGTAACAGAACGCAAGTATATGTTGCCTGATAAAAGTTATGAAAAAGTTTTGGCATCAAGAGTTTCTGGTCTTCAGAACAATACTTTTTCGTTAATAGCTACCGAAATCCAATCCTTTTCATTTTACGAAGAAATGTTGAATGTTGGAGGGAGTTCTTACCTTAACCCCATAAGTGTAAACAGTACCAATAAGTACTTTTTTTTAATAGAAGATACTACGTTTAGCGGAAAGGACACTGTTTTTGTTATTTCTTTTCGTCCAAAAAAAGGAAAAAACTTTAATGGCTTAAAAGGCTTGTTATATATCAATACCGATGGTTATGCAGTACAAAATGTAATTGCTGAGCCTAACGAAGAATCGGAATCGTTTGCCATTAAAATTCAACAGCAATACGAAAAAATTGAAAACAGTTGGTTTCCGGTCCAATTGAACACCACCATTTTGTTTAAAACGGCTAGTGTCAACAATTTTAAAATGTTGGGTATAGGTAAGTCCTATCTCAAAAACATTCGAATTAATCCTGATTTAAAGAAAAACGAGTTTGGAATAATTACTACTGAGGTTGCTGAAGACGTAACTAAAAAAGACGAAGAGTTTTGGAACAAATACCGAGAAGACACTTTATCACAAAAAGAAAGACTTACCTATCATTTTATGGATAGTGTAGGTAGGGCTGAGAAATTTGACAAAAAGCTAACAACCCTAGAAGCATTATTAACAGGAAAATTAAAATGGGGTTATATAGATATTGATTTGAACCGTTTTTTGAGTTTTAACGATTACGAAGGGTTTCGTTTTGGAGCAGGAGCCCATACTAATACCAGAGTTTCTAAAGTTTTTAGTATTGGCGGTTATGGAGCCTTTGGAACAAAGGACAATACTTTTAAATATGGTGGAGATGTAAATTTCTTCATTCATAAAAACTACGACATTGAACTTAACTTATCATACCAAAAAGATGTAGTAGAGCCTGGTATTACGAGATTTTACACCTACAAAATACCGTTAATGAGTACGGCTGGAAACAGGTTTTTTTACATGAGCAGGATGAATAATAACGAAAAAATAGAAGCTCGTTTAAAGTTCAGAACCCTACGTTATCTAAAAGTTTACTTGTTTGCCAATCAAGAATCAATTAATGTTACAAGTGATTATTATTACCTTAAGAAAATAAATGAAACAACCTGGTTAAACGATCAAAATTATTTATTTAATGAGGTAGGAGTTGAATTAAAATATGCCTTTAAACAAAAAGTAATACAATCTACCAACTACAAATACGCCAAACCAACCAAATACCCCATTTTATATGGACGAATTGAGCATGGTATAAACAATGCCTATGGCGAATATGAATACACCAGATTTACGGTAAAAACAGAAAAAACATTTGAAATAAAAAACATTGGCAGGCCAAGTTTTTATATCGAATCAGGATTGACCGTAGGAGATGCTCCTATTCATAAATTAAACAGCTCTATAGGTTTATATGTGCCGGGATCATTTTTAACTGCTGCCGAATTAGCATTTGAAACCATGTATCCTTATGAGTTTTACTCTGATAAATTTACTTATATACATCTAAAACACAGTTTTGGAAATTTAATTTATAAATCAAAAAAATTCCAACCCGAACTGGTTTTGGCTACCAACATCGGTCTTGGTTCGCTAAACAATAAGCAAAACCACGGAGGAATTACATTTAACACCCTTGAGAAAGGGTTTTATGAATCAGGGGTGCTGGTAAATAATTTAATCAAATTAAACTTTACTACATTTGGTGTTGCAGCCTATTATCGTTATGGCCCTTATCACTTTGATAAGCAAAGTGATAATTTTACAGTAAAAATGAGTTTGGGATATAGTTTTTAAAGACTAAAAATCTTTATTTTTAATTTATGAAAAGAATGTTTTCAAATAAACAATGGTTGTTATTGCTACTGTTAATTATGTCTGTTTTTAATACAAAGGCACAGTTTTCAGATAATTTTACCGACGGTGATTTTGCCAACAACCCAACTTGGAGTGGAAACAACACCCTTTTTACCATTACTTTGGGCGAATTAAACTCGCAAAGCCCAACAGCGGCAAATTATTACTTAAGCACCCCGTCTACTTTGGCTTCAAATGTTGAATTTATTTTTGAGTTAAATTTAAAATTTGCCACATCAGGAAGCAATTATGTGGATGTGTATTTAATGTCGGATGTTGCTGATTTGGTAAACCCTAGCAATGGTTATTTTGTGCGTATTGGAAGTACTCAGGATGATATAAAACTATACAAAATTACAGGAGGAACAGAAGCCCTTTTAATTGATGGAGCAGATGCAAGTGTTAACAGTAGTACCAACAATCCATTTAGAATTAAAGTTACTCGTGATGCATCAGATTTATGGACTTTATTGTATGACGACGGTATTTTAGGTTCTTACTTAAATGCAGGAACAATAGTAGATGCTCAACACAATTCATCTGCTTTTTTTGGTGTAAAAATTATACAATCAACAGCAGCTTCGGCAATAAACAATCACTTTTTCGATAATTTTTATGTTGGAACAATTGGAGCAGACACACAGCCCCCTATTATTGATTCGGTAGTAGTTTTAAATGCCAATAACATTGATGTTTATTTTAATGAAACAGTTGAATTATCTACCTCTCAAACTATTGGAAATTATTTGGTAAACAATGGTCTTGGAAATCCTATCTCTGCAACTCGGGATTTAACCGATTCTTCAATGGTGCATTTAAGCTTTGCTACGCCATTTACCAACGGGCTTACCAATACAATAACTGTTAACAATGTACAGGATTTAAGCACAAATCTAATGGTAAATGCAACCAAAACATTTACCTATGTGGTAATTGTTGTTCCTAATTATAGAGATGTTGTGATTAATGAAATTTTTGCCGACCCAACACCTCAGCTAGGATTGCCAACAGTAGAATTTGTAGAATTGTACAATCCATCTACAAGTGCTTACAATTTGTTGGGATGGCAATTTGTAAATACCACAACAGTTAAAACCTTACCTAATTTTATTTTATCTCCTAACAGTTATGTTATTTTGTGTAATAGCACTGATACAGCATTGTTTACCCCTTATGGAAGTGTTATTGGAATTTCGTCTTTTACAGCTCTTACCAATGGTGGAGACAGCTTAACTTTATTGGATAACAACAATAATTTATTGGATGCAGTTGCTTATGACATTAGTTGGTATCAAGATGCGGTAAAAAGTGATGGTGGTTGGACATTGGAAATGATTAACCCAACCAACAATTGTGGTGGAGCTTTGAATTGGATAGCTTCTATAAGTTCAGACGGTGGAACGCCTGGAGCACAAAACTCTGTTTATAGCATTGCCCCTGATATTACCGCTCCTCAAATAAGTAGCGTGATGGTAAACAATCTTTCTCAGATTACAGTAAACTTTAATGAAACTATGGATAGCACAAGCTTAGCAAATGCAACCATTACTGTTTCAAATGGAATAAGTGTTGTTTCTAGAATTGTTTTATCAAAACCTGATAAAATTGTTTTAAACCTTACACCAAACTTAGATTCATCAACGGTATATACCATTCAGTTTCTAACACCAACCGATTGTGGCGGTAATGGATTAAACCCTAATTCAACAACATTTGGAATTGGTGCAGCACCTTTGGTTTTTGATTTAGTGATAACTGAAATTTTTGCTGACCCAGACCCAACTGTTGGATTACCCTTGTTTGAGTATATTGAATTATTCAATAAATCAACCAAAATAATTGATTTATCTGGACTAAAAATTGCTGATCCTTTATCAACCAGCGGGCTTTTATCAGGAAAGTTATTGCCTAACGAATACATTATTGTTTGTAGCTCAACAAGTGTTAGTCAGTTTACCCCTTATGGGAAAGTAGTTGGAGCAACAAGTTTTCCATCGCTGAACAATTCAAGTGATGAAATCAAATTAATTAGATCATCAGGAGAAGTTATTCATCAAGTAAACTATTCAGATACATGGTATCAGGATGCTGTAAAAAAGGATGGCGGGTGGAGCTTGGAAATGATAGACCCGAATAACCCTTGTGGAGAAGAGAACAACTGGAGAGCTTCAACCAAGTGGTTTGGTGGAACACCTGGAACACAAAACTCTATTTTTGCTGCAAACCCTGATAATATTGGTCCACAACTAATTTCGGTTTCAGCGTTGACAGATTCAACTATTCAAATAACGTTTAACGAAAATGCTTTTTTAGGAACTATCACTTTCGACAACGGAATTACAGTAAGCACCATTCAGCAGCAAACAGGTAAAACTTATCTAGTAACATTGGGTAACAAACTAGCTTTTCAAACTACTTACACCATAACTGCAACAAGTATAACCGATTGTATAGGAAACACTAACAATAGCACATATAATTTTTCGTTACCGGAGCAAGGTTTGGCTGGAGATGTAATTATCAATGAAGTATTGTTCAATCCTTATACTGGAGGTAGCGATTTTGTCGAAATTTATAACAAGTCTACCAAGTTTATTAATCTACAAAATTGGTATTTGGCGAATTACGATAACGACAGCATTTCAAATAAAAAATTAATTACAGATCAAGTTTTTGTGCTTTTGCCCGGTGAGTTTTTAGTGTTAACCAAAGATGCCAACAACATTAAAACAGAGTATATTAATGCTAAACAGGACAGAATGTTACAAATGTCAACTTTACCAACGTACAACAATAGCGACGGGCATGTTTATGTGGTAAACAATTTGAGCCAAGCTATTGATAATTTTAAGTATGACGAGGAAATGCACTTTGCTTTGTTGAATGATTTTAAAGGTGTTTCTTTAGAACGTATTGATTACAACAGATTATCGAACGACAAAACCAATTGGCATTCTGCTGCAGAAGATGTTGGTTACGCAACACCAGGTTACGAAAATTCGCAATATCAAAAAGCAGAAATTACTGATGAAATTACGATAAGTCCCGAAACTTTTTCGCCTGACAATGACGGGATTGATGATGTGGTAAACATCTCCTACAAATTTGCAGAAGCAGGTTATGTAGCAAATATTGTCATTTATGATTCGAAAGGAAGATTAACAAAAAACCTGTTGTTGAATGAATTACTTGGAACATCAGGTACATTTAGTTGGGATGGAATAAACGAAAACAACGAAAAATCTGCTATAGGTATTTACATTATATATGTGGAAGCTTTTAATCTAAAAGGAGAGGTAAAGAAATTTAAAAAAACATGTGTGTTGGGTGGGCATTTTTGAGTTAATAAAGTTAAAAGTTTGTAAAGTAGAAAGTTAGTCCATGAATAATAATCCAAACCCTACATTTGAAAAACCAGCCATGCAATTGGTGTTAATTGCCATGCTTTGTGTTGGTTCGGCGACTTTGTTTTCGTTGCTTGCAGGAGTTTTAGTGATGAGTTTTTTTGGTTTCGATTTACACAGTTTTGGAGATTATTCCAATCCTCAAGTTATTGAAGGACTTAAGTTTTTTCAACTGATGAGCGCCACAGGTGTATTTATTGTTCCATCCATTTTATTTGGTTGGATAGTGTATAAAAAACCGTTGGCTTCCTTATCATTAAAATCTTTTTCAAAACCAATTAATTGGCTGTTGGTATTATTGTTTATGATAATTTCTATACCTTTTATGACGTGGTTGGTTGAATTTAACGAACAACTTATTTTACCTGATTTTTTAGCTCCACTTGAAAACTGGATGAAACAAAGTGAACAAAGTGCGGAAGTTATAACCAAATTGTTTTTAACCTTTAATGGGTGGGGAAGTTTTTTTTACATTTTGGTTATTGTTGCTGTTGTACCAGCAGTTGGTGAAGAGTTATTGTTTAGAGGAGTCTTACAAAAAATAATGGTAGGTTGGTTTAAAAATTACCATGTAGCCATTTGGGTTACAGCCATTTTGTTTAGCGCTTTACACATGCAGTTTTATGGCTTTTTACCTCGTATGTTGTTGGGCTCTTTATTTGGTTATGTCTTTTATTGGTCGGGATCTTTGTGGTTACCTATACTGGGACATTTTATTAATAACGGAAGTGTGGTAATGTTGAGTTACTTGTATCCCGAAATGATAGAAAACACCGAAATAACTTTATTTGATTCAGAAATGAATTGGATAGCCGGCATTGCTAGCGCTGTGCTTGTGGTTGGATTGCTGTTGTTTTTTAAACGAGTAAACCATAAACAATCCACTATTGATAAAATATAGTGAGGATTTCAAACTATTCAAATACTTTTGTACCTTTACACGCTTTACTATCCGTTACTTAACGGACTAAAATTAAAAAAAATGAATACAGTGTTATTAGGGATGTTCGGTACACAAGAGATCATTATCATTGCTATTGTTGTAATTCTTTTATTTGGAGCTAAAAAAATACCTCAATTGATGAGAGGTGTTGGTTCCGGAATTAAAGAATTTAAAGACGGTATGAAAGAAGGTCAAAACGAAGCCGACGACAAAGAAAAATCAAAATAATCTTTGTTTTTAAACATAATAAAAGTGTAGTAAAGGAGTTTAACTCTTCTACTCCTAATAGTTTTTATAGCAACAAAGTATAAACTGGATTTATGAAAAATAAAGCAATCCTCTTACTTCTTGTCTTTTTTACTACGGTACATTATAGTTTTGCAATGGACGGAGACACTTCTAAAACTAAATTTGATTTAGAAGATGATGACCCTATTTTATCCATGATAGATAGTATTACACTTTCAGGGTATTTCGAAAGTTTAGGCTTGAACGATAATTTTTCGAAATCTACCAAATACAAATATGCCAAAGATTCTGTTCCAGAATTTGATGAAGCTACATACATCAAACGATTTAAAAAATTAGATGCTAACTCACCGTTTAAATTTGTTTACAATGGTTATGTTAAAGGTTATGTGAATTTATATGCTAAACGTAGAAAAAACATTACTGCAAAAATGTTAGGCTTAGCACCGCTATATTTCCCAATTTTTGAAGAAACCTTGGACAAATACAACATGCCGTTAGAGTTAAAATATTTGGCAATTGTAGAATCGGCATTAAACCCAAAAGCAAAATCGAGAGTTGGTGCTACTGGTTTGTGGCAGTTTATGTATGAAACAGGCAAAATGTATGATTTAAACACTACTTCTTATTATGATGAAAGAAGTGATGTATACAAATCTACCGATGCAGCTTGCCGTTATTTGAGGGATTTACACGCCATGTATAACAACTGGGACTTGGCTTTAGCAGCTTATAATTGTGGCCCAGGAAACGTAAATAAAGCTATTCGTCGTTCGGGTGGTAAAACTGATTTCTGGGAAATAATGGCATTTTTACCACGAGAAACAAGTGGTTATGTTCCAGCTTTTATGGCGGTAAACTATGTAATGGCTTATGCTGCTGAACATAACATACAAGCAGTAAAACCTGATATTTCTTGCTTTAAAGTAGATACTGTAGGTGTAAATCAACACATTTCGTTTGCCGAAATATCTAAAGTGTTGGATATTCCAGTAGAATATTTAGAATACATTAATCCTACTTACAAGCACAATTACATTCCGGCAACAGGTAAAGCAAACACGCTTTGTTTACCGTACGATAAAATCGGACTATTCTTAACCAATGAAGAAGCTATTTATGCTCAACGTGATGTAAAAGAAGAGGAAAAAGCTACTGAAGAAATTGCGCAAATTACTGCTGCCGAACCTCAACGAGGAGAATCAGTGGTGTATAAAGTTAAAAGTGGAGATAGCATGAGTAAAATTGCTATGAAATACCATTGCCGAACAACCCAGCTAAAAGAATGGAACAACTTAAAAAGTGATAGATTACAAGTAGGTCAAACACTTTATGTTTACCCAAAAGCCAGCTACGCTGCACAACAGAAAAAACAAGAGGAAAAAACTACTCAACTTACCGCAACAAAAGCAACTACCGATGGTAAATATTTATATTATACCGTAAAATCAGGCGACAATTTATACCGTATTGCTAGTAAGTTTGAGGGTGCTTCTGTTAATGAAATTCAAAGTTTAAACAAAGGCTTGGATCCTCGTTCGTTAAAATCAGGAATGAAAATCAAAATCAAACCAATTGGCTAAAACATCAAACTTATTTTCATTTTTATCAGTTGTATTTTTTGCATTTGCAATTGTTTCGTGTGACACCATTAACGAAAAAGTTTTACCTCGAGCATCAGGAAAATCAGGAAATGTTTTAGTGGTGGTCGATTCGTTTTACTGGAACAACCAAACAGGTGCAGCCATTATGGAAACCTTTGCAAAAACACAAGAAGGCTTACCGCAACGCGAACCAATGTTTGATATCATTTTTATCCCTCACCGTAATTTTGCTCAAATTTTTAAAACCAATCGTAACATTATCATTGTTGAAGTTAAGCCTAATTCTAAAAACAGGTTAGCCATAAACAGTGAGGTTTGGTCGAAAGACCAATTGATTGTTACTGTTACAGCTTCAACTGACGAAATTGCTGCCGAAACCATTCGTAAAAATGGAGTTGCTATTTCCGATTATTTCAACAACAAGGAGATAGAGCGGTTACAAACTACTAACAAACAAAGTAAAAATGCTAAAGTAAGTTCGGTATTAAAAAAGCAATTTAACATTGATATTAATGTAGATACTTATTACCGTATTGCTACCGAAGACAGTAATTTTGTGTGGTTGAGAAAAGAGAAAATGGCGGGAGAACATCCTATAAGTCAGGGCTTGTTGGTGTATTCGTATCCTTATACCAGTGACAGTACATTTAGTGTATATAGCTTAACGAACAAACGAAACGAAATCACCAAAAAGTACATACGAGGAGCAGTTGACAGCACCTATATGCAATCGTATGCAGAGTTTGTTCCAAAGGAACGAGAAATAAGCATAAATGGTTTGTATGCAAAAGAATTACGTGGTTTATGGTTTATAAAAGGTGACTTTATGGGTGGACCTTATGTTAACTACACTTTTGTGGATGAAAAACGCAACCAGGTAATTTGTATTGATGGTTATGTGTTTGCTCCAAAATTTGATAAACGTGAGTTTTTACGCGAGTTGGAAGCCTTTGCTTTATCAGCAAAGTTGGTGGAGTAATAATCCCAATTAAACTTTTATCAAAATTCTTTTTTAGCCAAGGTTTTGTGTAGCGCGTTAATCTCTATTAATGCTGCAGAGCCGTACCAAGGCAACAATTCCATGGTTAAACTACCTGCAATTATTGCCGGATCAGTTTCGGTAAGTTGTTTGGCTTCTTCAATGGTGGCTACATTAAAAATGTAAATTCCTCGCAAATCGCCATCGTTTAAAAATGGGCCAGCAACCACCAATTTGCCTTCATCAGCCATTTTGCTAATGTTTGCCAAATGTGCTTTTTGTAGGCTATCTGCCAAAACCTTATCGGTAGGGCGGTTAGGTCCTTTTCGTAAAAAAGCCATTACATATTGTTTCATGCCGTATTCATCAGCACCATAGTTGGCGGCTTTTACCGAGTCGAAAACAGGTACATTCATAGCTATTGAATCTGTGGGGGTTTCCATTTTTTGTTTGAGTTCAGGGTTGGAGCAGGCAAAAAATCCTGTTAAAACTAATAGAAGGATAATTAACCTCATTTTATTGGAACAATTAGAACAGGAATGTTTGCTTTTTCAAGTAAAGATTCGTCAGTACTTACCATAAATGTTTTGTGAAAAAATCCATGCTTGTGTTTTCCAATTACAATTAAATCAATAGCCAATTTATCGGTTAGTTCTACAATGGTTTCTATAGTAGTTCCTTGTACCAATAAGCCTTCGGCATTGATGTTTTTTTGTTTTAATTGTGCTGTAAACTCTTGCAATAACTTGTGTTCGTTACGTAAATCTTTTGCAAGTACATCACGAATGTATTTAGGACCAACATCATATCCAATAAAATCGGGGTCTGGAGCTGCTACATGAACCAACCACAATTTTGCATTAAATTTTTCAGCCATTTCAGCTGCTTTGTCAATCAAAATCTGACCTTTCTCTTCAAAATCGATAGTTACTAGTATATTTTTCATATTCAAATTATTACAATGGGATATTTCCGTGTTTCTTTTTTGGTAAAGTTGCTACTTTGTTTTCCAACATTTTAAATGCTTTAATCAACTTCTCACGAGTCTGCTCAGGCTTAATTACTTCATCAATATAACCACGAGCGGCAGCATTGTATGGGTTGGCAAACATTTCAGCATATTCTGCTTCTTTTTCTTTCCATTTTGCTTCCGAATCTGTAGCTTCCGATATTTCTTTTTTGAAAATAATTTCGGCAGCACCCTTAGCTCCCATTACCGCAATTTCAGCACTTGGCCAAGCGTAATTCATATCAGCACCAATGTGTTTTGAATTCATTACATCGTAAGCACCGCCATAAGCCTTACGAGTAATTACGGTAATTCTTGGAACTGTAGCTTCACAAAACGCATACAACAATTTTGCTCCGTTAGTAATAATGGCATTCCATTCCTGGTCAGTTCCAGGTAAAAATCCGGGTACATCTTCAAACACTAATAATGGGATATTAAACGAATCGCAAAAACGAACAAAACGAGCTCCTTTTTGTGATGATTTAATATCTAAAACACCCGCTAAAAATGCAGGCTGGTTGGCTACAATACCAATTGATTTTCCGGCTAAACGAGCAAAACCAACTACTATATTTTCTGCAAAATCTTTGTGAATTTCGTAAAATGAGTTTTCGTCAACTGTTCCTGCTATTACCTCTTTAATATCATATGGTTGATTAGCACTTTCTGGTATAATATTGTTTAATGCAGGGCGCGACTCGTTGCCCATTTCGTAAGGAATGCTTGGGGCATCTTCCTCGCAATTTTGAGGCATAAAACTTAACAGGGTTTTAATGCCATTGATACATTCCAGTTCGTTGGAGTAGGTTAAATGTGTAACACCCGATTTGGTTGAATGTGCTGAAGCACCACCTAAATCTTCGGAGCTAACTTCCTCATGAGTTACAGTTTTTACTACGTTGGGGCCTGTAACAAACATGTATGAGGTGTTTTCTACCATCATAATAAAATCGGTTAATGCAGGTGAATAAACTGCCCCACCAGCACAAGGTCCCATAATAGCTGATAATTGAGGAATTACTCCACTGGCCAAAGTGTTTCTGTAAAAAATATCGGCATAACCACCTAAACTTACTACGCCCTCTTGAATACGTGCGCCTCCTGAATCATTTAAACCAATAACCGGAGCTCCGTTTTGCATAGCTAAATCCATCACTTTACAAATTTTTTCAGCATGAGCTTCTGCAAGTGAACCTCCCATTACAGTAAAATCTTGGGAAAAAACATAAACCAAACGACCATTTATGGTACCATAACCTGTAACCACACCATCACCTAAAAAAACGGTTTTGTCTAAACCAAAATTGGTTGAACGATGTGTTACCAACATTCCTATTTCTTCAAACGAGCCATCGTCTAATAAAAAATGAATACGCTCTCTGGCAGTAAATTTCCCTTTTTTATGTTGGGATGCAATTCTGTCAACACCTCCGGCAATTTTTGCTTCTTCAATTTTTGCTTCTAATATTGCTGTTTTATCTTTCATGTTTTGTTGATGTTATGCTAATCAAAGTTAATGATTGTAAAAATAAAAAATACAAATGAATATCATAGCAGAAATGGTAATTTAGTCGAACACTTATTGCGTTAATTATGGAAAAAGATATTAATAACCTCTTACAAGATAATCAACCCGAAGAAGAATTGAAGTTTAGCTTAAAAAACTCGTTTAACTTATTAAAAGAATATTTAAAAGAAATTATTAATATCCGTGATGGTATTGATATAGAAGGCTCAATACAATCGATTAAAAACGATATTGATTTTAAAGGAGTAAATATTTGGATTTTAGGAGCCTCTATTGCTATTGCTTCTGTTGGACTTAATGTTAATTCTACAGCTGTAATTATTGGAGCCATGTTAATCTCACCATTAATGGGACCAATTGTAGGTATCGGTTTAGCTGTTGGAATTAATAGCATAGGAATGCTTACTCGTTCGTTAAAAAGTTTGGGAACGGCTGTATTGATAAGTGTTTTGGTTTCTTCAATATACTTTCTGCTTACTCCTTTTGGCGAGGTTCAATCTGAATTAATTGCTCGTACCAGACCTAATTTACTTGATGTTTTGATTGCTTTCTTTGGTGGAATGGCATTAATTGTTGCCAAAACTAAAAAAGGAACCATTGCCAGTACTATTTATGGAGTTTCTATTGCTACAGCTTTAATGCCTCCGCTTTGTACTGCTGGTTATGGGTTAGCAAATGGAAACTGGCAATTTTTTTTCGGGGCGTTTTATTTGTTTTTGATTAATTCTGTTTTTATCATCTTAGCCACTTGGCTGGTGGTAAAATATTTACGGTTTCCTTTAATCTCATACATTGACTTGGCTCGCCAAAAAAAAGTAACCAACTATATTTTAATTTTTTCGGCAGTGGTACTTATTCCAAGTGGGTTTACTTTTTGGAGTTCTATTCAGGAGAGTATTTTTAAGCGTGATGTAGAAAATTTTATAGCACAAAATTTTGACATTGAGGGCAGTGAGATTATCAGTAAAAAAATAAATTACAAAACTGAGGAAGACAATAAATCATCAATAGAGGTTTATATTATTGGCAATAATATTGATGCGGCAACCGAGAACAGGTTGGTAAAAAAAATGCCAGAATACGATTTAAAAAATGTTGAGCTAAAAATTCATCAAGCAAAAGATAACTCGAACGAACTCGCCAACAAATTGAGTAAAGAAGTTCGTTCAGGAATTCTAGAAGATATTTATCGTAAAAACGAAGAGCGGATTAAGGACAAGGATGAAAAAATTAAGTTGTTGGAATCTCAAGTTAATTTGTTATCGCATAACAATGTGCCTTACAACAGTTTAAAAAAAGAAATAAAATTACAATACCAAGAAGTTACACAAATGGAATTTGGAAAAATCATTACTACCGATTTTAGCGAAAAACAAGATACCATTGCTACATTTTTAATTCGCTGGAGTAATGTGCTTTCCGATGTTGAAAAAACAGAAAAGAAAAATGCACTTCAAACGTGGTTAAGAGTTCGGCTAGACGACGAAAAAGTAAGGGTAATAAATTATTAAATTCTTTGTAAGAATCCCCATTCGTTTTCTTGTATTTTTGCAGAGTTAAACCGATAAAAAAAGCATGAATTATTTAAATTTTAAAGAAATTGCAACTGCAACTATGGTATTGTTTGCAGTTATTGATATTGTTGGTTCAGTTCCAATTATTATTGATTTACGTCAAAAAACAGGGCATATTCAATCTGGAAAAGCAAGTATTGTTTCGTTAGTTATTATGATTTTGTTTTTGTTTGTTGGGGAGTCTATCCTTAATTTAATTGGAATTGATGTAAACTCATTTGCTATTGCTGGTTCGTTTATTATTTTCTTTTTGGCTTTAGAAATGATATTGGGTATTCGTTTGTATAAAGAGGATGAAAATTCTATGAAAACAGCGTCAATTGTTCCTATTGCTTTCCCATTAATTGCTGGGGCTGGTACTATGACTTCTTTACTTTCGTTACGCGCTGAATATGCTGTACAAAACATTGTTATAGCCATTATCATAAATATTATATTGGTTTATGCAGTATTAAAATCTTCTGTATTTATTGAGCGTATTTTGGGTAAAGGAGGGATAGCTGTTTTACGTAAAGTATTTGGTGTAATATTATTGGCTATTGCAGTAAAACTATTTAAAACCAACGCAGGGTTTTAATGGCAAAAATTACCATATATACTGATGGAGCAGCAAAAGGTAACCCTGGCAAAGGGGGTTATGGTGTGGTAATGATGAGTGGAAGCCATAAAAAAGAACTTTCGGAAGGATTTAGAAACACTACTAACAATCGTATGGAATTGTTGAGTGTAATTGTGGCATTAGAAGCCATAATAAAAGAAAATGCCCAAGTAGAAATTTTTTCCGACTCAAAATATGTGGTTGATGCAGTAGAAAAAGGTTGGGTTTTTGGCTGGCAAAAAAAAGGTTTTAAAGGCAAAAAAAATATTGATCTTTGGCAGCGATTTCTAAAAATATACCCAAAACATCAGGTTAAATTTATTTGGGTAAAAGGTCATGCTGGCAATTTGTATAACGAACGTTGCGATGAGTTGGCTGTTCAGGCAGCAGAATCATCAAATTTGTTAATTGATGAAGGCTATGAGACGGATGCCTCATCCGGCTTATTCTAACCTAAATCAGTGTTACCATATAATTGGTCTAATTTAAAATTTAATCAGTTATATTTAAGTAGGTTTACTTAAATTTGCCACCTTTAAAATAACATGAAAGAATATCCTAATCTAATAAAATCAAAGCTTCCACAGGTTGGTACAACCATTTTTACGGTTATGAGTCAATTGGCAAATGAGCATAATGCTATTAATTTGTCGCAAGGGTTTCCTGATTTTAAAGGGGATGATAATTTGATTGATTTGGTTTCAACAGCCATGAAAAATGGGCTAAATCAATACGCTCCAATGGCTGGTTTAATGGCTTTACGTGAACAAATTGCTATAAAAACAGCCAATATATATGGCGTAAATTACAATCCTGATACAGAAATAACCATAACAGCAGGAGGAACACAAGCTATTTATACTGCTATTGCGGCAACCATTACAGAGGGTGACGAAGTAATTATTTTTACTCCGGCATACGATTGCTATGAACCAGCTATTGAATTAAATGGTGGTAAGGCTGTTTTTGTTCAATTGTTGGCACCAGACTATTGTATAGATTGGAATCAGGTTAAAAAACTGATTAACCAACGAACAAAAATGATCATCATCAATACTCCACACAATCCAACAGGAAAAATCTTGTGTAAAAAAGACATGTTGGCGTTGGAAAAAATTGTTGCAGATACCGATATTCTTATTTTAAGTGATGAGGTTTACGAACATATTATTTTCGACAACGAAAAACATCAGAGCGCATGTAGATTTCCAAAATTGGCAGAGCGCAGTTTTATTGTGGCTTCATTTGGAAAAACCTTTCACAATACAGGTTGGAAAATTGGTTATTGTATGGCTCCGAGTAATTTAATGAAAGAGTTTAGAAAAGCCCACCAGTTTATTGTCTTTTCAGTTAATACTCCCGTTCAGCATGCTTTGGCAGAATACCTTAAAAACGAAAGTACTTATTTAGGATTAAGCAGTTTTTATCAACAAAAAAGAGACTTCTTTGTTGAGCGAGTACAAGACTCAAAATTTGATGTTTTACCATCCAAAGGCACCTATTTTCAGTTGTTAAGTTATAAAAACATTAGTGAAGAAAAAGATACCGATTTTGCAATTCGATTGACAAAAGAATACAAGTTGGCATCGATTCCTGTTTCAGTATTTTATCAAAAAAATGTTGATGAGAAAATTTTACGGTTTTGTTTTGCCAAAAAAGAAGAAACGTTGGAGCGTGCAGCCGAGATATTAAACAAGGTTGTTTAAAACTCTTAATTTATAAATTCCTTATTTCTGTTCATTTTTATTACTTTCAAACTTTAAAATTTTGAAAATGAACGTATTTCTTCGTTTTTCTGGATTGTTTTTAATTGGTTTTTGCCAATTTAATACGGCATTTTCAATAGAGTTTTCAAAACAAGACAGCACTAAAAAAAATGCATATTATTTTGTTTCCAATCGAAACTCAACCGAAGAAGGAAGTTATACCATGTATAAAGCCCGAACTAATCAGAGCGGCATTTCTTCTACAGTAATACGAGGTAATTTTGAGATTTCGGGATTTCCACACATGCGAAAAGCAGAAATTTCGGTGTACAATATTTCTAACGACGAATTGGTTGGAGTATACAATACCAATTCTAGAACAGGTAATTATTTGGTGATTTTAATGCCCAATTTAAAGTATGAGTTCGTTATCAATACTTATGGTTATGCCCCAATACGTAAAGTGGTTGAAATACCAGGGTATGCAAGTACCAATGTGCACGACGAAATTTCTAAACAGCAAATAATCGTTTCTATTGATTCTAATCGAATTAATGCTGCATTAAACACTTGGTTTGTTGAAGAAAAAGAACCCACATTATTTTTGCTTACGGTGTATGATGAAAACAATGAGAGCGCTCACAAAGTGGAATTGTACGAAACAAACGCATTAGAAAATGATGTTGAGCGTAGGCAATTAACTGAAACTGAATTTGGAAACATTGACGAGTTGTTAAAAAAACAAGCTGAACACGAAAACAAAAAACCTGAATATGCTGAAAAAGCATTTTTGAAAAAAGACTACAAGGCAGCTTCTGCTTTTTATTCGGAACTTCTAACCCTTGACCCATCAGACCCATTAAACAATTACAAAAAAGGGGTTTGTGTTTATCATTTGGAGGAGAATAAGCTAAAAGCATTGTTTTATTTGTTAAAAGCGGAAAAAGATCCAGACGTACCTTACGATGTGTTTTATTATTTAGGAATGACTTACCATTCGTGGTCGGATTTTGCTAAAGCCGAACAAGCGTTTATAGAATATAAGGCCAAAGCAAAACCTACAGAAATCACAAGCTTAAACATTGATCGTTACATTCAATATTGTACCAATGGTAAATTGTTGATTTTAGATCAATACGACATGTATATTAAAAACAAAAACAACATTGATATTCAAAAATTAACGAAAGAACTACCTACTGAATTAACTAGTGGGAAATTTTTAGAAAAGACACCTTTTTTCATCTCTCCTATCGATAGCAAAAAGAAAGAAAAAATGTGGATGTTTAAAACCGAGCAAAACGAAATGATTCAAACCAGTTATGGATTAGATGAAAAATCTGGTAAAGATCTATTTGTAAATGTGTTGGTTGGTGGAGATAAATATGGAATCCCGAATTCTTTAGGAGCGAATGTAAATACACCTTACGATGAAGATTATGCCTATGTTACTTTAGATGGGAAAACGCTTTATTTTGCATCAACAGGACATAACAGTATGGGTGGTTACGATATTTTTACAGCAACCAGAAAAACGGTAAACGACCCTTGGGGAGGTGTTAAAAACATGGGTTATCCAATCAATTCGCCGTACGACGATTTTATGTTTATGCCAAGTTTGAATGATGAAGAAGCATACTTTATCTCAAACCGACGAAGTTCAACAGGTGGATTTAGTTTGTATAAAATAAACATGCCAAAACCACCAAAACCACTAACCATCATCAAAGGTCACTTTATGACGAACGATTCCATTCCAAATTTCTCGGCATCTATTGCGGTTTACAACACCAACAATCAAGAGGTGGTTGGTATTTATAACTCTAATGCCAATACAGGAAATTTTTTATTGGCATTAATGCCTGGTGTAAAATATGAATTTAGTATTGCTGCAGATGGATATAATGAACATATTGCTTATGTTACTATTCCTTTTCAAACCGAAGATTTTCCTCTCCGCCAAAGCATCAAATTAAAAAAAGAGGGTTCGTTTGAGATTTTAAACATCGACAACTATTTTACAAAAGAAGAGGCTGAAAAAGCTCCAGAATATAAATTTACCAAGAAAGATTTTGAAAAAAATGCAGTAAAAGAAACCTCTGTTCCAAAGCAAAACATTTCAGAAAAATTTAGAAAACCATCAGGAGATCAACAAAAAATATTAGATGCTGCCGAGCAATTTTTCATCAATAAACAATATTTAAAATGTGCAGAACAATATGCTAAAATTGCTCCACTATTTGATTTGACCGACAAACAACACTACATGTATGGAAAAAGTTTGTTTAACGTTTCTCGAGATTACGAAAGAACAATAGAGAGTCTTGAAAAAGCTGCATTAAACAAAACAACTCCTTACGACGTTTTTTACATGCTGGGCAAAACCAATCATTATTCCTATCGTTTTGAACGAGCAGTTAAAGCCTATGAAAAATACAAAACTTTAGCCAACGAAAAGGAGATTGAAAAACATGCTATTAATGATGAAATTAATTTAAGCATGTTCGGAAAAAAAATAGTGAACAGTCCCAAACCAATAGAAGTTTTAGCGAAAAAAGACTTTAAACAAACAAATTTTCACACCATTTATGGTTCATTAGATATTGATGCTAAATTTTTATTAGCACCAGACGACATGACGACCGCAAAAGATAAAAAAGAAGGATTTAGACCAACCATGTATTTGAATAACAGTAAAACACTTATTTATTATTCGAGTTATGGTGAGAACGGTGAAAATGGAAAAGACTTGTTTTTTATGAAAAAACTACCAAATAACACTTGGTCGGAGCCTACCAATGTGGGAAGCATGGTTAACAGTACAGGGGATGAAGATTTCCCTTTTCTGTCCTCTGACGAAAGTACACTATACTTTTGTTCAACCGCACATGGAAGCATGGGTGGATATGACATTTTTAAAAGTACTTGGGACGAAAAAAATAACACCTGGACTACTCCTGTAAATTTAGGAGCACCAATCAACTCTCCTTTTGACGATTTATTTTATGTAGAAGAATAAAAGAGATTTGAAGATGGAAGTCTGAAGACCGAAGTATAAATCATACGTGCTTTGCGAGAAATATAAAACATTATGAACCTTAAAATAACAATCATTCAATCAGAATTGCATTGGGAAAATGTGGACAAGAATTTAGCCATGTTTACCGATAAAATAGCTTCTGTAAAAGAAGAAACTGACCTTATTGTTTTACCTGAAATGTTTACTACAGGATTTACGATGAATTCGAAAAGCCAAGCGGAAACTATGGATGGTAAATCGGTTTTATGGATGAAACAACAAGCCAAGAACAAAAATGCAGTACTGGTTGGGAGTTTGATAATTGCAGAAAACAACAATTACTACAATAGGTTAATTTGGGCTCAACCCGACGGAAAAATGTATCATTATGATAAAAGGCATTTGTTTAGAATGGCAAACGAACACGAACATTTTTCGGCAGGAAAAACTCGTTTAATTGTTGAGTTAAAAGGTTGGAAAATTTGCCCATTGATTTGTTACGATTTACGCTTCCCGGTTTGGAGCAGAAATAAGCCCATTACCCACCACTCAACACCCACCACTCAACACCCATCACCCGCATTCGACTGCCTAATATATATTGCCAATTGGCCAGAAGCTAGAAAAGAACCATGGAGCAAATTATTGGAAGCAAGAGCGATTGAAAATCAAGTTTATGTTATAGGTGTAAACAGAGTTGGAACAGATGGGAAAGACATTTCTTATTCAGGAAATTCTGCAATAATAGACCCAAAAGGCAACAAGATTAGTAATATTAAAGAACATCAACCCTTTATTCAAACCATTGAACTAAACCGAAAAGAACTAGAAGATTTTCGGGAAAAATTTCCTGTTGGCTTGGATGGCGATGAGTTTGAAATTGTTTAATTAGGAAGCGTTCACTATTATCACTATTAATAGTGAACGCTCTTTATCTTTTTATTTATTTAAAACAATTTTTTGGACAGAAGTAAACTGAGAATCATTAGTAATTTTTACAAAATAAATACCATTTGGACTACTAGAAATATCCACGTTAATATTGGATTCTACGTTGTAATTATTTTCAAAAATTAATTGACCCCTAACATCAAAAACTTCAACTTTATTTATATTAGAATTATTTGCAAGTATTTTTATAATACTAGAAGTAGGATTCGGGTATATTTTAACAATCTTATCATTTAAAGAATTATTAATACTTGATTTTAAATCTTCTTTTGTTAACAAATCTTGATTACTTATTTTAAAATTAGATTGGGTAGGCTCATACATACTAACAATGAAATCATTACAAGGATTGTAACTATCAAATTTTCGCATAGCTAATAAATAGCTTGGTTCACTTGCTATTACTTTTATTAAAAAATAGTTGGTGATACCAGTAGCACTATTCGATGCTAATGACCAATCATCAACAAAAGGAACCGCAGGTGATGTAGGATTTGCAGACCAATTCCAACTCCAATTCCAACTTGGGTTTGCTACCAAATCATGAGAAATAGCCCATGCAGCATTCTCATGAGTTTGTATATAAAAAAACTCATCTCTGTTATCACTGTCTATATTTCCAGCTAATATTCGATCTGTTGATAAAAAAGGTAAAGGTATTCCACCAATAGCACCATTTCCATTATTACCCCAAGTCCAATTCCAATCTCCATTATAATTAAATAAAACAGACCAACTACCTGCAAACCCTAACAATAGGTCTTTCCCTCCCCCATCAAAATCTCCAGAAAACATATTAGAAACATAAGGATTAATTGCATGATTACTTGTGGCTGACCAACTTGTGTTAAAAGTAGTGGACCCATTCCACTTAAACATTTTTGATAATCCGGTAGAAGCGTTTACGCCAAATAATTCAATTTTATTATCATTATCATCAAAATTACCTACATAGATTTTATCTGAATAATCTTTTAAAGCATGTTTTGAAGAATTAGTCCATTTTAAATTCCAATCATTTCCAGTAAATTCAAAAAAAGAAACATATTTAGTTGTGCCAGTAACAATTCCTATAACATCATCATCCCCATCTCCGTCAAAATCCCCTACTTTTAAGTTGTCTCGATATGCATATATGCCATTCCCTGCATTAGGGTCTCCATAATTACTCCACAACCAATTCCAGTCACCATTTTCATATTTTAATAATGTAATCCAATCTGAGTTAGGATTTGGGCTTTTGCCAATACAAAGCAACTCTTCCTCTTCGTCGTTATTAAAATCGCCAGTATAATATAAATCATCTTCACCTAATACATGTCCTCCAATATTACCACTTCCAAAATTTGACCAAGCTAAATTCCATCCGTTGTTGTGATTTGGAGGAGTGGAAATAAATTTTAAAATTTTTACATCATAAGGACCAAACGATAGTGATAATTGCTTATTACCTGTATAATAAATTGGATACTGCGCTCCAACTGTAAGGCTTGAAAGATTAATATTTGACTCTCTATTTACTTTATATAAGGGATCAGTAACTGGATATGCTCCATTATTAAACAAAACATCTACTCCAGTAGAATTACTAATAATTGGGGTTACCACATTTGAAAAATCTAAGCTCACGTCGGTAACAGCTAAATTTAAAGGATTCGAAATAATCATATAGGTTTCTGTTCCATTTGTTCTAATGGTATATCTTAAACCATAGTTTTCAGTACATAATTCTGTTGCATACAAACTTAATCCCGCACTATTTATTGCTGGTTGTATATAATTTTGAGCTGGTGGTACAATACAATTTAAATCTGCCTCATCGGTTTTAGTATAAATAATGGTAGAAGGATCGGTAGAAACAATATCTTTTTGCACTAAATAACTAAGCTCTTTTGCTAAATGAGAAACATAATTTGTATACATTGGTGAAAAATATTCTCTATCAAAGCAACTATCTAATCCGAAAAATATTTCTCTAGCAGCTAGACCTACAACTCCTCCTACAGAATCTGAACCAACCATAATTGCAGAGTTACAAGTAATATCAACGTCAGGTATAGTGCTTAGTCCTGGATATTGACTAGAATGAGTTCGAACTTGAGCAATAATTGAATTCATTGTAATTCCGTTTTCTAAAAGTACATTAACTCTGTCACAATCACTATAACTTTGGTCATAATCAAAAAACCAAACCCCACTCACACCATGTATTATTGATGTATAAGCTTGAAACCACATCAAGTTTCCATTTTTACAAAAACTGGAGTCAGTATGTATTAAACGAGGAGCCCATGGCATATTTTCAATATTAATTACTTTGTGTATTTCCGAAGTGTAATTCTTAGCATAATCTATAGTTTTTAAAAAACCTAATCTGTGCCAACCAGTTGGTTGCTGAATCTGATTATATTCTTCTTCATACCAATTTGCTTGAGGAGGAGCAGTATATGAGCCCTCAAACAATACATCTCTTTTGTCATTTTTATTTAATAGTGTAATATATTCTTTAGCATGAAAGTTATTAGGACCTATTAATTCTATATCAATGGTATTATTGTTAATACTTCTATTATGATTTGCAGGCATAATTTCCATTTTATGATTATTAACTCCTTTTGCTGCTAAAAGTGATTTAAAATGATTCATGGCTGCTAAAACTTTTGAAGGAGGAACTTCTGCATCTATATAATCTGATGAATTTAAACCTGAGCAATTTGACTGTATATGATAAGGATGCAAATAAGAACCTTCTTCTGAAATATGATATCCCCAAATCCAATCGTTGTATAAAGGATCTGAAAACACATTATCAAAATAATCGTTGTAATCAGGTCTTGCATAGAGTGGCGCAGGTGATAGATTAGAGGCCAATGGCGTAGTACAATTATCATAAGTATTTTCCCCAGTCCCAGTATTTGGGTCAATAGGTTTATAAAAATTATTAGCACTTATAACCATTTTTAGCCCATTATTTTTTGACAGTTTTATAAGGTTTATCATTCCTTCTTTGGAGTTCCATATACCAGGTGAATTTGTTTGCCAAATATTAAAACCATCTTCTTTATACACATTAAGAGTACTAGTTTTGTATCCGTTCGGATCCAAAGGAGTTTCATAAGGAATTTTAGCCCCACCATTCGGATTGACTATTAATCTTCCAGGGGATCCAAACATCCCAATTTTAAATTCATTTGGTTTTATAACTTGTTGTCCGTAATTAAGAAATGGAATAAAAAGCAATACTCCTAAAATAAAAGATGAAGAAGTTCTCATATACTTTTTTTAAAATTAATATACAAACTAAGGATAAATAATGTTGAGTTAAAACAAAAAGATTATTTTTCTCTTTAACGGTATGTTTTTGGGTTGTTTTGTGTAAAATTTATGAGTTAAATGGAAAATGATTTAGACTAAAAAGAGGATTAAATGAAAAAATTTAATCACTACCTTTGTAAATAAATCTATTTTGCTGTGATCTCAAAAGTATTGTTTATCGATTCTGTACATCCTATTTTAGAAGAACGCCTTTTAAAATTAGGAATTGTTTGTGAACACGATTATAGCTCGTCAAAAAGCGAGATAGAAGCCAAAATAAGCAATTATCAAGGAGTAGTTATTCGTAGCCGATTTACGTTGGACAAGATTTTTTTAGATGCAGCCACCAGCCTTAAATTTATTGCACGTTCAGGTGCAGGGTTGGAAAACATTGATGTGGAATACGCCAAAAAAAAAGGTGTAAAAGTTATCCATTCACCAGCAGGAAATATGGATGCGGTTGCTGAGCATACCATTGGAACTTTATTAATGTTGTTTAACCAACTAAAAAAAGGCGACAATGAAGTTAGAAAAGGCATTTGGGACAGAGAAGGGAACAGGGGTTTGGAATTAATGGGAAAAACGGCTGGAATTATTGGGTACGGCTACATGGGTTCATCATTAGTAAAAAGGCTTTCAGGTTTTGGTTGTACTATTTTAGTTTATGACAAATATAAATCAGGCTTTGGCAACAAAACAGTTAAAGAAGTTTCATTAGAGCAATTAAAGGCTGAGTCCGATATTATAAGCATCCATTTACCATTAACCGAAGAAACCCAATATTATGTGGATAGTAACTTTATAACATCAGTTAAAAAACCATTTTACTTGATTAATACTGCACGCGGAAACCACGTTAAAATTGCTGATTTGGTACAAGCGTTAAAATCGGGTAAAATTTTAGGCGCTTGTTTGGATGTGCTGGAATACGAAACCAAATCGTTTGAAACCATTAGTAAAGACAAACTACCGGAAGATTTTGTGTATTTAACCCAATCAAACAAGGTTGTTTTAAGTCCTCATGTAGCTGGTTGGACGGTAGAATCATACATCAAGCTTTCGTCGGTACTAGCCGATAAAATTGAACAAGCTTTTTTTAGCAAATGATGGAATTTTCCAATAACCAAAAACGCATTGTTTTATTGGTATTATTAGGTTTATTAGCTCCATTTCTATATTTATTCGGGTTTGTTCATCCTGTTGCTGATGACTTGGGGTTTGCTTATCAGGCGCAACAAGCTCAATTGTGGGAAATATTGGTGAATTTTTATCACAAAACCAACGGGCTTTATTCGGGCAATTTTATCATGCTTTTGTTTCCTTTTTCGTTAACCGATTTGTTACAGTATCGATTGTTTTTAGTGATTAATTTTTTGTTTTTTGGAGTTGCAATATTTTATCTCATACATGTTGTTTTTTCTGGGTTAACGTTGTTGGATAAAAGCATTGTGAGCCTATTGTTTTTGTTAACCGTTTTAAGCTCTACAACTGATTTGTCTGAAGCATTTTATTGGCAAACAAGTGTGGTTTATTATCAGCTTAGTTTAACTCTAATGTTATTTTATTTGGGATTTCTTGTTCAGTATTTTCAGCGAAAATTTATTTTAAACAAAGTTATTCATCAACTCATTTTGATATTGATGTTGGTATTTATTATTGGAATAAAAGAATCGATTGCGTTGATTATGGGGTTTGTTTCCGCATTATTGTTTTATTACAGTTATTTTAAATTCAAAGAGGGCAAACTATTTTTTCTTGTTCAACTAATTGTTGCGTTAAGTTGTATTGCTGTGGTGGCTTTTGCTCCTGGCAATGATTATCGAATGGCAAATTATTCAAACACAAAAAACTTCAGTTATTCGATATTATACACTATTATGCAAATGGGGCGTTTTACTTTAAAATGGATTATTGCCTTTTCAGGAATTTTATTTGTTTTTGTTTTGGCAGAATTACATCAAAAAGCAACACCAGTTCTCAAAAAATTGGACTGGAAAATTGCATTAATCATCTTTTTAGGAATTTTGTTTTTGTGTATTTTCCCTGCTTATTGGGTAACAGGTATTTTGGGTCAACACCGAACATTAAACATTGCTAGCTTGTTTTTTGTATTGTTTTTATTGACGTTGACGATCAATCAAGGAGCTTATTTCGCAAAGTATGTTCAGTTTAATTTTGCTAAAAAACTTGGGGTCTTTTGTCTTGTTTTTCTTTTGGCTGGCAATGGAGGAATGGTGGTTTCAGATATTTTTTCGGGAAGTATTAAAAACTATGATAAACAATTATCAGAAAGAGCTGAATTGATTCAACAAACACAGTCAACAGCAGAATTGCCTTTGCTTGTTAATGCTCCAAAAAGTTTGTTTGTGGTAGACATACAACAAGACACGACCCATTGGATTAACCAAGCGTATCTGTTAGAAATAAAATAAAGGGACGTGTTATTGATTTAAAATCCAGGCTTTGCTGTTGTGGTTTTTTGCTAAAGCCAAACCTTCAACAGCTTCTTTTCTTGATGCAAAACTGCTATAACTCACAGCAAACAATCCTTTTCTCTTACCTATAATTGAGGCATTGTAACCAGCGTTTATCAACTCTTTTACAAAATTTTCAGCGTTTTCTTTTTCAGCAAAACAACCTCCAATTACATGGTAGTTAAGCGATTGAATTTTAGTTTTAACGTAAGTTGAATCCACTTTAACAACAGGTTCTTCAACTATTTTAGCAATTACAATAGGAGTTTCGTTTTTTATAAAAGTAACAGTATTGTTGGTTTCGTCAACAATTGGGAACTCTATTTTTTCAAAAACAGGAGTACTCGATCGTTCAGTATATACAGGTAAAGCAGCAGCTTTAAACGGGTTTAAATTGGCATAATTCAATTCAGATGTCAAATCATATTTAGTTGGCAACCAAATAGCCAGAGCTGTTAATGGGACAAGAATTGCAGCAGCTTTTAACCATTTTTTATTTGCTGGTGATTGGTTTATTGGTAAAATCGGTGTTTCTTTGATTTTGTCTTCTAAAGTTTTTCGTTTTATCGGAAACTGTTGGAAAGAACTTAATCCGTAAGACTCTAACAAATAATTGACATGAGCTGATGGTTCAAATTGTAAACGATTGTCGTTATCGTAAAACAACACACCAACATTATCAAATGCTATTTTTTGTCGGTGTTTTAAATCTTGCTGGATTTTAGCAACACACTGATCAATAAAACTTATGGCTTTTTCGTAGCTAATTCCATTTTCTTGACTAATCACATTTGCCAATAGGCCATCATTTTGTATCAGGTTCTTGTTAAACGAAATTCCTTTTGACGGTGGATAAAAAGTATTTTTTATGGGGTGTATGCTCGCGGGTTTATAGTTGGTAACAAAGCCACCAAGGTTCGGAACGATAACACAATCGTAGCGGAACAATAGTTTACTTATGTAATGGTCTAACTTCATAAAGGGCTGCGAATATATAAAATTAGTAAAAATAGATGGGCTTTATTCGTTTATTTTTTTAAATTTAGAGTAAAATAATGGAAATGAAGCTACTAAAAACAATATGTTGGTTCTTTTTTCTACTAACCATTTCGGGGTGTTCTTGGATAGAACGTTTTATGGTGGTTAACGAATCTGACGAGGAAATAGAAATTACTTATACACTTGTGCCACCAGAGGAAACTTTTGCCATTTTTGACAACAGCCCAGAAAGTTATGCGCTAAAGAAAAAAGGGCAAATTGATTGGGATAAAAAATTAGAAATTAACGATTTAGACACCAGTTTTCAAACAGTTTATATTCAATTACCACCAAAAACATTACTAGTTTTCGGAAGTTTACATAACGATAATTACACCTCCTACGATCAGTATTTTATAAACGGAAGGAGTTTTAATTTGGTAGAAATGACCATTACAACTAAAGGGAAAACACAAATTATAAAACCAGAAAGTTTTGATGAATTTTTTCATAAAAAGAATGGAAGTGTTTCGTTTGTGGTAAAGTAGCTGATAAGAGATGTTAATATCCGTTGATGCCTTTGATTCTAACATTAGTGTTAAATAAAAATGCTAGGATTATTATAATTATCATGATAATTATAAATGTCAAAATCAGCCTCTTTTTAACAACTTTGTTTTGAGATATTATCTTCTCCCGTATTCTTCTTAAATCTTCTTCCGAGACTTCTTCATGAACTATATTAATATATGTTTTGTAATCTGATGATTTACGTCGCTGAATTTTATTTTTCAACTTACTATTCTCTCGGAGAGAAATTATCATATTTTGAATAAAACCAGAACCTCCCATCATAACAAAACGATATTAGTTACTACACTAAAAATAAGAAAAATAAATTAGGTCTAATTTATAAATTTGAGAAGTTTGGAATTTCTTCTAAAAAAATGTAGCTATTTTTCTCAAAATCTATTTGGCAACAGTAATGGTTCAAACCATTGGTTACAATCAAATAAGGCACTTTAAAAGTTAAGTTGTAACGCGAAATTTGGTCAAAGGTATCTTGGTTAATTTTTACTTTTGGAGCTTTACATTCAATCAATACCATTGGAGAGGAACCTTTGTAAATTAACACGTCGGCTCGTTTGGAGAGTTGGTTTAATTTTAGTCCTTTTTCAATAACAATAAGTGAGGCAGGTACATTTTTTTCACTAATTAAGTATTTGATAAAGTTTTGTCTGACCCATTCTTCTGGTGTAAGACTTAAATATTTTTTTCGGATATCGTCGAAAATAAAGTGCTTGCCGTTTTCTTCCTTTAAGGTAATCTGGTAAAACGGTAAGTTTAGTTGTTGCATGTTATAAAGAAACTTCTGCTTTAATATGTGGATGTGGGTCGTAGTTCAGTAATTCAAAATCTTCAAACTTAAAATCAAAAATTGATTTTACATTAGGATTAATTTTCATTGTAGGTAACGTTTTTGGTTCACGAGTCAATTGTAGCTTAGCCTGTTCAATGTGATTGTTGTATAAATGTACATCACCAAAGGTGTGGATAAAATCGCCAGGCTCCAAATCGCAAACCTGAGCCACCATCATGGTAAATAATGCGTACGAAGCAATGTTAAACGGTACACCTAAAAAAGTGTCGGCACTTCGTTGATACAATTGGCAAGAGAGTTTGCCACCGGTAACGTAAAATTGGAAAAATGCGTGACAAGGAGGTAAAGCTGCTTTGTTGTTAGCTACGTTTTCTGCAAATGACACCTTTGTATTTGGCATTACACTCGGATTCCAAGCCGAAACCATTAGCCTACGGCTGGTTGGATTGGTTTTAATTTCGTTAATCAAATCGGTAATTTGATCAATTCCTTCGCTGTTCCAATTTCGCCATTGATGACCATAAACCGGGCCTAACTCACCTTTTTCGTTAGCCCAACCATCCCAGATCTTCACGCCGTTTTCCTGTAAGTATTTGATGTTGGTATCGCCACTGATAAACCATAACAACTCATGTATGATAGATTTTAAGTGAAGTTTTTTTGTTGTTAAACATGGAAACCCTTCACTTAAATCAAAACGCATTTGATAGCCAAAACAGCTTATGGTTCCTGTTCCGGTTCTGTCGTCCTTTTGGGTCCCGTTTTCTAATACGTGATTTAATAAATCTAAATACTGTTTCATACATCTTTCAATTGGTTTTTCAAAATTCGTGGAAAAAGACTAATTTGAGGCATCATGTTGATAATGTTTAATAACTTGTTTTACCTTTACATGTAGCAACTTTAACCCAATGCAAATAAAAACGACATATCTAATTTTCTTGCAAGGACTTTTAATGATGTTTTTTTTGCTGGTAACATCATGGTTTAATCGATTTTCTGCAGACGATTATTTGTTTATTGGAGAATTATCAAATCATTCTTTCCCAGAAATTTATCAAAAACTTTATTTAACATGGAATGGTCGTTGGGCGTACAATTTTACCATTTTGTTTTTTCTTCAATTTTACGATACTCCACATTTTTTATTTTTCTTTAACGTGTTAAGTATTGCTTTATTATTAGGGAGTATATACGCTCTTTTTTATCAATTAAACAAGCAGTTTAAAACAGATTTTGAAAATAAGGAAATATTAAATTATACCCTGATTTTTTGTGGGGTATTTTTCTTTTACACACATCTAACAGGCCAATCGTGGTTTTGGATTTCGGCAGCGTTGGCTTATTTGTGGAGTAGTATTTTCTTTTTGTGGGGATTGAGTGCTTTTATAAAAAAACAAACAGATGTATGGGATTATATTATAGTAACTATAAGTGGATGTTATATAGGAGGTTCAAACGAAATATTATCAATTATCACTATTTTACTTATCGTTTTTTCAATCAGGGTTAAAGAAAATTACGGTATTAAGATGCTCTCTTTAGTAACATTATTTGTTTCGTTTGCTACAAATTACTTTAGTATCGGCACAGCCATAAGAGATGGTTTAACACCTAATTTACCTTTTACCGATTTAATTTTGTATGTAGGATATGGTTCTTTCAAATACATCTTTTTAGATGGATATAAAACCATTCTTCCAGCTATTGTTTTTGCTTTACCGTTTTTCTATTTAGGAAAAACTGTTGGTATAAATTTCCATCGAAAATATAAATTAAAAAAGGAGTTGGTTAACACCGTTTTATTTGTGGTAGCTGTTGTTGTAGTTAACCAGTTTGTAGTAATTTATGCTTTAGGCGGATTGGCTCCTGATAGATCTACTATAACAACCTCATTATTAGGTTCTTTAGCGATAGTTCGATTTATGTTTTTGTGTGGAAATCAGTTTAAAAAATCAACTATAAATCTTAAACCAATATTTTTAAGTATAGTTGGGCTAATGGTTGTTTTTAATGTGTTATTTTTATTTATCCATAAGGATTATAGCCAATCGGTGGACATGAGAATGGATTACATTTTAGCGAGTAAAAATGCCGTAATAGAGGTTGATAAATTAAAAAATTCAGGTTATTTGAATTCAGCTGAAATTACTAACGACACCACCCATTTTTTAAACCAACATTTAAAATACGGTTTAGGAATTAGCCAGCAAATTGTGCTTCGAGATAATTAATCTTGTTTTAAGGTAATGTCTTTTTTTATAGAACCTCTAAAGTCGCTTTTACCAAGCACTTCAATATCTTCACTATGCATTTTATATCCCGGAACTTCAACCAACATGTTGAATTTACCTGGAGGCAAAATAATGATGTAACGACCTGTAATTGGATTAGTTAAGTACGAACCGTAAAGTTCATCTGTTTGTAAATCCAACACCGAAATAAATACGTCTTTTATGATATTTGATGTATCTTGTGTAGTTACAAAACCTTTAATTACGGTATAATCGGGTTCAACCTCGTTAAAAGTAACTGCATAAATGTCAAAATTTCCTAGACCTTCAGCTCTTAAGGCAGAAATATAACCAGTTCTTCCAGATTCGGACTCTCTAAAGTTGGTATTGTCTTCAGGAGTATTAATCGGGAACCCAACATTTTTGATGTCGGTCCAAATACGTTTCACATTATCCCACGAAGCTTTAAAAATGTCATAACCACCCATACTGGTATGTCCTTTAGAGCTAAAAAACAATGATTTTCCATCAGCGGTTATGTTAGGAAAATCCTCATCGAAAGGAGTGTTGATGGATGGTCCTAAGTTTTGAGCCGGACCCCATTCGCCATTTGGTAGTTTTAACGAAATATATAAATCAACTCCTCCAAAACCACCATCTCTGTCGCTTGCAAAGTAGATGGCGTCTCCATTTTTAGAAATGGATGCTGCAATTTCGTGATGCTTTGAATTTATACTTTTTGGCAGTTTTTGAAGATTTTTAACCTCCTCGTTTTCAAATTGAGCAATAAATAAATCACCAAAGTTTTTTTCGTTTTCAAAATAGAAAATTAAATAATCACCATCGGGCGACATCCCAACTATTTCTTCATTTCCGTTTAAGGTGTTTATGTTTTGGTCAAGTTTACGAACCTTGCCCAACTCTCCATTTTTCGTTTTCGAGAAATAAACTTCAGAAGTAAAAGTGCCGTCAGGTTGTTTAGAACTTCCATCATCTCGTTTAGAGTTAAAGATTAAAAAACTCTCATCCTTAGCTACAAATGGGTAATAATCTTTATATTTTGAATTGATGTTTGGTCCTAAATTTTTAAACGAAATATCTAACGGAAATTTCATTAACTCAACAGCATTGTAACAATATTCAATTTGTTTTTCAACATCAAGCATATTTTCAGGCGTTCCTTTATTGGCAGACTTAAATTGTTCGTACATTTTAATGGCATCGTTAAAACGATATGCAAAGTGGTAAGCACGACCCAATAAATAAGTAGTGTTTGGATCAGGTTCTTCTGATTTCAACACTTTCTCCAAATAACTTACCGCCTTTGCTTTGTCAATATTGGTGTTTAGATAGCAAACCCCAATACGATAGTTGTATTTGGCATTTTCGGGCTCTTGCTTAACTAATTCTAAATAGTTATTTAAAGCCAGGTTAAAATCGCCTTGATTAAAATTTTCACTGGCAATTTTACTAGTTATTTCCTGAGAAAAAACCAATGAAGAAATTAGTAAAAACGCTAAAAAAAATATGTTTCGCATAGTGTTGAAAAAAGTTAGCCTAACAAAAATAGAATCAATTTTATCAATACACAACATTTGGTGCTGAATAAATAATTTTTGTAATGCTTTATAGGTTAATAATTTCTATAAAACACTACATTTGATTTATGGTTTCAATGGCTGCTGTTTTATTTATTCAATTACGTTGGTTAGATGTTGTGGATATACTTTTAGTATCTATTATCATGTACCAGTTGTATAAGTTGATTAAGGGAACGGTTGCTATTAAAATATTTTTGGGCGTTTTAGCAGTTTATTTATTTTGGAAATTTGCTGAGGTATTTAAAATGCAGTTGCTGAGCGAAATTCTTGGAAAATTTATTAGCTTAGGAATGCTGGCATTAATAATAGTTTTTCAGCAAGAAATTCGACGATTTTTATTGATGATAGGAAACAACAGGTTGTTTAACTCCAAAAAAGGAACATTTTTTAATTTGCTTCAAACTAAAGTAAATGAGCATGAAAAACTAAAAATTACGCCAATTCTTGAAGCATGTAAACGTTTATCAAAAAATAAAACAGGGGCTTTAATTGTTCTTGATTTCAATATCGAATTAAAATTATTTATTGATTCCGGAGAGAAAATTAACGCTAAAATTTCATCCTCTTTACTTGAGAATATTTTCTTTAAAAATAGTCCTTTGCACGATGGAGGAGTTATAATACAGGAAAACTTAATTAAAGCCGCAAGTTGTATTTTACCCGTATCAGAAAATTTAGACTTCCCATCGCACTTTGGATTAAGGCATCGTGCTGCTGCTGGTATTACTGAGTCAACTCAAGCTATGGCTATTATTATTTCTGAAGAAACTGGTAAAATATCGGTAAGTAAAAAAGGAGAAATTTACTACAATTTAACCTTGGAGGAGCTTGAACATCAAATCAATAAAGAAATACAATAAGTGCTTAAATACCGACATAGTAAAAAAGCCATTATAGGAGTTCTTTCTATTTTTTTGGCTATTTCAGTTTATTTTTTAGTCCCCAACGAAAATCCACAAGCACCAATTATGGCAGCTATTGTTGTAATTATGGCCATGTTTTGGGTGTTTGAAATTATTCCGATTCCAGTAACGTCGCTGTTACCATTAATTCTTTTTCCGTTGTTTGAAATAGCCGATTCTAAAGAAACAGCATTGTTTTATGGTAAGGATATTATTTTTTTATTTTTAGGAGGATTAATCCTTGCTCAAGCCATACAAGTGTCGAACTTGCACAAACGATTAGCGTTAAATACTGTAAAAATAATTGGAACAAACCCTGTTCGTTTGGTATTGGGATTTATGATTGCCACAGCGTTTTTAAGCATGTGGATATCTAACACAGCATCAGTTATGGTAATGATGCCTATTGCTATTTCCATAATTGATAAAACTGCAGAAAAAATTACCGACAAAAAACTGATTAAAAAACTTGGATTGAGTTTGTTGCTAGGAATTGCCTATGCAGCTGATATTGGCGGAATGGCAACTTTGGTAGGAACACCTCCAAACATGGTTTTTGTGGAAATGTATCATTCTATTTTCCCTGATTTACCAGAAGTTGGTTTTACTGAGTGGATGTTGATGGGACTACCCATTTCCATTATTTTTATTTTTACGGGTTGGTTGCTTATGACTAAAGTGATTTTTAGAATTCCGGCATTTAAATTATTCGAAAACAAAGGAATTATCAAAGACGAATTGAGACAGTTGGGTAAAATGCGACAAGATGAGTGGGTTGCGGGTATTGTATTTGGAATTGCCGTGTTGTTATGGTTAACGGGTTCTGATTTGACTGTTGCAGAAAATTATACCATTAGAGGTTGGCGAACCATTTTTAACTTACCAATGGTCAACGATTCTGCTGTTGCTATTGGAACAGCTGTGTTGTTGTTTATGATACCATCGAAAGACCGAAAAAACGAAATGATACTGAAATGGGATCATGTAAAAACGTTACCTTGGGGAATTTTACTCTTATTCGGTGGTGGTTTTGCCTTGGCAGGTGGTTTCGATAATTCAGGGCTTTCAACAGTAATTGGTAATGCTTTTAACCATGTATCCGTTGATTCGCCAATAGTATTAATTATTTTAGTTTGTTTGGTGTTAACCATGTTAACCGAGTTTACTTCTAATACAGCAACTACTAATTTAGTGTTGCCCATTTTAGCAAAAGCAAGTGTGGTATTGGGTATCGACCCAAGAGTATTGATGATACCAGCAACCTTATCGGCAAGTTGTGCTTTTATGATGCCGGTTGCATCGCCAACTCAAGCCATTATTTTTGGTTCGGGGAGAGTGCCAATACGAGAAATGGTACGAGCAGGTATTTTGTTTAATCTGTTAGGAGTTGCAATTGTAACAGGGGTATTTTATTTTCTAGCAAATTTTGTGTTTGGAATAAGTCTTTAATTTGAATTAGAAATACTTTACTTGTTTATAAGTTTTAATATTTAATTCACTAATTAAATAATGAGGTTTATTAAGTTTGTTTAAAAGTAAAAAATAGATATATATGAGTTTATCAGTAAAAGGAAAAATAACAAGAGTTTTGGATATTGAAACAGGAACCAGTAAAGCAGGTAAAGAATGGAAAAAACAAGGTTTTGTAATTGATTCGGGAGATCAATTTAATCCGGAAATTTGTTTTAGTTTATTTGGCGAAGATAAAATAAACATGTTGAGAAATTTTGGACCAGGACAAGAGGTTGAGGTTTCTTTTAATGTTTCATCGAGAGAATTTAATGGTAAATGGTACCACAATTTAGATGCCTGGAGAATTTCTGGTGCTACTGCAAATGCAGGTAACAGTGCAGAGCCACAATTCTCACCATCTATTGAAGACGCTCCTTCTGATGAAGAAGATGATTTACCATTTTAATATAACCTAATTTTATAAAAAAGCCTCTCAATTTTTGAGAGGTTTTTTTATTTTTCATTTTATGGTGCTTATTTTTCGCTCAAGGCTTTTATTTTTTCTGCCCATTGGTTTAAAATAGCTTGTTGTGCTTCAAAATCTTGGTTAAACGGACCACAAACAATTTTTAATTGGGTTTGCTTGGTTTCTTCATTCTTTAAAAGAAGAAATTTCTCCACATAAGAAACATCATTAATCAAGTAATCATTTTGAATGTAAAAGTTCCCAAACAATTTTTCACCATACATACCAGTCATGTCATTTTTGTTGGCGTAATAATAATTAACGTTTGATGTTTTTTTCCAGTCCTTGTCTAAAGTGTTTTTCTTGTCAAAAATAGGCTGTAATGTTGTTGTAAATTTTTGATCGGTCATTATTTCCCACACCTTATCGTCAGATGCATTGATGTTAACATTAAAACTTACAAATTGAGCATTGGAAATATTATCTACTTCATTTTCAGTTATAAACGTTACTTCCTTAAAGTGAGCACTTCCGTTACCACCATTCAAATACCTGAATCCTACAATTGAATCATTTTCTATCTCTATAGCTTGTATTACAATAACTACTTCATTTTTCTTACTGTATTCATTATAAAATGTTGCCAGTTTAGGTAGTTCCATGTTCATGGCTTTAGCTGTTGGATGTTCATTTATATCAACATATATTAACGAAGTACCATTTTTTGCCTCTTCTTCTGTTGGAAGTCTCCCATTAACGACAGGTACATTTTTCCAGTTTTTTAAATCTACTGCTGGAAACCCATTTAAGTTGTCGGGACAAAACCAACCTCCATAATTGTGGGGTTTTGTTGTTTTTGTTTCCTCTTGTTTTTTTATCGGCTGATTTTCAGCATCAGTACATCCAAATAATAAGATGAAGGAAGTACACACTAATGTTTTGTTTATCATAGTTAAAGTTTTAATTATTGGATAAAAGTAGATAGGCTTGACAGGAATGCTTGTTAACAAATGTAAATTAGTGTAAAATCAGTGTAATTTAAATATTGCTACTTTATTTTACATAACATAATGCTGTAGTTTTGTAGTATGAGATTAGAAAAACTCAAAAAATATTTTGGTGCCATTATTCTATTGATGATGTTGGTTTCATTTAAAGGTGCAGGGACGAGTTTGCAGGAGCAGCATATTGAAGTAGTGATCCGTATGATTGGAGATGAATTTTTGCTCCAAATAGGTGATAGTATTTCTCGTGTGATGCCCATAAAATATGATAACGGAAGATATGTGATTCAGTTTGAAAATGAAATTTCTTTTGAACCGGAAGTACTTTCTATAGCGGCCTTTGAGGTGGTTAAAAAAACCAACATGAACAGTAGCTTTATTCTTGAAACTGAAAAATGTTCTACCCACGAAGTGGTACATAGTTTTGAAATAAGTAGTAAACAAGACAGTAGTATCATTCCTTGTAAATCGCGACCATTACCAAAAGATTGTTATACCGTTTATTTTACGCTGTTAGATGATGGAATTAAGTTTGTGCCTGTTACCACACAAGAAAACAAGGCGAGTACCGATTTTGTGTTTGTTTACCTAATAGCTTTTGGACTTATTGTTTTAGGGCTTATTGTATATTGGTTAAAAAGAAAAAAAGCGATTGTTTCTCATCCAAGTTGGATTCAAATAGGCGAATATCATTTTGATAAAAGCGGAATGAAATTGATGTATAAAGACAAAAGCGAAGAGCTTTCGAGTAAAGAAGCCAGTTTGTTGGAGTTGCTTTTTTCTAATGTAAACGAAACGGTAAAACGTGAAGAAATTTTGCAAATAGTTTGGGACGATGAAGGCGATTACTTGGGCAGAACGTTGGATGTATTTATTTCCAAATTGCGTAAAAAATTAGAAGATGACCCTAACTTAAAAATTGTAAACATACGCGGAGTAGGATATCGAATGGTATTGAATTAGAAACATTCCTTTTTACTCAAGCACATACTTTCCATTTACAAAAACATACGCTCCTTCTTTTGGACAGTGGTTAATGAGATTTGTATATGGTACTTCCTCTACTATTGTTTCGGTTTTACCCTTTTTTTTAATGGTTTTCCATTCATAGGTATTAGCTTTTGAATCTGATTTTACATTGCTTATGGTTATTGTACCAATACTATCAATTTTAAATTCACAAGTACTTAATTCAAAACCTTTTACATGTTTTGGGTCTCCATAAGCAAGAAACCGATTGTAATTCGATTGGTAGGATGTTACTGCTTCAAAAAGCATTTCTTTTGTATCTAAATTCCAGATTTCGTATTTAGATATTTGAGTATTCTCATCAATGTCGAATGTGCCACCATGTTCGTTTATACTTCCAAAACAACTTCTAAAAAACACTAATTCTTTAGCTCCAATACCATCAATTTGAACGCTGTCGGTAATTTTTAAATCACAATTACAAAAGTTACCGATATTTATTTTACTTAAATAAATGGTATCTTGTTGATTGTTATATACATAAATGCTTTTTTTGTTGCCAATATTAGCAATAGTTTGAGCCAATAAAACCGTCGAGAAGATGAGTAAAAACAAGGAAAATGTTAATTTCATGTAGTAAGCTGATTTTGAAAACAACACACAAGAATTGTTCCAGTTACACTTTTCAACTAAACAGCATTACTAGCTAGTTACTTTGTTGTTTTACTTCCAAGCTGTATGCCCATATCTTCATAAACAAGGTCGTTGGGCTCCCACAATTCTATTTTGTTGCCTTCAATGTCCATAATGTGTACAAACTTTCCATAATCGTACGATTCAATGGTATCGGTAATGGTAACTCCTTCTTTTTTTAGTTCTTCAACAAGAGCAGTTAAATTTTCAACCCGGTAATTTATCATAAAATCCTTGGTTGATGGCTCGAAATATTTCGTTTTTTCATTAAACGGACTCCATTGTGAAAAACCTTTTTTGGTAGAATCGGCACCTTGATACCACTCAAACACCGCACCGTATTGGTTGGTGTTTAATCCCAGGTGTTTTTGATACCATTCTCTAACTTTTGCGGGCTCTTTACATTTAAAAAAGATACCGCCAATACCTGTAACTCTTCTAAAGTTAGTTTGGTTGTTATCTTGTTTTGTAATAATGGTATTTAATGCAAAACCAAAACAAAACGATGTTGCAATGGCTAAAATAATTAAGGTTGTTTTTTTCATTTTTTTAATGTTAGATGATATGTTTGCTATTACCAGTTGGCGTTCTGTCAGTCGAGTTGTTATCCTTGTCTGCTGTGTGTTTCATTTTTTTTTGCATTAGCTTGAGGTATTAATTGTCTACTAAAATGTCCTTGAAATTCTTTTATTTCAGGGGAAGATTTCCTTATTTTAATTCTAAAGCAGATGCTCGTTGTTTGATCAATTGAATGTATTGTTCCTTTAATTCATCATTTAAAAAACTTATCTGAATTAATTCTTCAAATTGATTTAACAGAGCTCCATATTTTGAAAATATTTTTTCAGTTATGGTTGAAGCAATTTTCAAGTTGGTTGCAAGTGCAATAAAATCCTTTTTTCTGATTTCATTTTTCTTACCGTTTAAATGCAATGCCATCTGTTCTAAGTCATATTTCCCCATTACCAAATTGCTTGAAATTAAATCATAGGCAGGTGATAACCGATATTGATTGTCTTCATTCTTAATCATCGAGAAATTCTTCAAGTGCAAATCAGAATTACCAATTACAAAAGAAAAAACTGATATATCGAAGAATGTAATTAAATCTGTACCAGGTGCTGAAGAATATTTTGCAATAGTTTTCCCAACTTGTTCCATGGTACCGTTATCGTATTTACTTCTACCTGTACTTGGCACTTCCATTAACTGGCAAAAATCTTCCATTGGAATTTTCTTTCCTTTCACCCTATCAAATCTTTTTGTTACATAGGTCAATTGACCAGATGTTATTCTTAATAATGAATGTGAAGCTGTTTTTATTCCTGCGAGTTCAGCTAAATGCATGGTTAAGTCTTCATTTTCGGGAAGCGATGGATACGATTCTGATTGTGGTTTTAAAATATATTGCCCCCATAGACCTACTATTGTTAATCTTGATTTTCTTGGATCGTTGGGATCTACGTGAAGATTCAATGATAATTTTGGCTGCACTCCCGGTATGGTTACACTTAGTTCAGTAATTTGTTTTGCCATTTCCATTAACTCCTCTTTACTTAATGAAAGTATTGGTGGTGTTTCTAAACCAAAAAATTGCTTACTGCATTGAGGATGAAAATCAATTTGATTATCACCCAATGGTTTATAACAATATAAACATTGCTTATTTGTTTTCATTATTTTCAATTCTTTTAATGCTAACTGCACCAATGCAGTCACCACAAACACTTAATAATAATTCCATTCTATCTTTTTCATTCAACTTCCAATTCTTTAAAGCAACATCTAAAAGAAATCCTTCTGGAATTAATCCGTCAAAAAACGGGATTAAGTTTTCCCCATTGCGATAGGGTTCTTCACGAACCGGTAAGGTTTGACTTATCGGACCGTGAATAGGATTTTTAATATACTCTTTATTGTATTCAAAAAAATATCCATTCTTGTCCTTATCATCGTCACCAATTACCTGATAAACCATACCAACTGTTGCATCGTGAAATTTTACTATCCCTTTTTTCATCTGTAGATATTTATTGTTTTTTTATGTCAGATGGAATACGCCATATTATCTTCATCACTTTTTGTGTGCTTTTGCACATGGCTATTTCATAATGTTTGGAGATTAATGTCAGCGATTTCATTTTGTTTTACTTCAACGAATAAAGAGTCGTCCTTTTTTTCTTTCCATTCAAGTGCTTTTGGATTAGGAAGTACTTTCCATGCAATGATGTTACTTTTTTCATCCCTAACTTCACTCATCAAAAATCCTACAACTTGTTTTTTATCTGTCTTTGTAATTATAACCGCCTCATTGATAAAGGTGTACCAAATTTGCCATGGATCATTTGCATTAACGTTGGGACCAAGATGAAAACCAAAAAAAGAAAGCACTTCATTTACTTTATCGAGACGCAATTTTGACCGACCTTGTTCCAAATCACGAATAAAATGAATACCTAAGCCGGTCATCTCAGCCAGTTGTTCTTGCGTTAACTTTTGCTTTTCTCTGTGGTACTTAACGAAAGCCGCTATGTTGCTTATTGTTTTCATTATACTAAAATTGTATATTATTATATAATATAGATATTATATACAAAAATAGTATAAATTATCAACATAAATATATAATTATACGAAATTCACGTAGTTTAACTTCAATTTAACTAAAACAAAAATAAGCTTTTTATAGTTAAAGCCCTTGGTCATTATCGCTCTTGCCTCGCTTCAGACTAAGGACAGGTTGGGGAGTAAATTTTATATGTTATATTGACCTTTGACTATTTATTCTGTAAATATAAAACACAAGAATTGTTCCAATGATATTTTAATTAGATTTTACTTTTGTTTTGATAACTTTATAAATTATCATAAAGTTAAAAATCAAAACATGAGCAAGATAAATTGCCCTTTAACTGGAGTTTTAGTAAATTCTGACAGGCAGAGTGATACTATTTTTTATAAATTAGAATTTTTAGGACATTCTATAAATGTATTATGGTGTTACGATTGTTATAAAGAAGCTATAAGAACTGATACCAGGTTTTTTCATCATATTGTAAAAGGGTTAATTGTAAATAATAAATTACCTGAGGATATTTTTTTACATAGGTCAGAATGTATGTTATCGGGTATTTCAGATGGATATGAAAGATTGATTTTTCCAAACTTTTTAGACACTATTTCATTTCCAAGAACCGCTTCTCAAAAGATGGATAATTTACTTTTTAATCTTTATAAGAAACAAAGTTTTGATGGTGAACACCTAAGTGTTAAAGCTTGTGCTGATGTTGAAATATATAAAAATTATTTTAAAAATAATAATGAGATTATTTTCTATTTAAAGTCACTAACTAATAAGGGTTTTATAGTGTCTAAGATTACAAGCACTGAAACCAACCTTTATTTGACACATGAAGGATTAAATAGAATTGTTGAATTGGAAGAAAAGTCAGTTGATTCGAATAGTTGCTTTGTTGCTATGGCTTTTGATTCTAAAACTGATGAATATAGAGAGGCAATTAAAAGAGCTTTGATAGCTAAAAAGTATGAACATATTTTGATAGATGAAGAGCATTTGGAGAGTGACAAAACTATTCCTGATGCGATTTTAAATAAGATTCGGAAAGCTAAATTTGTAATAGCAGACTTTACATTGCATCGAAATGGTGTTTATTTCGAAAGTGGATATGCTTTAGGCTTAGGTAAACAAGTAATTTATACTTGCAGAGAAGATGATTTTAAAAATGCTCACTTCGATATAAAACAACTACAACATGTTTTATATAAAACACCTGAAGAGCTTGAGAAAAAGCTAGTTGATAAAATTGAGTTTTGGATAAAGTAGTCTAGATTCCTGCCAGAGTTTATCCTGAGGAATCGAAGGATAGGAATGACATGAAGAATAAAATTGGTTAAGTCTCCCTCCCTTTGGGAGGGTTGGGGTGGGCTTCTTTACACCAAAACCAACTCTTTATCCTTGATATACAACAAGTAGCTTTCAATGTTGGTGTAGCCCATTTCTGTAAGTATAATCTTGTAATTTTCTAATTGTTGGTAGTGTTTTTTCTCTTTTTTACCTGTTTTGTAATCTACAATTATGGTGGTGTTGTTTTTAATCACCACTCTATCGGGTTGGTACGATTCTCCTGTGGGTAACAAAATGGTGGTTTCAGTTTTTAGCTCGTCAAATGCTGTAAAAAAACTTTCCACTTTGGGCAATTTTATCAATTCATTCAGCTCGGCTAAAATGCTTGGTTTGTTGTTTTCGTCAAACAAACCACGGTTTATAAAGCGGTCAATAGTACTTTCTAAATCGCTCAACTGTTTTATCTCCGAAAGCAATTGGTGTATCAAATTACCGTAGTCGGCAGAAGTTTCGGGGTTTTCTACATCCCAAAATTTAGGGGCTTGGTAGCTGATGTCAATTTTGTTTCGCCAAGGGTTGTAGCTTATTTCGGTCAATACTTCGTTAGCCGATTGTTGCTGTGGTTCAGTTTCCGATTTTTTAGGGGAGAACAATCCAAAACGAAACTCATTTTCATTTAACGCTGCATCGGGTTGCGTTAAACAGTATTCAAAAAAGTAATTTTTGTAATTGCCTTCTTTGTTGGGTTTGTCCACTTCACTCAACACATGCATGCGGTCTTTTGGGCGGGTTAATACCACGTAAAGCAAGTTGATGGTATCCAATATCGATTTTGCTTTTTCGTTCTCGTAGTCGTCTTTTAAAACGGTGTCTAAAAGCGACTTGTTTAAATTAATAATGGAAGCATCCAACCCTTTAGCAATAGGTTCTTCCGTCCATAAATAATCTTCGTTTTTGTCTTTACCGGTAGTGCTCGCAAAAGGAAAAATGACCACAGGGAACTCCAAACCTTTCGATTTGTGTATGGTCATTACTTGAACAGCATTGATACCTTCGGGAATAATTACTGAAAACTTGCTGCTTTTGCTGTCCCACCATTCAATAAAATTGACAATAGAATTGTCTTTTTTCGAAGCATATTCATGGATTTTATCCAAGAAAAACTGCACAAAAATGTTGATTTCCTTATCCAATCCAAAATGTTGAATAAAATGCTCCGTAAGTTCGTACAACGAAAACGTGGTAGCATTAGAAACCTCCAACGACAATTGATGTGAGGCTAAAAATTCAGCCAAATAATCTTGGTTTTTGTATTGAATAAAATCCACATTTTGCTCACCAACAAATCGAGTATTGATTAAATAATTGATGGCGTATAAATGGTGAGCAGGGTCTTTAGGCGTAGCAATGTAGTTGAACAGACTCAACAAAAACTTTACCTCGTTAGAGTTGTTTAACAACAAACTTTCTGACGAAATAACCTGAATGTTGTTTTCCAACAGAAACGAAGCTACCTCCGAAGCTTTGTCGTTTCTTCGGGTAAGTATAGCAATGTCGCTTAATTGGTAACCATCGTTTAACGAGGTGTCGATTATTTTTTTGATTTCGGTAAATGTAATTTCATCATCATCGGGGTCTAAAAACGAAATAGCAACTCCACCACCTGTATTTTCAGGGTTAAATCCCTGGTTTAACTCAGCGTAAATAGGGTTGAACTTTTCTGAAAGATTGCCCGACACCATATTAAAAAACTTGTTGTTGAAATCAACCACTTCGGCTTTTGAACGGTAATTATCGTTTAAGTTTTCGTTTTTATGATTTCGTACTAATGTGGCTTCACGTTCCAGCAATAACTGATTGTTTTTGTGATTGTACACGTAAGGCAATTTGATAATTTGCTCTACTTCGCCACCTCTAAAGCGGTAAATGGCTTGTTTGGCATCGCCAACAATCATGTTGTAATGCCCGTTTGCTAATGAATTTTCAATTAACGGGATTATGTTCTGCCATTGTATGGTTGAAGTATCTTGGAACTCATCAATTAAATAATGTTGGTATTTTTCGCCCAAACGCTCGTAAATAAAAGGAATGGATTCGGTAAGAATGATTTTAGCAATTTGCTTGTTAAAATCCGACAAGTTTAAAATGTTGTTGTCGGCCTTAAATTCTATAATGGTTTTTTCAATTTCGTTGATTACTGCAATTTGATATATGTTTTTGAGCAACAAGGTTTTTAGAATGTACGAGCCATAATCCTTCTCAATCAATGCTCTCGATTGATTAAAGAGTTCAATTAATTTGAGTTTATGTGTATCAATCAAGTCTTTTTGCGATTGATGAGTTGTTTTGCTGTACCAATCCTTTGAATCCTCTATTATGCTTATTAAGGAAAGGCTAGGAGTTGGATATTTTAACTCAAACAAAGCCAGCCAATATTTATAATAATATCCACTGCTAAAACTTTTAGGTTCAATACCCGTCAATTGAATAAAGTCTAAGCTTTTTTTCGCTAATTCTTTCGTTTCTTTCTCAAAAGCATTGATTTCAACAATTAAATCGGTTTTTATTTTTTCGAAATCGTCGATGCTTAAATCGCGAATTTTTTCAAGATGTGATTCTCCTCCATCTTTAATCAAGTTTTTAGCAAACTTTATTAAATCTGTTTCAATGTTCCAGCTTTTTTCGTCGTCGGCTTTTTGTTTGCTGTAATCCAATAAAAGTTTGGTTATTTTCTCATTTTTACCCACTTCCGCAATCAGCATGTCGATAGCGTTTTTGAGTACTTCGTCTTCGTTAATTTCTATACCAAAATTGAGTGGGAGTTTTAAATCTAATGCAAATGTTCGAATAATTTTTGTGGTAAATTTATCAATGGTGCTGATTCCAAAATCGTTGTAATTGTGTAAAATAGAGCGTAAAACAGTCCCGCTTCGTAGTTTTATTTCCTGCTCGCTTAAAGCCAAGCCACCATCGCTCATTGGTTTCATCAACTCAACCAATAAATGTTTTGGAGTTCCTTCTAATGGTTTTTGTTCTGATAAAGCTTGAAGCGCAGAAATAACACGTTCTTTCATTTCTGAAGCTGCTTTATTAGTAAACGTAATGGCTAGAATACGTTTATAAGCAGTTGCGTCGTTGGTTTTTAACCCAATTTTTAAATACTCCTTAACCAACGTAAAGGTTTTCCCCGAGCCAGCCGAAGAGTTGTAAACTGTGAAATTGTTGTTGGTTGATTTCAATTATAATGAATTTGTATTTTAGCTAAAATACACGATTGTTATGGTTTAATCAATGGTTTTAAGAATAAAATTAATTTTCTCTTCAAGAGGTAAATTACCATCTATCCAATTAATATTAAACCCATCTTTTTCCATTTTTCTAAACCAGGTCATTTGGCGTTTTGCAAACTGATGTATGGCGGAATTTAATTTTTGAAACATGTCGTTGTACGACAATTCATCTTGCAAATGTTGGGTAATGAGTTTGTATTCCAAACCATAAAATTTCAATTTTTCGGGGTCAACACCGTTAGCAATTAAGGTTTTTACTTCATCTATCATCCCTTCATGTTCCAACCGGTGTTTTAGCCGTTCGGTAATTCGTTTTTTGATGATGTCCCGGTCAAAGTCAATTCCAAAAATAACGTGGTCAATTTTTGGAAAATCTCTAATTAAGGCTTCATTTTCTGTTTGGAATTTAGCAACTTCAATAGCTCTGATAATTCGTTTCTTGTAAATGCTATCGGTGGTGTTGTGTATGGTTTTGTAATTCGACAATATGTTATTCAACTCCTCAATGGATTTTTGTTCTAATTCTGTTCTTAATTCTGTATCTTCAGGAACTTCTAAAAATCGATAACCCTTAACCACTGCATCAATATACAAACCAGAACCACCGCATAAAATAGGTGTATTGTTGTTTTTTAAAACGGTTTCGTAAGCTTTTAGAAAATCTTTTTGGTACTCAAACACATTGTACTCTGCTCCGGCATCAATAGTATCGATTAAATGATAAGGTATTTTTACCCCTTTCACCTCAAAATCAGCTAAATCCTTGCCTGTGCCAATGTCCATTCCTCTATACACTTGTCGAGAATCGGCACTAATCACTTCGCCTGAAATCTTCAACGCTAAATTTGCCGCCAAATTTGTTTTTCCAGTAGCTGTAGGTCCAAGTATAACAATTAGCTTGTTTGTTTGCAATAGGTTTGGTTTTAAAAATCAAATGTCCATAAATAATTTAACATGAGAAATAGCAATCTAACTATGGTTAATTTATATCATAAGATATATCAAGTTTAATTTCTAATTTTATATAAACTTTAAACAAAAATGAAAACAAAAAATTTATTTATACTTATAGCTCTGATAGGAGCGGTAGTTTTGTCATCGTGTTCAAAAAAAGAAGGCTGTACTGATCCTTCTGCTGAAAATTATGACCCAAATGCAGAAAAGGATAATGGAACCTGTGTTTATAAAACACCAGAACCAGAACACAACCATTCTCATTTAACTTTTACGTTTGCACATCATTTTGCTGGCACAACTGTAACCTCAGCTGATTTTAATCTGTTTAACTACGTAAATGCTAATGATGATACTCTAAGCATTACAAAACTTAGGTATTTAATATCAGACATTAGATTTTTTAAAGCAAATGGAGATAGTTTAATGATTGAAGGTTATCATTTGGTTGATTTGTCGGATAACAACACACTAACTTGGGCTCCAGAATATGAATTACCTTTTGATAATTATACAAGCATATCTTTTACCTTTGGTTTTGATAGTACTGATAATGTATCAAATGCATATACTGATTTAAATTCTGCAAGTTGGAATTGGCCAGCAATGATAGGTGGTGGGTACCATTTTATGCAAATGGAAGGTAAATATAGAGAGCAAGGAAACGATTCTACATATGCTTACCACATGGGTACAGCTTATGATATGATGATGAGTATGGCAGAACAAAATTATTTTAAAGCTGACTTAGGTCCAATTGCTATCACAAACAATGCTAACATCCAAATTAAAATGGACATTTCAGAGTGGTATAAAAACCCGTCTAATTGGGATTTAAATCAGTACCACAGTAATTTAATGATGGATTATACAGCTCAAAAGCTAATGAACACAGTTGGAAAAGATGTGTTTAGTTTAGGTGTAGTTGTACAGTAAGTTCATAATCAAGGGTTGTAATTAATTACAACCCTTGATTAAATATTATGAGTAAAAATATAGTAAATATTATACTAGTAACACTAACTGTTTTTATTTCAGCATGTGTTAAAGAACCTAAAAAAGTAGATGATAATCCGACTACTCCAATAAGTTCTGAGCCTACGCCGTACCAACTAAATATACCTCCTTTATTTGCTCAATACATTAATCCACCTATTGTTCCGGTAGATAACCCATTAACTGTTGAGGGGATTACTTTGGGTAGAAAATTGTTTTTTGACCCCGTTTTATCTGGTAACGGAACGCAATCTTGTGCAAGTTGTCACGCGCCTCAGTTTGCTTTTGCCGAAAATTCAGCATTTAGTACAGGTATTGACGGAATACAGGGAAACAGGAGTGCTATGCCCTTATTTAACATGGCTTGGAATTGGGGTGGTAAGTTTTTTTGGGATGGTAGAGTAAACAGCATTGAGGCTCAGGCTATAGGTCCGGTAGTTAACCCTATTGAAATGCACAACACATGGCAAAATGCTGTTGCGTCACTACAAAATGATTTGACTTACCCTGGCTTATTTATGGCTGCCTTCAAAACAAATATTATTGATTCCAACCTTGTAGTAAAAGCCATTGCTCAATTTGAACGTACATTGATTTCTGGAAATTCGAGATTCGACCAATATTTAAACGGACAAATATCGCTTACTCCTCAAGAAATTGATGGGTTTAATGTGTTTATGACCGAAACCAGAGGGGATTGTTTTCATTGCCATGGAAATGCTGCAAACCCTTTGTGGACAGATAATTTGTTTCACAACAATGGGTTAGACGCTACTTTTACTGATAATGGATTGGGTGCTATAACCGGAAATACTGGTGATAATGGTAAATTTAAAACCCCTTCGCTTAGAAATTTAGCCTATACGGCGCCTTATATGCACGATGGTAGATTTACTACCTTAGATGAAGTAATAAACCATTATAGTGAGGGATTACAGAATTCTCCTACCGTCGATCCTTTATTGAAGTACATTGGGCAAGGAGGTGTACAATTAACGGCAAGCGATAAAGCTTCGTTAAAAGCTTTTTTGTTGTCGCTTTCAGACAGCAGTTTTGTAAACAACCCCAACTTTCAACAACCTTAACATATGCAGCAAATAAAATTAATCTGGAATTTTAGCGGACCTGATGCTGAAGGAATTGCCAAGCACCACGAAATACATATTAGAGAATTTTTGGAGAAAAATAACTTTGCCGATTTGATTACAGGTGTTGATTACCAAAATGAAATATACTGGTCGGCATATTTAATTGTTAACCAAACAGACATGATTTTTTTTAGAGACAAACTAAAACCTCACAAAGGAGAGCTTGTTGATTAGTTTAAATATTATCACTCGGGTATAGGTATAGTTAATACAGGTCTAAATGAGTGACTAACTAAGTTTTGCGATGTACTTTCGTGCAATAATTTCCAGATACTGGTTTTGTTATGTATGCCCAACGCAATAATGTCAATTTCGTTTTCTATGCAATAGTTTAAAATACCTAATTCTTCTGTGCTATCAGAGTATAATGCAACTTTAAATTTGTCGCCATTTAATGGTGTAAGCTTTTCGTTTTTAATAAACTTATTTATTTTTTCCATTGAAACCCTGGTAGGCTCAAAATGAGTTGGAGTATTAATTTTTAATAAATGAACACATGCATTAAATTTTTCGGCAATATCCCTTATAGATCCAAAAATTTGGTTAGATTCTCTTGAAAAATCTGAAGCAAAAGCAATGGTTTTAATATCTCCTCTAATCATACTATGTTTAATAGTAAGTACTTTAAAGTTAGATTTACGAACCACTTTTTCGGTATTACTTCCTAATAATATTTCAGTTATGGTAGAAGAACCGTGCGAGCCCATTAAAATTAAATCTGCTTTAACTTCTTCGGCACACTCCAAGATTTTATCACAAATTGACCCATCAAGTTTAACATATGTTTCAATGGCAAGCCCAGCTAATTTAGAATCTTTCTTTAGCTCTTGCATTTTTACTTCAATTTTCTCAAATTCGTCGCTATTATTGGATAGAACTACTGATACAACATGTAGAGTACTTTTTCTAATTTTAGCGATGTAAATAGCGTATTCCAAAGCAGCATTAGAATATTCAGAGAAATCGGTTGGAACCAATAAGTTTTTCATAACGAGTTATTTTGTCCCCAAATATAACTAGCATAATTCAGTTTTTCTATGACAGATGTCAATTCATTTAAAAATTATAAAAACAACAGTATAAAAAGTAAATTTGCATAAAAACATTGATTTTGGAAAAACCATTAATATTAGTTGTAAATGATGATGGTATTACTGCTCCAGGTATTACTGCTCTTATTGAAATAGCAAAAAATTATGGCCAAGTGGTAGTGGTTGCCCCTGATAAACCCCAAAGTGGAATGGGTCATGCAGTTTCATTAAATACTGCATTACGTATAAACCATTGGGAGAAAGAAGGCATAAAATATTATGCTTGTAGCGGTACTCCCGTAGATTGTGTAAAAATGGGAGTAAGTAAGTTGTTAGACCGTAGACCTGATTTGATAGTTTCAGGCATTAATCATGGGGCTAATTCATCTATAAACGTAATTTATTCGGGCACTATGTCGGCAGCCATTGAAGGCTCTATGGAGGGTATTCCTTCAGTTGGCTTTTCGTTGTGTAATCATGCGATAGAAGCCGATTTTACGGCATCAAAAATATATGTGGATAAGGTTATTAAAGATGTATTGAATCAAAAATATGATGCCATCTGTTTAAATGTAAACATACCAAATGTCAGTACCGATTTAATTAGAGGAATAAAGGTGTGTAAACAAGCCAACGGAAATTGGGAAGAAGAATTTGATGAAAGAACTGATCCCAGTGGAAAAAGCTATTATTGGTTAACAGGCACATTCGTGGTTTATGGTGACGAAGAGGATACCGATGAGTGGGCTTTGAAAAATAACTATGTTTCTGTAGTACCGGTTGAACACGATTTTACCAATTATTTGGTGATGAATAAAATAAAACATTTAGAACATGCTTAAAGCGTTAAAAGAGTTTAATCATATCTCCATTGGTATTGTTTTGGGAATTGTTATTCCTTTAATTTCCATGATTTTGATACTAAAAATATCAACCAACATGGATTTTTTTTACATTGTTAAAAATCCATTTTTTAGTCCTGTGATAGATAATTTAAAAGGGGCTTTATTTTTCAATTTAGGAGTTTTCTTTCTCTTTTTTTGGTTAAAAAAAGATCGGTCGGCTAAAGGTGTAATTTGGGCAACAATATTATACGGAATAATATACTTGTGGTACATGTATATATTTTTATAAATCATTACACATCATCCACCAATGAAATATTACATAATAGCAGGAGAAGCTTCGGGCGATTTACACGCATCAAACCTCATTAAAGAATTAAAAAAGCGTGATAAAAATGCTGATTTTAGATGTTGGGGTGGAGACTTAATGCAACAACAAGGCGTAACTTTAGCCAAGCATTATCGCGAGCTAGCTTTTATGGGTTTTGTGGAAGTATTACTCAACATCAAAACTATTTTAAGAAATTTAACATTTTGTAAAAAAGATGTATTAGAATACCAACCAGATGTACTTATTTTGATTGATTACCCGGGGTTTAACTTAAAAATTGCAACTTGGGCAAAAATCAACGGAATAAAAGTGTTTTACTACATTTCTCCTCAAATTTGGGCATGGAAACAAAACAGAGTTTATAAGATCAAACGTTATGTAGATAAAATGTTTGTGATTTTACCATTCGAAAAAGACTTTTATGCTCGTTTCAATGTTGATGTTGATTTTGTTGGCCACCCCTTGTTAGATGCTATTGAAAATCGAACAGTAAGTCCATTTGAAGATTTCTGTAGTCAAAATAATTTACCACAAAAACCGATTATAGCTTTATTGCCAGGTAGTCGAAAACAAGAAATTCATACTATGCTTCCCATTATGTTGTCGGTGGTTAAATATTTTCCTGACTACCAATTTGTAGTGGCTGGCGCACCATCTCAAGATGCTGAATTTTATGAGAATTATTTGTCGAAGCAAGTATCGTTATTGAAAAACAAAACCTACCAATTGTTAGAGCATGCTAATGCAGCATTGGTTACATCGGGGACAGCAACGTTGGAAACAGCACTTTTTAAAGTACCACAAATTGTTTGCTACAAGGGTAATTTCATATCCTATCAAATTGCTAAAGCGGTAATAAAAGTAAATTACATTTCGTTGGTAAACTTGATTGCTGATAAAGAATTAGTAAAAGAATTGATTCAAAAAAAGCTAAACACTAATCAATTAAAAGAAGAGCTTACCAAGTTACTCACTCCTACATATCGCAACCAAATATTTGACGAATACCAACAACTTCAACAAAAACTTGGTGGTGTTGGCGCTTCAGAACGAACAGCGAACTTAATGCTTGAGTATTTAAAATAAAAATACCCTTGTTAATTATTTAGTTATTATTACATTTGCAGCCTTATTTTTCAAGTTAAAACCTTATTATGAAATTATCAAAATTTAAATTTGATTTACCCGCAGAATTGCTTGCAGAACACCCGTCTCCAGAACGTGATGAAGCCAGATTAATGGTGCTTCACAGAAGTACTGGGCAGATTGAGCACAGATTATTTAAAGACCTTATTGAATATTTTGATGAAGGTGATTTAATGATTATGAATGATACTAAGGTTTTTCCTGCCAGAATGTATGGCAATAAGGAAAAAACAGGTGCTCGTATCGAGGTGTTTTTATTGAGAGAATTAAACAGGGAGAATTATTTGTGGGACGTTTTAGTAGATCCAGCTCGTAAAATTAGAATTGGGAATAAACTTTATTTTGGTGATGATGATTTAGTTGCTGAGGTAATTGACAATACGACATCAAGAGGGAGAACACTTAGATTTTTGTTTGACGGAACACACGAAGAATTTAAAGCGATCATTGAAAAATTAGGAGAAACACCAATACCAAAATATATCAAAAGAGAAGTTGAACCTGAAGATGCTGAACGTTACCAAACGGTTTATGCAGAAAACGAAGGTGCTGTTGCAGCTCCAACAGCGGGATTACACTTTAGCAAGCATTTGCTAAAACGTTTAGAAATTAAAGGAGTTGATTTTGCAAAGTTAACCTTACATGTAGGTTTAGGAACTTTCAGAACTGTTGAGGTAGAAGATTTAACTAAACATAAAATGGATTCTGAAGAAATTCATATTACACAAAAATGTGCCGACCAAGTTAATGCTGCAAAAGCGCGTAAAGCAAAAATTTGTGCTGTAGGTACTACTTCAATGAGATCAATCGAATCATCGGTTTCAACTGATGGCGAATTAAAACCTTACGATGGCTGGACCAATAAATTTATTTTTCCTCCTTACGAATTCAGTATTGCAAATTGTATGATTACCAATTTCCACACGCCATTATCAACGTTGTTAATGATGACTTGTGCTTTTGGTGGATACGACTTAGTTATGAAAGCTTACAAGGAAGCTATTAAAGAAAAATATCGTTTTTACACTTATGGCGATGCCATGCTTATACTCTAAAATAATAACAAAACACTTATCAAAAAATGAAATTAGAAGACTTAAAATTATACCAAGAATGTCTTGACTTTGAAGCTAAAATTTGGAACATTGTAACCCAGTGGGAAGGATTTAATAAGGATACTGTGGGCGAATCGTTTGTAAAGGATTCGGATGCTATTTCAGCAAATATTGCAGCGGGTTATGGTCGCTATAACTTTAAAGATAAAAAACACTATTGCTACATTTCGAGAGGTTATCTTTTAAAAACGAAGGGTTGGTTGTTAAAAGCAAAGGAAAGAGAAATGATTCAAGCTCCCGAAGTTGAAGAATTGTTGGAGTTTGTAGAAAAAATACACCGAATGTTAAACGCTTATATTCGTTCAATAGGAAGAACTAAAACTGAAGGTGGTTCCTACGAAAAAAGAGATTCGTATAGCAACAATAACGATAATGAAGATGATGAGCCAAATGGCAACACCTTTACTGCTGACGCTGACGAGTTTTTTAGTGAAGAAGAATTAACAAATGCATAAATATGCAATAATAGTTGCTGGTGGAAAAGGAGAGCGAATGGGACAAAACATTCCCAAACAATTTCTCGAACTTGCTGGCAAACCTATTTTAGTGCATACCATTGAAAAATTCTACAACACTTTTCCTGAAATTAAGATTATACTAGCTCTTCCCGAAAATCAAATTGACTTTTGGGAAGAGCTTTGTTATAAATACGGGTTTACAAAAATTCCACACCAAATAGTTGCTGGGGGTAAAACTAGGTTCAATTCTGTAAAAAATGCGTTGGCTTTAGTTAAAAACGAAGGAGTTGTAGCTGTCCATGACGGGGTTCGACCATTGGTTAGTGCAGCGACCATTACAAACTGTTTTGAACAGGCAGAAAAATCTGGTACAGCTATTCCTGTAGTTGATGTTGTAGATTCGTTGAGGTTTGTATCTAAACAAGAACAAACCAATAAAGCGGTTGCTCGTAGCTGCTACAAAAATGTACAAACGCCACAATGTTTTAAATCGGAGCTTTTACTAAAAGCTTATCAGCAAGCTTTTGACGAAACCTTTACCGACGATGCTTCGGTAGTTGAAAAACTAGGACATTCGATTGAACTCGTTCAGGGAAACATCGAAAACATTAAAATTACTTCTCCTATAGATTTAATTGTTGCTGAAGCTTTATTGAGCAGATAGTTCAGCAATCTTCTTTTTATTCTTCTCCATTTTCTTATCGTAAGCCACTATTTTTTTCATGTTTTTAGAAAGTTGAGTTTCTTTCTTTTTGAGATTTTTTGCGTAATTATCTACCTTTTTTTGTTGTTTTTGGTTCTTTTTTACCAATTTATCGCGTTTTTTCGAAAGTTTGGTGGTTTGTTTTTCGTCTTCAATTTTACTAATCAACTCTTCGTTTTTTTCTGAAATATCTTTTTGAGTGGAGAAAGCTTCTTTTTTAGTTTTATTTAATTCAATTTTCAACGCTTCGATCTCTGGCTTTAATATTTCATTTTCTGCTATTAATTCAGTTTTAGAGGTATTATAACTGGTTATTTGAGCAGTTAAAGCCGTAATTTTTTCGGTATTTTTATTTTGTGAAAAAACAGAAGTAGTCAAAATTAGAAATAATGAAACAAAAGCGATTTTGATGTTCATATGGGTTTGATTTAGTTTACCACAAAAATACGAAATAGTTGGGCTAAGCAATTACTTTAATCGTTGAATTATCAAGTAATTTGAGCGATTTTAAGTCAATGGTTGAAATTAAATTTAAGCCAGGTTTTTTGCCTTTTTCAATTGAACCAAACTGTTGGTTAATTCCTAAAAAATCAGCACCATTTATGGTCCCCCATTTAATTAAAGTTTGTAAAGGTATTTCTGGTGAATTTCTAGAAATTGTTTTCAACTCATCTAAAATAGATAAACTCCAGTTGCTTGCTAAACTATCGGTTCCAATAGTACATTTTTGGTTTAAAAATAAGTCGTAGTTGGGTTGGGTATTTTCTATATACAAGTTTGCATTAGGACAAAATGCCCAATAAATATTGTTAGCATATTTGTTTGCCCACTCAATATCGTGTTTATCTGTAAAGGTATTATGAACCAACAATGTTTTATGTAAATTTTCATATTTACCTAGAAAAGAAGGTAATGCGTTTTGTAGAGTTGGAACAAACTCACCTTTTAATTTTTCTCTAATATTCAGAAAATCAAATAAATCTCCTTTTCCGTGTTGGTAAAAGTGGTTTTCACTTTCTGTTTCCTGATTGTGTATACTTACCAAGCTATTATTTTCTATACAATGCTGGTTAATCAATTGGGCTAATTTATCAGAAACCGAATAGGTTGCATGGGGTGTAATGGACGCTTTTGTTTGATCGAAATAAGTGTTGTAAACGTCCAACGCATGGTTAAAAGCTTGGTTTGCGATATTTGGGTCGGAACCAAAAACTTCCACAAAAGTGTGATAATACAAGTTTTCTTTTTCTTTCAATTCAAAAGTTGAGGTTCCGTTAGAAATATCGCCAATAGCAACAATTCCATTTTGTTTCATTTCTTGTTCTGCAGCATATATGGCTTCCAAACGAACATCATCAGAAAAAGATTCTCTAATTGAAATAATGTCTTTTATAAAACCGTGTAACTTGGTTTGTTCTTTTAGTTTGCCTTTAAGGTAAGAAAGCTCTAAATGGCAATGTGTATTTACAAAACCAGGGCAAATAATGCCTTCATATTTCTTCACATTTTCCCAATTGACTGGCGTTGTTTTTGGGTCTAATACATCCAAAATAGTCCCATTATCATCTAGCACAACAACCCCATTTTTAATAGGAATGGAGTTCCCAGGAAAAATATAATCGGCAGAAATTTGAAGCATTAAATTTGTTTATGATTGTAAATTAACAACGTATTAAAAAATACAAATAAGGTAATTCCAACTTGTGTGTCTAAAGTATCTTCGGTTAGCATGGAGAGTAGCATAATGAGTATAAAAGCTAAATACACAAAATGATTTTTTAAGCTCAAGATAAACAACGGATACAATAAAAAAACGATAAAAAGGAGGCCTCCAATTATTCCATAAGTAGTAAATGCTGTAATAAACTGATTGTGTGCGCGTAATCGAAATTTTTCGGTAAGTGGCGATTTTTCTTTTTCGTATTGTCTATTAAAAGCATCTTGGATATCACCAGTTCCTACACCAAACCAAAATTGTTCTTTGAAAATAGCATAAGCTGTTTTCCAGTAAACCCAGCGCATTACTGTTGAATGCCCATTGTAATCCCTACCTCTTTTGTAGTTGTCGAATTCCCAAATGGTACTATTTATTCGTCGTTCAAAAGCGTTAGTTGTAAGACTATTGATATTGGTTATACCATGTTCGATAGCTTTAATTTCTTTGGCAGTTAAATTCATTACCGCCTTGTGGTTTTTGTACTCTCCTTTTGAGGTAATAAATCGGATAACTGTACTCGACATAGGTTGCCCTTTTAAATCTTTTCCACGATAATGGATTTTGCTTACTTTGTTCCAGGCATATTCCAACTCTTCATCAGCATTGTTTCTGTAAACATAATATCCATTTTCCTTGTCATCATTTTCAAAGTTGTGATTATAAATTTCACCATAAGGAGAGTGTCTTTTTTCTTCTAACGGCTGGTTTTGGTTATAAAACTGATTTATACTTTTATTGATGTACCAACCAGAGCTTCCAACTATTAGTATTGGAAAAAGTAGCAACATCAATTTGTATTTTATATTAGGAATCTTAAAAGCATAAATCAACATTAGTATTAAAGTTGTTACTATAAATACTAATAAACCAGTATAAAGATGGAGAATTAGCATAAAGGCTGTTAACCATAAAATACATAGCACTAGAATAATTTTAGTTTTATTGCTCTGTTCTTTAAAATAATAGTAACCCAAACCAAAAATGGCAATACAAATTTCTAAACCAAAACGAATGTGAGAGTTGAAGCGAGAAAGATCTCTATCATCAATAATAGTTATACCAAGTCCTCCCAGTTTAACAAAAATACTCCAAAAACTAGAAGCCAGAATTCCAGCTAAGTACAATTTAAAAATAAGTTTGAGTTGTTCCTGTTTTAATGAAAAGCTGAACAAAACAAAGGGTAACACAAAAAAGGGAGCTTTCCTTTTCACATCAGTAAAGGCATAATTAAAGTTTGAGGTATTTATTAATCCTAAAACTGAAATAACAAAAAACAAGATTAATATTAGTGCTGTTTTATTGTTAAAAAATGCTTTTATTCGTTGAGTATAATTACCCTTCAGTATCCATGCTAAAACCAATATTAACTGACCAATACTAATTAAAGGTTTAGACAACGATAATCCGATAGCAATAAAAGATAACCCGATAATATATAGCCGATCAGTATTCGAAAAAAGTGCTTTTACCTTTAACATCTGGTTTGATGTTATTTATTTGTACCTGCTAAAATAGACATGTACAATTTCTCATTTTTAATAGTTTTTGTAGCTTCTTCTAGAGTTGGGTCACGTTTTAAAGAATTTTGAATAGTACCATTTTGGTAGTAATACCTCCCTACAATTTCAGTTTCTAAAATGGTAATAATTTCTTCTTTAAACTTTTTTAAATCGTCTTTTTTATGTGTGCTTAACTTTTCTTTTAAATGCTCATATTCTGTTTTAACATCATCAAAATATTTTTCTTTTTTGGTTGTTTCTTCTAATTTAGCTAGCAAATCTTCACTATCAGTAGTGTAGGCATAATCTTTCCCATCAAGAAATTTAACAAAATCATTGTAGTCTTCATTACTAAAAGTAAATTCCTCAACGGGTTTTATGCTTTCATTTTTAACTCTGTAGTTGGTGGCGTATTCAAAAAATAAATTTTTAGTAATTAATGATGCAGAAATATCACTCAATAGTTGCTTTTCAACTTTAACATCTGGAGCGACACCTTTCCCGTCAAAAACAGGTCGTTTGCTATGAAGTGTTTTAAATTCTTTAATCAACGAATCTGCAATAGCAGTAACTTTTCCATCTTCTTCTCGGTGCGAATAGTCTAATTTTTGAATACATCTTCCACTTGGCGTATAATATTTGGCAACAGTAACTTTAAGCTTTGAATTGTAACTTAATGGGCGAACAGACTGCACTAATCCTTTTCCGTAAGATTGCGTTCCAACTATTACAGCCCTATCGTGGTCTTGTAATGAGCCTGATACAATTTCTGATGCCGAAGCAGAGCCTTCATCAATCAATACCACTAAAGGAATTTTGGTGTCAATAGGTTCGTTTAAAGCTTTGTATGTTTTGTCCCACTCCTTAATTTTTCCTTTTGTAAATACTACTTCCGACCCTTTTGGAACAAAAAAGTTAACAATATTAACTGCTTCATTTAATAGTCCACCGCCATTTCCTCTTAAATCTAAAACAATAGAGGTTACATTTTGTTCTTTTAAACTAATTAAGGCAGTTTTCACTTCTTTACTTGCCGATTCAGTAAATCCAGTTAGTTTAATGTAACCTACAGAATCTTTCATCATCGCATAGTACGGTACATCTTTGATTTTTACTTCTTCACGTATCACTTTTGTAACCATTGGTTCAGTAGTTCCTGGTCGCTCAATTTTTAAGGTAATAGAAGAACCTGGTTGTCCCAACAAAACCTCACGAATATCGGTAGTGTTTTTACCTTTTACCGATTTTCCATCCACTTCCAAAATTTTATCCCCAGCACGCAAGCCTGCTTTAAACGCTCCAAAACCTTCGTATGGCTCAGAAATAACTACATAATCACCTTGTTTTTGGATTAATGCACCAATTCCACCATATTGTCCTGTTGTCATTAGTTTATAATCCTCCATATTCGATTCAGGAATATAGTTGGTGTATGGATCTAACGATTCCAACATAGCATCAATACCAGTTTTCATCAATTTTCCTGGATCAGAATCATCTACATAATAAATATTTAACTCACGAAACAATGTAGCGAAAATGTCGAGATTTTTAGAAATTTCGAAATAACTATCAACATATCCAACAGAAAATATCGATGACATTGCTAGCGCAATAATTAAGGTAATTTTTGTAATTCTTTTTTTCATAATTCTTTAATTTTTAAGGAACAGGGTCATGTCCGTGTCCACCCCAAGGATGACAAGACAAAATTCTTTTTAGACCTATCCAGCCACCTTTAAAAGGGCCATATTTATTAATTGCTTCAATACTGTATTGTGAGCATGTTGGGTCGTATCGGCAATTTTGACCTAAAATTGGAGAGATGCTCAATTGATAAAAACGTATCATCAAAATAAACAATTTACTCACCATGCTCTTTAAACCTTGCATTTAAACGATTTAAAATTACTTTTATTTTGTGTTCAATTTCGATGTAACTCAATATTTGTTTCGACGCATAAACAAACATTAAATTTAACTGTGTGTCTGAATTCAATAATGTTTGTTTTAATTCGTGATTATGCAAACGGTATGCCTCTCTCATTCTACGTTTAATCAAATTCCTGTCCACAGCAAGTTTGATAAATTTTTTAGGTACACTTACTCCAACACTCAGTACTACTTTCGATGGCTCCGTTTTTTTTGTAAAGATCCCTCGTATAGGAGTTTCGTGTATAGATTTACCCCCACTAAATAACCCGTCGATATCTTTTCGGCTTTTTAGTTTTTCTATTTTCGGAAAGGTAAATTTTTGCTCCATAACTAAAGTCAAAGATAGGAATCTATTCGGGTTTAGAAATCTTAAAAATTCCTAATTTAATTCCATTTTGCTAGTTGAAAAACCTTATTTTAGAGGTCTTAAAAAAAAACAGGATTTATGCCAGAAAACACCAAAAAACTCTTTTTACTCGATGCTTTTGCTCTAATTTATAGGGCTTATTTTGCTTTTGGCAATAATCAACGTTACAATTCTAAAGGGTTAAACACTTCTGCTATGTTGGGTTTTACCAATACGTTGATTGAAGTATTGGAAAAACAAAAACCATCACACATTGCAGTAGTATTTGATGCTCCAGGTGGAGCTACCAACCGTGAAGCAGATTTTGCAGCTTATAAGGCGGGCAGACAAGAAATGCCGGAAGACATTCGTGCTGCTATCCCTTACATCAAAGCGATTATCGAAGCGTTTAAAATTCCTATTTTGTTAAAAGAGGGTTTTGAGGCAGACGATGTTATTGGCACCATGGCAAAACATGCCGAGAAGGAAGGATTTACAACCTATATGATGACCCCCGATAAGGATTTTGGTCAGTTGGTTTCGGAGAACATTTTTATTTTCAGACCTGCAGCATTTGGTAAGCCTGCCGAAGTAATGGGAGTTAAAGAAGTTTGCGAAAAATTTGAAGTAGAAAACCCTTTACAGGTTATTGATATTTTGGGCTTGTGGGGTGATGCGGTAGATAATATTCCGGGAATTCCGGGGATTGGCGAGAAAACAGCTAAACTTCTTATAAAACAGTACGGGAGCGTTGAAAATTTAATTGCTCATGCAGAAGATTTAAAAGGTAAACAGAAAGAAAATGTCATCAATTTTGCTGAACAAGGCTTATTGTCGAAAAAACTAGCTACCATTATTTTAGATGTTCCGGTTGAATATAATTTTGACGAACTAATTTTAGAAGAACCCGACGAACAAAAAATTACCGAACTTTTTGCGGAATTGGAGTTTAGAAATTTAGCCAAACGAGTATTGGGGAAAGAAATTCAAATTGTTCCAACCACTCAAGTTGGAACAACATCTAAAAATGGTCAAATGGATTTGTTTAGCCTCCAGTTAACACCCTCAGAAGGAGAGGAAGGACAGTCCCAGACTAACAATGATGATTTAGAAGTTGTAGAAGCTGGAAAGAATATTGAAAATGTGTCGCACACTTATTTGTTGATAGATACTCCTCAAAAACGTGCCGATTTAATTTCAAAACTCGAAAAACAATCATCATTTTGTTTTGATACTGAAACTACAGGGCTAAACCCTTTTGAGGCAGAATTAGTAGGGATGTCTTTTTCATTTAAGCCAACCGAAGCCTATTACGTTCCTTTTTCTGAAAACCAAGAAGAAGCAACAACTATTTTAAAAGAGTTTCATGGTATATTCGAAAATAAGGCAATCGAAAAAATAGGTCAAAACATTAAGTATGATATTAATGTGTTGCACAAATATGGTATTAGAGTTAAAGGAAAGTTGTTCGATACCATGATAGCCCATTTTTTGTTGGAACCAGACATGAGGCACAACATGGATTTGCTTTCCGAAGCATATTTAGGTTATAAACCTGTTTCTATCGAAACCTTAATTGGTAAAAAAGGAAAAAATCAATTGAGCATGCGCGATGTTGAAGTAGAGAAAATTGTGGAATACGCCTGTGAAGATGCTGATATTACACTTCAATTAAAAAACTATTTTGAACCACAATTTACTCCAGAGATAAAAGAGGTTTTCGAAAAAGTGGAAGCCCCTTTAATTACGGTTTTGGCTGCCATGGAAAACGAAGGTATTAAGTTGGATATAGAAGCTCTCAAAAAATTCTCTGCAGAGTTGGAAATTTTAGGGAATAACCTTGAAAAAGATATTTTACAGTTAGCTGGAACCACATTTAATATTGATTCTCCAAAACAATTGGGAGAAGTATTGTTTGAGTATATGAAAATCATAGAAAAACCTAAAAAAACCAAAACAGGACAATACGCTACCAACGAAGATGAATTATCGAAGCTATTGGATAAACACGAGATAGTTTCCAAAATATTGGAATACCGTGGAGTAAAAAAATTAAAATCAACTTATGTTGATGCTTTACCTGAATTGGTAAACCCGGCCACAGGTAGAATACATACCAGTTATATGCAAACAGTTGCTTCTACAGGCAGATTAAGTTCAAACAATCCAAACTTACAAAACATTCCTATTCGTACCGAACTGGGGCGTGAAATTAGAAAATCCTTTATTGCCAAAAACGACGATTATTTATTGCTGGCAGCTGATTATTCACAAATTGAATTACGGATTATTGCGGCATTAAGTAATGATGAAAACATGCAACAGGCTTTTGTAAACAAAGAAGATATTCATGCAGCTACTGCTGCCAAAGTATTTGGTGTTGCTTTGGCTGATGTGGATAGAGTTATGAGAAGTAAGGCTAAGGCGGTTAATTTTGGAATTATATATGGACAATCGTCATTTGGATTGGCTCAAAACTTAAACATTTCTAGAGGTGAGGCAAAAGAAATCATTGATACCTATTTTGCTCAATATCCCAAAATTAAACAATACATGGATGGTAATATAGAGTTCGCCAAAGAGCATGGTTATGTAGAAACCATTTTACATCGTCGTAGATACTTAAAAGATATTAACTCGAGCAATGCTGTAGTTCGTGGTCATGCCGAACGAAATGCTATAAATGCCCCTATTCAAGGTTCTGCTGCCGATGTGATAAAAATAGCTATGATTAACATTTTTGAGGAATTTGAAAAACAACAATTTCAATCAAAAATGTTGTTGCAAGTGCATGATGAGTTGGTCTTTGATGTATATAAACCCGAATTGGAAACAATAAAACCAATTATAAAAGAAAAAATGGAGCATGCTGTTAAGTTGAGCGTTCCGTTAGAAGTTGAAATGAACGCAGCAAAAAATTGGTTAGAAGCGCATTAATTTTATATATTTGAACAAGCTAAAAAAATGTAAAATATGAAGTATTTACCATTAATTATTGCCTCTTTTGTATTAATTGCTTGTGGTAGCGATACAATAGAGCAAGACGATTCAGCTCAAACTGAACTTAATTCGGATGAGACCAATGAAAGAGTTGACAAAGCAAAAAAAATCTTTTATACCATTCCATCGCCATTCGAAACAGCATTAATTTTTGAGAGTTCGGGTGTGAGTTACAATATAGGTTTATTAAATCCTATTGATAATGTAAGTAACTATTCAACAAGCGTTAAACAAGCATTAAACTTTGGTGTTTATGGAGCAGATTTAAGCTATGCCAATATCTTTGATCAATCGCAACAATGCATGTTTTATATGAATAGCGCTAAAAAATTAGCAGACCAGTTAGGTGTTACCGCTGCTTTTGATGCGGAAACCATTGAACGTATTGAACGAAATTTAAACAATCGAGATTCGTTAATGAACATTATCAACGATTCTTACTGGATTGCCGATTCTCATTTAAAAGAAAATCAACAAGATTATTTGTCGGCATTGATTATTGCAGGTGGGTGGATTGAAGGATTGTATTTGGGCTCTGCTACTTTGAGAAAAGAAAAGCCAAGCGATGCTATAATGAAAGCTATTGCTGATCAAAAATATTCTATGGATAATTTGATAGAGTTAATGGATTTGTACAACCACGAAGAGGTAACCAAACTCAAAACTAAGTTGATGACGCTTAAAGCTTCGTTTGATAAAATAACAGAAACTTCAACAGAAACGTCGGTTAATACTGATGCTGATGTTGCCGTAATTGGAGGAGGGTCAATGTTAAATTATACTCCTGAAACCATCATGGAAATTGCTACTAATGTTAAAACAATCAGAGATGAAATCATTGAATAAATTATTTATATATAATGTATTAGTGCTAATTTTTATTGGTTATTCAAATCAATCGTTTGGTCAGTGTACGTCATTCACAAAAAAACAGGGGTTTCCTGTGTTGTCGCCTTTTATACACAATGGACAAATAACCAGTACCAAGTTTATGCCTGGCGATGAAGCAGATATTGAAATGACATTTAATGCAGGTAGTGATTATCGAGTATTGGTTGTTTTTCAGGAGGTGTTGGGTAACGTTACTTTTCAGATAAAAGATAAAACAGGAAAAATTTTGTTTACCAGTAAAGATGGAGATACAACGCCATTTTGGGATTTTCGAGTAAACACCACTCAACAATTGATGGTTTCTGTACTTGTTCCTAAAATGGACGAAAAAACCAATAAAATTTTACCTCAAGGATGTATTTCGGTATTAATTGGATTTAAACCACAAGAAAACTCATCAAAAGTTAAAATGATGAAATAAAAAATATTAAAAATGAAAAAAAACTTCCTCTTATTTGTTCTTCTTATTTGTTCAGTCCTAGTTTTTGGTCAAGTTAAGTTTAATACTGGTAGTGTTGAGTTTGACCAAGATTTGGGAATAATTAATGCCAACGCAAAACTTGATTTAAAAACTTTTAAATTAAACACAAGTGTTTCACATAATTTACCAATTCCTAAAATTGAAGAGTTGTTAAAAATTATGGAACCAGCTGAAATTATATTAGCGAAAGATGTTGCAGATGCAGTTAACAAACCAATTGATACGGTTGTTGCTTCCTACAAAATTAATAAAGATAAGGGCTGGGGTGTAATAGCAAAAGAAATGGGAATAAAACCCGGATCATCCGAATTTCATGCGTTAAAAGGAAAGACAAAAAAGAACAAAGACACTCACGGAAAATCAGGTGAAAAAGGGCACGGAAAAGAGAAAGAAAAGTCCGGAGGAAAAGGAAAAGCAAAGAAAAAATAATCTTAATTTATTCCTAAAATAATCTAAAAAGGTTTAAGCAAAACCATTACTTTTGCCGCATGGCAACAAATGAAGATAATTTAAAAAAAATCATATCTCACGCTAAAGAGTATGGGTATGTATTTCAATCAAGTGAAATTTACGACGGTTTAAGTGCTGTTTACGATTACGGTCAGTTAGGTAGTGAACTTAAAAAAAACATCAAAGAATATTGGTGGAAAGCAATGGTGCAAATGCACGACAATATTGTGGGTATCGATGCTGCAATATTTATGCATCCTGAAACTTGGAAAGCATCTGGTCATGTTGATGCTTTTAACGATCCGTTGATTGATAACAAAGACTCCAAAAAAAGATACCGTGCCGATGTTTTAATTGAAGAATACATTGGAAAAATTGAAGCTAAAAACGAAAAGGAAGCAGAAAAAGCTCAGGCTCGTTTTGGTGATGCATTTAACCGTGAACAGTTTCTGGCAACTAATCCTAATGTGTTGCGAAATCAAGCAAAAATTGATGAAATTAATATTCGATTTAAAGAATGCATGAACAGTGAGGATTTAGCTGGAGTAAAAAAGCTAATCGAAGATTTAGAAATTGCTTGTCCGATAAGTGGATCGAAAAACTGGACCGATGTAAAGCAATTCAACTTAATGTTTAGTACCGAAATAGGTTCAGTTTCTGAAACTGCTAATAAAATTTATTTACGTCCCGAAACTGCACAAGGAATTTTTGTAAACTTCTTAAACGTTCAAAAAACAGGACGAATGAAGATACCTTTTGGAATTGCCCAAATTGGTAAAGCGTTCAGAAATGAGATTGTTGCTCGTCAGTTTATTTTCCGTATGCGTGAGTTCGAACAAATGGAAATGCAGTTTTTTGTTCGTCCGGGCGAAGAAATGAAATGGTATGAATACTGGAAAAACGAACGTATAAAGTGGCACAAATCGTTGGGTATTGACGAAAAATATTACCGTTTTCACGACCACATTAAATTGGCTCATTATGCCAATGCTGCTTGTGATATAGAGTTTAATTTCCCTATGGGATTTAAAGAGTTAGAGGGCATCCATTCCAGAACCGATTTCGATTTAAAACAACACGAAAAACATTCAGGAAAAAAATTACAGTATTTTGATGCCGAACTAAACGAAAACTATGTACCTTATGTGGTAGAAACTTCGGTTGGTTTAGACCGAACATTTTTAGCCATTTTATCTTCGGCATTTGACGAACAACAATTGGAAGACGGTTCGGATAGGGTGGTGTTAAAACTTCCTGCAATTTTAGCGCCTATAAAAGTGGCGGTTTTCCCATTAATTAAAAAAGATGGCTTACCAGAAAAAGCCCGTGAAATTATTGACGAATTGAAGTTTGATTACAACTGTCAATACGACGAGAAAGACTCTGTTGGTAAACGTTACAGACGACAAGATGCTATCGGGACACCTTATTGTATTACGGTTGACCATCAAACATTAGAAGATAATACCGTTACTGTTCGCGATAGAGATACCATGGAACAACAACGTATAAATATTACTGAAATAGCTGGCTTACTAAAAGAAAAGTTGGATATTAGAAAGTGGTTATCATAACAAAAAAGGCGGAAATTTATTTCCGCCTTTTTTATATCGTTTTAGCACCAAGTATTTTACACAGTAATCCAATGTGTCCAATGTGTCCACCTTCGTGCCTGATGTGATGATAAATAATTTGAAGTTTTCTTTTCCCTTTTTTAAAATCTAAATCAACATGATTATCCATTTGTAGATCATTGTCTGACAATGATCTTATGACTTCTAATGATTGGGTATGAACATTCTTTAATGCTTCTTTTATTTCTTCAAGAGCAGGAAGTTCTGAAGATTTTGCGGCCGGTTTTCCAATTTCAAATTTGTCTAACCATGGGATATCTGAACTATTATTTGAGCAAGCACGCAAAATTAAATAATCCTGCGCCCAAACCATATGGCACAATTCCCAGGCAACAGAATTTAATTGTTGTCCATTAATTACAGGGTTTTCGTACCACAACGATTTATCCAATTTTGACAAATAAAAATACAGTAAATCTCGAGTATTATCAGTTGCTTCGGCTAATGTTTCGGAAGTTGTCATAGATAGAAAAATCTATTTTATTATTAATTTTTGAGTTGACAATCCTTTGTCACTAATAATTTTAAGAAAATATATTCCAGAAGCGATTTCATTATCATTGTAGTTAATACTAATGCCTCCTGAAATATTGTTAAATAATTGTTTGTTTATGACTTGACCATTAGAATTAATTAATTCAATTTCAAGTTTATTTGATGAGCCAGTATAGTACAACATATACGAACCGTTATTAGGGTTGGGATAAACTTCTGTGCTAATAGTTTGATTGTTATCATCAATATCTGTTATTACAGAAACTATTTGTTCAGGAGCAAAAGAAGACGCAGAAAAATTGTTGTCAATAGCTTGAACACTCCAGTAATAAACTCCAGGAGTTAAATTTTTAGTTTTCCAATTCTTATTAGAATTTGCATTTCCAATAGCAACTATTTGTCTGACTCCATTCCCTAAATTTGCCATAGGAGCAATCGAATCTATAAGTCCGGGAGCAGTTCCTAAATAGATATTATAGTATAAGCCAGAGGAAGAGGTTTCGTTATCTGTTGCTGTATCCCATGTGAAGTTAATACTATCAGCATTCATTTGAGCTAATAAATTAATTGGGGCATTTGGTTTAGTATTCGCTTGTTTAATATTGTTTCTGTAAAGTTTAGAGGTGGGATAATTATTTCCTTTATGCACAACGTTTCCAGTAAAAATAATATCTAAATCTTCATCATTATCATAATCCCCTAAATCAACTGATGAATAATTTAATCCCACTAAACTAACATTCAACCTATTAAACACCCCATTATCGTTTATGTAAATAAATGATTTAGATGACCCAGTAACAACAACATCCAAATCGCCATCATTATCCAAATCGCCCCATTTTCCATCGCCATATGAAATTCCATCTGGAATGGCTTGGTGCAAGTTAAAAATAGAATTGTCGTTTCTATAAATTGCCCATGTATATGGTGTGTTATAAGTTTGTCCAACCAAAAGAAGGTCTAAATCTCCGTCTTGGTCAAAATCGCCCCACCTTGCTCTTGCAAAATGAGTCATAGTTTGAAGGGTGTGAGTTACTTCAGTAAAAACCCCTCCATTATTGTTATACAAGTGCGTACTAAAACCACTACCTCCTTGAGAACCTGTCATAATTAAGTCTAAATCACCATCATTATCATAATCACCCCAAGCTAAATCTCCAGAAGTTGTAATAGCAAATGAGGGGGATTTTTTTGTAAATACCCCATTGTTGTTTTGATAAACGGCGTCTCCAAGTTTAGCAAAATCTAAATCTCCGTCATTATCATAATCACCCCAAGCTATCTTGTTGCCACCACTAGTATTGATATTACCTGTTGCATCAATAAATGAAGCGCCTTGGTTTGCAAAAACTTTTGTAAAATTAAAACCAGATGTCTGGCTTACTAGTAAAAAATCTAAATCCCCATCATTATCATAATCAGCCCATTCCACATCTCCACCTGCAGCAGATATGTTAATAACATTATTATCAATATATGCAGTATTTACATTATCATATAACTTTATATAGCTAGTAGCTCCGGTTAAAATAATATCTAAATCCCCATCATTATCATAATCTCCAAAACTAGCTTCTCCAGAGGACATACCAATTACTGATGTTTCTACTTCTGAAAAGTAAGGTTTTGTGGTAAAATAACGTATTGATGACCATTGAGAAGTATCAGATAAATTGTTTGCTTTTACTCTCCAAAAATAGGTTGTATTTGAGTTTAAATTAAACGACAACAATGTGTCAGTAATTGCTGTATTTACGATTATAGGAGAGGTAAAATTCTGGCTGGTGTCTACTTCAAGCTGATAGCTAATTGCACCAGCATAGCTAAACCAATTTAAAGTAGTATCAACAGCAACATTTTTTTGTTGGGCATAAGGAAAATGTAGTGTTGGAGCAAGAGAGTCATAAACGATAAAAGTTTCCTCTGAGGCAAAGACAGACCCTGCGAAAGCCTGATCAATAGCTTGAACGCTCCAAAAATATTGTCCAGGATTAAGGTCTTGCAAATACCACGAATTGCTAGAACCTGTATTTCCTACTTGTGCTTTTTTTCTATAACCCGAACTAATATCGGCCATTGGAGACATTGTTTGAACTCCACCAGGCATTGTGCCGACATAAAGATTATAATATAATCCATTCTGAGGTGTTTCTATATCGGTTGATTTATTCCAGCTAAAATTGACCCTATCATTATTTACAGTTGAATTTAAACCACTTGGAGAAAGAGGAATGTTATTTTTTAATGTGCTGTCGAGTTGATTAGAATAGATATCGCCAGCTCGATATGGTGAAATGGATTTGTAACCAGTGAGAACAAAATCTAAGTCTCCATCATTGTCATAATCGGCCCATTTAATATTAGACCTATCATATCCTGGTAAGTTAGCATTAATTGGGATAAATGTGTTTGAACCATCATTCCGATAAATTTCAGTGTGGTTATATGAAGATGATGAAGTATATGATGTGTCACCACCTAAAATAACATCTAAGTCTCCATCATTGTCATAATCGGCCCATTTTACAGAACTATTTCTTACATTCATTAGGTTGGAACTGAAGCCATTAAAAACCCCATTATTGTTTTGATAAATGATTGAAAAAGGAAATTTGTAATTGGTGTCACCTACCAAGACTAAATCTAAATCTCCATCATTATCATAATCACCCCAATCTGCATCACTAAATCTTACTCCTACTAAACCAGCATTAATATCAGTAAAAATGCCGTTGTTATTTTCATAAATTAATGATTTTATAATCCCAGCTGCTTCAAGCCCAGTAATAAATACATCTAAATCTTGGTCGTTATCATAATCAACCCATTTAACCACTCCTTGAGCAAAAGGAATTATTCCAGCGTTTATATTAACGAAAGAATCATTATTATTCTGGTAAATATTAGAAAACTTTGTTGACCCCAAATAACCCGTTGCAATTAAATCTAAATCTCCATCATTATCATAATCACCCCAATCTAAACTTCCTTGATTCATTTCTTGAAGTCCGCCTAAAACATCAACAAAATTTCTAATTGATGTTGGTGTTTTTCCAATTTCGTCGTTCCTTACCAGTGGAGAGTAAGCACATGAAGAAACTGAGCCTAAAACAACAAAATCTAAATCTCCATCGTTATCAAAATCCCCCCACGAAATTTCTGCATCAGCATAGTTGGCAATATTAGTGGTTACCATGTTTGAAAAGCCACCATTATTATTTGTATAAATTGCACTTAATGTTGATGTTCCTCCTGTTCTACCTATCAGAAACAAATCTAAATCTCCATCATTATCATAATCACCCCAATCAACACCTCCATTTTCAATTGGAATAATATTAGAAGGAGTTACTTTAATAAACGCTTGTCCACTAAGAAAAATAGGGGTAATTAGTATAAAAAAAAATAAGTTTTTCATGATATTTAGTAATTAGAACGATTTACATGAATAATAAAAGTAATTAAATTTTTTGAACCAATAATCTTAATTTCGCTGGAAGCTATACATTAATGTTCGAAAAATACTACTTGTTTTATATTCTTGCTTTTGTAGCTGAAGTTATTGGGACAGTGAGTGGTTTTGGTTCTTCTATATTGTTTGTGCCAATTGCCTCGCTATTTTTCGATTTCCGAATTGTACTGGGTATTACCGCGCTTTTCCACGTTTTTAGCAATATCTCTAAAATTGTATTGTTTCGAAAGGAATTAATAAACAGATTGCTTTTCGGCTAGGGATTCCGGCTGTAGTATTTGTGATTATTGGTGCTTTTTTGAGTAAAGTAATTCCTGTAATAGAGCTGGAGTTAATTATGAGTGTATTGTTAATTACGTTATCGGTTTATTTAATTTTTTTCAGCAACAAGACCTTAAAAACCACCAATCAAAATTTATATGTTGGCGGAACGGTGTCAGGTTTATTGGCGGGTTTAATTGGTACCGGTGGAGCTATAAGAGGGTTAACCTTAACTGCCTTTAATTTAGAAAAAGACATTTTTATAGCCACTTCTGCCTTAATTGATTTAGGTGTCGATTCTAGCCGAACTGTGGTTTATTTTCTCAATGGTTATTTAGAAAAGGAGTTTTTAATAACCATACCAGTGCTTATCGTTATTAGTTTTATAGGTAGTTGGGTAGGCAAACTCATTCTGCATAAAGTTCCTCAGCAAATGTTCAGAATTTTTGTTTTGGTGTTAATTGTTCTTACTTCGATTTTCCAAATTGGAAAATTTTTAGTTAACTAAAGTAATTCTTTACAAAATTATATTTTGTAAACACCACAATAAACAGTAATTATCAATCAAATATCACATTTTGATTATATAATACAGAATAAAGTTTTGTAATTAAATTATAATTTGTACATTTGCCTCAGAATTCAAATCACCATTTTTAAATAAAATTGTGTTTGATTTATAAAGAAGAAGCGAGAGAATAGGCTCTACGACCTTCTGGCAACCAACTAAAAGCTCCGATAAAAAGGGGTTGGAAAACCGGTGCCAAATCCTATCCCGAATAGTCGGGGAAATATAAATAAAAAGGCAAAAATGGTAAACAGTACAAAAAATCAGAAAAACAAAACACTAAACGCTACAAGAAGTTTAGTCATTTCTAAAAATTTACTTTCAACAGTAATTTTTATGGTGTGTTGCATGTGTTGTTGCATCTGCTAACACATCTTTATTTCAACTTTATTTTTCTCGAAATCAAAGATGTAAGCTTTCCAAAAAAGCAATGGAAATGCTATATCCTGTTTTTACGATTTAAAAATCTCAATTAAAATTATGTCAGTACAAGTATTTAAAAATAACACAAAATTTCAGTTAGAATCGGGTAAAATTTTACCAGCATTTGAACTTGCTTACACCACGCTAGGTAATTTAAACGAAGCACAAGACAATGTGATTTGGATTACCCACGCTTTAACGGCAAACGCTAATCCACAAGAATGGTGGAGTGGTTTAGTGGGTAAAGGAAAATTTTATAATCCCGAAAAACACTTTATTGTTTGCGCCAATGTGTTGGGTTCAAATTATGGTTCTACCAATCCGTTATCAGTAAACCCGGACAATGGGAATAAGTATTATCACAATTTCCCTGAGCTCACCATTCGCGATATTGTCAACAGTTTTGAATTGTTGCGTCAACATTTGGGTATTACCAAAATCAATACCTTATTGGGAGGTTCCTTAGGGGGACAACAAGCTGTGGAGTGGGCTATACAAAAACCTCAATTGATTGAAAACCTGTTTTTAATTGCAACCAATGCTCAACATTCACCATGGGGAATTGCTTTTAACGAAACACAACGGTTAGCAATTAAAGCAGACAGAACATGGTTTTCATATAGTGATGATGCTGGTTTGAAAGGTTTAAAAGCGGCACGAGCAATAGCTTTATTGAGTTATAGAAATTACAATACCTATCAAAAAACTCAAGAAGATAATGCAGAAAAGCTGGGTGATTACAAGGCTTCTTCTTACCAAAATTATCAAGGCGATAAGTTGGTAAACAGATTCAACGCTTTTTCCTACTGGCATTTGACCAAAGTAATGGATAGCCATAATGTAGGAAGAAATAGGGGTGGTATTGAAAAAGCATTGGATTTAATACAATCAAAAACGCTTGTGGTTGCTATTAATTCCGACATCCTTTTTCCTGTTTCGGAATCGGTTAGGTTGCATGAAAACATTAAAAACAGCGAATTGGAAATTATCGATTCGTTGTACGGACACGATGGATTTTTAATAGAAACAGAACAGTTAAAAACAATATTTGAAAATTTTTATATCAGTAAAAAATTAAAAAAAGAGATTTATGAGTACGCAAACTAAAAATATAGCACTTATCGGTTTTGGAACAGTTGGACAAGGTTTTTTTCATTATTTGGAAGAAAACAAGGAAGACAAACAATTGGCAACAGTAGTAATAAAAAATGCTTCGAAAAGCAGAGTTCCTGATTCATTAAATTTTAGCACCAATGTAAGCGATGTACACAACAACAAAGAAATAACAACAGTTGTTGAGTTGATTAGTGATTACGAACAAGCATTTTCAATTGTAAAACAAGCTTTATTGCAAGGGAAACACGTGGTTTCCTCTAACAAAAAAATGATTGCTTCTCATTTAGAAGAGTTGGTTGAATTGGAACAAAACAGCAAAGGAACATTTTTATACGAAGGTGCTGTTGCGGGAAGTATTCCAATACTTAAAATTATAAACGAGCAATATGCTTTTGATGAAATAACAGAAGTTCGTGGCATTTTAAACGGCACATCAAATTATATTTTAACACAAATTTTTGAAAAAGGCATTGACTATAAAGAAGCATTGCAACAAGCCCAAGAAGCTGGTTTTGCTGAAGCCAATCCTGCCTCAGATGTTGAAGGTTATGATGCCCTTTACAAGTTGTTGATTCTAACAACTCACGCTTTTGGTAAATTTATTTCGCCAGAAAAAGCCTTAAACATTGGTATAAACAACATTAAAAACAGCGACATTGTTTTTGCTAAAAAGCACAAGCTAAACATCAAGTTAGTTGGGTCGATAAAAAGCGCAAACAATAAACTTACTTTAAGTGTTTTACCAACTTTTGTTGATGAAAATGATGATTTGTACCATGTTAAAAATGAATACAATGCCGTTGAGGTGGTTTCTAAAAACATTGGTTCGCAAGTTTATAAAGGCAAAGGTGCGGGTAGCTTGCCAACAGGGCATGTGGTTTACACCGACTTTAAATCGGTAGAAAAAACAAGCTATTCTTACAAAAATATTCCTTCAGGCAAACGAATTAAGTACGAAACCAAAGACAATATTTGGGTGTATTCCAATAAAATTACTTTGTTAGAAAAATACTTAGAAGATGTGGTATTATTAAATGGACCGGAAGGTTATGGCAGCATTAAAATTGCTGATTTGATAAAAGCAAAAGACATTATAAGTGTACACAATTTATCCATTATTGCTGTAAACGAAAACATTCGACAACAATTGGTAAAACAACAGCGCAAAGCAATATTCGCCTTCGCATAAAAACAAAATAATGAGAAGTTTTAGAACAGAAACAGAAAACATATTAGATCCAATAGTAGAACGAGACATTATTGAATTAGGGGAGAAAATCCATCTTTACAAAACGGGCAAAATGCCTGAAGATAAATTCAAGAGTTTACGTTTAGCTCGTGGAGTTTACGGTCAGCGACAATTGGGTGTTCAAATGGTACGTATTAAATTACCGTATGGCAAATTGTTGGCAAAACAATTAATTAGAATTGCTGATGTTGCTGATGAATATTCTAATGGAAATTTACATTTAACTACTCGTCAAGATGTACAAATTCACCACGTAAGTTTGGATAGAACGCCTGAGCTATGGGCTGAATTAGAACGTGACAACATTACACTAAGAGAAGCTTGTGGAAATACGGTAAGAAACATTACGGCATCACCATTTGCAGGGATTGACCCTGACGAACCTTTTGATGTATCTCCGTATGCCGAAGAGTTGTTTCAGTATTTACTTCGTAACCCTGTAAATCAGGATATGGGGAGAAAAATTAAAATATCTTTTTCTTCAAGCGAGAAAGATACAGCATATTCATTTTTGCATGATTTAGGATTTATTCCAACCATACAAAATGGAGAAAAAGGCTTTAAATTGTTGGTGGCTGGGGGATTAGGTGTTAAGCCTTTTTTAGGTCAATCGGTAACAAACTTTATAAAAGCTGAAGATATTTATGCTTACACCACGGCAGTTTTAAGGGTTTTTGACAGATATGGAGAACGTCAAAAAAGAAACAAAGCACGTTTAAAATATTTGGTTGAAGAATTGGGATTAGATCAATTTCTTGCTTTGGTAAATAAAGAATATAATGTGGTTGATGTTTATGAGTCAAACATACTTGAATTTGTTGAACCTAAATTAGAAGAAGTGCAATTTGCACCAAGTGTCAATGGAAATTTATCGGAATATTTAACTTGGTACAAAACCAACATTTACCAACAAAAACAAGCTGGATTTTTTACCATTTTGCTAAAAATAACTAACGGTAATATCCATTCAGATACAGCTATAAAGTTGGCAGAACTGGTGCAAAATTATTCAGGTGGTGAGTTGAGAGTAACTACTAATCAAGGGCTTATTATTAAATATGTAAGAGCAGAATCGTTGCCTTATTTCTACCAAGAGTTGAACAAATTAAAACTAGCTAACGCTGGATTTGATAGTGTTGCAGACATTACTGCTTGCCCGGGTACCGACACGTGTAATTTAGGCATTGCTAACAGTACCAATTTAGCTGCTGAACTGGAAAGATTTACTGCAAACGAACACGCTGAATTGGTATTTAACAAAGACATCAAAATAAAAATTAGCGGTTGTTTTAATGCTTGTGGTCAACACTCTATTGCCAATATTGGTTTTCATGGAAGCTCGATAAAAGATGGAGATAAATTGGTGCCGGCAGTTCAATTACTGTTAGGTGGTGGAGTTTTAGGTGGTGGTGAAGGTGTAATTGCGGAGAAAGTAATTAAACTCCCCACAAAAAAAGCCTTAAAAGTGGTCGATAAGATCTTAAACGATTATAAAACCAATGGAAATGGATTGTTGTTTAATCAATATTATCAAAAACAAGGCAACCATTATTTCTACGATTTGTTGAAACCGATTGCAAACGAACCTTTAATTGATGACGATTATTCCGATTGGGGACAACAAACCGAATTTAACATGAATGTTGGAGTTGGTGAATGTGCTGGCATAGTGTTGGATTTGTCGGACGCTATTAAATATGAAATCGAAGAACGTGTTGCCTCGGCAAAAGAAACTCTCGAATTGAAGAGGTATGCTGATGCCATTTATCATGCTTATACCATTTTTATAAATGTGGGCAAACTGTTTTTGTTAAAGCATGGCGAAAAGTATAACAGTCAAGCTCAAATTATTGAAACTACCGAAAAGTTGATTCAAGAAAAAGGTGTAGCATTATCTAAATCGTTTACCGAAACGGTGTTTCAGTTACGAGAACAAAAAGCAAGCGAAGAATTTGCAAAACAATATTATAATGATGCTCTTCAGTTTTACAACGAATTGAATAGTATTGACAAACTAACAAAAGAACGAATAGAACCATGAAATCGAAAGTACACATAGTAGGAGCAGGTCCGGGAAGTGCCGATTTGCTTACTTTAAGAGCTGTAAAAGCGATACAAAATGCAGACGTAATTTTATACGATGCATTAATTTGCAAAGAAACCTTAGATTTTGCTCCAGCATATTGTGAAATGATTTATGTGGGTAAACGAGCAGCAAAACACGAATATTCGCAAGAAAAAATTAATCAGTTAATTGTTGAAAATGCGTTTACTTACAAAAATGTGGTGCGATTAAAAGGCGGAGACCCTTACATTTTTGGTAGAGGACACGAAGAGTATGAATATGTGAGTGCCTTTGGAATTGATGTTGAAGTGGTTCCTGGTATATCTAGCGCTATTGCTGTTCCAGAGTTAGAAAATATACCCCTTACTAAACGAGGTGTGAGCGAAAGTTTTTGGGTAGTAACAGCCACCAATAAAAAAGGAGAATTAACCAACGATATTAAACAAACCGTACATTCAAATGCTACCATTGTAATATTAATGGGGGTTGGTAAATTGCCCGAAATTGTAGAGTTGTATGCAAAAAATGGAAAAGAAAATTTACCCATAGCAGTAATACAAAACGGTTCGTTGCCAAGTCAAAAAATAGTAACGGGCACAATAAAAACCATTCAAGAAGTAGTGGAGAAAAACAAAATTGGAACACCCGCAATTATTGTCTTGGGAGAGGTGGTAGCTTCGCGACCAGAGTTTTTATTAGAACAAATTAACGTTAATCAAAACAGAAAAAAATGACAACAAATACACTATACCCTATTTTTCTAAAATTGGATAAAATAAACACCTTAATTGTAGGCGGTGGAAATATTGGCTTAGAAAAATTGAATTTTATTTTAACACAAAGCCCTCATGCAAACATAACAATTGTTTCCCTCGAATTTCATCCAGAAATAATTTTATTGGCTATTGCCAACAAAAACATTCAATTGCTTGAACGCAAATTTGTTGATTCGGATTTGGACAGCATTAAAATATTAATTTTGGCGACAAATGATCATGAATTGAACGCTCAAATTTATACTCAAGCTCACGAAAAAAACATTTTAACCAATGTGGTTGATAAGCCTGAGTATTGCGATTTTTATACAGGTGCGGTTTTACAAAAAGGAACCATTAAAATTGGTATTTCTAGTAATGGGATTTCACCAACCATGGCCAAAAGGCTAAAACAAATTTTGAACGAAGCTATTCCTGAAAATATTTCAACATCTACGGAACAGTTGAATAAAATCCGTGCTCAATTAAAAGGCAATTTAAAACTGAAAATAGAGATATTAAATCAGTTAACGGAGGTTTTGGTAGATGATATTCCTCATCAAAGTAACCGAAATAAATCTTCAATTTTACAGCAAATAAATTGGAATTAAAATAATGGGATTACAGCAAATAAAAAGAACGTTTACTGAAAAAGAAATAAAAACGTTAAATGAAAAATACAAATCATTAACAGTTGAACAACGCGTGGAAGAATTGTACAAAGATTTTGATGAAAATGAAGTAATGTTAACCTCTTCTTTTGCGGCAACCTCTGCTTTTTTGTTGCGTATTTTTTCTAAAATAAATAATGCTCAAAAAATTTATTTTATCAATACGGGCTACCATTTTAAAGATACCTTAGTGTATAAAGAAAAACTAACGGAATTATACCACTTAAACGTAGAAGATGTAACGGCAGAAAAATGGGAGCATGATTTTACTACTAAAGATGAAACGTGGAAAAAAGACCCTAACCTGTGTTGTTCAGTAAACAAAGTAAAGCCTCTTGAACTAATAAAAGAACGTTTTACGGTTTGGGTTTCGGGTTTAATGGAGTGGCAAAGTGATCATCGAGCATCATTAAATATTTTTGAAGAAAGAGGGGGTATTTTGAAGTTTTATCCCTTGTTGGATATTACCAAAGAGCAACGCGACGAATACATTAAAAATCATCAATTACCATTTCATCCCTTAGTTGCAAAAGGGTATTCGTCTATTGGGTGCGAACATTGCACGGTGCCTGGTGATGATAGGGAAGGAAGGTGGAACAATAATCCAAAAACTGAGTGCGGATTGCATTTATAAATTTTGTATGAAAGAGTTGATTAATTTTCTTGTTGAACCTTGGGCTTGGTATATTTCAGGACCACTCATCGGGTTAATTGTTCCGTTGTTAATTTTAACAAGTAACAAACAATTTGGAGTGTCATCTTCGTTTAGATACGTATGTTCATCATTAAAACTCTCGAAACGAAGCTATTTTAATTATAACTTCAAAGAACAACAATGGACCATGTGGTTTGTTTTAGGTGTTTTTTTTGCCGGAGTTTTTTCATTTCAGCTTATTGAAGTAGAAACAGGTGAGTTAAGCCAATCAGCAAAACAATATTTTGATAAAAAACACATAGAAGTAAAAGGGATTTTCCCAGTTGATGTGTTTAATTGGAGCAAGTTGTTTTCAGTTGTTGGATTATTATTGGTGTTTGGAGGTTTTTTGTTGGGGTTTGGCTCTCGATATGCCGATGGTTGTACTTCTGGACACGCAATTATGGGTTTGAGTTTGTTAAGTAAAACCTCATTGGTTTCAGTAATAGGATTTTTTATTGGAGGAATTATAGGTACATTTTTAATTTTAGATTATTTGTTGTGATAAAACATTTAAAATACATATTGTTAGGATTTTATTTTGGGTTCGTGCTTATCAAATCTGAGGCAGTTTCGTGGTATCGTATTGTGGAAATGTTTCATTTTCAATCGTTTCATTTGTACGGAGTCATTGGTTCTGCTGTGGTAACTGGAATAATTTCTGTTTTAATTATAAAAGGAGTGTATTTAACCACAATCAAAGACGAACCCATTGATTTAAAACCAAAACCGTTTTTACCAAAAGCTAACTTTTTTGGAGGAATAATTTTTGGTTTAGGTTGGGCTATTGTTGGAGCTTGTACAGCCCCACTTTTTATTCATTTTGGAGCAGGAAATTACATCATTGTTATACCAATTATCGCTGCAATTTTAGGGACTTTAGTTTACGGATTTTTAAAAGAAAAATTACCTCATTAACATGGAAATAAACCTACAAAGAAAAAACAAGGCTTTTCATTACGAAGCAACAAACCCAGATAAAATAATTGTAAATATTGATGCTAATGTTGCTATTGGAGGTGAAGGAAAAGGAGTAAGACCTATGGAATTGGTTTTAATGGGACTTGGCGGTTGTGCCAGTATTGATTTAGGGCTGATATTAAAAAAGCAAAAACAAGAGCTGGAAGATTATCGGTTAACGATAACAGCTACCAGAAAAGATAATGTAGCCAAAACTTTTGATACGATTAACCTTGATTTTTTACTTTGGGGCAAATTAGATAATGAAAAAGTTGAAAAAGCAATTGGACTCACATTAACCAAATATTGCTCAGTAGCCCTTAGTTTGAGCAATGAAATTAAAATAACATCATCCTTTAAAATAAATCATTAATAAATGTCTTCAAAAAATTTTGAAACCCAAGCCATCAGAACCCAATCAGAACGGTCACAATACAATGAGCATTCAACTCCACTACACTTAACTTCAAGTTTTGTGTTTGATGATGCAGAGCAAATGCGCGCTATGTTTTCTGATGAGTTGGAGGGTAATATTTACAGTAGGTTTTCAAATCCAAATACTACGGAACTAATTGATAAAATTTGTTTGCTCGAAGGAGCCGAAGCTGGTTGGGCAACGGCAACAGGAATGGCGGCAGTTTTTACAAGTTTGGCTGCTTTGTTAGGCCAAGGCGACCATGTGTTGGCTTGTCGTTCTATATTTGGTTCATCACATGCTGTACTTACAAAATTGTTACCCAAGTGGGGCATAACCCATACTTATGTTGATGTTGACGATACACAGAATTGGCAAAACCACATTACAGAAAAAACAAAAATTTTATTTATTGAAACCCCTACCAACCCTGGTGTTGATATTTTGGATTTAGAGTGGTTGGGCAATTTTTGTAAAAAAAATAATTTATTGTTATTAGTTGACAATTGTTTTGCTACTCCTTATCTACAACAACCCATAAAGTTTGGAGCGCATTTGGTTATCCATTCAGCTACCAAGTATATTGATGGACAAGGTCGTGTTTTAGGTGGATTGATTGCAGGGGATAAACACCTAATTAACGAAATAAAAGCGTTTGCTCGTCACTCTGGACCAGCTATGTCTCCATTTAATGCTTGGGTATTATCAAAAAGTTTGGAAACCCTTGCAGTACGTATGGATAGACATGCAGAAAACGCCTTGAAATTGGCGGAATGGTTAGAAAAGCATCCGCAAGTGGAGTGGGTAAAGTACCCATTTTTACCATCTCACCCACAGCATACAGTTGCAAAAAAACAGATGAAATCTGGTGGTGGAATAGTAAGTTTTTCCGTTAAAGGTGGATTAGAAAAAGGTAGAAATTTCTTAAATAAATTAGAAATGATTTCGATGTCCGCAAACTTAGGAGACACTAGAACCATTGCCACTCATCCAGCATCAACAACGCATGGTAAATTAACTGAACAAGAACGTTTAGAAAGCGGTATTTTACCTGGATTGATTCGTATTTCTGTTGGTTTAGAACACATTGACGATATTGTTAAAGATGTTGAGCAGGCACTAACTTAAATAAAATAATCAACAAAATGTTGGTTATTTTATTTATTCAACAGGAAGAGCAATAAGGCTTTTAGCATTTTTTTTCTCAACAGGAGTATTTATTGGAGTACTTCCAGGTATCGTACTTGTATCTTTTTTAGAAACTTTTTCGGTGGTTGAAATTCCAGAAGTTGAAGAGCTAGTTGATTGTGAATTAGTACAACTTGTTAATGCAAAAGCAACAATGGTTACGAACATTAATTTTTTCATCATGGCGTTTAATTTTTTTTTGTAAAGATAAACTTGTTTTTATTTATAAATACTTTCGGGTTAAAACTCTAACAGGAAACCACGAAGCAATTATTCCAATGGTTAACACAATCACTGAAATGTTTACAAAATCCATCCAATGGAGTTCAATGGGATAAAAATCAACAATACCACCATTTAATCTCAATAAGCCAAATTTCATTTGTATCCAGCATAATAATGCGCCAAAAACCATTCCAGAAAAAGCCCCAAGTAGATTAATGAGCATACCTTCAGCAAAAAATAATTTTTGAATTAGTCGATTATCAGCTCCCATGGTTTTTAATATCCAGACATCGTCTTTTTTATCTAAAATTAACATGGTTAACGAGCCTATAATGTTAAACGAAGCAATAACCAGTATAAACGAAAGAATTAAAAAAGTAATCCATTTTTCTGTTTCGTTAGTCTTAAAAACCAGTTCGTTAAGTTCGTATCGAGTTTGAATCGTATAATTTTCGCCCACTATTTGTTGTATAACTAACTTTACCTTTTCCCAATTTGTATTTGGTGCTAATTTTAATTCAATGGAACTCACTTGATTTTCTTTGTCAAGCAATTTTCTGACAAATGGTAGTGAGGCTAAAACATATTTGTTATCGAAATCAGGACTAATAGAAAAAACGCCTGATGGTGTTGCATACTTTCGAGTAAATTCTTCTCCTGGAATAAAGTTTTTTGAGTTCCCTTTTTTTGGAATAATTACACTAATTTCTTCTAAAAAACCAGGATTTATATAGAGTGATAAATTATCCGCAATTCCGTAGCCTACATTAATATAGTGAGTTGTTTCGGTATCTTTTTTAAATTGACCCTCGTACATTAACGTGTCTAATCCAGTCATTTGGTAAAATTCTGGTTCTACTCCTTTTAATGTTGCAACAGTCTGTTTGTCGTTGTATTTAAATAGTGCTACATCTTCGATACTTTCAGTTACAAAATCAACTTCGGTTAAATCTAATAATTTTGCTTTTGGGAAAGAAGATGCATCAAATGTTTTACCTGTGATTGCTGTGATTTTTATATCAGGGTCGAATGAAGCATATAATTGTTCTACTAAAGTTTGCAGACCATTAAATGCAGATAAAACAACAACCAACGCCATGGTAGCAATTCCAATTCCACTTACCGAAATCCAAGAAATGATGTTAATAACGTGATGCGATTTTTTTGAAATCAGATATCGTTTAGCTATGTAAAAAGGGAGGTTCATTGTTTTCAATTCTCAGTTTACAATCTTCCGTCTTCGGACTTCCAACTTCAGTCTTCTCATAAATCTTTCATAGCCTCATCCAGTGCTTCGGCATAATCAATAGAATCATCTAAATAAAAAGCGATTTCGGGAGTAATACGCAATTGGTAACGAATTTTTTTACCAAGTTCTCCTCGTACAGTTTTCGATAATAAATTGGCTTGCTTTATACATTCAGCAGGCTCTACTTCGCCAAAAACACTTAAGTACACTTTAGCAAAACTAAAATCAGGAGAAACCCTTACTACTGTGACACTTACCATAGTGTTGGGAAACCAACTTAACCCATTTTGCTGAAATATAGTGCTTAATTCTTTAAGCAATAATCGGGCAACCTTATTTTGTCTTACTGTGCTCATGCAACAAAGATAGTAAAAAACAAACGGCGAGAACGAAGCTTATAAAAGTGAGATGAAAATAAAATGAGATGATTGAAAATTAATACAATAACTGATTAGGATAAATTTCTAAGTGCGTTTTTTTAACGTGTTTGTACAGCACTTCTTTTAACTCATCTATATTAATTTTCTTATATGCCGAAATGTACACTGTAGGATGAGTGTTTTTACTCATCCACATTTTTTTCAGATCATCTAAGGAATAATTTTCTCTTTTTACTGGAGTTAAATCATCCTCATCCTTTTTTTCGTAGGTAAAAGCATCTATTTTATTAAACACCATTATTGTTGGTTTGTCTAATGCTTTTAAATCGTTTAATGTCTCATTAACCACATTAATTTGATCCTCGAAATTAGAATGAGAAATATCAACTACATGTACCAACACATCAGCTTCTTTAACTTCGTCTAAAGTAGATTTAAACGATTCTACCAAATGGTGAGGTAATTTTCTGATAAAGCCTACTGTATCAGTTAATAAAAATGGTAAATTATCAATCACTACTTTTCTAATGGTGGTATCTAAGGTTGCAAACAATTTGTTTTCTGCAAATACTTCCGATTTACTCAACATATTCATTAAAGTAGATTTACCAACATTGGTATAACCTACCAGTGCCACTCTAACCATTTGCGTACGCTGTTTACGTTGAGTCGATTTTTGCTTATCAATCTCTTTTAAACGTTCTTTTAGCAAAGCTATTTTGTTTAAAATAATTCGTCTATCGGTTTCAATTTGTGTTTCACCAGGACCACGCAACCCAATACCACCTTTTTGTCGTTCCAAGTGAGTCCACATCCTGGTTAAGCGCGGCAATAAATATTGACATTGAGCCAATTCTACCTGAGTTCGAGCATTCGCTGTTTGAGCTCTACTGGCGAAAATATCTAAAATTAAACTGCTTCTGTCCAGTACTTTTACTTCAATAACTCGCTCAATATTTCTTGCCTGAGATGGAGACAATTCATCATCAAATATGACAACATGTACCTCATTTTCTTGAATGTAGTTTAAGATCTCCTGGAGCTTACCTTTTCCAACAAAAGTTTTTGGATCGGGATGTGTTAGTTTTTGGGTAAAACGTTTTACTTCTTGAGCTCCAGCAGTTTCGGCTAAAAACGATAGTTCATCTAAATATTCTTTTAGTTGAACCTCATCCTGGTTTTGAGTAATTACTCCGACCAATACCGCTTTTTCTACAATAGCCTCGTTAGTTATGTGTAATTTGCCTTTCATTGATTAAAACATTCCTGCCCCTAACATGTTTGGTTTTATTAATCCAGCCCACAAAATAAGAGCAAAAGCAATGGTATAAAATATTGCACCTTTTTTAAATTTTAACTCACTGGTTGCAGCTTTTTTGGATAAAACTCTTCCTAGAGTAATCAACACAATGGCAATTAACATCGTAAAACCATGTTCAATAGCCCAAAAACGTATAGTAGCATCTTTCATGGCTTCACCCATTGAGATAATTTTTGGACTAATAAAATACATAATTACACCAAAAATTAATTGTAGATGAGTTACGCTCAATAACAGTAAAGCAATCATATTGTCTCCCTTATTATATTCTTTTTTTCCGAACCATCCTGCAAAAGATTTAAGTATAGCAATCACTAAAAAAATAATCACCAACCATCTAAAACCTGAATGGGCGTGTAGCATTCCGTTGTACATATTTTTAATTTTTAAGTTAGGTACGCAAAAATAACTAAAAACACCTTGATTATAACACAGCTAAAGTTATTATTCTGCTAACCAAATCACCATTTTGTATTGTTTAAAAAGTTATTTTTGGAATCTACTTAACAAAAACTTACATGAGAAAATATTTGTTGTTGTTTGCTTTATTGAATTTTGTTGTTGCAACAAAAGCTCAAGAAACCTTTGTTACCAACGGAACAAAGAATAAAGTACAGAATTTTTATGCATTCAAAAATGCTACTATTTTTAAAGATTATCAAACCAAAATTGAGAATGGTGTGTTAATTATAAAAGAAGGTAGAGTTGTTGAAATTGGTGATGCTGCTTCGGTTAAAATTCCTGATAATGCAGTTGTTTATGATGTAAAAGGAAAATTTATTTACCCATCGTTAATTGATTTGTATTCTGATTATGGAATGCCAAAAGTTGAAAAAGACGGAAAACCCCACTTACAACAACAGTTTGATTCAAACAAAAAAGGAGCCTACAATTGGAACCAAGCGGTTCATCCCGAAATAGAATCTGGTCAGTTGTTCACTGTTGATACTAAAAAAGCGGAAGAATTAAGAAATTTAGGTTTTGGGACTGTTTTAACTCACCAACAAGATGGTATTATTCGAGGAACCTCAGCATTGGTTACTTTGTCGGATGAAAAAGCCAACGAAGTAATGCTTAACGATAAGGTGGCTTCCCATCTTTCTTTTGATAAAGGAACTTCTACGCAAGATTACCCGGGTTCGTTAATGGGAATGATAGCTTTAATCAGACAAACCTATTACGACGTTGATTGGTATTTCAACAATAAAAATTTGCCCGAGTACAATATTTCTTTAGCTAAGATGGTTGAAAACTGGGAATTGCCTTCCATTTTTGAAGTAAAAGACAAGTTGGATATCTTACGTGCTGATAAAATTGGCGATGAGTTTGAAATGCAATATATTTTTAAAGGTGTTGGTGATGAGTATGAAAGAATAAACGAGATTAAAGCTACTGGTGGTAAACTGATTGTTCCTGTTAACTTTCACGAAGCTTATGATGTAGCAGACCCTTATGAAGCCATGTTGATTCCGTTTAGAGATTTAAAACATTGGGAATTGGCACCATACAATTTAGGAATTATAGCAAAAAACCAGGTTGAGTTTTCAATTACTACTGATGGGTTAAAAAACAAAAAGGACTTTTTTGTTAACTTAAGAAAAGCGATAAAGAATGGCTTATCAGAGCAAGATGCTTTAAAAGCATTGACTTATGCTCCAGCTAATTTTATTAACGCTTATGAAACTGTTGGAAGTTTGGAAAAAAACAAGGTTGCTAACTTTATTATCACATCATCAAATTTATTTGATGAGAAAAATGTGATTCATGAAAATTGGGTTCGTGGTAAAAAATTCATGATTAATGACTACAATACTATTGATGTTAGAGGAAACTATCACCTAAAAATTCATGATAAAATTTATGAACTTTCGGTAAAAGGAGAAATTGAAAAACCAAGCGGAGAAATTAAGCTAGTTGCAAAAAATGATAGTGCTGGTTTTGACACCACCAATATTTCGGTAACCATTAAAGTTCAAGACCACAATATAACTGTTAGTTTTAATCCAAAAGATGAATTTTCTAAAAATATTATCAGACTAAGTGGTTACGTAAACCACAATAGTGTTATTTGGGAAGGTAAAGGTCAATTAAATAGTGGAGATTGGTTGAGCTGGTCGGCAATAAAAGGTGATAATTTTAAAGACAAAAAAGATGACAAGAAGGAAGAATCGGATTCACTTGTTATTCCAAAAATGTATTTCCCAAACATGGCTTTTGGCTTTGATTCTATCCCAAAATCAAGAACATTGTTAATTAAAAATACAACAGTTTGGACCAATGAACAAGACGGTATTTTGAAAAACACTGATGTATTATTGAAAGATGGAAAAATTGCACAGATTGGAAAAAATCTTGTAGCAGACAGTGCTGAAGTTGTAGATGGAACAAACAAACATTTAACAGCAGGTATTATCGACGAACATTCTCACATTGCAATTAGTCGTGGGGTAAATGAGTGTACACAAGCTGTAACTGCCGAAGTAAGTATCGGTGATGTGGTAGATTGTGATGACATTAATATTTATCGTCAGTTGGCGGGAGGTGTTGTTGCTGCTCAGTTGTTACATGGGTCTTGTAACCCAATTGGAGGTCAATCCGCCTTAATAAAGTTAAAATGGGGAAGTAGCCCGGAAGAAATGAAAATTAAAGATACTGATGGATTTATCAAATTTGCATTAGGGGAAAACGTAAAACAATCCAATTGGGGACCATTTAATCGTTCTAGGTTTCCTCAAACACGTATGGGTGTTGAACAGGTTTATTTTGATGCATTTATTCGTGCCAAAGAGTACCAATTTCAATGGGATGCTTTTGCGAAATTAACACCTGCTCAAAAAACAGCATCATTAGCACCAAGAATTGATTTAGAAATGGAAACCATTAACGAAATTTTAAACAAAGAACGTTTTATTTCTTGTCATTCTTATGTTCAATCAGAAATCAATATGCTGATGCATGTGGGCGATTCTATGGGGTTTAGAGTAAATACCTTTACACACATTTTGGAAGGGTATAAAGTAGCTGATAAAATGAAAAAACATGGTGCCGGAGGTTCTACATTTTCAGACTGGTGGGCGTATAAATTTGAAGTAAACGATGCTATACCATATAATGGTGCAATAATGCACAAGCAAGGTGTTTTAACGGCTTTTAATTCCGATGATGCTGAAATGGGCCGTCGTTTAAATCAAGAAGCAGCAAAAGCAGTTAAATATGGTGGAGTTTCAGAAGAAGAGGCATTAAAATTTGTAACACTTAATCCAGCTAAATTATTGCATTTAGATGACAAAATGGGAAGTATAAAAGTAGGTAAAAGTGCCGATGTGGTGTTATGGACAGATAGCCCTTTGTCAGTATATGCTACAGTTGAAAAAACCATTATAGAAGGAGTGGTTTATTTTGATAGGAAGACTGACGAACAATTACAAAAAAGAAACGCACTTGAAAAAAATGTATTGATAGAAAAAATGCTGGATGTGAAGAAAGAAGGTGGAAAAACTAACAAACCACAAGCTAAACCAAAACACAATTACCATTGTGATACGGTTGGAGATTTATAATTGCTAATTAAACGAATTCGGAACTATGAAAACAAAATATAAAATACTTGCTATAACGCTTAACTTTTTACTTATAACATTTAACTGTTTTGCACAGGTAGAAACTCCTGCTCAAAAAAATACAAAATCAGTTTTATTAATGGGAGGAATAGCACACATCGGAAACGGAACTGTAATTGAAAACGCTGTTATCGCTTTTAAAGAAGGAAAACTAGCACTAGTTGCCGATGCAAGAACAATTAAACTGGACAGGGCTGCTTTTGACACCATAATAAATATTCAAGGCAAACATGTTTACCCAGGGTTTATTGCACCAAACTCAACTTTGGGATTAGTAGAAATTGATGCTGTTAGAGCAACAGAAGACATGAACGAAGCGGGGAATTATACTCCTCATGTTCGTTCAATTATTGCTTACAACGCTGAATCAAAAATTACCACAACGGTTAGAAGTAATGGAGTTTTAATGGGACAGATAACTCCCCGTGGTAATGTGGTGTCGGGAACCTCATCAATTGTTCAATTCGATGCCTGGAACTGGGAAGACGCAACATATAAAATGGACGATGGTATTCATATCAATTGGCACGGTATGTTTAATCGATGGACTGGTAAGGCTGAAGAAAAATATGCCGAACGTGTGAACGAATTGAAAGATTTTTTTGCTGATGCTTTAGCTTATTCAAAAGTAAAAATACATGCAGAACAAAACCTACGATTTGAGTCTATGAGAGGATTGTTTAATGGTACACAAACTCTTTTTATTCATACTAACTATGTTAAAGAAATAACAGATGCCGTTTATTTTGCAAAGGAAAACAATGTAACAAAAGTAGTTATTGTTGGTGGTTACGATGCTTGGATGGTTGCTGATATGTTAAAAGACAATAAAGTGGCGGTTATTTTAAGAAGAGTTCACGACTTACCTGTAAGCGAAGATGATGATGTGTATTTACCATACAAATTACCAAAAAAATTAGCTGATGCAGGAGTGTTGTTTTGCTTAGAAAACTCAGGAGACATGGAGGCAATGGGAACGCGTAATTTGCCTTTTTATGCTGGAACAGCTACTGCTTATGGACTAAGTAAAGAAGAAGCATTAAAATTAATAACACTTAACACAGCTAAAATATTGGGAATAGATGCTACTTGTGGTAGCCTTGAACCTGGTAAAGATGCCACTTTTTTTATATCAACTGGTGATGCTTTAGATGTTAAAACCAACAATGTAGAACAAGCTTTTATCCAAGGTAGAGCAATTGATTTAGACAATCATCAAAAGAAATTGTACCGAAAGTATAGTGAAAAGTATGAAGGGAATTAACAAAAAAAAGCAGGAAGATTTCTTCCTGCTTTTCACCCTATCAATCATTTAAAATTACTGAGCAGCAATTTTAAATTTAATTGTAAATTCATCATTAATAGCTTTATCACCTAATCCTTCAAAAAATTTACCTGAACCGTATTTTATATCGTATAAAGTTCTATCTACTTTAACTTCAGCATAAGCAGCTAATTTCCCATCTTTCACTTCTATTTTTGCTGAAAATTCAATTGGTTTAGTTATTCCTTTAATGGTTAAGTTTCCTGAAACAATAGAATTTCCATCTTTTCCTGGAGTTACTTTTAATATATCTAAAACAGCAGTATTATGATTTTCAACATCAAAAAAATCAGCATTTTTTAAATGCCCCACCAGTTTATCTGCCCATTCTCCTTTCATGTCAGTACATGCTATCGAAGTCATATCAATGGTAACTTTACCACCTGATAATTGCCCATCATGCATGGCAAGTTTACCTTCTTTAATTAATATTGTACCAGTATGTTCTCCTGTTACTTTTTTACCAATCCATTCTACCGAACTAATTTTGTTATCAATAGTTAATTCTCCATGGTTATGTGCAGTTGCAGTAAATGTAGTTGCTACTGCTAAAGCGATACTTAAAATAAATTGTTTCATAGGTTTTATAATTTTTAATTTAACACAAATGTATGTATATACATTTAATGTTAATACATTTTAACAAAAAATTAACTAACAAAAACCAAAAATAAAATACAATTACTTTATTTTCAATTGATTAATTTTATTTTTTTATTTTTTTCTTCCAAATCTGGTACTTGTAAATAGTATCGTTTGCATTAATGTAGTAAATGTGTTCTATTTCAACAGTTTTCTTTGGTTTGCTTTCGGGAGTTATGGGTTTGTTTCCAAAGTATTCTTCAATGGTGGTGTAGATGTAAGCCTCAGCATTATCAAAAATTTTAATCTTTTTTGCCACTCCTTTCTCTTTTATAAGTTGGGTTTTTGTTTTACCAATAAGAGGAGACGAATAAGTAACTGGACCTTTCGGGGAACAGCCAAAAACGAAGAAAGATACTAATATAATGCAGAGAAACTTCATACCATAAAGGTAAACAAAGAAACGAACTTTAAAAATGACTAATCTGCAATTTCACGTTCTATAACCTGTTCAGTAATGGTTGTGGTATCTAATTTTAAGTCTTTAATGCCTGGAATTAGCAGTTGAGAAACTTTCTCAATAGGTTGATATAGCAAGGATGCTTCTTTTTTTTCGTTACTTATAAATTCTACTTCATTGTTAAATACGTTTACTAAATTTAACAGAATACTTAAAATAAAAGCAAATTTTAACACCCCAAAAATTAGTCCAAGCAATTTATTTACAAAACCTAAGGCAGCTTTTTTCAAAACCCCCTGTAACAGTTTAGCTAATGTAAATACAGCAACTACAATTAAAATAAAGGTTAATGAAAACGATATTATCGGCATAAGTTTATTCGAGATGTCAAACAATTTACTCAAGTATTCTGCGGATACATAAGAGAATCTTAAACTACCCCAGACACCCAGTCCTAAAGCAACAAAAGAAGCTATTTCTATTACAAAACCTTTGGTGAAACCTTTGTATGCCCCCCACAATAAAGGGATGATAAATATTATATCGAAAAAATTCATTTACTCAAAACTAGATTTTAGATAATAGCAACAATCATCATTAAATTTTTTTTATCAAAAGAACATTGTTTATACTGCAATTATGTACTTAATTTTACAGAATGAAAATGGATTTAAATATTGAATGGGTAAAAGTACAACTGTTTATGCGGAAGCGTTTTGATGAAGTTTTAGATGTTCAAACTATTCTGTATATGATAGGGTTACAAGAACTAGGTAAAAACCATCAGTTATTTAAAAAAGAACAAAAAATTGATATTATTCATATAGGTGTGTGTACAGTATTAATGCCTTATGGCTACTATCAGAAACTTGGATTGGACAATGAAGGTTGGCCACATTTTAAAAACATAAAAAAACTCCCCAACCATTTAGTCGGAGAGTCTCAAGATAATTTTATGAAAAAGGCAATAATCGAATACCTTAATTTATGAGTTATTTCAAGTAAAGATCCTCTTTAAAATCGTTGTCTTCACTTCGTTGTCTTACACTTTCAATTTTTACCACTTTGTGACCACTTAGTGAATCTGTAACATTATAAAGTGTGTCATTAATTAGAACTTGACTAGTTCTATAATAAACAACATCAACATCTAAAACGGCAGAGAATTTAAAATCAAACTTCACATATCCGGCAGCGTCGGTAGTTCCTGTTTTATCCATTTCAGCTTCGTTTACAGTTCCACCTAGCGCATTATCTCCAGGCCAAGCATGAACTACAGCTCCTGAAGCAGGGGCTCCTTTTTCATCATAAACCGTAATGTGTAAACTAGGAGAGCGCTCTTTAGCACATGAAAATGCAAATACACTGATTAGCATTAACAATACAAGTCTGAAATTATTTTTGTGTATCATTTTGATTTATTTTAGTACCCAAAGATATAATTATATATAATTATTAGCTTTGTAACTAACAAATATAATAATAATAAGTTTATGAATAAATTTTTTTCCTATATCATCTTTATACTTGTATTACTTGTTTCTTATAATACTTTTGCCCAAAAAATAGAAAAACAAACGTTGATTTTGATTTCTACGAGTCTTGGAGATATTAAAATCAGGTTGTATAATGAGACACCTAGGCACAGAGATAATTTTATAAAATTGGTAAAAAATGGAATTTTAAATGAAACATTATTCCATAGGGTGATTAAAAACTTTATGATTCAAGGAGGTGACCCAGATTCGAAAAATGCAGAAAAGGGAGTTGCTTTAGGTGAAGGAGGATTAGGATATACCGTTCCTGCTGAGTTTAATTCTGGATTAATTCACAAAAAAGGAGTTATAGCTGCAGCAAGAGAGGGTGATAATGTTAACCCTGAAAAATCCTCTTCAAGTTGCCAGTTTTATATTGTACAAGGCAGAACTTTTACTAAGGTTGAAATAGAGAAAATGTTAAAAGGTAAAAATGCTAAGCGTGAAGATAAAGTTGAATATACGGAAGAACAATTGAAAATTTATGAAACGATAGGAGGAACCCCTCATTTAGATATGGATTATACCATTTTTGGAGAGGTAATTGAAGGGCTTGATGTGGTGGATAAAATAGCTGAAGTAAAAAAAGACACGAGAGATAGACCAGAGGAAGATATTAAAATGACCATTAAAATTGTAAAAAAATAATATCCACAACAATGAAAGATAAAATTGATGAAATACTTAAAGAGGTAGAGATTTTTTCGGCTCAATCTTTAGATCAGGTTGAGCAGTTCAGAATAAAAATATTAGGGAGTAAAGGGTTGTTAAAAGATTTGTTTGCAGATTTTAAAAATGTTGCAAATGAGGAAAAGAGAGAAGTGGGTCAATTAATTAATCAAGTCAAAGAACAGGCACAGCTTAAAATTGATGAGTTTAGGACTTTATTGGAAAATAGTACAACAGTTACTGAAAATATCGATTTAACTAGGCCAGGATTTCCAAATACAGTAGGAAGCAGACACCCCATCTCATTAGTAAAAAATGAAATCATTGAAATTTTTTCACGAATTGGATTTACTGTTTCTGAAGGGCCAGAAATTGAAGATGATTGGCATAACTTTTCGGCATTAAACTTTCCTCCAGAACACCCGGCAAGAGATATGCAAGATACTTTCTTTGTTGATTCAGAAAATAGTGAAATGGCGTTAAGAACTCATACTTCATCGGTGCAAGTTCGAATTATGGAAAATACTAAACCACCAATTCGTACGCTTTCTCCAGGTAGGGTTTATCGTAATGAAGCTATTTCTGCTCGTGCTCATTGCTTTTTTCACCAAGTAGAAGGGCTTTATATTGCTGAAAATGTTTCATTTGCCGACTTAAAACAAACCCTATTATATTTTGCAAAAGAAATGTTTGGTGAGCAAACTGAAATTCGTTTGCGGCCATCATATTTTCCATTTACAGAACCAAGTGCAGAAGTAGATGTTTCATGCTCGGTTTGTAACAGTAAAGGGTGTAATGTTTGTAAATATTCGGGTTATTTAGAAATATTGGGTTGTGGAATGATTGACCCCAATGTGTTAGAAAATTGTGGAATCGACAGCAAAAAATATTCAGGATTTGCATTTGGTATGGGTGTTGAACGTATTGCTATGCTTAAATATAAAATAAACGATTTGCGTTTGTTTTCTGAAGGAGATGCCCGTTTTTTAAGCCAATTTAAAGCTGCTCAATAATTTTTAGATGGTAAGAAGCTGTTTCATCTTCTGTTTCATTTTTATTGTAAAAGGTTTATTAGTAGGACAAGTCAATTATCTTGATAGTATTGAACAACTAGTCAAAAATTTACCAGAAGAAGAACATATAAAAGAGGTTTTGAATTTGCCTTATGACAAAGTTGTTGCAAATACCACAAAGGCTGAAATCATATATCTTAATGCATTAGAAAAAGCAAAAAATCTGAATCATCAAGAGTTTGAAGCAGACATATACAATCAATTAGCCCTCGTTTATGGATTTTTAGGCAATTATGACAAGCGAATAGGTTATAATATAAAAGCCATTAAAATATATGAAAGATTAGGAAAAAAATCTAAAGCAGGATCTACTTATGGTGGCCTTGGTTTTTCAATGTACGGAAGAGATATTGAAAAGGCTAAGATGTATATGCAAAAAGGAATACGACAGTTAGAGGAAGCTAAAGATTACGAAGCGTTAAATTCAACCTATGATAATTATGGAATTGTTCAGGAAGTTTCTGGAAATGTCGACAGTGCTATATTCTATTATAATAAAGCGCTTGGGTTAAAAATCAATCAAAATGACAGCATAGGTATACCTTTCGCATTAGGTCATTTATCAGGAGCTTATCTTATAAAAAAAGACTTCGTAACATCAAAAAAATATCTGGATGAATCATATGCCATTCGTAAAAAAAGAAACGATACCTATGGAGTGGCTGAATGTTTGGTCTTGTATGCTGATTTTTATTATGCCCAAAACAATTATAAAGAAGCAGCTAGTTGGTTTTTCGATTGCTATAAAATGGCTATAGAAAATAACTACATACATTTAGCACAATATGCTGCTGAATTTTTATCCGTTTGTCATGAAAAATTAGGAAATACAAGTGAGGCGATTAGTTATTTAAAAATACAACAGGGACTTAAAGATTCATTGTTAAATGAGAGGACAAATAAAGCGATTGCAGAATTAGAAATTCAGTTCGATACCGAAAAAAAAGAAAAACAAATCATTGAGCAAAAAGTAAAATTAACAGAGCAAGAATTAAAAAATAAAGTAAGAACAAACCAGTTGGTTATTCTTGTTGCTGTATTATTGTTGGTTATGGTTGCTGGATTTTTTATTTATAAACAACAAAAACTAAGACAACAGAAATTAATTGAAGAGAATAGATTAAAAGACCAGTTAGCCAAAATTAAAATTCAAAACGAATTGCAAGAAGAGAGATTAAGGATTTCTCGTGATTTACATGATAATATTGGGTCTCAATTAACATTTATCATTTCATCGGTTGATAATATGAAGTATTTATTTAAAAATACTGATGAAAAGTTAAATACTAAGTTAGTAGATATTTCGACCTTTACTAGAATAACCATTGCTGAATTGCGTGATACCATTTGGGCGCTAAATAAAGATGATATTACTTTTGATGATTTAAAATCGCGTTTGTACAACTATATTGAACAGGCTAAATCAGCTCAAGAAAAAATCATCTTTAATTTTGAAAATCTACTGACAAATAACTACTCACTAAATGCGGTTCAAGGGGTTAATTTGTATCGAATAGTTCAAGAGGCAGTCAATAATGCTATGAAATATTCAATTGCATCAAATATTACTTTAAAAATTACAGAAACTAATACTGAAATTATTTTGGAAGTGGTTGATAATGGAATTGGATTTGAAATTGATAAAATTGGAACGGGCAATGGGCTTCATAATATGAAAAATAGAGCTGATAAAATCAATACGATCATTAGTATTGATTCAAAACCTGAAATAGGTACAAAAATTAGTGTAATTTTAAGAAAAGATACGCTAAATGCCGTATAGTTTTAGTTCCTGTTCAAGCGTACTTTTGATTAAAAATTAATTATGCCAATTAAAATAGCCCTTGCCGAAGATAATGCATTTTTAGCCCAGTCAATTCAAGAACGAATTTCATTTTTTGATGATTTAAAATTTAAGTTTAGAGGAGCTAATGGTGCAGAGCTGATTGGAAAATTAGAGGCTGATCATGTGGTTGATGTAATATTAATGGATATACAAATGCCAGAAATGGACGGTATTACAGCAACTGAAATGGTTAAAAATAAGTATCCACACATAAAGGTGGTAATGTTAACGGTAATGGACGATGATGATAACATTTTTAACGCCATTAAAGCTGGAGCTGATGGTTATTTATTAAAAGAAACCAATCCAGAGCAATTACACCAAAGTATTCTGCAAGTTGTTGATGGAGGGGCAGCTATGACTCCTTCCATTGCTTTAAAGACCCTTAATCTTTTGCGTTTTCCAGAGCGAATAACAACCGACAAAATACAGCAAGAAGAAATAGCATTGAGTAAGAGAGAGATTGAAATTTTAGAACAGCTTTCAAAAGGATTGAACTATCAAAACATTGCTGACAATTTAATTATCAGTCCTTCTACAGTTCGTAAGCATATCGAAAACATTTATAAAAAATTACAAGTACATAATAAAATAGAGGCAATTCAAAAGGCATTGAAACACAATATTTTGTAAAAATATAATTTGTTATTTTTCTACTTTACCCTGCAAATAAACTATTTTTGCAGAGATGCGTGGGTTTTACAATATATCTCAACAAAATGACTCTGTTAATGTCTCTAAAAAGGATAGCAACAAACCTTTTTTAGAGCTAATGAAGGTTGAAGATAGTTCTGGGTTAGTGGTAAAAAAAAAAGAAACACCTAAGGCCGTTGTGGTAGTACCAGTCTCTATCGCACAAACCATTCCATCAGACACCTTGGTTCAGGATAGTGTTGTTGCTGATACAAATGCTTTTCGGTTAGGTAACACAAATGCAATACCCATAAGAAAAGCAATTGTAGCAAAAAAGCAAAAAACTATTGAAGAAACTAGGATTGATTTTGAGCCTACTGTAAAAAAAACCACAAGTACTTTTTGGCCATCAATTGTTTTAACATCAGCTTTGTTGTTGTTAGGGTTTACAAAAGCATTTGGAGCAAAACGTTTTACTCAAATATACAAATCACTTTTCTCTACCTATTCTGCTCATGAGGTGGTGCGAGAAGAAAAAGTATTTTTTCATCGTGTAAACCTGATGCTATTCTTTGTTTATGTATTTACTATTTCACTTTTTTTCTATTTTGTATCATCTTTAATAAATCCTACTAGTTATAATCCATTCTTGTTTCCAATAATTATGCTTGGTGTTGCTTTAGCATATTTGGTAAAATTTGGAGCAAATTCTATCCTTGCTTTTATGTTTTCACAAACACCCATGATTCCTTATTACTCTTATAATGTGTTGTTGTATAATTATGTGTTAGGTATACTATTGTTGCCCTCTATGGCATTAATTTATTTTTCCGATTTTCAGAGTCAAGCCATTATGATTTATGTAATTCTACCATTAATCTGTTTAATTCTTCTAATCAGATTTATACGATTTTTTGCTATTGGAATTTCTAACAATCTTTCTATATTATATATTATTTTGTACATTTGCACGCTCGAAATTTTACCATTGGTCGTTTTAGGAAAGTTTTTTATCCTATAAAATTGCTGATTCGACTAATAAACAAAAAGTTAGGAAGATGTTGAAAGTGAAAAGTATTTTAGTTTCTCAACCAAAACCAGAAACAGAAAAATCACCGTATTTTGATTTAGCAGAACAATGTAAAGTTAAAGTTGACTTTAGACCATTTATTCATGTTGAAGGTGTTCCCGCTAAAGAATTTCGTTTGCAAAAAATTAATCTTGCTGATTTTGATTCAGTAATTTTTACCAGCAGAAATGCTGTTGACCATTATTTTAGAATTGCGGAAGAAATGAGGTTCAAAATTTCTGAAGAGATAAAATATTTTTGTATTTCTGAATCTACAGCACTATATCTTCAAAAATATATTGTTTATCGTAAGCGTAAAATCTTTTTTGGACAACAAACCTTTGCTGATTTAATTACCGTTATAAAAAAACATAAAGAGGGTAATTTTTTATTACCCAGTGCTGACATACTTAGTAAAAATATTCCTGAATTGTTGGATGAGAGTAATATTAAATATTCTATTGCCACGTTGTATAGAACTGTTTGTAGCGATTTGTCTGATTTAAGTGATATTAAATACGACATATTGACTTTTTTTAGTCCAGGAGGAATAAAATCGTTGTTTCAAAATTTTCCTGATTTTAAACAAGAAAATACACGTATTGCAGTTTTTGGCCCTACTACGGCTAGTGCTGCACAACAAGCTGGGTTAAGAGTAGATATTTCCGCGCCACAACCTGAATCGCCATCAATGACTAAAGCGTTAGAACTTTACATTAAAAAGGCGAATAAAGGAAAGTAAAATTCTGCTAAATTTCAGATAGAAATTTTTGTTCGATAGCAAGAAATACTTCGTCTATTTCTTCCAAGCTATTTCTAGTAACTAATTGAGTGCGGTATTCTTTAAAATCGGGTATCCCCTTAAAGTAATTGCTATAATGTGATCGCATTTCAAGTAAACCAAGCTTTTCTCCCTTCCATTCAACCGCCATATTCAAGTGTTGTTTTACGGCATCAAATCGTTCTAATAAAGATGGTTTTGCTAAGTGTTCACCAGTATTTAAAAAGTGTTTTATCTCATTAAATATCCAGGGGTAACCGATGCTGGCTCTACCAATCATAATTCCATCAACCCCAAATCGTTCTTTATAATTTTTTGCTTTTTCAGGAGTGGTTATGTCACCATTGCCAAAAACAGGAATTTGCATTCGTGGGTTGTTTTTCACGTCAGCAATTAAACTCCAGTCTGCTTCACCTTTATACATTTGTTTACGGGTTCTTCCGTGTATTGAGATGGCTTTTATCCCCACATCTTGCAAACGTTCAGCAACTTCAACAATGTGTTTACTGTTTTCATCCCAACCTAAACGGGTTTTAACAGTAACCGGCAAATTGGTAGATTTAACAATTTCGGCAGTTAATCGTATCATTTTTGGAATATCCTGTAAAATACCTGAACCTGCACCTTTGCAAACTACTTTTTTTACCGGACATCCGTAGTTAATATCAATAATATCAGGTTTTGCAGCAGCAGTAATTTCTGTGGCTTGTTTCATCGATTCAATGTCGCCACCAAAAATTTGAATGCCTATTGGGCGCTCGTATTCAAAAATATCAAGCTTTTTTAAACTTTTAGCAGCATCTCTTATCAACCCTTCCGACGAAATAAATTCGGTGTACATCAAATCAGCACCGTGTTTTTTGCATAACGCTCGAAACGGAGGGTCGCTAACATCTTCCATTGGTGCTAAAAGCAACGGGAAATCACTCAATTCTATATCACCTATTTTTATCATTTAACCACAAAATTAGAGTTTCTAAACTTAACATTACTTCCCCTCCCCACCCCACATGATAATTTTTTGATTTTGCTCAAATTGCGAGATGTCTTTTTTAAAGATTAAATGCGCCAAATCTACCAAGGGTAAAATCCCAAATCCACCTAGAGTTACCGCATAAATAATAGGTGCCCCCGGGCGTGTTCCTAAATATACCCGATGACCTCCCAATGGACCGGTTAAAATGGTAAAAACAATAGCTTTTGCACGCACATGTTTTCGTTTGGGTAATTCTGAGCTTACTTGAAAACTATCCACTACAACCGAATCTTGTGGTTGAATGAACTTAACTAAATTAGCCCTTAAGATAAACGAAAATAAACAAAAAAATAACAGAAGAAAAAACCTTCTATACATTACTCAGATTGAATTTTTGGTAAAACCTTGTCCAAAATTTCCTTAACCGATTCTTCAACTGTTCTGTTAGCAGTTTTAACATCTAAAAACGGGTCTGTTGGTACTTCAAATGGAGAGCTTATTCCCGTAAAATCTTTTATTTCGCCAGCTCTGGCTTTTTTGTACAAGCCTTTTACATCGCGTTGCTCACAAATTTCTAGAGGAGTATTGATAAAGATTTCTAAAAAATCGTTTTTGCCAATAATAGTTTTGGCTTGCTCTCTAATTTCGTTAGTGGGACTTACAAAACAGTTAATGGTAACAATGCCGCAGTTTAAAAATAATTTGGTTACTTCAGCAATTCTGCGAATGTTTTCTTTTCGGTCTTCTTCGCTAAAACCCAAGTTGTTGTTTATTCCTGCCCTGATATTGTCGCCATCTAACACTTGAGTTAAAATACCCCGTTTGTTTAATTCTTGCTCCAACGCAATGGCAATAGTTGTTTTGCCTGAACCTGAGAGCCCGGTAAACCAAATAACTACCGACTGTTGTTTCAATAATGTTTGTTTGTCTTTTCGTCCTAAAATTGAATCGAAAACAGGATGGATATGTTCTGGAATTTTGCTCATGTGTACCACAAAATTAGCCTTTTACTTATAGAAAAATTAATTTTTTTGTCGATAATTAAATTTAACAAAAACCCTTTAGTTTTCCTTAAATTTGAACTTCAATTGATAAAAATGGTAAAATCAACATTAAAATATTCAAACAATACTTCCCCAACCGTAGATCAGGTTGGAATAATTGACAGAATTGATCGAATAACCAGCCGAAGCATTAAAGACGAATCAAAATTACAGGGATTAAAAATGGCATTGAACATGGTTGATTTAACCACGTTGGAAGGTGCTGATACAGTTCGAAAAGTGCAACAATTGTGTAACAAAGCACAGCATTTACACGATTCATATCTTGGATTACCAACTGTTGCAGCAGTGTGTGTTTATCCAAATTTTGTAAAAACAGCTAAACAATGTTTAAAGGGTTCAGGAATAAATGTGGCATCGGTAGCTACGGCTTTTCCTAGCGGGCAATCGAGTTTAGATATAAAATTGTTAGATACCAAAATAGCTATTGATAACGGAGCCGAAGAGGTGGATATGGTAATAAGCCGAGGTAAATTTCATGAAGGCGATTATAACTTTGTGTTTGATGAAATTGCTGCTATAAAAGAGGCTTGTGGTAACTCTCGACTAAAAGTAATTCTAGAAACAGGTGAATTAGGCTCATTTGATAAAGTAAGAAAAGCGAGTGATATTGCCATTGAGGCTGGGGCAGATTTTATAAAAACATCAACAGGGAAAATTAGTCCAGCAGCTACTTTGCCAGTTACGTTGGTAATGTTGGAGGCAATAAAAGATCACTATTACAAAACAGGAATACAAGTTGGAATGAAGCCTGCAGGGGGTATTTCTAATGCTAAATTGGCTTTACAATACTTGATGTTGGTTAAAGAAACATTGGGTAAGGATTGGTTAACAAACCAATGGTTTAGGTTTGGTGCAAGTAGTCTTGCCAATGACTTGTTAATGCAGATTGTAAAACAACAAACGGGTGTTTATCAATCGAAAGATTATTTTTCAAAAGATTAAGAAATGACAAAAAAAACGATAAAAATTAATTTTGATACAGGGTGGGATTTAGCTCCTGCACCAGAAAGCACCAGTCACATTCAGCTAAACGAACAATACGATTTGTTTATTGGCGGAAAGTGGGTAAAACCGAGCTCGGGTAAGTATTTTCCAACCATAAACCCTGCAACAGAAGAAAAAATTGCCATGATTGCCGAAGCTAACGAAAAGGACGTGGATAAAGCAGTTAAAGCAGCAAGAAAAGCTTATACCGATGTTTGGAGTAAAATGTCTGCAAGCGAAAGAGGTAAATACATTTATCGTATTGCTCGGTTAATTCAAGAAAAAGCAAGAGAATTTGCGGTTATTGAATCGATGGATGGTGGGAAACCGATCAGAGAATCGCGAGACGTTGATGTACCGTTGGCAGCAGCTCACTTTTTTTACTACGCGGGTTGGGCGGATAAATTAGATTATGCTTTTCCAAATAGAAAGCCTCAATCGTTAGGAGTTGCAGGACAAATTACTCCATGGAATTTCCCTTTACTAATGGCAGCTTGGAAAATTGCTCCAGCTTTGGCAACAGGAAATACAGTGGTGTTAAAACCTGCAGAAACAACACCATTAACTGCGTTAAAATTGGCTGAAATTATCCAAGAAGCAGGTTTGCCTGATGGAGTGGTGAATATTATTACTGGTGCCGGAGAAACTGGTGCTGCTATTGTAAATCATAATGATGTAGATAAAATTGCATTTACTGGTTCAACGGGTGTTGGAAAAATTATCCAAAATGCTGTGGCTGGTACAAACAAAAAAGTAACATTGGAATTAGGCGGTAAAGCAGCAAACATTATTTTTGAAGATGCTGCTTTAGACCAAGCGGTAGAAGGAATTATCAACGGTATTTATTTTAATCAAGGTCACGTTTGTTGTGCGGGTTCTCGTTTGTTTGTGGAAGAATCAGTCTATGATATTGTTTTACGAAAATTGAAAGACCGAATGGATAATCTGATTGTTGGAAATCCATTAGATAAAAACACAGATATTGGTGCAATCAACTCTAAAGAACAATTAACTACCATCAACAATTATTTAAAAATTGGAGCAAAGGAAGGTGGCGAAATGTATCAAACCAACTGTTCAGTTCCAAAAAAAGGATTTTGGTGTAAACCAACTTTATTTACCAATGTTTCTCAATCAAATCGTATTGTTCAAGAAGAAATTTTCGGACCTGTTTTAGCTATTCAGACGTTTAGAACAGTTAGCGAAGTAATAGAAAAAGCAAATAACACTCCTTTTGGTTTGTCGGCAGGGGTTTGGACCGATAAAGGCTCAAAACTATTTAATCTTTCGTCGCAATTAAAAGCGGGTATTATTTGGGGGAATACCTATAATAAATTTGACCCAACATCTCCATTTGGGGGCTACAAAGAAAGTGGTTTTGGTAGAGAAGGTGGATTACATGGATTGAAACCGTACTTGAAGTTTTAATAAGAAAATTAACCGCAAAGAATGCAAAGATAATTCGCAAAGAAAAGAAGATATAAAACTTAGCGTTCTCTGCTGTTAAAAGAGTTAAAAGATGACTGAAAACGAACTTTCAAGCATAATAATAGGAATGGGAATTGAGATTCATACTCAACTTGGGCCAGGACTTTTAGAGTCTGCTTATGAAGAATGTTTGTATCACGAATTGAAGAGTAATGGATTTAAAGTAGAGAAGCAAAAAGCTCTTCCGTTGGTTTATAAAGGTGTAAATATTGAAGCTGGATATCGAATAGATTTACTTGTTGAAGATAAAGTTATAGTTGAACTGAAAGCTGTTGAAGAATTAAATGATGTTCATTTGGCTCAGATTCTTACCTATTTGAAAGTATCTGGGTGTAAATTAGGGTTGCTGATGAATTTTAATGTCTATCGGTTAAAAGACGGAATAAAAAGAGTTGTAAATGGGTTATAAAAAATTAAACTCTGCGACCTTAGCGAAATCTTTATACTCTTTGCGTTTAAAATGGAAAAATAAAATAACATGAATAATAGAATTGAGATATTGAAGACTTATAAAATATATATCGGTGGTAAATTTCCAAGAACAGAATCGGGGAGGTTTTACACACCTAAAAATGGTTCAACACCACTAGGTAATATTTGTTTGTCGTCGCGAAAAGATTTTAGAAACGCAGTAGTTGCCGCTCGTGCTGCTTTTGATGGATGGTCGGGCGCTACAGCTTATAACAGAAGTCAGGTTTTATACAGAATTGCCGAAATGCTGGAAGGCAGAAAAGCACAGTTTGTTGATGAATTAATGAAACAAGGCTCAACCAAAGCTGCTGCCGAAAAAGAAGTAAATAGTTCTATTGATAGAATTATTTATTATGCCGGGTGGTGCGATAAGTATATGCAAATGTTTAGCGCCGTTAATCCCGTGGCAACTTCTCATTTTAACTTTACTGTACCAGAACCTACTGGTGTGGTTTCAATTCTAGCTCCTGAAGACACTAGCTTAATTGGGATAGTTTCAAGTATTATTCCTGTAATTGCATCGGGTAACACCTGTGTGGTGTTGGCTTCTGAAAACAAACCATTGTGTGCAATAACTTTTGCTGAGGTTATCAATTCTTCTGATGTGCCAGGTGGTGTAATTAATATTTTAACTGGAACAAGAAAAGAGTTGCGTTCGCACATGGCATCGCACATGGATGTAAATGCACTACTTTACACCGGTGGTGATAAAAAAGAATCGTTGGAAATCAAAAAACTAGCGGTTGATAATTTAAAACGAGTGGTGGTAAGAGATTTTACAGCGGTTTATGATGAAGCACACAACAATCCATATTACATGGAGGATTTTGTAGAAATGAAAACAACTTGGCACCCGATTGAAAAAATTGGGGCATCGGGAAGTGGATATTAAAGAAGAAAATAAAAAATGACAAGAGAAGAATTATTGATGACTGCAATCAATGCAGCTTTAAAAGGTGGAGAGGAAATTCTTGCCATTTATGAATCGGAGTTTGCTGTGGAGCACAAAGAAGACAAAACCCCGTTGACTTTGGCAGATAAAAATGCGCACTTGGCTATTGCAAAATTATTAGAGAAAACTGCTTTGCCTGTGTTGAGTGAAGAAGGGAAGCAAACCGCTTACGAAACCAGAAAAACGTGGAATCAGTTTTGGATGGTTGATCCTTTAGATGGTACTAGAGAATTTGTAAAACGCAACGGTGAGTTTACAGTAAACATTGCCTTGATAGAAAATGGAGAGGCTACCATGGGAGTAATTTATGTGCCTGTAACCGAAGAATTGTATTTTTCTGATTTGGCTATTGGAGCGTTTAAGTGCAACTCTAATCCCACCACTCAACACCCATCACTCAGTACTCTTATCGCAAAATCAAACAAACTTCCATTAAAACAAGATAGAAAAAACTTTATAGTGGTTGGTAGTCGTTCGCACATGAGTCCAGAAACGGAAGCTTATATGAACGAGCAAAAAACCATACATGCAGAAGTAGATATGCTTTCGAAAGGTAGCTCGTTAAAGCTTTGTATGGTTGCCGAAGGTAGCGCTGATAGTTATCCTCGTTTTGCTCCAACCATGGAGTGGGATACCGCCGCAGGACAAGCCATTGCTGTTGCTTCGGGTGCTGATGTAATTAATTGGGAGACCAAAAAACGTATGCAGTACAACAAAGAAAATTTGTTAAATACGTGGTTTTTGGTAGCTAGAAATAATTAAGGTTTTTTAAACCCTTCAATGTGCTTATGCGAACCATCGCAGTTTGGTTTCTTTTTAGTGAACCCACAGGTGCAATCGTTAAACCCAAAACCATCAAGAATTTGTTGTGTGTATTTCTCTATTCGCGTTACACGAGTGGCAGATTGTTTTGGAGCAGAAAAATAAAGGTTATAGGCTCTTTGTCTACCTGGGGTTAATGCCTCAAAAGCAGTTTTAAAAGCCTTGTCTTCATCCAATTTCTTTTGCAATTCTTCAGGATAAGTAAGGTTGGTACTCTTTTTAAAATCCACTTTTAAACCCAACTTTTCAACTTCAATGGCTTCAAAAATGTACGCTTTTAAAATGGGTTTTAGTTCCATTATTTGTTGAGCATTGGTAAACCGAATTTGCCGACCTGATTGGACATTTTCCGTTTGTTGAATTAGCATATTCTCGGAGTCTTTTAGCAATGCTCCTTTCATAAACAGCAATGCACAGTAGTCTTTAAAACCGTGGATTAAAACAATGTTATTTCCTTTAAAGGTATAACAAGGGTGCTTCCATTTAAAATCCTCATCCAACCCACATTCTAAAATAATGACTCGTAGGAGTGCTAACTCTTTTTGCCACTTTTTGGTTTTACTTAAAAATTCATCAACTTTTGGGTTCATGGTTTTATTTTTCTATAACGGTTTGCAGCTACCCGAAGGTGGCGATTTCGGAGTCAACCAGGCACAAACTTTGATAGGAGCAGAAAGCTTGATTTAACCACTGAACCGCCACTTTTGGGTAGATGCTGTTACCTGCTGGGCTTTGTTCTGTCTTATTCAATTTCATTGTTCGATTTTATTTTTACACGTGCTCCCTTCCCTGTCAATATCATACTAAATTTATTATTCAGGCTGTCGTGATAGAGTACTTCAATTTCATATTCACATTCACTAATTGGTTTACTTCCGACCGCTCTTGCAAATAAATATCTCCTTTCTCCCTTTTCAAGGTCATATGGGACGGACTTGCTATGAAGAGTAATTTCTCCTGATATCAAAACAAAGTCATCTAAAATTGCTCTTTCGCCTTTGTTGTTTAGGTCAATTTGTAACTCTCCTGTATGCCTTGTCCCTGCACCATTGAGCCACAAAACAGGTGCAACACTTAATTTTAATTTCTTCTCTTCTATTTCTTGAAGCTTAGCCATTGATGCTCCATCTTGCTGTTTAAGAATTGATGTATTTCTAAAGATGTCTACTTGTTGGGCAATAAGTTCATTCTGTTTTTTTAAACTATCATTTTGAGCATCTAGGATTGTAGCAATTGAAGCAAGTTTATCAATTTGTTTTTGTTTGTCCTTATCCTTGAAGAACAGCATAAGAAATGCACCAAAGGTTGCTAAAGCACCAATAGAGTTAATAATGTTAAATGTTATTTCGGTGTTGTCCATTAATTCTAATTGTCATTAATTACTTCTGCGATTTCATCCGCAATTTCTTCAATTGTATAAACTGCTGTATTTCGAGCAACTTTGTCAGCAAGAGAAGGACTGTAGTCGATTACTTCTTGTTTTGTTATGTCGTGCCATATTGGTAATACCACTTGTTGCCCACTTATTGATTTTGTAATAATGCCGTCAAGTTCATAGTTTGTCCAGCCTTTTCGGATAAAATTTTTGGAAAGTACTACTATTCCAAATCTGCTATTTGCAAGACCTTTATCAATTTTCTGTCTTAAACTATCTCCAATTTTAAGCTCAAATTCGTCATACCAAACTTTTAATTGTTTCTCTTGAAGAGCAAGTGCTAAAGGTCGAACGACTTCATTTTTGTCTTCCGAAGCGTGCGAAATAAATACATCATATTTTCTAATAATTGGTTCTTCTCCGAAGCCTGTTGGAATTTCTCTGTCCTGAACTAAAGATGGAACTGTTGAAAGACTTGGTTGTCTAGCTTGAGGCAAACGACCTGGCAACACTCTAACAGAAGAGCTTACACTGCCTGCATATCCACCTAAATCAACTGTTACATACCACCTTCCCGAACTTGGAACAGGAATATTATGTGGTGAACGAGTAACGTGTCCACCATAGTAAGTGTGTCTTCTGCCTGATTTATAGCTAGAAAAGTTAGAACTATTCATAAGTTTAACATTAGCCGCATTTCCTTTTAATGTTACTTCAACAATTTCTCCACCTTTCAATTGTCCTAAGTCGTAAGATTGATATTTCATAATGAATGTTCTAGTTATTTAGTTCGTGTCTTCTCAGCCTTGCAGGTAACTTATTATATGTATGAAAAAACCATACATATCTACTCAATATTGGCCGTATATGTATGATAATAGTAAATTATATCTAATTTCAAACTAACGCTATTTATCCTTTTCTTATGGCAAATTTACCAGCCAAATACGCCATTGGTATGTATGCGCCAACACCTAAAGCAAAGTACATTTATATGGGTTTGCACCGTTATTTTTGTTAATTCCATAATTATTTTATCAGGTGTAAGTATTTCTCTCGGTTTTCGATAATTACCCAAAGATTTATGGCTAATAATATCAATGCCATTGGTAAACCCGAAGGAGCTGTTACAATGTGGAACAACAATATCCCAATCATAATGGGAAAAATAATTATAGCACCAAGTGCTCTAAATTTAGGTAAAATAAAAAGCATTCCTCCTACAATTTCCGCAACGGCAACAAGAGGCATTAGCCAACTTATTTCCATAAAAGCAGCCATTACTTTCATCAGGTTTTCAGGCATGTCTTCTGGTGTAGGAATATAGTTCAAAAATTTATTTAAACCGGCATTAATAAACATCAGTCCAAACAAGAGGCTGATTACAAATAGAATTTTATTTTTCATGGTTTTTTTATTTTAGCTTAACATCAATGGCAGCAATTCTTTTATCGTTTAACGCAATTTGGTCTTCAATGTAGCTGTGGTACTGTTTTTTCAATTCTTTATTTGCCGAGGCTTTTAGTTGGTCGTTTAAATACTTTCCGTATTGCAACAAGCCTTTCTTTTGGCATTCCAATAATTTTTGAGAAAATTTTTTCTTGTCGGTTGAAGTAACTGTAGCCATGTTTTTAGAATTTGGGTTACCCAAATATAACTAAAAAGTAGATAGTTAGCTCCAATAGTTTTTCATTAAATCGGTAACCCAAGCAGGTTGTTTTATCGTTCCTTTTGGCTGAAATTCAATAAAAACGGGTTTAATGTCTAAAATGGGTGTACCATTAATGGCATCTAGGTTTTTTACTTTTATTGTTCTGCCTTTGTGTTCAAGTAATTCAACAGTGCACAAACCAATAGTGTTGGGACGATCTTTTTTGCGCTGAGCTAAAATGCCTGTTTTCGGGTAGTTTACGTTGCCTCTTGGATGTCCCGAAAAAACAATATCGCTAGTGTCAACTTTATCAAAGTAAAAAATAATTTCGAGGTGAGAAAAATCCTCAATATTATCAAAAGCTTCGGTAGGGATGTGTTCGGCTAATTCTATTTCTGAAATTATTGCTGACCAGTTGTCATCAATGGGAGTTGTTCGGGAGTTTTTTACGGTTGCAATGCTGGTTAGATTTACGTTCATATTCTATCCATTATTTTTTTAAACTTTTGGCTATTTTATTAAAAGTGACAGCCTTTTCTATCCAAAACAGTAAGTCTTCATCGGTATCAAAACCTTCAGGATAAACAAATACAAATCCTTTCATGGGTTTACCTGTAAAAGTCATTTCCCTACAGCCTTTTTGGGTTAATGCAGGTTCGTATTCAGCTTTGCCAAGTCTAACCATTAAACGGTCTTCGTTTGTTTTTTTATCGACATCAACACCCACACACATTTTTTCGTCGACCATAAAAATCATTCCACCCATCATTTTTTTTACGTGAAACGGAATGTTTTTAGCTTGAAATGCTTGCTGTACTCTTTCCACTAAATATTGGTCGAAAGCCATTGTTATATTATTTAGACGGTATTGCTTTTAATTTATATTCGTTTATTGCTGAGTGTAAAATTTCCAATGCTTTATTGGTATTATCAAATCCTTTCGATTTCATTTTGTTTGGACCTTTGTAATTTGTAAACCAAGTTTGTATAATAGTTGAAATCCCAATATAGTTTTTATCTAATTCCTCTAACGAATTAATGTGATATAGGGAACTTCCTGATTGAACAGCAATCAATTTATCATCTTGTTCCCCCCTGTCCAACAAATAAAGCACTCCAATGAGTTTACATTTTATTACAGTGCCTCTTTGAACAGGAGAACCTATAACCAAAACATCTAATGGGTCGCCATCTCCTCCTAGTTCTTTTGGAAGGATAGTTTGGGGTATCATGCCATAATTTCCAGGGTAACCAATATAATCCACAACCCGAGGTTTGTTATCAACCATTTCCCATTTTATTTGCCCATCAGTTTTATCAACTTCCCACTTATCAACTGTTCCAGACGGAATTTCTACAACAACATTAATATCACCATCATCGAATAAAGGAATAAAATCGGTAAGTAAATTTTTACTACTATTTTTTTTTTGAACAATCAAAGAGGTATCTGGCTCAGAAATATTTAGGTCTATTTTGCCATTCCTATTATCATTACAGGAATATGTGATAAAAATTAATATAACAAAAATGAAATAGATAACTTTTTTCATGATCTTAAACAAACAATTTTTTTAATTCAGTTGCTTCCTTTGGGTCCATTTTACCAGCTAAAATCAAGCTCAATTGTCTTCGGCGTAAAGCTCCATCGTATCTTTTTTTCTCTTCTTCGGTTTCAGCAATTACTTCTGGCACACCTATAGGGTTACCAATTTGATCAACTGCTACAAAGGTATAAATGGCATTGTTGCATTGTTTTCTAACACCAGTTCGGTGGTCTTCTACAAAAACATCAATAAACACCTCCATGGAGGAGTTAAATGTACGAGAAACCTTAGCTTCAAGTGTTACAATATCGCCTAAACGGATAGGGTGAGAAAACGAAACATTGTTTACCGATGCGGTAACCACCACACGGTTGCAACAACGATGTGCCGAAATTGCCGAAGCAATATCCATCCAATGCAACAAACGTCCACCCATTAAATTGTTTAACGTGTTGGTGTCGTTTGGCAACACTATTTCTGTCATTATTGCTTTAGTTGATTCTGCTGTTTTTGTTTTACTCATAATAGTGGTTTTTATGGTGTAAAGTTAACTACAAATCATTAACAAAATCTGTAATTAACCTGAAACAATCTTCAAATTCGGTGAGTGGCAAAGTAGCAGCTTTATCATCAATATCGTGATAAGCTTTAATACCACCCAAGGTATAAATAAATACAGCTGGAACGCCTTTTTCGGAGAACCAATAATGGTCACTGTTAGCTGCTTTACCACGAATTTTTATTTCTTTTAAATAATTTTTTTGTTGGTTAATGGCTACCAATTTGTCGAAATGTGATTGATAAACAGAACCATTTACTACTTGAATACCATCATCACCCGTTCCAAGTAAATCCAAATTGATTAAAAAATTGATTTGATTGAGTGGAAACAATGGGTTTTCGGTATAAAACTTTGAACCAATAATACCCGATTCTTCAGCACCAAAAGCCATAAATACGATGGTTTTTTCCGGTTGATTTTTACTGTAATGTTCAGCTAAGTTTAATAACATGGCAACTCCGCTGGCATTGTCATTTGCTCCAGGAAAATAAACGCCTTTTCCCATTCTACCAAGGTGGTCGTAATGTGCAGAAAAAACTACAACAGAATCGGGGTATTTAGAACCAACAACTTTTCCGATTACATTTTGCGATTGATAGTTGGGTAAAAACTGTTGGTCGAGATGAATGGATAAAATTTTAGCTTGTTTTTTTAAGGACTTACGCATTATTTTTAGCGATACATAATCGTCGAGCTTAGTAGATAAGCTGTGCGTTAATTTTTCGTTTTCTAATAAAACAATTCCCGAAGCACCAATACTGTTTGATTTTAGCAACTCAAATTCAGTTTCTTTTCCTGTAATATCTATATCGTCGATTACCAAAAATTTGTTTTCAAAAAAGCGTTCGTTGGTCAATTTTTTTAGTTGTTTTTTTGTGGGGATATTTGCTTTGTTGTACCAAATCAAATTAAAATTTCCTTCCATTTTACACGATTTTGGCATCACCAAAAAATCAACTCCGGGGGTTAATTTGTTTTTATCGATAAAAACAGTGGTAAGGTTTGGGAATGTATTGATGGAGTAATTGAATGGTTGAATAAATTTTTCTTTAATAGGTTGTAGGTTTAACCTATCAAATTCCTTTTCAATATACTGAGCGGCTCTTTTTTCACCATCATTTACAACTCCTCTACCATCAAATTCGGCAGAGGTTAACGTGTCGATAATTTGTTTGGCGTAAGTAATGTTTTGAGCATTAACACTTGGAGTGAAAATGACGAAAAGGAGAAAGAAAATTGATTTACGAATCAAACTATTATTTTTTATAAAAATCTTCGGTCAACCAACAAATAAAAACTAATTACACGTTCGTTTTCGGCATCCCAATTTAATGAAGCATTCGTTTTAGTTAAAATTTCTTGAGCTTCAATTAATGAATTACAAGAGTCGATAGATTTAACTGTATCATTAAATAATGCCATGTCTTTTTTAAATAATTCGTTGGCAAATAAATATCGGTCGTTTAACGAAAACGCATCTTTTAATGAAGGCAACGGCGTGTGCAAAAATTTATCGCTTACCGACGATTTTGTATTTTTCTTTATTGTTTTTGTTTCAATTGTTTCTTCTGGTATAATTGCTTTAGACTCGATAATAAGTTCGGGAGTATTTTTAATGATTTCTTGAACAGGTACTTCCTTAACTTTTTCCATCATTTCCTTAACAATTGGTTCAGGAGTTTCAAGTTTTTTCTCCATTTTATTTGAAGCTCTTCGTCCTTCTTCCTTTTGTTGGATCTTATATTTTAGAATCGCAGCAAGCTCCTGAAGTTTATTTATTTTAGACATTAATACACTTACTTCCAAAGAAGGCAAATACTCTTTACCAGTAAAACGCTCAGAGTGCTCAGTAATATTGGCTAAAATTTGATTAATTTCTTTGCGTAATTGTTCAATTTCCATAACTTAACAAGAGTTTTTTACAACGAATAAAATTATACAATTTAATATTGTGATTTATAGTTAAAAATAACAAGTTTGACATAGTTAGTTGGGAAGAACTTTAAAAAGTTTAGTGTTACCCCATCGAATGTATACCAACGACACTGCCTTCCGTGTCCATAATATAAGCACAGAAGCCATTATCACCAATACTAAATTTTGGTTGAATTATTTTTCCACCAGCTTTTTCAACTTTTGCTAAAACGTTATCCATTGCTGGATTAGCATTGAGATATACAAATGTTCCTTGTCCGCTTGGCACGTGATATTCACCTTCGGCAATTGCTCCGGAAGCTTTACCTGAACCTGGTTCGAAAGGGAACAAGGCAAATTTTTCACTATCCATCTCCATTTCAATCATTTCAATATCAAAAATGGTTTCATAGAATTTTTTACTTCTTTTAAGGTCTGTTGCGGGTATTTCAAACCAATTTAATGCATTTGTTGTACTGTTCATGTCATTGTTTTTTAATTTATAAAGATCTAAAATTAAGAAAACGATTTGTATGAATAAAATTGAATAGTTACACTGATAAAATGTATGCGACATATCAACATACTTAATTTATTTCTTTGAGTAATTGTTCAATTTCCATAATTTCGACAAGTTTAATTTAATAGAAAAATATTCAGCAATTGATTATTACAATAGCCAACGTTAAAGTATGTTTTTAGAAAACACCATAAACCCTTCACAAAAAAGAGGCTGGATTGAAGTAATTTGCGGCTCTATGTTTTCTGGAAAAACCGAAGAGTTGATTCGTAGGATGAAACGTGCTCAATTTGCAAAACAAAACGTAGAGATTTTTAAACCCGAAATAGATACCAGGTACGACGATGAAAAAGTGGTTTCGCACGATGCGAATGAAATTCATTCAACACCAGTACCTTCATCATCCAATATTATTTTGTTAGCCAATAATGTTGATGTGGTTGGAATTGACGAAGCACAATTTTTTGATGATGGGTTGGTAAATGTTTGCAATCAACTTGCTGCTAGTGGAGTAAGAGTTATTGTTGCTGGGCTGGACATGGATTTTAAAGGCAAACCTTTTGGTCCAATGCCGGGAATAATGGCTTGTTCAGAATATGTAACTAAGGTTCATGCTATTTGTGTAAAGTGCGGAGAATTAGCACATCATTCACATCGAATTTCCAATGAAGAAAAATTAGTACATTTAGGAGAAACTGAGGCATACGAACCACTTTGTAGACATTGTTTTAATAAATCTCAAATTAAAAAACCATAAAAAAATTAAAGTACGATACCATTCTCGAAATCAACACTAAAAATTTGATTTCCAATTTGAACTATTTTAGGTCGAAGTTGAAGCCCACTACCAAAATTATGGCAATGGTTAAGGCTTATGGTTATGGTTTGGGACCAACAGGAGTTTCTAAAATAATGGAATTACAAAAAGTAGATTATTTAGGTGTTGCCAATATTTTGGAAGGAGTAGAACTACGTAAAGCAGGAATTTCTTTACCCATTATGGTAATGAAACCAGAGTTGGAAAGTTTTGATTTGATTATTGAGTATAAATTGAGCCCAGTAATTTTTTCATTTCACTCATTAAAGGCACTTATAAAAGCGCTAGATAAATATCCTAAAAAATTCAAATCGTATTTAATAAACATAAAACTTGATACAGGTATGCATCGTTTGGGTTTTTACCCTAACGAAGTTCTGGAATTAATCAGTCAATTAAAAAAGCATCCAAGCATAAAAATTGAAAGCGTTTTTTCACATTTAGCAGCATCCGATCAAGTAGAACACGATAATTTTACTCATCATCAAATTAAATTGTTTGATGAACTGTTTAAGGAATTTGAGAAAAGTTTTGATTACAAAATAGAAAAACACTTGCTAAATTCTAATGGTACATTACGTTTTCCCGAAGCACAATATGACATGGTTCGTTTAGGAATAGGTCTATACGGTTTTATTGCTGATGCCGAACATGATAAATACATTAAGAATGTTGCTATTTTAAAAGCTAAGATTGCTCAAGTTAAAACCATTCAAAAAAGCGAAACTGTTGGTTATGGAAGAAAAGGATTGGCGGTTAAAGAAACCAAAATTGCAACAATACCTATTGGTTATGCTGATGGCATGAGTAGGCTATTAGGCAACGGAAACTGGCAAATGAAAGTAAATGGAAAACTTGCTCCAACCATCGGTTCTGTTTGTATGGATATGGTAATGATTGATGTTTCCGATGTGTTATGCAAAGAAGATGATGAGGTTTTTGTTTTTTACGATAAACAATCAATTTTAAAAATTTCGGAACTGCTACAAACCATTCCTTATGAAATTTTGGCTACCATTTCTCCACGTGTAAAAAGAATTTTTACAACGAAATAATTATTCGACCAGTTGAATAATTGTTAAAAAATTGTTCTATATCATAATTTTTCATTAATTTTTTAAAGAATTTTGGCTGCCTGTTCTTCTTATTAGCCAACTAAATATTAAAAACCATGAAAAAAATTACGCCTTTATTTTTATTAATAATATCATCTGCTATAAGTTATACACTTAACGCTCAAGTATTAAATCAACCAGCAAGCTGGCCAAATGGCGCTTGGACTGTTGGTGGGACTTATACTCCTCTAGGATTGATAAATGATCCTACTATTGCAACAAATTTTACATTTGATGATGATGCAGCTGGTAATGGCTCTATTGATGCAATTTATGCTGAATCTCCGGTAATCGATTTAACGGCTGCTAAAATGGCAGGTGAAACTTGGATTAATATTAATGGAGATTTTGTTTATCGTGCTTTAGGTGGAGATATCTTAACCATTGATTATTGGAATGCAGATGCAGCTAGTTGGGTAACACTTCAAACGTTTGCTGGTAATACAACAACTGCTGCTGATTATCAAGGTTGTTTAAATATGGTAGCATATACTACTGCAACGTTGAATATTAACGCATTTACACCCACACAATTATCAGGATTTAAATATCGAATTAACTATTCTGATGCTGGTGGTTGGCAATGGGGTTGGTGTATGGGTTCACCTACAATTGTTTCTTCATTGCCTCCAGCTTGCCCTGATCCAAGTGACTTGATGGCTACAATTCTTTCTCCATCAGTAATTAATTTAAGTTGGATAGAAAATGGAATATCAGGAACTTGGAATATAGAGTGGGATACGACAGGTTTTACGCCAACTACTGGTAATATGATAGTTGGAACAAACACCAACCCACATAGTTTAGTAGGATTATTACCAAATACAGCATATCAATTTTATGTACAAGCTGATTGTGGTGGTTCAGGGACAAGTGGTTGGGTTGGACCATATAGTTTTATTACGCCATGTGCGGCTGTTTTAACTCCTTGGATAGATGATGTTGAAGCTCATATAGCCACAACAACTTTGACTAATTCGAATTGCTGGTCTGCAACAGTTTCAGCAGGATTTGATTGGGATATTTCTGGGTCAGGAACAACTCCATCTTCAGGTACAGGACCATTAGTTGCTCAAAGCGGAACAAAGTTCTTTTTTGTTGAAGCATCGAATGGAACAACAGGTGATGTCGCATCATTAATGACTCCATTTGTTGATTTAACAGCATTATCAACACCTATATTAGAATTTTATTATCATATGTTCGGTGTTGCAATGGGGAGTTTATATGTTGATGTTTATAATGGATCTACATGGACGACAGTAGATTCGTTAATTGGACAACAACAAACTACACAGGCATCAACCTGGTTAAAGCGTACAGTTGATTTATCGGCTTATTCTGGTATTATACAAGTTAGATTTAGGGCAATTAGAGGATCGTCTTTTGAAGGCGATATTTCCGTTGATAATATTGAAGTTAAGGAGGCTCCGGCTTGCCCTTCACCAACATTTTTAACAATTTCTAACTTGACTTCCACAACAGTTGATTTAGGATGGACAAGTGCCGCAGGATTATGGAATATAGAATGGGATACTATAGGTTTTACGCCAACTACTGGTAATATGATAGTTGGAACAAACACCAACCCACATAGTTTAGTAGGATTATTACCAAATACAGCATATCAATTTTATGTACAAGCCGACTGTGGTGGTTCAGGGACAAGTACTTGGTCTGGTCCGTTTACTTTTACAACCCCATGTGTTGCTCCCATTATTTCATCATTTCCATGGGTAGAGAATTTTGATGGAGAAACTGTTCCTAATTTACCTTGTGGATGGATAGTTGATAATGTAAATACCGATGCATACGCTTGGGAAACAAGTACAACATCTTTCACCTCTGCACCAAACGCTATGAGGATTCGATGGAACTCAGTTGCTGCTATGGATGATTGGGCATTTACACCTCAATTTAACTTTACTGCTGGACAAGCCTATAAGTTTATTTTCTCACATAGTGTTGCTGGTGCATCATTTCCAGAAAAATTGTCAGTAATGTTGGGAACAGCTCAAAATTCTGTAAGTATGAGTACAGTTTTATTTAATGATACCAACATGACAAATACAGCTTTTGTAATTGACACCATTCCTTTTACTTTGGCCTCGACAGGATCTTATTTTATTGGGTTTCATGGGTATAGTGATGCAGATATGTTTGCAATAAATATTGATGATGTGATGGTGATAGAAGATTTCCCCACTGGAATTTCAACATCAACATCTAATCAATTTAATATTTACCCAAATCCAAATAATGGATTATTTACATTGAACAACGTAATGGGAGAAAAAGCTAGTGTTGAGGTATTGAATCTACAAGGTAAAGTAGTTTATAAAAACGTTATTACTGGTTCAAATCACAACATTGATTTAACCAACAATGCAGAAGGATTATACTTTGTAAACATAACTTCTGAAAAAGGAGCAGAAGTACATAAGATAATGGTTCAATAAATAAATTTAAGATAATAGTAAAAGGGCTTGAGGTTTTTCTTCAGGCCCTTTTTTATTTTAATTGATTTTAAAAATTGCTTTATATTGCATTAAATTTTTTATGGTGAGTTCAATTAAACATATCTTAATTGTAGTTTTAATTTGTTTAGGGTTGACTCTATTTAGTTTTAGTCTCCATATTTTTCCTGGTACCAATACAATGATTAATTATATTGGTCCAAACCAAGTATCAGAAGAAAATTTAATTGTTAGTGATGGATTTTTACCATGGGCAGTTGATTATCATCAACAGTTATTAGAATTTAAAAAGAGACCAGTTGCTGTTTTTTTGATGGAGAAATTTTCGAAAATCTTCAATGTAAGAATAAGTTTAGCCTATGTGTATGTTAATTTTTTCTTTTTCTTTTTAGGAGGATTATTAATTTATTATTTGGCAAGACTTTATCAGTATCAAAATAAGGAAGCTTTATTAGGTATAGTATTTTACTTTTTTAGTTTCTCGATTTTATTAGCCTATTTTATTCCTATTGCAACTTTTGATGAACCAGTGCAGTATTTCTTCATATTGCTCGCGTTTATTGCATTACAAAAACAAAAATATGTCATGTTTGTTATTATGCTTACATTGGCAGCTATTACAAGAGAAACATCATTATTACTTCTTCCTGTCATGGTTTTATTTTTTATGCGACTCGATATAAAAAAAATGTTCTCGAACAAAATACAATTAGTTAAAGTTGCAATTTATAGTGGGTTACCTGTTTTGTTTTATGTCATTTATTCCATTTGGTTTTACAAAACGAATCCACAATTGGTTGAAGAAACAAAATTTTTGCTAGACCAAAAATTCAAATACTACAAGACCAAAAATTTTTTGGATTTTGAACATACTATGAGGACTATACTATCTTTTGTTTCAGTAAACCTATTGCCTATTTTTTTAATTTTCTATTATAAGCTGAGAAACAAATTCAATGATTTTGAATCAAAACTACTGACTGCTTTTTGGATTATGTTTTGGATTAATTTAGTAATGGTGATTGTTTCTGCCTATGCTGAAGAAAGCAGAGTTTTTACTCTTCCGTATTTAATTTTATTTCCTATGTATGGTAAAATATTAAAAGGTGTTATTCAATTCAATAAATCATTTTTTAACTATTTGTTGAATTGGAAGTCTATCGTTATAATATTCATCACTGGTGTTTTTTCATGGAATTTATTTAAAATCGGATATCAGTTAACCAACTTTAAACCGCATGAAAATCTAAACTTGTTTGTAGAATACAACACCCTTGTAATAATTTTCATTGTTCTAATTTTCTTTTACAACAGGTTTTCTTTTAAAACCGAATTGCCAAAACAATAAAATAGACAAATAACTAATTATGCTTATTAAAGCAGAATAGATCAGAAATGGAGAAGAGTAGCTGAAATGAATTCTTCCATGGCTTTTTTTCGGGATTTCAATTCCCATTACCATTTCGTTAACCATTTTTATGGGTAATTCTTGCCTGTTGTAAAAAGCTTTCCATAAATGATGATAATTTTGGTTTAAAACTAACCATTGTGATACGTTTGCTGAATTTTCAACTTCTGCAAAAAAACTATTGTAGTCTATAGTCACATTTTTTATAGAAGTAGATCCTTCAATGATTTCAATTTGAGATGGTGTCGCCCAAATAAAACCTTTTTGTAAAGTATCATTAACACTGTATTCTTTAGTAGGAAAGAATAACAATTCGTTTTCCATATTTCTATCTAGCACGCCATTTTCAATTCCAGCATCAAAACTGCTAAAACGCAAAGGATTTTCACCAACGCTAGAAATGGTTTTATTAAATGTAGCTAGGTTTTTCCAAACACCATTTGTAGCCAGTAGTCCTTGGGTATCATTTAAATTTTTGAAAGGTTCGTGATTGTACTTTTGATTAAAATTATTCGGTAAATTATTAAAAAAAGTCTTGACATCTTTATATGGGATTTTGTAATACATAGTTGTAGGAGCACTTAAACGAGTTTGTACCCCTAAATCCAATACTGTAAAAATAACAAGTGCTTGAAAAAGACTAAGTTTAGTTGCCAATTTTATTAAATAGGTAATCCAAAAAATAATTACAATAGCTATCAGGTTTATTAAGAAATGGCTATAAAATGAGGTATTAGAAGATTCTATTAAATTAAGAATTTCGTTAAAAGTAGATTGAATTTGCTCTGTCGAAGTTTTTGAATAGGTTTCAAAGATTAAGATAACAATTAATATTCCAAAGCCCGTAAAAAAACTTTTTTCTATTCTAGAAAATATTTCTGTATCAATGGCATTTTTTAATGAAAAACCCGCTAACAAAATCATACAAAACATTGCATAACCTCTAAAAAAGGAAGGGTGTCGGAACAAACCAAAACCAGGTAAATGATAGAGGTATTTGTAAATAAAAAACTCATCGCCTAAAGCAAGAATTAATGATATAAAAACACAAATTAATAAAGGAAAAAAGTAGTTGTTACGATTCTTAAATTGAAGTAGTGTGAAAACAAAACCCAATAGCCCAATTATACCAATATAAGCATTACGTAAGGTTAAGTCGGTAAGGTTAAATATCTCAGATTTAGAGATAACAGTATATGGAAACAAAAACGAAATGTAATCCACAAAAACAAAAGGGTTTTGGATAAGAAAACCTTGATATTCTAATTTGTCGCCCCGATTAAAATAAGGTAAAAACTCTATAAATGATTGGATATAAGGTAATAAGAGCAAAACCATAGCAACACTTAATAAAATACCTCCCCAAATCCCTTTCTTAATAGAAACCAAATTATGACGGTTTTTCCAGAAAAAATAAATGAATATTCCAATATATATATAGGCTAAAATTATGGTGTACGCCGGACTAGCCCCTGTAACTTGTAAGGAAACAAAAATTGACGATGCGAGAATATATTTGAAATGAAACGTTTCGAAAAACTTTAACAAAGCTAGTATACACCATGGTAACCAAGCTACGCCTATTAAAAAAACCATAAGCTGGGTTGACCCTATCATAAAACCAGACAAACCATAGGTTAAACCTAAAATAAATGCAGTTTTTTTACATTGATGAATGTAGGTGCTCAATTTGTACATACCTAATCCAGCAACAATAAAGGTAAACAACAACTCCATCATTAATGAAGTAATATCATATTTGCCAAACAACATGATAATCCATACTACGGGATACCAACAACCGCTTTGCAAGTCAGCATAACCTGGATATCCGAATCGTTGAAAAGGATTCCAAAGTGGTAAACGCCCATTCCACAAGTAATCACTAATAAAATATCTATATGGGAGATAACCATTTATGCTATCCCATTTTGGGATATAAATGAAGAGACTAAAAGGATAAATAACTCCCAAAATAATTAATACAAGCAACAACGAATATTTATGTTGCTGCATAAAATGCTTGATTTTATGTGAAATTAAATTGATCATTTTTTATAAGTGCGATGAATTTTAAAGAATTCAACAGGTAACTTAAACAAGGCTTTTCCACTTACTTTTGAACTGCCTCTATCTACTAACCTATTTAAAGGAACCTCTTGAGTATTAGTATCAAAATAAGCCCTGTTTTTTAAATTTAAAATCCGCCAAAAAAGTTCAATATCAAACAACCAAGCACTAATAAAGGGCGTTTCAAAAATTTTTGAAGCTATGTTGCGTGAAAACAATTTGCATCCACATTGAGTATCATAAACGGGTAAGTTTAAACTAAGCCTTGTCATAAAAGATAAAATCCGGCCCATAAGAAATCGTTTGTAGGGTTGGTTTACTGCAGCTCCAACGCGTCTAATTTTTGATAAATATGTAAATTCTAATTGAGGATTTTTGAGGGTAAAATCCAACAGACGAATAAATTCGTCCAAAGGAATAGCTAAATCAGCATCTAAAAAAGCAATGTAGTTATAAGTCACATTTTTTAATGCCTGTAAAAATCCTGCCCTTACTGCTTCAGCTTTTCCCAAATTTTTTGTTAAATCCAACACAGCTATTTGAGGATGTTTTTGACTTAATTTTTGAAGGACATCTATTGTGTTGTCGTTACTTCCATCATTAACAAAAAGTAAATCAATGCTTGAATTTTCGTTAACAAACGATAAGAATTCATTTTCTAAAATTCTTTTAGCTTCATTGTAACAAGGAATTATTATACAACATTTTTGCATGAATGATTGGATATTCTAAAAGAAAACAAACGCCCCTTTTTTAAGCTGTAAATCTAATTATTATTTTTACCATTCTAAATTAATGCATTTTATACTGTTGGATAAAAACCTGTTATACTATATTGCACTTACATCCATTCCTAATATTGGAAGTATTACAGCAAAAAAACTTATTGCGTATACGGGTTCGGTAAATCAAATATTTAGCGACAAAAAATCGACGTTAGAAAAAATACCCGGAATTGGTGTGGTTAATGCTCAAAACATTGTTCAAAATAAAGATTTTGCGTTAAACCTAGCTGAACGAGAATTAGCGTTTATTGAAAAAAACAACATTAAAGCGCATACTTTTTTAGAAGAAAATTATCCAAAAAGACTAACACATTGCGAAGATGGTCCATTAGTAGTTTTTGCTAAAGGAGAGTTTGACTTTAACGTTCAAAAAGTAATCAGTATTGTCGGGACAAGGAATGCTACCGATTATGGTAAAGAGTTTTGTGAAAAATTGATTGCTGATTTAATTCCTCACAAGCCATTAATTGTAAGTGGTTTGGCTTTTGGAGTGGATATTTGTGCACATAAATTGGCATTAAAAAATAATTTACCAACCATAGGGGTGTTAGCTCACGGGTTGGATAGAATTTATCCTTCCGTTCATACATCTACAGCTAAACAAATGCTTGCGAATGGTGGATTGATTTCAGAATTTAGAAGTGGTACGAATCCTGACAGGGAAAATTTTCCGAAACGAAACAGAATAATTGCTGGACTTTCTGATTTAACCATGGTAATAGAATCAAGTAACAAGGGAGGTTCGTTAATCACTGCTGAGTTAGCCAACGGTTATAGTAGAGATGTCTTTGCCTTACCTGGCAGAATTACTGATACTCAATCGGAAGGTTGTAATGCATTGATAAAACAGAACAAAGCACATTTAATACAATCGGTGAAAGATATTGAATATATTATGGGTTGGAAAGCCGAAGAAACTGTAAGGCCAAACCAAACCAAGTTGTTTGTTGAGTTAACAACCGAAGAAAAGATGGTGTTTAACATCTTACAACAACATGATAAATTAGCTATTGACAATATTGCCTTAATGGCTCAATTACCCATGAGTAAAATAGCTGCGCTATTGCTCGAAATGGAATTTAAAAATGTGGTAAAATCATTACCAGGAAAAATGTATAAGGTAGTTTAAATTAGACTTTCCAAATAATGTTGTGCTATACCATATTCCAATTTAATAGCTTCAATTTTTGAATCAATTTTGGAGGAATCAATTATTTTATCCGTTTTTGTCCCAACCAACATTACATTTTTACGGGTGTGTTCGTTCGATACAAACTCAAAAATGTGAGCATCGTATTGTTGTTTTTCCATCATTAAAGCACGCAACGTATCAGTTACCATTTCGTATTGACGTTCTTTAAAAATACCATACTTTAAAATGGGGTTTTGTTGCTCCTTGCCTTTTAACTGTTGGCGAATTTGTTTGTGGCAACAGGGTGCACTAACAATCAATGTAGCGTTGGCTTTCATACCTTTAAAAATAGCGTCGTCAGTAGCAGTATCACAAGCATGTAAAGCAATTAAAATGTCTATTTTTTTAGCGTTAAACTCTTGTATGGTTTTGTGTTCAAACTTCAAGTTTTCGAAACCACATTCCTTGGCTGTTTTATTACAAAAATCAACCAAATCTTGTCGTGCTTCAATACCAATAATGGTTGCTTCCATTTTACGTTGGTTTACCAAAAAGTCGTATAAAGCGAAAGTTAAATAACCTTTTCCCGAACCCATATCTACCACTCTTATGGTTTTGGGTAAGTCTGTATTTTTAAGCAGGTTATCAATAATTTCGAGGTATTTGTTGATTTGCTTAAACTTATCAGCCATTTTAGGAATAACTGTACCGTTTTCGTCGGTAACACCCAGCAAAAACAAATACTTACCCAACTTGGCTCTTTTGGCTTTTGGTTTATCGTGGCTTTCAGGTGGTTTTTGCTCAAAACTTGGAGCAGTTTTACGAATACTTGTTTTACCTTTTTTAGAAAATTGTATGGTAAAATCCTCTTCCAATGAAAATAAAGTGGCTATTCTAAATTTTTGACCCAACAATTCTGTAAGTACCTGTTTGGTTTCTTCTAGGCTGTAATTTTTAACCTGGTCGTTGGTTTGGTAATGATAGGTAAATGAAAAAACTTGCTCGTCTTTTAAGGTTATTTGACGAATATAAATATTCAACAACCCATCGCTTTTATAAGCAGGTTTGCTCAACGTTATTTTTACAAAAGAGTTGTTTTCGGTACTTGTTGTAAGTTTTTCGAAAAATTGGTTAAGGTCATTCATGTTGCAAAGTTAATTAAGTTTTAATGGCATATTGTTGCCTTAGCTTAATTATAAACCAATTAAATATATTGAAGCTATATTAATTAATTTTGACAACCTAAAACCAACGATAATGTACGAGATAATCCAACAAATTATTGACAATCCTTATGCCTCGTTGGCAATAGTTGGAAACTTAATTATTATCGAAAGTTTACTATCGGTTGATAATGCTGCTGTTTTGGCGACAATGGTTAAGGATTTGCCGGAAAATCAGAAAGTAAAGGCATTAAAATATGGTATATGGGGAGCCTATATTTTTAGAGGAATTGCCATGCTGTTTGCATCAATTTTAATTCAAATATGGTGGCTAAAACCTTTAGGAGGGGTTTATTTATTGTATATAGTTTTTGATTACTGGAAAGGTAAGCAGACTAAAACCAAAAAAGATGATTTACTTGATAAAAAAAGTAATTGGTTGTACCGAGTAACTGTTGGAACAATCGGAAATTTTTGGGCAACTGTTTTTTTGGTAGAGTTGATGGATATGGCGTTTTCAATTGACAATATTTTTGCTGCAGTTGCATTTTCTCCAAACATTATTTTGGTATGTATAGGGGTATTTATAGGTATTTTGGCTATGCGTTATATTGCACAATGGTTTGTCAAGTTGATGCAACAATACCCGTTTTTGGAAAAAGCTGCTTTTATAGTAATTTCAATTTTAGGATTGAAGTTAACTCTTTCTGTATACGAGCATTTTTACCCAGCATCAGCAATAACCAAATTTTTAACCAGTCATTATGCTGATGCTGGTGTTTCAGTTCTTACGGCTTCTATTTTCTTTATACCAATTTTAACAAACATTTTTTTTAATTTTCCAAAAAAAGCAAAACATTAACAAAATATTATGAATGCACACGAAATAGATTATAAAATTATTGGCGACGACATGCAATGTGTGGAAATTGAATTAGACCCACAAGAAGCAGTAGTAGCTGAAGCAGGGAGTTTAATGATGAAAGATGCTGAAATAGTAATGCAAACTATATTTGGCGATGGATCAGGTCAGGAATCTGGATTTTTTGGAAAAGTACTTTCGGCAGGAAAACGATTATTAACTGGTGAAAGCCTGTTTTTAACAGCGTATACACACATGGGGCAAGGGAAAAAACAAGTAACCTTTGCAGCACCTTATCCAGGAAAAGTTGTAGCATTCGATTTATCGCAATATCAGGGTAAAGTGGTGTGTCAGAAAGATGCTTTTTTGTGTGCGGCAAAAGGTGTGGCAGTGGGTATTGAGTTTCAAAAGAAAATTGGTACAGGTCTCTTTGGTGGAGAGGGTTTTATTATGCAAAAACTCGAAGGCGATGGATTGGCATTTATTCATGCAGGAGGAACTATTATAGAAAGAACTTTATTGCCTGGAGAAAAACTACATGTTGATACAGGTTGTTTAGTTGCTTTAACTAAGGATGTGAATTACGATATTGAGTTTGTTGGAGGAATAAAAAATACGTTGTTTGGTGGAGAAGGTGTTTTCTTTGCTTCGCTTCAAGGACCAGGTAGGGTATGGATACAATCGCTGCCTTTTAGTCGTTTGGCCGGAAGAATAGCTGCTTCAGTAACTAGGTTGGGAGGTTCTCGTAAAGGAGAAGGAAGTATTTTGGGCGGTTTAGGCGATTTATTAGATGGGGATAACTCTTAATTGTATAACTTTGTATTGATGTTGAAATCAATAAGATATAGTTTTTTATTTTTTGCTGCGTTTGTAGTATTACTGCACAACATTATTCCTCATATTCATGAAGAAAAATTAAGCGAAGTTCAAGATCAGAAATTTCATGAGAATGAAAATACCTTGCCTTTTGGGTTGTTGGTATTGGCATTTCATGAGTTTACCGAAGATGGTCAAATGGAAGATTTTGTTTCTCAACAGTATCACATTAATTTAGATTTTAATGCAGTAAAAGAACTTATTTCACCATTTAAGTATTTTTCGTTTGATGTTCAATCCATTATTTTTGAGAGCTTTCTTCATAAGTTTGAGCAACTCATTTTTAATGAAACTACTGATTTAGATACTGGCATTAGAACATCTTGGGGTGTTCGTCCTCCTCCGATAGCTTAATTGTTTTTCCTTCATAAAAAGGGTCTCAATTAAGTTTAATTAAAATCACAACACATGTTTGAAAAAATAATTGCTTATTCGCTCAAGAATAAGTTAATAATGCTAATAATGATATTAGCATTAACGGGAAGCGGAATTTATTCGCTTCAGCATATTGCAGTTGACGCAGTGCCTGACATTACAAACAATCAAGTACAAGTGGTAACAACTTCAGCAACATTAGCTGCCGAAGAAGTAGAAAAATACATCACTTTTCCGGTAGAAATGGCGGTTACCAATATTCCAGATGTAACTGAAGTACGGAGTATTTCTCGTTATGGATTGTCGGTAGTAACCATTGTTTTTAAAGATAACGTTGACATTATGAAAGCCCGGCAATTTGTTGCCGAGCAGCTTTCTATTGCTAAAGAAGAAATTCCTATAGAATTTGGAACACCTCAAATGATGCCTATTACAACAGGTTTGGGTGAAATATACCAATATGTTTTACAAGTAAAATCGGGCTATGAGAGTAAGTTCGATATTATGGAAATAAGAACTGTACAAGATTGGATTGTGAAACGACAACTGGCAGGCTTACAAGGTATAATAGAGGTGAGTAGCTTTGGTGGTAAAGTAAAGCAATATGAAGTAAGTGTAGCTCCACAACAACTGATGGCGTTTAACACCACCATAAATGAAGTGGAGGAAGCTTTAAAAGCCAACAACAGTAATAGTGGAGGTAGTTATATTGAAAAAGGAGACAATGCTTATTACATTAGAATTGAAGGTAGAGCAGAGCATTTCTCCGATATAGAAAACATTGTAATAAAAAACAATGGAAGTCCGGTCCGGATAAAAGATGTGGCAACAGTTGGTTTGGGTAGCCCAAAACGTTACGGAGCAATGACTATGGATGGGAAAGGTGAGGTGGTAGGTGGAATTACGTTAATGTTTAAAGGAGCAAATTCATCAGAAGCAGTAAATAATGTACATCAGCGAATGGAACTGGTGAAAAAATCGTTACCAGAAGGGTTGGAAATTTATCCTTATTTAGATCGATCGGTTTTGGTTGGGAAGACTATTTCTACTGTAGTAAAAAACTTGGTTGAAGGTGGATTGATAGTAATTTTTGTGTTGGTGTTGTTTCTTGGAAATTTCAGAGCAGGGTTAATCGTTTCTTCAGTTATTCCTCTCTCCATGTTGTTTGCATTAATTTTAATGAATTTGCTTGGTGTTTCAGCCAATTTAATGTCGTTAGGAGCAATTGATTTTGGTATTGTAGTAGATGGAGCGGTTATAATTGTTGAAGGAGTTTTGCATGTTCTTCATAAAAACCATAAAGGAAAAACCCTTTCTAAACTACAAATGAATCATGAAATTAAAGAAGCGAGTAGTCAGATATATAATACAGCAGCATTTGGAGTTTTAATTATTTTGGTGGTTTTTGTTCCAATTTTTACTTTAGAAGGCATTGAGGGAAAAACCTTTTTACCAATGGCTCAAACGGTTAGTTTTGCAATTTTAGGTTCGTTGTTATTGTCTGTAACTTATGTGCCAGTTGCTTCAGCATTGTTTTTGAATAAAACGATTAGCAATAAAGAAACCTTTTCTGACAAAATTGTAACGGCTTTGCAAAAACGATACGTTCCGAGTTTGGCATTTGTTTTAAAGAATCCAAAAAAGGTATTATCAATGGCAGTGCTAGCTTTGTTTTTATCAATAGTTGTTTTTGCTTCCATGGGTTCAGAATTTATACCAACACTCGAAGAGGGAGATTTAGCCATGCAAATGTCGGTTGAACCAGGAAGTTCTTTAGAGAAAAGTATTGCTACATCTACACGTGCGGAGCAGATTTTAAAAGAAAATTTTTCGGAAGTAAAACATGTAGTTTCTAAAATTGGAACAGCCGAAGTCCCTACTGATCCTATGGCTATTGAAGATGCTGACATTATGATTATTTTAAAAGAAAAAGGCGAATGGGAAAATGCTGAAAGTAGAGAGGAATTGATTGATAAGATGAAAGCCAAGTTAGCTGAAATTCAACATGTATCGTTTGAATTTTCTCAACCAATACAGTTAAGGTTTAATGAACTGATGACTGGTGCAAAAACAGATATTGCCATTCAAATTTTTGGTGAAGATGTGAAGCAATTAAAAGAATTAGCAGATCAAACTGCATCGGTAATTAAAAACATAAATGGTGTTGGCGATGTTAAAGTGGAACAAACCGAAGGATTAAAACAATTGAGCGTGGTTATAGACCGTTCGAAACTTTCGCTTTTCCATATTAATATTGACGATGTAAACAATGTTATAAAAACAGCATACGCAGGCTCTCAAACCGGTTCAGTTTACGAAAACGAACGAAGTTTTGATTTAGTAGTTCGACTAAATCCTGCAAGTATTCAAACCTTGTCGTTAAATACACTTTTTGTTCAGGATGCTAATGGTAAACAGATTGCATTAGCCGAAGTTGCCACCATAAAAGAAGACATCGCTCCTATGCAAATTTCTAGAGAAGATGCGAAAAGAAGAATATCGGTAGGGGTAAATGTGCGCGACCGGGATATTGCTTCGTTGGTTGAAGAAATTCAAACACAAATGGATGCAAAAATTAAATTACCACCCGGTTATTTGATAAAATATGGCGGTCAGTTCGAGAATTTACAAAACGCCATAAAACGGCTCCAAATTGTTGTTCCAGTGGCACTATTATTAATATTGTTTTTGCTTTATGTTGCTTTTGGTTCAATCAAAGAATCAGCCATTATATTTATGGCAGTACCCTTAGCTTCAATAGGTGGTATATTAGCATTATGGTTGAGAGGCTTACCTTTTAGTATTTCGGCTGGAATAGGTTTTATAGCTTTGTTCGGTGTGGCGGTGTTAAATGGAATTGTGTTGGTTAATGAGTTTAAACGATTAGAAAAGTTAAAAGAATTTAGTTCGTTAAAAGAGTTGATTTTGGCTGGTTCAACTTCAAGATTAAGACCAGTACTCATGACTGCTCTGGTTGCTTCGTTAGGGTTTTTACCTATGGCATTGGCGACATCTAATGGTGCAGAAGTTCAGCGACCACTAGCAACGGTTGTTATTGGCGGGTTAATTACTTCTACATTATTGACTTTATTGGTTTTACCAGCCTTGTATTTTTTGTTTGGGAAAAAGAAAAAAGGTAAGACCATAAGAGTAACACCTCTGTTAATTTTATTAATTGGAATGATTTCATGCATTGAGTTATCAGCACAAAACCAAGTAGGTTTATCGGAGTTGCTGGAGGCTGGAAAACAAAATCGAATAGAGGTTAAAATGGTTGAATTGGAGAAACAGCAATGGGAGAGTGAAAAGCGAAACACGTATGTTGTAAGTCCTTTACAGTTTGGTGTTCAGCATGGTCAAATAAATAGTGCTACCCAAGATACCTATATTGAAGTTATGCAAGATATTGGTAGTCCTTGGAGTATTAAAAAAAGGAAAGATTATGCTGTTTTGGGTGTTGATTATGCGTCACAAAAAAGCAAAACAATAACCCAAGAAGTCATTTACAACATTACATCTACTTATTACAATTGGTTGTTTTATAAAAACGCTTATCAGTTATCTAGTCAAATCAATGAGGCGTTAATCCAATCGTTACAGCAATCGCAAAAGTTGTTTGATGCTGGAGAAATAAGTTATTCTGATTTGTTAATGATAAAACAGTTGCAAAATAGTGTTCTCCAAAAAACACAGCAATGTTACAGTGGTTTTAGTTCTTCTCAAACCGAATTGTTCTATTTATCAGGATTAAAAGATGCACAACTAAAAGATACCTTATTGGAGCCATTAACTTACCAGAAGAATCAACCAATAAGTACTACATTATTCCAGGAAAATGAATTGTTGGTAAAACAATTGGAGCAAAAACAAAAAGTGATTCGTTCCGATTATCAACCTACTTTTCAAATAGGATATTTTAATCAAACATTGGAAAGAACTGGAGGATTTCAGGGAGTTAAAGGTGGCTTAGCCATTCCATTAGTTTTTGGTGGAAAAAGAAATGAATTAATAAAAAATCAATTGCAGATTAGTGCAGCTCAACATTACCAAACTGATTTAAAATTAAAACTCGAAAATGAATTGTTAAACCTCCAAAACACTATTACTTTACTGGAAAATAATGTAAAAGGAATAAAAACAGAGCAACAACAATTGATTATGGGAATAGAACAACTGCAACAAAAACTGAAGCTGGGCGAAATCAATCATATTGATTTTATTCGGTTGAGTTCGGTTATTATTGATGGCGCTATTAGTGAGTTAGAAATGTTAAATACCTACAATCAATCCATTATTAAATACAATTACTTAACTGTTAATTTTTAAAATCGTAATCATGAAAAATATAATATATATAGCTTTGACCTGTGCCATTTTAATGGCTTGTGGAGATAAAAAAGAAGAAAATACAGCAGAAGAAACGCAAAAAAATGTAGAGGCAGAACAAGCAAAAGAGTCCGTCCCAATTGCTCAAAATATTGAATGTTTTGGAGTGATAGATGTACCTCCATTTTCGGTTTTAGAAATTTTTGCTAAAACCAATGGTTATATTACCGACTTATCGGTTTTAGAAGGGCAACACGTAAAAAAGGGAGAAGTTATTGCCGAAATAGAATCGCCTGAATTTGCACATTTACAAAAAGAATACAAAACGGCAAAAGCGAATTACGATTGGCAAAAGTTGAATTTTGAACGAAACCAAAAACTCTACGATTCCAAAACCATATCTGACAAAGATTTTCAGTTTATTGAAAAAGAGTATTTGGTTGCTAAATCTACTTTTATGGGTTTAAAAGAAGAAATAAAAGCCATAGGATTCGACGATGAGCAGTTTTTATCAGCAACAAGTAGTCGTTTAAGTATAAGAAGCAAAACGCATGGAACTGTGGTGAAAATTAATATCAAAAACGGGACAAAAGTTACTCCTGATACCCATTTATTTACTGTTTTAGATAAATCGCATTTACATGTAGAAGTGAAAGTTTCTGCATCGAATATCACTAAAATAGCGTTGGAACAGCCTTTTTTTATGTTAAATGGTAATGATACGATAAATGGTACGGTTCATTTAATTAATGATATGATAGAACAGGACAATACTGTAAAAGTTCATGGGCATTTTACGAATCCTGCCGATGAAGAAAAATTAATTGTGGGACAAAAGGTTTTTGTGCAAATTTTACCGTAAAACCATTACTTTTGGTTTTATGAGTATAACCTTTAAACCCATAGAAAAAGCTGATTTAACGGAAGTTACGGCCATCTATAATTATTATGTAGAAAACTCTACAGCTACGTTTCATTTAGAGAAAGTAACTGAGGCAGAAATGGAAACTACACTTTCGTTAAATCATCCATTGTACAAGTCGTTTGTTATTTTGTATAACGATAAGGTGTGTGGTTTTTGCTATCTGGGTCAGTTCAGAAAAAAAGAAGCCTATGATATAAGTGCTGAAGTTACTCTTTATATTCATTATGACTTTACTGGTAAAAAAATAGGTCCAGAAGTGTTACTTTTTATGGAAAAAGTAGGGAAAGAATTAGGATTGAAAAATTTGGTAGGTGTAATTACTTCAGAGAACTCGGGCAGCTTAAAACTTTTTGAGCGAATGGGTTATTTCAAATGCGGGCATCTAAAAAATATTGGCATCAAGTTCGGTAGAGCGTTAGATGTTATTTCTTATCAAAAAGAAATATAAATGGAATACCTACCACTTTTTGGTTCTGTTTTGCTCATTCATTTAATGGCGGTTATCAGTCCTGGCCCAGATTTTATTATGGCGTTACGTAATTCGCTTACCTATTCTCGAAAAACTGGAATTTATACGGCTGTTGGTTTTGGTTTGGGTATTGGTGTGCATGTTTTTTATTGTGTGTTTGGTCTAGCATTAATTATCTCTACTTCCGAAATAGCCTTTAACATTATAAAATATTTAGGTGTTGCCTATTTAGCGTATATTGGAGTAATGTCAATTGTTTCAAAAAGCTCGAATATTGAAGTGGGAAAGGAAAGTCATTTGGCAGACATTAGCTCTTTACGAGCAATACGGATAGGATTTTTCACCAATGTGTTAAATCCAAAAGCCACGCTATTTTTTCTAAGTTTATTTACGTTTGTTATTGGTCCTGATGTTCCTTCTTCGGTTTCATGGATTTTAGGATTAATGATGATGATAAACACCACCATTTGGTTTAGTTTGGTGGCCATATTTTTTACTCAAATGCGTATCCGAACTATTTTTAACCAATATCAAAATGTGTTTAATACTGTTTTTGGTATTTTGTTAATAAGTGTCGCTATTAAAATTGTTTTTACTTAAATTTATCAAATGAAAAATATCCTTATTGCTTTTATCATCTTAACAACAACAGTTGCAAATGCTCAAACCATGAAAGAAAGTATACACCAATTTAAAGTAACCGATTTATATGGCAATGAATTTGATTTCAGCACATTAAAAGGCAAAAAAGTAATGGTGGTAAACACTGCTTCAGAATGTGGTTTTACCCCACAATACGAACAATTACAAGAAGTTTATGAGTATTATAAAGATAAAAATTTTGCAATAGTTGGGTTTCCTGCTAATAATTTCGGAGCACAAGAACCAGGTAGTAATGAACAAATTGCCAATTTCTGCAAAAAGAATTTTGGTGTTTCATTTCCGATGATGGGTAAAATATCAGTAAAAGGTGATGATATGCACGAAGTTTATCAGTTCTTAACTCAAAAAGCGAAAAATGGTGTAGAAGATTCTGAAGTAGCATGGAATTTTCAAAAGTACTTGATTGATGAAAATGGTTTTTTGGTAAAGGTAATTTCGCCTAAAATGTTACCCAACGACGACGAAATTTTAAAGTGGATTGAAGTAAAATAATAAAATGAAAAGAGCCGAATTATTCGGCTCTTTTCATTTTTAAGCAACATTCTTTTAGTTTAAACAACATATAAAGAATACAATATTTTTATAATTTCTATATAAATATTGAATATCGAACTTTCCAAAACAAACCAATAAAATATGGCAACTTATTAAATGATAGCTATTAGCTTTACCATAACAAATTCAGACATTTATGAATGAGAATTTAAAACAAAGAGAAATGAAAAAATTTGAAGACTTATTTATTGATTTTAACCCTAAAAATTCAGAAAAAGATTTTCGGAAAATTGCAAGTAACTTGATGAATAACTTTGTAATAAGAGCAAATCGTAAAGATTATAGACTAGCGGAAATTGAATTTTATTTATATGAAAAAGATAACCATGAGGATGATTTTATCCATGCTAAGATTTCAGGCAAAGAAATTCTAAACGAGTCAGCTACTTATCAGAAAAAAATGGGGCGTTGGTATTTTCATTATTCGGGTATTGACTTAACTTTTGGAGATGAACAAAAAAATCGTTTTGGAGGTATTTTAATCAGGAGTATTTTACCTCTAGAAGAAAAATCTAAACCAATTATTGGTCCATTGAAACTTAAAAACCACTTATTAAATCAATATGATAATATTTCTCAAAGTAGAGATTTTCTTAAATTAATTCCAATCGAAGATAAATTAAAGCAGGACGAAATCATTCCAATGCAAAGAGTTGGTTTAGGGAATACTGGAAATGAAAAATTTAAAAATTTAGAATATAGATTCGTATTGTCTCAAATAAAAGACAAAGTTAAACCCAAATGATTTATTTCTCGTCACTATTAAAACATCAATTCCTTGAACTAACCATTGAGTTAGAAAATGGTTTAACGGAGCAAAAAATAAAATTTGGTTATTTATCCAATACTAAAGACATTTGGTGCAGAGATTATATGCCTATTCCTGTTGAGGAAGAACAATATGTATTGTTTCGTTATCATCCCTCTTATTTAAAAGGAGTGCCTGAAATTAGAACCGATAATAAATTGGTTTGTTCTGAAAATGGAATTAGTTATAAGTATTCATCGCTAATTATTGATGGTGGTAATGTGGTAAGGTTCGGCAGCAAAGTTATTTTAACTGATAGGGTCTTTCTCGATAATAACGTAAGTATCGGAAATGTGAAATTGATAAATCAATTAGAGAAACTATTAAAAGCACAACTCATTATTATTCCTACTGAAGATGATGATGTTATTGGTCATGCCGATGGAATGGTTAGGTTTCTCAATCAAAATACCATTTTGGTAAATGATTATTCTAAAACTAAAACTCCAAAAAGATTTCAAAAGAAGTTGTTTAGTATTTTGGAGCAAAACCAGTTAGAGATTAATCTCATTCCTTATTTTCCTGATGAAAGATGGATTCAAAAAAACAAATACGATGTTGCTCCTGCTTTTGGAGTTTACATCAATTATTTACAGGTTGGTGAAACCATCTTTTTGCCACAATTTAACAACCAAGAACAAAATCATTTAGCTACCGAACAATTTGAACGACTTTTTAAAACAATTGTAAAAATCAACTGTCAAGAATTGGCTTTAGGTGGAGGATTATTAAATTGTATTTTTTGGAATACTTCATATAGAAATCCACTAAAAACTTCCAAAGAAATAAAACAAAACCCTTCGTAAATTTTACGAAGGGTTTTTATTGCACAACTAACTACTAACTAAACTACTTTATTACTATTTTACTTGTACTTACACTTTCGTTTTGTACAATTTGTAAAATATAAATGCCTTCACCTTTACCTGTAATATCAATATTGTTATTGTATTTACCTGAGAAAGAAGTTATTTTTTCATGATAAACTTTTTTCCCTTGCATATCAAAAATTGAAATCGTTATAGGGTCTTTCTTATCTAATTTAAAACTCAAGTCAAATTTTCCATCATTTGGATTTGGACTAAATTTTAAGTTGTTAATGGATAGTTCGTTTTTGGCAGAACTGTTTTCAGTTTCAGCAATCTTTTTTGCTAACTCATCATCACTATCCTTGGCAATTTTTGTAATCATAACAATGTGTTTAGTCTCTTTCCCATTTTCAGAATCAACAGTAACATCAATAGTCATGGATTGATTTCCTTTAACATGGTTTACTTTACCATCGTCAGAAATAAATATCATTTGATGTTTACCATTCATTTTATCCATGTCTGATTCATTTACCTCTACTTCTTCGCCATTAACTATTTTTTTTACCACAACATTTCCTTTTTCGTCAATGGTTTTAATTACTTTAACACGATGAGCATCTGTTCCTTCCTCAGTGTTTTCAATAATTACCTCTAGGTCATCTCCCATTTGGTTTACAGTTGTCCACATTTTATCACTTAAGTTCCCCAGTTGTTCATGAATCTGATCCATCGTAATTTCTATTTCTTCACCATCATCACCCTTAAATTTCATAATTTTCATTCCATTTTCAACACTCTCATCAAAATTGAAGTTGAAATCGAAATTAAATTCACTAGAATCGCCATCTAGCATCATTACTTTTATTATTTTATGAATAGAATCACCATCCATTTCATCATGAAATGTTTGTATCCAAGTCATGTCTTCAGGGCAATCAAAAGTTGAATCAACAACAGTTTCAACCCCGTTTATATTTTTAATAATTTTAATTTGGCATTTTTTATCGCCATCTCCATTTTTTGGGTTGGTAAATGCCAAAACACTTCCTACTATGGCAACTAGGCCTATCGGAATTAATATTGTTTTTAAATGTCTCATAATATTGTTTTTTTGGTTTAACTTTAATTACCATGCAAATCTACAAGGAGTCTAATCCAGTTCTAGTTAACAAACTCATAAAGAAAGTTAAGGAAAAGTTAAAGTTTAGAGTTGAGCACATTGAAAAGTTAAATTTGTTCAATATTATCCTACAAGACTAAATGAAAAAATATACATTATATACATTAATTGCCTTAATGAGTTTCTCTTTAGTTGGGATTGTTTGGGTTCAAGGGTATTGGATTTATAATGGAGTTTTAGTGAAAGAAGCTCAATTTGATCAATTAGTAACCGAAGCATTGAATAATGTAATAACTGATTTGGAAGAAGATGAGTCGATTGACTTTATTCATCATCAATTAGCCCAAACAACATCTAAAATTCGTATTGAATCAGATTCGGTTCAACCCAAAAAGCAACAGTTAAAAAAATGGATTAAAAAGAATATTAAGAATGACTCTATAGAAACCAAAAGCAGTTTTAGTTTTGATTTTACTTCTGATAATGATAAAGATGTTGAAATGAAAATTAGTATCAATGGCGATGTTCAAACAATTGATTTTAAAGAAAAAATTAAAAAAGTAGAAGATATTATACAATACGATTCACTATTAATTTCTGATGATGAAAATATGGTGTTTTCAGATCGTTTTGGGCACATTATGGTAAAAATGATTAATGAATTTAAGGGAATTGAAGATCCCATTGAGCACTTGCTAAAAAAAAATAACATCGATTCTATTATTCGTTCCAGTTTAGAAGAAAATGGAATTTACCTTCCTTTTTCTTATGCCGTTTTACAACAAGATTCTCTAATTAAACATTTTTCATCCAAAAATTTTTCAGCCCATACAAATGCCTATAAGGTAAATTTGTTTAAGCACAACATTCTTGATTTTCCTGTACAATTAGCAATAAGTTTTACCAGTAAAAGAAATTATGTATTGAAATCAATGTGGCTTATGTTAGCATGTTCTTTCTTATTTACTCTTATCATCCTAGTTACTTTTGCAAGCACAATTTATTACATGTTTAAACAAAAAAAATTGTCGGAAATTAAAAACGACTTTATCAATAACATGACTCATGAATTTAAAACACCCATATCTACTATATCTCTGGCTATTGATTCCATTACACATCCAAAAATTATTGAAGATAAAGATCAAATAAACTATTATGCAGATATTATCCGAAAAGAAAATAAACGCATGAATAAGCAAGTAGAAAACGTATTGAATACATCATTGGCAGAAAAAAATGAACTTACCCTTCAAAAACAAGAGGTTAATGTTGCAGATTTCGTTAACAGGATAAAAGAACGCATGAAGTTACAACTCGATTCGGCTAATGCTAATTTAACAACTAACGAAATAGCTAATAATTTAAAGATAAAAATAGATGAAACGCACTTCCAAAATGCCATTTGTAACCTTATAGATAATGCTATCAAATATTCTAATACAAGTCCAGAAATTAGGTTCACTGTTCATCCAAAAGCAAATTATTATGAATTTATAGTGTCGGATAAAGGGATAGGCATGAGTAATGATACCCAAAAAAAGGTGTTTGATAAATTTTATCGTGAGCAAACAGGTAACATTCATAAGGTAAAAGGTTTTGGAATAGGGTTGAGTTACGTTAAAGCAATTGTAGAAGCTCACTCAGGTGAAATTAAATTAACCAGCAAATTGAACGAAGGTACAACAGTACGCATCTTATTACCTGCTTAACATGAAAAATAAGTACACTATTTTATTGGTAGAAGACGAGGAAAATTTTGGGTTAGTACTTAAAAATTACTTAGAGTTAAGTAATTATATAGTAACTCTTTGCAAAAATGGGAAATTAGGGTTAAACGCATTTAAAAAAGATCAATTTGACTTGTGTGTTTTTGATGTGATGATGCCTGAAATGGACGGGTTCACTTTAGCGGAAGAAATACGAAAAATTAATAGCCAAACCCCAATTATATTTTTAACTGCAAAAACTCAAAAACACGATGTTGTAAAAGGTTATCAGCTTGGTGCTGATGAATACATTACCAAGCCATTTGATACTGATGTTTTGTTGTTAAAGATAAATGCCATCATTCAACGTAGTACAGGATTAAAAGATCAATCAAAAGAATTTGTTTTAGGTTTGTATGAATTTAATGCTAATACTCGGGAATTAATTTCGAGATATGGTGTTCAGAAACTATCTCCAAAAGAGGCCAAGTTATTAGAATTACTTTGCCAGAATAAAAATGAAGTCGTTCCTCGAGAACTTGCGTTAAATAAGATCTGGAATGACAATAGTTATTTTGCGACAAGAAGTATGGATGTTTTTATTGCTAAACTCAGAAAATACTTAAAACAGGATTCTTCTATAGAAATTATCAATGTACATGGCAATGGTTTCAGGCTGCATGAAAATAGTTAAAGAGAATTAAAAAACAGCGTACAACAAGTGCCCAACATAAAAATAGAGAAAAATTCCAAAAATATCGTTGGTGGTAGTTATAAAAGGACCTGTAGCCAAAGCGGGGTCAATTTTGTATTTGTGCAATGCTAAAGGGATTAAAGCACCAAAAACTCCTGCAAAAATAATAACTGTAAATAAAGCAATACTTACTGTCGATGTTAATGCGTAGTTAATTTGATCTGGAAAAAACACATTATATAGCAATAACAGACCTGAACAAACCATTCCGTTGGTTAAACCAATCAACATTTCTTTTAAAATTTTTGTCCAGATACCGTCAAAACCTAATGATTTGTTGGCTAAGCCCTGTACAATTAATGCCGATGATTGTACCCCTACATTTCCACCCATTGCCGCAATTAATGGAATAAACAACGCCATTTCGGGGTGTATACCAATTTGACTCTCGAATTTGCCAATTACATTTGAGCTGACAATTCCTCCCATTAAACCTACCAATAACCAAGGTAAACGAGCTCTGGTTTGTAACCAAATATTATCTGTTGATTCTACATTTTCAGAGATACCTGAAGCCAATTGGTAATCTTTTTCAGCCTCTTCTCTAATTACATCTACGATATCATCGATGGTAATTCTACCGAGTAAACGACCAATATCATCTACAACAGGAACCACAACTAAATCATATTTATCCATAATCTGCCCAACTTCCTCATCGTTCAAATCAGCTTTTACAGAAATAACATCATCGTTATAAATGTCTCTTACCTTCTTTTTGTCAGGGGTTAAAAACAATCGTTTTAACGAGATAATACCTTCTAATACATTTTTGTCATCTACTACATACACGGTGTAGATGTTATCTACTTCAGTAGTTTGTCGGCGAAGTTCATTAATACAGGTTTTTACGTCCCAATCGATATTTACTTTTACCAATTCCTTGGCCATTAAACCACCCGCGGTATCTTCGGGGTAATTTAATAAGTCGATAATGTCGCTGGCCTGTTCAATGTCAGCAATATGTGATAATACTTCACGTTTCTTTTCTTCAGATAATTCTGCTAATAAATCGGCAGCATCATCAGAATCCATATTATCGATAAACTGTTTTGCAATTTGTTCTGATGATAACGATCTTAAAAAGCGTTCACGAACATCCTCATCAAGTTCAATAAGTACATCAGCGGCTTGTTCTTCTGACAGAAACTGGTAAAAAGCAATAGCTTCCTCTAGATTCTGTTCGTTAATTATCTCAGCAATATCTACTGGACGCATGTCTTCGATTAGCTCCAATACCAAAGCCTCATTCTTGCTTTCTACAGCAGAATTTAACTCATCTAAAAACTTTTTGGTTAATTCGAATTGCATGAATTCAGGATTTGTTTCGAACCTTGCGAAATTAAGAATTAAAACCGAGCTTTTGTTAAGCCTCTATTAACTCTTTGTTGGTTCTAATAAGTTAGTAATGGAAATAAATTGTTCAACCGAAAGTTGTTCAGGTCGTAAATTAAAAATTTCAAGTTCGATTGTTTCAGGAGTTAAATAAGGTCGTAATGAATTACGTAATGTTTTTCTACGTTGGTTAAAAGCTGTTTTTACTACTGACTTAAAAAAAGATTCGTTGCAGTTTAATTTTTCTACAACATTTCTTTTTAGTCGAATCACACCCGATTTTACTTTTGGAGGAGGGTTAAACACGTTTTCGTTTACAGTAAACAAATATTCAACATCATAAAACGCTTGTAATAATACACTGGTAATACCATAAACTTTGCTTCCTGGAGGTGCTGCGACACGCTCAGCTACTTCTTTTTGAAACATCCCGACTACTTCAGGTACTTTATCTTTAAAATCAAGCACTTTAAATAGTATTTGAGTTGAAATGTTGTAGGGAAAATTACCAATAACAGCAAAAGGGTTGTTGTTGGTAATTAAATCTAAATCCATGGTTAGAAAATCGCCATAAATAAAGTTTTTTTCTAATGTTGGGAAATGTTTTTTTAAATAGGTAATTGAATCAAAGTCAATATCAATAGGATAAAGCGTAAAATTGTTGTTGTCTTTTAAAAACTGAGTCAACACACCCATCCCCGGACCAATTTCAACTACATGTCGGTACTTTTTGTGCAGGGTTAAGGCGTCAGCAATTTGTTTTGCAATGCTTAAATCAGTTAAAAAATGCTGGCCTAAATGTTTTTTTGCTTTAACATCGTCTTTAGATCGTTCATCATTTCGTTTAAAGGAAGAATTTTTCTCCAAATTTTGGTTTCTATTGTGTTTCTTAAATTTCAAGAGTTCAATATAATTTTTACTTTCGCGTTGTTACAAAAGTAACGAAAAGCTTTGCGATGAAATGGATTCCCGTTTTTGTTTTCTTGATTTTTACCAATCAGTTGTTAGCAAATCAGCTGGAGCAGTTGGTTAATTCAAGTATTAAGGAGCAACAAGAAGTTAACATCAACAAACTTTTACCTAATCAATTGGCTATTTCCATGCCTTTTTCCAATCAGTTAATTTTAAATCCTGGGCAAAAACTGGCACTTCAAGAAAAAATAGTAATTAAAATAGAACTGGTGTACACCAAATTCCGAACATCGCCAACTTTTGACCAAAAATTACTCAACCACAACCGCTTGGTTGAGTTAAAAAAACTTGTCCCAAATTTATTCGAAAACCCTTTGTGGGATTTTGAATTGATTAGTCAAACCAATGGCAATTCTCAGTCCGAATGTAATGCAATGTTTCATGGGTTTATCATAACTTTTAGACCAAATTCTACAAATAATACTTTGGTACAAGAGGTTGAATATTTGGATAAAATTGTTGCTCAATTAATTAAAAAAGGCAAAAAAGATTCCATACCAGATAAAATGACTTACGATATAAAAACCCGATGGGACAATGTAATTGGCTATGTGCATGATACCGTTTGGAAAATAAATGAAGAAGAACAAATCCCTCCACCTGACTTTTTTTACAATCATTCGCTTTTCAAGGATTCAACAGTAATTAATGCGTTTAACCGAAATAAAACGTGGAAAAACTTTATTGTTGTCACTGATGTTACGGGGAGCATGTCGCCATACATCGCACAGGTTTTTGTGTGGTTAAAAGAGCAAACCGAAAACAACAACGCTAAATATTTTGTATTTTTTAACGATGGTGATGACAAAGAGTCGCGACAAAAAAAACCATTAAAAACAGCAGGTATTTATGGGGGTCCAAACAACGGATTAGATGCTGTTATGCAAAAAGCAGCGTTGTGCATGAAAAATGGTTCTGGAGGTGGTGAAGGATTGGAAAATGATGTAGAGGCAATTTTATTCGGGCAAGAAGCTTATGAAAGTGCTGATGAAATTATTTTAATTGCGGATAATTTTGAAAGCATGAGAGATTATAAATTTTTAGACCAAATAAAAAAACCAGTCAGAATAATTATTTGCGGTGCAAGAGCTCGAGTGAATATTGAATATTTAGATTTAGCGAGAATCACTAGGGGGTCTATTCATACCACCAATTCAGATGTGTTTGATTTGTCTTCAGTAAAAAAGAATCAAACCATTACCATTGATGGACAATCTTATTTGTTTTACAACGATAGGTTCAATTTTGTGTATTGAACTTAATGATAAGAAAAAAGGGGCTCAAGCCCCTTTTTTCTTAATCTTTCCTTTTTTATTGGTTATCAGCACCAACTTTTTCTACTTGCGAGTCAAGAGCAATTTTTGCTCTACGAGCTGATTCAGAATTTTCAACAGAAGCACCGTATAATTCTGGGTGAATATAAGTTCCTTTTAATTCTTTCTCTAATTCAGGAGTCACTCTATTTGCGTTTGCATATTTATCTGATCTAACAGATGTTACTTGCCAGCTAACTTCTACATTAGGGTTATTCGTTTGGATAACAAACTTATTATTACTCACTTTCTCTTTAATGATTGCTTGAGCAAATGAACCCATAACAGTTAATTGGTATCTGAAATCTTTATTTGCAGCTTCAAAATAGCTAGGCATTGTTACAGTTGCATAACCGTTTGCATCAGTAGTAATGTTACCACTAAATACATTCATCATTTCTGGTGACTCAACAAAACTATGTACTAAATATTTGTTAGTTGGATCAAGAGGGTGATCAATCTTAAAAGTACCACCACCCTTGGCAATATTTCCAGTTACCGTCAAGTTTCCAGTAATAGTCATATCACCTGTAAAATCAGAATTACCATCTACAGATAAAGGATTTGTTGAGTTTGTCGTTAAACTAGTAGCTCCTAATCTCAAATTTTTTATATTGGTAAAACCACTTCTATTAAATCGAGCAATTGTATCATTAAAGGTAGTACACCCACCCATTAAATGTAAGTTATTTGTAGCCCCATTTAATTGGAACATCAATCCACAATCTCCATTGAAACTCAAATCTTCAGAAAATACAAGTTTTCCAGATTGCGCATTATTAAAACTACCAACATAACCAACAGCCAATGAAGAGGTAGAGTCTGTTTTCCCAACAGCTAAAGTATGTTGAGGCGCTGAAGAAATCCCAACACCTACGTTTCCTGTATTACTATTATTGATATTTACACCATTAAGCGTCCAGTTTCCACCGCCAGAAGTACTTCCTGCCGTTTTTGCATATAAAGCATAAGGGACACTCATTAACTGAGCTGTTCCCATTACTGAATAAGAAGTTCCACCTGCAACATCCACCGCAGTTTCAATAAAGTAGGGTCCATTTGCCCAGTCAATAATAGTAAAATCATCAGAAGTTGTACCTGTTCCTATTTCTAAATTAATTAAACCATACGCATTAGTAGTTGGTGCAAAAGTTTCTGTATAAACCACAGTACCACCAACAGAACCTTGTTGAATAGTTAATTGTACACCAACAGCTTGATTGTTTAAAATGGTGTTCCCAGCATCTCTTACCACTGCTTGGTATTTAAAACCTTCAGGAGCTTGTCCAAAAGCGGTAAAAGATAATGTAGTTGCTATAATAGCAGAAAGTATCGTTTTTTTCATGGTTTAATAAGTTTTAATGATTTGAAAAGTTTTTAATTTTTGAGTTTTGTTGTTTAATACTAATGAATAATTACCCGATTTGATTTGATTAACTTGAACAGAAGTTAAATCACCTACCAATTTATCTTGTAACACTAATTTTCCTTGAGCATCGTATAAGGAAAAAGTTACATCCTGAAACTCAGCAGTACGAATGTTTAATACATCTTCAGTCGGATTAGGAAAAAGACTAGCATCGTATTCAAGAACATGTTTTTCTATTGACACTAATTGCCAAATAGTTTGATGGAAACCTTGGGTAAGATCATTGCTCCCATTGCTGACTGTGTTGATTACAACTTCGCCAATGGTGTAGTCGATGGATCCATTTACATTGGAGTATGAATCTCCTTGTGTGGAAACAACGTCCTGTGAATACACAGATGCAGTGGCAAACATTGAAAACAATACCATAGTTGTTTTTAGTTTTTTGTATTTCATTTCTTTATTGAATTAAATTATATTTCCAAATGTATTGAATTAAATTATACTTCCAAATATAGGGTTGAAGTAATTGTAAAACAATAATCATTTTACTCAAATTAACTAAGTATTTATACTTGTTTTTTGTGTTGTAAAGTTAAATAAACTGGATTTTTAGATTGTGAATGGTAATTACACGAAAAAAGTAGTTAAGTGTTTGAGGAGTTCTAAGATGAAAATAATTGTTATATAAAAAGAAATCTCATTTGGTGTAAGTTTAATCTGATTAGGCTAGGAACATTTTATTAAGAATGATTCTAAATAAAAAATCAATGAATTTTTAAGTTGCTTCATCGCCAACAATGTATAAATTTGTTTTTTCAAAAAATTAATCTTTTAAACGAATATTATGAGTCAAGGATTTTCAAAATCTTCAGTGGGAAGAAAAATTTTGATGGCCCTTTCTGGGTTTTTCTTGTTGTTCTTTTTATTACAACATTTTATCATCAATTTTCTTTCTGTAATTAGCCCTAATGCTTTTAATGAAGCATCATATTTTATGGGTACTAATCCACTTATCCAGTATTTGATGCAGCCTGTGTTGTTGTTTGGTGTAATTTTCCATTTAATTATGGGGATTACGTTAGAACTTAAGAATAAAAGCGCACGACCAATACAATATGCTATGAGCAAGCCTAGTGAAAATGCTTCTTGGATGAGTAGAAATATGATTATTACTGGTATTATGGTCATGTTGTTTTTAGCATTACATTTTTACGATTTTTGGATTCCGGAAATCAAAACCAAATTTATTGAAGGCAACATGAGCGGTTTAAACGAACATGGCGAATTACGTTTTCACGAAGAGTTGGTTCACAAATTTGTTAGTCCAGTTCGTGTTGGGATATATGTGTTAGCTTTTGTATTTTTATCGTTGCACTTGTTGCATGGGTTTCAATCGGCATTTCAATCGGTTGGATTTAACCATAAAAAATATACACCAACAATTAAAAAATTAGGAACAATCTATGCAATTGCAATTCCAGCAGGATTTATTTTCATTGCATTGTTTCATCACTTTATCAATCATGCGCATTAATCTATTTTAATTATGTCAAAATTAGATTCAAAAATACCTGAAGGTCCGATAGCTGAAAAGTGGACGAATTATAAAAACCATATTGAGTTAGTGAATCCAGCCAATAAACGCTCTATTGATGTTATCATTGTTGGAACAGGTTTGGCGGGAGGTTCTGCTGCAGCCTCTTTGGCTGAAATGGGATACAATGTAAAAGCATTTTGTTACCAAGATTCTCCTCGTAGAGCTCACTCTATTGCTGCTCAAGGTGGAATTAACGCTGCAAAAAATTATCAAAATGATGGCGATTCAACCTATCGTTTGTTTTATGATACAGTGAAAGGTGGTGATTATCGTTCTAGAGAAGCGAATGTGTACCGTTTAGCTGAGGTTTCAGCAAACATTATCGACCAGTGTGTTGCCCAAGGGGTTCCTTTTGCAAGAGAATATGGTGGATTGTTGGATAATCGTTCATTTGGTGGAGTGTTGGTTTCTCGTACATTTTATGCAAAAGGGCAAACAGGACAGCAACTATTATTAGGAGCTTATTCAGCAATGAATCGTCAGATTGCCAAAGGAAAAATTACCATGTACAACCGTCATGAAATGATGGATTTGGTGCTGGTTGATGGAAAAGCAAGAGGAATTATTGCTCGTAACATGATTACCGGAGAAATTGAAAAACACTCAGCTCATGCGGTAGTAATTGCTTCAGGTGGTTACGGTAATGTTTTCTTTTTATCTACCAATGCAATGGGATCGAATGTAAGTGCTGCTTGGAAAATTCACAAAAAAGGAGCGTTCTTTGCCAATCCTTGTTATACTCAAATTCACCCAACTTGTGTGCCTCGTTCAGGAGAGCACCAGTCTAAATTAACTTTGATGTCAGAATCGTTAAGAAATGATGGTAGAATTTGGGTACCTAAAAAGATGGAAGATGTAATGGCGATTAGAGAGGGTAGAAAAAAACCAACTGATTTAAGCGAAGAAGAAAGAGATTATTATTTAGAAAGGAGATATCCAGCATTTGGAAACTTGGTTCCTCGTGATGTTGCTTCTCGTGCAGCAAAAGAAAGATGTGATGCTGGTTTTGGTGTTAATGCAACTGGTGAAGCTGTTTATTTAGATTTCAAATCGGCAATTAACCGTTATGGAACTCAAAAAGCAAAAATATTAGGGTTGGAAAATCCTTCAGAAGCTCAAATAATTGAATTAGGAGAAGCGGTAGTTGAGGAAAAATATGGTAATCTATTCCAGATGTACGATAAAATTGTTGACCAAAATCCATACAAAACACCAATGATGATTTACCCAGCGGTACATTATACTATGGGCGGTATTTGGGTAGATTATAACTTAATGACCACAATTCCTGGTTGTTATGCTGCTGGAGAAGCTAATTTCTCAGACCACGGTGCAAACAGATTAGGGGCATCTGCTTTAATGCAAGGATTAGCTGATGGTTATTTTGTATTACCTTATACCATTGGTGATTATTTATCTCACGATATTAGAACAGGAAAAATTCCTACAGATTCTCCGGAATTTAATGCTGCTGAAAAAGAAGTAAAAAATCGATTAGAAAAATTAATCAACATTAAAGGTTCTAAATCCGTAGATTATTTCCACAAACGTTTAGGTAAAGTAATGTGGGATAAAGTAGGGATGGCAAGAAACGAAAAGGGATTGAAAGAAGCTATGGACGAAATCAAACAAATTCGTGAAGAATTTTGGAAAGATGTTCGTGTTCCAGGTGGAATGAATGAATTAAATCCTGAATTAGAAAAAGCTACAAGAGTAGCAGATTTCTTAGAATTAGGAGAGTTGTTTGCCAAAGACGCATTGCATAGAAATGAATCTTGTGGTGGTCACTTTAGAGAAGAATCTGTGGAATTGGACGGAGAGCAAGAAGGTGAAGCAAAAAGAGATGACAAAAACTTTGCTTATGTTGCTGCTTGGGAATATACTGGAGATCCAAGAGAAGCTATATTACACAAAGAAGAATTAACATTTAATGATATAGAGTTGAAACAAAGAAGTTATAAGTAGAGTTAATCGTTATTGGTTAATTGTTTTATGGAAAACAAAATAAGGAGTTTTGAAGAGTTAGAGTGTTGGAAAGCTTGTACTGAATTACGGAGATTTGTTTCGAACCTTATTAAAAAGTTTCCTAAAGAAGAACAATATGATTTAATTTCACAGATGAAAAGAGCTTCAAGATCTGTAACACATAATATTGCTGAAGGTTATGGTAGGTTTCATTACCAAGAAAATATCCAGTATTGCAGGCAGGCAAGAGGTTCTTTATATGAACTTATAGACCAATTTATAGTTGCATTTGATGAAAAATACATTACGAATGAGGAATTAACAACAGGGAGAGAACAAATTAATAAATGCTTAGCATTGTTAAATGGGTATATAAAATATTTAATAAAGGCGAAAGACAACAAATAAAAATACAACTAACGGTTAAGAGTCAACTACAAATAACTTTTAACCATTAACAAATAACAAACTATGAACTTAACATTAAAAGTTTGGCGTCAAAAAGATGCAAAGGCTAAAGGTGGTTTAGAAACTTACCAAATAAAAGATGTATCTGAACATTCCTCATTTTTGGAAATGTTGGATATGTTAAACGAACAGTTGATTAATGAAGGTAAAGAACCTGTTGCATTCGACCACGATTGTAGAGAAGGTATTTGTGGGATGTGTTCACTTTATATCAATGGTGAAGCTCATGGACCAGATAGAGCAGTTACGACTTGTCAATTACACATGCGTATGTTCAAAGATGGTGATACTATTTATATTGAACCATTTAGATCGAAAGCATTTCCAGTTTTAAAAGACTTGGTTGTTGATAGAGGTTCTTTCGAAAGAATTCAGCAAGCAGGTGGTTTTATTTCAGTAAACACTTCAGGAAATACTCAAGATGCTAACGCTATTCCTATTCCAAAACCAGATGCTGACAAAGCAATGGATGCTGCAACTTGTATTGGTTGTGGTGCTTGCGTAGCTACTTGTAAAAATTCTTCAGCAATGTTATTTGTTGCCGCTAAAGTTTCTCAATATTCATATTTGCCACAAGGTCAGGTTGAACGTAAAGAACGTGTATTAAACATGGTAGAACAAATGGATAAAGAGGGTTTTGGTAATTGTACCAATACGGGAGCTTGTGAGGTTGAATGTCCTAAAGGGATTTCATTAGAATTTATTGCTCGAATGAATCGAGAATATTTCGGAGCATCAATTAAATCTGAAAATTAATAGTAGAGACGCACAATAGTGCGCCTTGTTTTATGTAGATATTTAGACGCATAGTTGTGCGTCTCTACGGATGAAAAAAACATTAATACTTGGAGCAAGTTCAAATCCTGAACGATATGCATACAAAGCTACCGTAAAGTTAGCTCAACATGGTCATGAAGTTTATCCTGTAGGTCTTAGAGCTGGAAAAATTGAAGAGCACGAAATTTTAACAAACAACCCTTTAATAAAAGGTATTGATACAGTTACGTTGTATGTCGGACCTCAAAATCAACCAGTTTATTACGATTACGTATTAAATCAAATCAAACCAAAGCGTATTATTTTTAATCCGGGAACTGAAAATCCAGAATTAGAACAATTAGCCAAAGAGAAAGGTATAGAAACAGAAATTGCCTGTACCTTGGTGTTGTTGTCGTTAGGTAATTATTGATAGAATCGATTAATGTCAACCTCTTTTGAAAGCGATTTGTTTTCCAATAAATGTTCAACAAGAATTTCAGCGAAATAAGGAGCAATCATTACTCCTTTAGTTCCCATTCCATTAAATACTACTAATTCTTCATGTCTTGGATGTGTTCCCAATAAAGGTCTCCGATCAGAAACTGTTGGACGAATTCCGGCTTTGTGAGAAATTACCACAATTTCATCTTTTAAAAATGCACTAGCTTTTTTTAGTAGTTCGTTTTTCCCTTTTTCGGTGATTTCTTCATTTAAATTATCCCAATCGTAAGTTGCTCCGAGTTTATATTCATTGTTGTATGGTAGAATAAAAACACCCTTATTAATAGCAGAAGTTAATTGTAAGTTTTTAAAATCGACCGTTAACACTTCACCTTTGGTGAGTTTAAACGATAACCAATTAAAGTAAGGGTTGTGGATAGTTTGATAACCTTCGCAGAAAATAATTTTCTTGGCTTGAATCCCTTTCCAACTAACAACATCATTTTTGAAAATGATGTCATTGTAATCAAATTTTGTACCCAGAAACGAGTCGTTGGTTTTCAAAAAAAGTTTAAAAATATCTAACCATTTAGCAGTTTGCAGAAAACCAGATTGTAAGGTATTGGCTGCCCCAAACGGATAATCAACCAATGTTTTGTCAAAAGGAAATTCTACTTTATGATTGATCCAATCCATCACTTCGGGTTCATTACATCGTTTCCGCCAAAACTCTTTTTCTTCCTCGCCAACAAATAACTTGTAAATAGGTAATGGGTAATAAAATTGGTCTTGTAATAATTCTTCCTGGTTTTTATAAAAAGTTAATGCAGTTGGCATTAGTTCATCAATCATCCAACTTTTGGTTAAACGTTTAAATACTATAGGATTGCATAATCCAGCGGCTATTTTAGACGAGGTATTTTCTTTTTCTTCATCCACAACTAAAACACTTTGTTGGTGTTGCATTAAGGTATAAGTCAAAACCGAACCAGCTATTCCTTGCCCTACAATGATGTAATCTACTTTTTTCACACCTCGAAATTAGAAAAATAAAAAACTTTATGGAAATAGTTTTCACTTCACATCAATTAAACAAAAATGAATTATTCACTTAAAATTGATAACATGAAAACAGTAGCAAAACAATCCCAATTAATAACCCTACTATTAGGTGTTATTTTTATGAGCATAATTAATCTGGCTCATGCACAACAAACAACAAAAGCATCTTTAAAAGGAACGGTTACCGATAAAGTTTCTAAACGAGGCATTCCATCGGCAGATATTAAAATAAAAACCATCGAGGGTAAAATAATTAAAACTGCTACTACCGATGTTAATGGCAAATTCTTGATTACAGATATTGTAGCTGGTAAATACAATATTTCGATTAATATGATTGGTTATAAAACATTTACAAAAGCGAACATCGTTTTTGCAGTTTCAGAGGTCAAAACTTTAATGGTAGAGTTGGAAAAACCAGTATTACATAAAGATTTAGAGACTAAAGTAGAAGAATTAATAATTCATTCTCCCATGCCAGTAGAAAAGGAAAGAGCAAAAAAGGATTATATATCACAAGACTATAAGGCTGTGAGTGGCTCAACAATGAATGTGAGTTTTAATTCACAAGATAATTTTAATACTGAAGCATACAGCCCAATTACCGAAAACGATTTTAAAAATGCGTTGATGAATCCATTATCTACTTTCTCGATTGATGTTGATGCAGCTTCATATTCAAACATGAGAAGATTTATCAATAGTGGACAAAATCCTCCTGTAGATGCAGTTAGAATTGAGGAAATGATTAACTATTTTACTTACGATTATCCGCAACCAAAAGGTGAACACCCGTTTTCGATTACTACCGAAGTGAGTGATTGTCCTTGGAATAAAAACAACAAATTGGTACACATAGGGTTGCAAGGCAAAAATATTGATATGAGTGAATTATCTGCAAGTAACTTGGTGTTTTTGTTAGATGTTTCTGGTTCAATGAACTCGCCAAATAAATTACCACTATTAAAAAAATCGTTCAATCTTTTAATTGATAATTTACGAGAAGATGATAGAGTTGCCATTGTTGTTTATGCTGGTGCTGCTGGATTGGTATTACCATCTACATCAGGTAGCGATAAAAACAAAATTTTAGAAGCATTAAACAATTTAAGTGCAGGTGGCTCAACTGCTGGTGGAGCAGGAATTAAGTTGGCATATAACGTGGCTCAGGAGAACTTTATAAAAGGTGGCAACAACCGAATTATTTTAGCCACCGATGGTGATTTTAACATTGGAGCGAGTAGTGATGGTGAAATGACTAGATTAATTGAAGAAAAAAGAAAATCAGGAGTTTATTTAACTTGTTTGGGTTTTGGAATGGGTAATTACAAAGATTCCAAAATGGAAACACTTGCTGATAAAGGAAATGGAAATTATGCGTATATCGATAACATTTTAGAAGCTAAAAAAGTATTGGTAACTGAAATGGGAGGAACGCTTTTTACCATTGCCAAAGATGTAAAATTGCAATTGGAATTTAATCCAAACAAAGTAGAATCGTACAAATTAATTGGCTATGAAAACCGTTTATTAAACTCCGAAGATTTTAACGACGACACCAAAGATGCTGGTGAATTAGGAGCAGGACATACCGTTACAGCTTTGTATGAAGTGGTGTTAAAAGGAAGTGGTTCAGCACCATCTATTGACCCATTGCGTTACCAAAATCTAACAGAATTAGTACCTAAAAACAAAACCGACGAATTGTTGACTGTAAAATTCAGGTATAAAAAACCTGATGAAGAAACCAGTAAATTAATTGTAAACCATTTATTGGATAAATCGGTTTCATTAAGCAAGTCAAGCAATAATTTTAGATTTTCGGCAGCAGTTGCAGAGTTTGGAATGTTGTTACGTAACTCTAAACATAAAGCCAATGCCAACTTTAAACAAGTGGTAGAGTTAGCAAAAGCAAGTAAAGGAAAAGATGAGAATGGCTACAGGGCCGAATTTATAAGGTTAGTAGAAATGAGTGAGATGCAAGCAAGTGCGTTTTTAAAAGAAGAAGAGTAATTTAAAACCACATCACTTACTAACTTTTAAGCCCCACAGCAATGTGGGGCTTTTAATTTTAATTTTTAAAAATCAATTTAAATCAAAATAAAATATTGAATAACATATATAATATGTTGTATAAATACTGATTTGTTATATTTTATCAACATTTTAGAAACCTTGTTAAATTTTTACCCGTAAGAATACACAGGTTTACACCAACAATGTTCTTTGCCTTATTTACAAATACCTGAAGCCATGAAATGCCGATAAGTAAATTGGTCATTAATCAAAATTGAACATCAGGCATTCCATCTGACAGATTTAATAATTATTAAAACTTAAACAGATGAAACGAATTTCCTATCTCACCCAGCTAAAATTTCTAGTAGTTATTTTAGCTTTTTCCCTACTAAGTGGCAATTTATTTGCTACCCACGCCCAAAGTGCTGACATTACTTACCAATGCCTTGGCGGTAATCAATATAGAATAAATGTATCGTTCTATAGAGATTGTGCCGGTGTTGCTGCCCCAAACACTGTTGGTGTAAACCTTTCTTCAGCTTCTTGTAATCAAAACTCAAATGTTACATTAACACGTGTTGCAGGAACAGGGCAAGATGTTACCCAAGTTTGTAACACCATTACAACCCAGTGTAATGGCGGTAATTATCCTGGAGTACAAGAATATAAATATTCTGCTGTAGTAACTCTTGCTGCACAATGTACTGATTGGGTGTTTAGTTTTTCGTTATGTTGTAGAAACAATGCCATCAATACTATAAACAATCCAGGTGGAGAAAATATTTATGTTCAAGCCCAACTTAATAATCTAAATTTCCCATGTAACAACTCACCAAGTTTTACTATTCCTCCGGTTTCTTACCCATGTATTGGGCAAACATCTTGTTTTAATCACGGGGTAACAGAACCTGATGGCGATTCATTGTATTACTCATTACAAAGCCCAGCAACAGGGCCAACAACAGCAGTTACTTATGTAAACGGATATTCAGCTGCTCAACCTTTAATTTCTAGTCCAGCAGTTTCTTTTAACCCTTATACGGGAGATATTTGTATGACACCTTCAATGCTTGAAGTAACTGTTTTAGCGGTTAAAGTTGAAGAATGGAGAAACGGAGTTTTTGTTGGAAGTGTTGTGCGTGATATTCAACTACGAACAGTAATGTGTAACAATAATGTGCCTACCGTTTCTGGAATAAATGGAACAGGACAATTTTCTACAACTGCTTGTGTTGGGTCAAATTTATCATTTACTATACCAGCTCAGGATATCAATGCGGGGCAAACCGTAACCATAGCATGGAATAGCGGTATTCCCGGAGCAACTTTTACATCGAACAACCAACAAATACCTACAGCAACATTTAGCTGGACTCCAACCCAAGCAGATGCTGGATCTATACCTCATTGTTTTACGGCTACTGTGCGTGATAATAATTGTCCGTTAAATGGAGTACAAGTCTATTCGTTTTGTATAACGGTTAATGCGTTAAATATTTCAACTACATCAACAACAGCAAATTGTGGGGCCTCAAATGGTTCAGCTACGGTTTCTGTTTTAAATGGAACACCTCCTTATACTTATCAATGGACACCAAACGGAGGAAATAACGCTAATGCTAACGGCTTACAAGCAGGCATTTATACCGTAAATGTTACTGATGCATCTGGTTGTACGGCTTCTCAAAATGTAACTATCGGTAGTGGTGCTGCTCCGGGAAATATCAATATGTTAAGCACTAATGTTTCTTGTTTTAATGGAGCAGATGGTACAGCTACTGTAAATACTAATGGTGGCCAGCAACCCTATACTTACCAATGGTCAAATGGTGCAACTTCGCAAACTATTCAAAATTTAATTGCTGGAACGTACCAAGTTACTGTTACTACTGCTAATGGTTGTGTGAGTAATGGAACTATAAATATTACCCAACCACAAGCACCAGTATCATTAGTTTCTAATGGAACAAATGTAAGTTGTTTTGGTGGAAACAACGGAACAACTAGTGTAGTAGCAACAGGAGGAACAGCGCCTTATTCGTACAGTTGGAGTTCTACTCCAATTCAAACTACAGCTACGGCTACTGGTTTAACAGCAAACAGTTACATAGTTACAGTTAATGATAATAACGGCTGTACTGCAACTGATGAAGTAACCATTACACAACCAACAGCATTATCTGTATATCTTGTTAATCAACAAAACATAACCTGTAATGGTTTGGGAAATGGAGGTTTAATGATTGGTGCAGCTGGAGGAACAGCGCCATACAATTTTAATTGGAACAATGGAACATTACTGAATTCATCTTCTCAAAATAATTTAAGTGCAGGCACTTATAATTTAGTGGTTACTGATGCCAATGGATGTAGCCAAAATTCAACTTATACGATAAGTGAGCCTACAGCCTTGAATTTAACGATTAGCAATCAAACCAATGTTTCGTGTTATGGGTTTTTAAACGGCGGTATTACAACAAATACCTCAGGAGGAACTTTACCATATACTTATCAATGGAACAATGGATCAAATACAGCTAATCTTAATAATGTAGGACAAGGTTCTTATGCTTTAAATGTTATTGATGGAAATGGTTGTTTAGCCACAATTTCAACAACTATAGCCCAACCTTCAGCTCCATTGAGTTCAACTATTAATTCAAATCAGGTTAGTTGTTATAGTGGAACAAACGGACAAATTACTGCTACTCCAACAGGCGGAACAGGTCCATATACTTATCAATGGAGCAATGGAGCTAATACATCCTCTATAAATAATTTATCCGCAAATACATATGATGTTACTATTACTGATGTAAATGGATGCACAACAAATAATACAGCAACTATTTCTCAACCTAATTTGCTACAAATTAATTTAAACAATTTACAAAATATTTCGTGCAACGGATTAACTAATGGTGCAATTTCAGTTACAGCTATTGGAGGGACTCAACCTTATCAATATCAATGGAATAATGGATCATCATCAACCAATTTAACGAACTTAAATCAAGGTAACTACAACCTAACAGTTACTGATGCTAACGGATGTATTCAAACTTCAAATTATATCATTACCGAACCTACACAGTTAAGTTCTTCAATAACCAATCAAACCAATATTACGTGTTATGGATTAACGAATGGAGCAATTTCAACCAATACTCAAGGCGGAACAACGCCATATAGTTACCAATGGAGTAATGGAGTTTCAACTTCTAATGTTTCTAACTTAAGTCAAGGAAGTTATTCGTTAAGCGTTACTGATGCTAATGGTTGTCAAACTATGCTAAACAGTGCTATAATTCAACCTCAACCTATTTCAACTACTGTTTTAGGTAATACTATAGTTTGTCCAAATGAAAATGTTGTGTTAACTGCCAATTCAATTGGTGGTACAGGAAACATTACTTACCATTGGAGCAATGGAGTATCAACTTCTTCAAATACCATTTCTACTAATGTAAATACTTCGTATCAAGTGTATAGTATTGATGCTAATGGTTGTCAAGGTCCAACAATCAATCATAACATTAAGGTTAATGATATTAATTTAGCTCAGTTAAATACTTTTGGTGATGATGAGATTTGTGAAGGAGAAACAGCTGAAATTTTTGCAACCTTTAAAGCAGGATTGGGTACATATACTTTTAACTGGAACAATGGTTTAGGAACGGCACTAATTCCTCCAGCTGTAACTCCAAACACAACCACAAATTACATTATAACTGTTACTGATAATTGTGGAAACACACTTGCTGATAATATCATTGTTCAGGTAAATCCTTTGCCAGAAGTAGCATTAACCCCACAAAATGGGATTGGTTGCGGAGAGGTTGGGTTTAATTTCCAAAATAATTTTTCGAACCCTATTGGCTCAACTTACAATTGGAATTTTGGAGACAATACTTTTTCTACAAATCCAACTTCAGTAAAAAATTACAATCAAACAGGAACTTATACAGTAATGTTAGTGGTAACAAGCCCTTTTGGATGTACAGAATTATCTACAACAACGATTGATGTAATAGTTAATCCTGTTGCAACGGCAAGTTTCGATTTTTCTCCCAGCGAAGATCTCACCACTAATAATGCAACGTTATATTTTTATAACAGTTCGTCTAATACTACATCTTACAGATGGAGTTTTGGAGATGGAGAGACATCGGTAGAAGTAGAACCAGTGCATACTTATCAAGAAAAAGGAAATTATGATATTATCCTAATTACCAATAACAATTTCAATTGTGCTGATACCTTAGTAAAAGAAATAAAAGTTGACCCCGCTTATAATTTTTATATCCCTAATGCTTTCACGCCTGATAATGACGATTTAAATGAAATTTTTACAGCAGTTGGAGAGGAAATCAAAGAGTTTAACATGAAAATATTTAACCGTTGGGGAGAAAAAATATTTGAAACCAACGATTTACAAAATGGTTGGAATGGTAAGGATAAAGATGGTAACAAAATTGTGCAACAAGATGTGTTTGTTTACGATATCAGGCTAAAAGACTTTACAGGTAAATTATATACCATGCAAGGAAAAGTAACACTCATTAAATAAGAAGCAGGTAAAATTGAAAGTGACCCCGGAGGGATTCGAACCCCCAACCATCAGAGCCGAAATCTGATATTCTATCCAGTTGAACTACGGAGCCATTTAATTTGTCGCAAATATATCATATTTTTACACAATAAACATTGCCCAATAGAGTTTAGAGCATCATGAAATTAATTTCTCAATTTCTTTTAGTTGTTTCAATTAATTTGTCATTAAGAGTGTGTGCTCAAGAAATTCCTATTGGTACTTGGCGCGATCATCTTTCGTATAACAATAGCACTTCGGTTACCTGTGGTAATGGAAAGGTTTATTGCTCTTCAGAATCAGCCTTATTTAGTTACGATGTTCAAGAAAAAACGATAGAAAGAATGTCACTAATAACGGGTTTGTCAGATATTGAGGTTGTTCAAGTAAAATTTAACCCTTACAACAATAAATTAATTATTGCATATAAAAACGGAAATATTGATGTAGTTGATGAAAACAATAACATTATCAATTTATCTTTTATAAAAAATAATACTAGTCTTACAGGGAGTAAATCGGTAAATCACATTTATTTAACTAATCAGTTTGCTTACCTCTCTACAGGATTTGGTATAGTAGTATTAAATACCGATAAAAATGAAGTAGCAGATACTTATTTTTATGGGTTATTAGGCTCTTCAATTAATACCAACGCAGTGGCATTTGATGATACAAATATCTATGCAGCAACAGATGATGGAGTATACTTTGCCAATAAAAATAGTGCGAATCTAGCTGACTATAATCAGTGGACGAAACGTTCCGATTTACCTACGGCTAAATATTCTAATATTGTTTATTTTTCTAACTCTTTAGTAGTAAGTAAAGATTTATCGACATGGGAATCGGATAGTATTTTTTATTACAATGGAACAAGTTGGCAAAAATTTTTAAATTATGGATTAAATATTAATAAGCTTGAGATCTTTAATAATAAATTGATAGTGGCTGGTTCAGGTCTTAAAATTGTTGATAATAGTTTTAATATAATAGACCAAATATATACACATGCTGGAGCATTTAGCATAGATGTAAAAGGAGTCCATTTAGATCCAAATGGAGTATATTGGATTGCTGAAGCATCAAATGGATTGTTAAAACAATACGACAATTGGAATGTAGAGAAAATATTACCAAATGGACCAAACACTTCTAGTTCTTTTTCATTAGATGTTATAGATGGAAATATTTGGATGGCTTCAGGTGGATATGGAACAAACAGGACAAGTAGATTGTATAACTATAGAATTAACAATCAGTGGCAAAGTGCATCATCAATAATACAAAATCCACAAACAGGAGCCAGACTCTATGATTTAGTATCAATTGCAATTAATCCTCAAAATCCAGTTCAGGTATATGCAGGGTCTTGGGGAACTGGACTATTAGAATTTAATTCCAGCAGTTTAACAAATGTTTATACAGCACAAAATTCTTTATTAGATAGTGCTTTTTTTGGTATTACAGCTATTTCAGGAATGGATTTTGATCAAAATAACAATTTATGGATTGCTAGTTCGTACGGAAATGATCCATTGGCTGTGAAAACGGCTTCAAATAACTGGTATAATTTTTCTTTTGCAGGAGTAACAAATGGGCAAAGTTATTATCCAGTTTTACTAGCAGATAAAAACGGATATATTTGGTTTTATGATGAAAAATTTAATAAGCTAATAGTTTTTGACTATAATGGAACATTAACTCCAAGCTCAGATGATAGAATACTTTCAAGTCTGGTGTTTGGTAGTTCTGAGATTGTGACTTTTGAAGAAGATTTGGATGGAGAAATTTGGTTTGGTACGAGTCAAGGTGTAGGTGTATTATATAATCCATCAAATGTGTTTTCTGGAAATGAAGAAATTCAACCAGTATACATTCAACAAGATGGTCAAACGCAACTTTTGCTTGAAACAGAGCGTGTAAAATGTATTGCCATTGATGGTGCCAATAGAAAATGGTTTGGAACGGAAAATTCAGGAGTATATTTAATGAGTGAAGATGGGTCGGAAGAAATAGAACATTTTACTACAGAAAATAGTCCATTGTTTTCTAATAATATTTATGATATTAAAATTGATGGAAAAACAGGAGAAGTATATATTGCTACCGAAAAAGGATTGATTTCTTACAAAGGAACCGCAACTGATGCTGAAGATGATTTTAGTAATGTATTTGTTTATCCAAATCCAGTCCGCGAAACCTATCATGGTGTAATTGCCATTCGAGGATTGGTAGAAGATACAGATGTTAGAATTACAGACATTAGTGGAAATTTGGTTTCTCAAACCAAATCATTGGGGGGGCAAGCCATTTGGGATGGTAAAGATTTGCATGGCAATAGAGTACAAACTGGTGTTTACATGGTGTTTAATGCCAGTCAAGATGGAGAGCTTAAGCAAGCTGCAAAAATTTTATTTATTCACTAATGTTACATGTAACAAAAGGAATAGTATTACATTATTTTAAATATTCCGACAATAGTGTAATCATCAAAATATTTACCCAACATTTTGGTATACAATCCTTTATTTTAAAAGGGATTCATTCAAAAAAAAACAAAGCACAAAAAGCATATTTACAACCATTATCTATTGTTGAGGTAGAAACCACTCAAAAAGAGAACAAAACACTACACGCCCTTAAATCAATTAAAATTGATTCACCATATCAAACTATTCCATTTAATGTATACAAATCATCCATAGCATTTTTTATAGCAGAGTTTTTATACAAGGTTATCAAAGAAGAAGAATCGAATAAGAATCTGTTTAATTATGTAAAATCCTCACTACTTTTTTTTGATGAAAAAACAGAAAAATTTTCCAATTTTCATTTGTTGTTTTTGGCTCAACTAACCGAATATTTTGGTTTCCAGCCACAATTAGAAACATATCAACCAAATAGTTATTTTAATTTACAGGAGGGTGATTTTTCAATTCGACAACCAAACCATCCATTTTATGTTGGTGTGTATAATGCTGCATTACTCAAAAATATTTTTGATGCCAATTTTGAACAAATGAATGATTTGGTCCTCACCAAAACTGAACGGAAGGAGATGCTTTCAGTGTTAATTGATTACTATTCTATTCACGTTAATAATTTGTCAAGTTTAAAATCCAGACAGGTTTTAGAAGAAATTTTTTCATAAGATTTCCTTAAATATTTTCAGTAGCAAATACATTAAATTACATTTGCTATATAATCAGTAAAACTTTATAAAATGAACTTCAACAATATTATAATTGAGCAAAAGGAAAACATTGCAGTTGTAACCATAAACAGACCTAATCAGCTAAATGCATTAAATAAAGAGACTATATCGGAATTAAGTAATGCTTTTAAAAATTTAGAAAACGATAAAGAGGTAAGAGTAATTATTGTTACAGGTTCTGGAGAAAAAGCGTTTGTTGCCGGAGCCGATATAAAAGAGTTTTTTGAATTTGATGTTACTCAAGGAAAAAAATTAAGCGCCCATGGGCATCAAATATTGTTTGATTTAGTAGAAAATTTAACTAAACCTGTAATAGCTGCGGTTAATGGGTTTGCTTTAGGTGGAGGATTAGAGTTGGCTATGAGTTGTCATTTTAGAGTAGTTGCTGATAATGCCAAACTTGGCTTACCAGAAGTAACATTAGGTGTAATTCCTGGTTATGGAGGTACACAACGGTTAGCTCAATTGGTTGGAAAAGGACGTGCCATGGAAATGATTATGACGGCAAAAATGATTTCAGCACAAGACGCGGTTAATTATGGCCTAGCCAATCATGTTGTTCCTCAAGATCAATTGCTTTCAACTTGTTTAGACATTGCAACAAAAATTTCTAAAAATTCATCAACTGCCATTGCAGGCGCAATAAATGCTGTAAATGCTGGATTTAAAGATGGCATAAATGGATTTCAAACCGAAATAGATGAATTTGGTAAATGTTTTGGAACTCCTGATTTTGTTGAAGGAACAACTGCATTTATAGAGAAACGAAAACCAAATTTCTAAATAATACCACAATTTGTCATTGTGGGAAAAGCCTACAATCTCAATAAAAGATTTTGTGTCAAACACAAGATGAAATAGGAGAGTTAAGATGAGTAATCCATTAAAAAAATTAGCAGGGCAAACAGCCATTTATGGTTTAACTACTATAATTGGAAGGTTGCTTACCTGGTTTTTGGTTCCGATTTATATTGGAGCGGCAAAATTTACAACCGACCAATACGGTATTATTACAGAGATGTATTCTTATGTGGCATTTTTAGTGGTGTTTTTAACTTACGGAATGGAGACCGCTTACTTTCGGTTTTCTACCCAAAAAGATGAGAACAAGCAAAAAGTTTATACTACCATAGTCAGTGCCCTATTAGCAACTTCCTTTCTTTTTATATCAGCTGCTTTTTTGTTTAATCAACCTATAGCCAATTGGTTAAAGTACCCAAATAACAAAGAGTTTGTTACGTGGTTTGCTATTATAGTAGGTTTAGATGCTGTTTCATCTATTCCTTTGGCAAAACTGAGAGCAGATAACAAAGCCGGTAAATTTGTTCTTGTAAACTTTGCAAATATTATGGTATTTGTTGGGTTAAACTTATTTTTTCTGGCTTACTGCCGACCACTTCATGCAGCAGGAAAAACGAATTGGATAATTGAAACGTTTTATAATCCACACATTGGTGTTGGATATGTTTTTATATCAAACTTAATAGCCAGTATAGTTAAGTTTATTCTTTTGTTACCAGAAATGATAAGTACTCAATATTCGTTTGAGATAGCTTTACTTAAAAAGATGTTTATTTATGCATTGCCATTGTTAGTTTTCGGATTGGCTGGGATTGTAAATGAAACCATTGACAGGATAATGTTGAAGAGAATGCTTTTTGATGTTTTGGGAGAAAAAGAAACACTTTCACAAATTGGAATTTATGGTGCTTGTTATAAAGTATCAATAATTATAACACTGTTTATTCAAGCATTTAGGTATGCCGCAGAACCTTTCTTTTTTGCACAAGAAAAAGAATCGAATGCCCGAGAAACCTATTCAAAAGTTATGACCTATTTTGTAATTGTTTGTGCAACAATATTTTTAGGTGTAATGTTATTTATTGATGTAGTAAAATATTTTATTCCGAACGAAGCCTTTTGGGAAGGGCTTCATGTTGTCCCAATATTAATGTTTGCGAACATCAGTTTAGGAATTTATTACAATCAGTCGATTTGGTATAAGTTGAGTGGTAAAACCAGATTTGGTGCTTACATTGGTATATTTGGTGCTTTTATTACGGTGCTTTTAAACTATATTTGGATACCCATTTATGGATATGTTGGTTCAGCATGGGCAACCTTAATTTGTTACAGCTCAATGATGATTTTATCTTTTGTTTTGAGCCGAAAACACTATCCAATTAAATACGATTTACCAAAAGTGTTTTTATACCTTGGGTTAGCTTTTGGGTTTTATTTTGCAACTACTTTTTTAACGTTAGAAAATTTGCCAATAAAATACATTTTACACAGTGTAATTGTAGTCGCTTTTTTAGGGATTATTTACTTTTTAGAAAGACCGAAAAAAGTGGTAATTTAGACCTCTTAATTTTATACTATGGAAATTAAAATTGTAAATCAATCAAAACACGCTTTGCCAGAGTACGCAACTGAAGCTTCAGCAGGGTTAGATTTAAGAGCTAATATTGATGCCCCAATAACATTAAATTCCTTAGAAAGGGTATTGGTAAAGACAGGTTTGTTTATTGAATTGCCTATTGGTTATGAGGCTCAAGTTCGTCCACGAAGTGGATTAGCTTATAAAAATGGAGTTACAGTATTAAATACTCCCGGTACAATTGATGCTGACTATAGAGGTGAAATAGGAGTGATATTAGTAAATTTATCGAGCACGCCATTTGTAATAGAAGATGGAGAACGAGTTGCTCAATTGGTTATAGCTAAGCATGAACAAGCGGAATGGCAATTAGTAGAGGAACTTGGCGAAACAGAAAGAGGTGCCGGAGGATTTGGTAGCACAGGAAAAAAATAATAAGGACGTTAAAAGTATACGATGAAAATAATAGTACCAATGGCCGGAAGAGGTTCACGATTGAGGCCTCACACGTTAACCATACCAAAACCATTATTGCCAGTTGGTGGGAAACCAATTGTTCAACGATTGGTTGAAGATATTACTAAAGTTTGTGGCGAACCAGTTGATGAAATTGCTTTTATTATTGGTGATTTTGGCACTGAAGTAGAAAAAAACTTAGTAGCTGTTGCTGAAAGTTTAGGAGCAAAAGGAAGCATTTACTACCAAGAAGAAGCGTTGGGAACAGCTCATGCCATACTTTGTGCAAAAGATAGTTTAAAGGGCAATGTGGTGGTTGCTTTTGCCGACACACTTTTTAGAGCCGATTTTACTTTAGATAGTAGCGCTGATGGAATAATTTGGGTAAATCAAATTGATGACCCTAGTGCCTTTGGAGTGGTAAAATTAAATAGCGATAATGTAATAACTGATTTTGTAGAAAAACCAACAGAATTTGTATCAGATTTAGCTATAATTGGAATTTACTATTTTAGAGACGGGGCTTATCTCAAAGACGAATTACAATATTTAATTGATAACAACGTCAAAGAAAAAGGCGAATTCCAGTTGACCAATGCCTTGGAGAACATGAAACAAAAAGGTACGAAATTTGTTCCTGGCAAAGTAGATGAATGGTTGGATTGTGGTAATTATAAAGCAACAGTTTATACTAATCAGCGTGTTTTAGAGTTTATTAAAAAGGATTTGAAACACGATTCAACGTTGGTAATAGAGAACAGTGTGATTATTGAGCCTTGTTTTATTGGTAAAAATGTAAAACTGATTAATGCAGTTGTTGGCCCACATGTATCTATTGGCGATAATGTTGAAATAAGTCATTCAATTATTGAAAACACCATTATACAATCAAATACAAAAATTAAAAAATCAAACATTGCAGATTCAATGATTGGCAATCATGTAAAAGTTAATCAACGGCAACAAGAAATTAGTATTGGTGACTACACGGAGTTGTATTAATCAATAAATAAAGAACAAAGTTTAAATGAAATTACAATCCATAATAATAGTTGTCATCAGCATTGCATTGTTTGGATGTAGTTCATCTAAAAATACCGAAAAACCTGTTGCTCAAAATCCCAAAACGAAAAAAACAAGTACTTTATCGGAGCAAGATAAAATGAAATACGATTTTATGTATTTCAACGCCAATAAGGAGCGTATGATTGGTAATTATCAGTTGTCTGCAGGATTATTTTTGCAGTGTATGGAGTTAGATCCATCACAACCAGCAGCATATTACGAACTGGCAAATATTTTTGATTTAACCAATCAAACCAATGAGGCAATTGGATATGCTCAAAAAGCAGTTAGTTTAGATGACGATAATTACTGGTATCGATTTTTATATGCCCATCTTTTACAAAAAATCAATAGAATAGATGAGGCGGTAAAACAATACCAGATTCTAATTCAGAAAAACCCACACAACCCAGAACTGTTGTACAATTTGGCGGGCACACAATTGTATTCGGGTAAATACGAAGAAGCATTAAAAACGTACAATAAGTTGGAGTCTGAAATCGGAGTCAACGAAGAAATATCGCTTCAGAAACAAAAAATTTACATCAAACTAAACAATATTGATAAAGCAGCAGAAGAAATTCAGAAGTTAATCAAAGCTTTTCCAGAAGAAACTAAATACCAAGGCTATTTGGCAGACATGTACTTGGCTAATAATATGCCTGACAAAGCGTTTGAAATTTACCAACGAATTCTAGAAAAAGATCCGACTGATGCATTTTCGCATTTGGCTCTATATGAGTACTATCGTAATAAAGGAGAGAAAGATAAAGCATTATCAGAATTGAAGTTGGTGTTTGAAAATCCTGATTTTAATATTGACACTAAAATGCAGATTTTATTGTCGTATTATGCCGATTCAGAAAAGAACCCAGAATTAAAACAAGATGCTTATGATTTAAGTAGGTTATTGATTACGACCCACCCCAACGATGCGAAATCATATACCATTTATGCCGATTTTCTTTACAGAGATAAGAAGAATGACGGAGCTAAAGAAAATTATTTAAAAGCGATAGAACTGGACAGTTCAAAATTTGCTATTTGGAGTCAAGTAGTTTTTATTGAATCGGAAATGCAAGATTTTGATGGGATGTTAACGCACAGTAAAATGGCGTTAGATCTATTTCCAAATCAAGCCCTGTTTTATTTCTTTTATGGAGTGGCTAATATCCAGAAAGGTAACTATCAAGAGGCTGTTGATTATCTTGTGATCGGTAAAGATTTTGTAGTTAAAAACCCACCTCTTTTATCGCAATTTTATGCCAATCTGGGAGATAGTTATTACCGTTTAAAAGATCACAAAAATTCTGATAAATACTACGAAAAAGCTTTAGAAATAGAGCCCAATAATATTTATGTGTTAAACAATTACAGCTATTACTTGTCGCTGAGAAACGAAAATTTAGAAAGAGCGGAAAAACTATCTGCTAAAGCCAACGAAATTGAACCTAATCAACCAAATTACGAGGATACCTATGCGTGGATTTTGTATAAACAAGGAAAATACATTGCTGCTAAGGAATGGTTGGAAAGAGCATTGGAAAATGGAGGTAAATCTAATGCAGTTATTATTGAGCATTTAGGTGATGTTCATGCCAAACTAGGAAATATTGAAAAAGCAGTTGAGTTGTGGAATCAAGCTAAAACTGTGGGCGAAACCTCTGAACTAATTGATAAGAAAATTGCTGACAAACAACTTTATGAATAGTCGGATAAATAGCTTATTTACTGTTGTTTGTGCACTTTTATTGATATACTCATGCAAAGCACCAAAAGAAGTTGTAAAGGTTAAGTTAGAGCATTATTCAACTAAAGAACTTTTAGAAAAATTAGAAATTAAAGAATTCCAGTTTGAATCACTTTCCACAAAAGCGGACATAACTTATACTGACGATAAAGAAACTTCCTTTAAAGCAAATCTCCGGATTAGAAAAGATAGTGCTATTTGGTTATCTATAACACCGGCCTTAGGCATAGAAATGGCAAGAGTGTTAATTACTACTGATAGTGTATTGTTTATGGATAGGTTACACAACAAGTATTTTGTTGGCGATTTTGCTTTTATCAATAAAATGTTTGATGTGGATTTGGACTACAATATGCTTGAAGCTTTATTGGTGGGGAACAGCATAGAGTTTGAAAAAAATGAAAAAATTAGAACCTCAATTGACCGTAAAAAAGATTACTACTACATTGGTACAGAAAAGAAACGGAAAGTGAAGAAAGACATCAAAAAGGAAAAAGAGGTAATTAAAAATCAATCTCAAATTTTGTGGGTATACCCTGAAACCTTTAAAATTGCTGAATTGTTACTTTTCGACCCGGATAAGGACCAGTCGCTTACAGGAGTTTTTTCTAACCACAAGTTGGTTTCGGGCAAAGAAGAAACTGTTGAGAATGAACAATTGTTTCCTTTTAATTTAAATTTTGTGGTTGAATCAAAGAAAAACCTTAAAATTGATGTGGAATATGGGAAAGTAACACTAAACAAGGAGTTAAACCTATCTTTTAAGATACCTGAAAAGTATGAGCAAATTCAATAAAATTTATGTTTTTTTGATGATGATGATGTTGGTTTTTTCAGCATCTGAAACTGCTGTTGCTCAGAATAAAAATGAATTGGAGGCTAAGAAAAAAGAGCTTCAAAAAGAAATTTCGTTAACCAATAAACTGTTAAACGAAACAAAAAAAAACAAAGAACTTACTCTTGATGAGCTTCTAAAACTTAAAACTAAAATTAATTTACGGGTTGAATTAATATCGGCAATTGATAATGAAATTAGATTTGTAAACAAACAGATCAGCCGCAATCAGGATGTGATTTTGTCGTTACAGAAAGATTTAGAAAAATTAAAGCAAGAATATGCTAAAATGATTTATTATGCTTTTAAAAACAAAAGCACATACAACAAAATCATGTTCGTATTTTCGTCGAGCAGTTTTAATCAGGCTTACAAACGTTTAAAATACATCCAACAATACTCAGAATATCGAAAAAAACAAGGCGAAGCCATTGTTAAAACACAACAAGAGTTAAAATCGAAAATTGCTGAACTGGAAGCTGCAAAACAGGAAAAATCGGCACTGCTTTCATTAGAACAACAGGAAAAACAAAAGTTGGCTGTAGAGCAGTCTGAACAAGAAACCAACGTTAAAAAACTGCAATCGAAAGAGCAAGAATTACGTTCAGATTTAAATAAAAAACAAGAGGCCGAACGTAAGTTGCAAAAAGCTATTGAACGTATTATTGAAGAGGAGATAAGAAAAGCTAGAGAAGCTGCTGCTAAAGCTAATAAGAGCAACACGTCTACTGAGTCAAAAACAAGTTTCCCGATGACGCCAGAAGCCTTGAAATTATCGAACTCGTTTGCTTCAAACAAAGGTAGTTTGCCTTGGCCAGTTGTAGAGGGGATTATCACAGATCGATTTGGGCAGCATCCCCATCCGGTGTTGAGTGGTATCATCATCAATAATAATGGTATAGATATTAGTACTACAAAAGGAGCAATAGCAAGAGCTATTTTTGATGGAGAGGTGAGTTCAGTAGCAATAATTCCTGGTGGTGGTAAAGTGGTAATGATTCGACACGGAGAATATTTATCGGTATATTCTTATTTAAGCGAAGTTTATGTAAACAAAGGTGATAAAATTTCTACCAAACAACATTTAGGAACATTAATCAGTGAGCCAGACAAAGCCAAAACCAATATCCATTTAGAAATTTGGAAAGGCATGACCAAGCTAAATCCAGAATATTGGATTTTTAGAAAATAACTTAACGTGCCATGCTCTTTGTGTATGTCATGCTGAGCTTGTCGAAGCATCTTTTTATTTTTTACTTGAATTATAGATATGAATCCTTTTTTCTTAAATACCCCAGCTAGTAAATCGGACGTTTCTGTTTCACACCAAGAACATGTGCTGTTATTAGGTTCTTGTTTTACCGAAAACATTGGCGGGAAACTGACTAACTATAAATTTAAAGTAACCACCAACCCTTTTGGGATTATCTACAACCCAGTTTCGTTAGCCAATGCATTAAATAAAATTATTGACGGATATACATACACCGAAAACGATTTAGCCGAACACCAAACCAAGTATCTCAGTTTCGACCATCACGGTAGCTTTTCATCGTTTGATAAACAAACTTGTTTAGCTAAAATTAACGGCGAAATAGAGTCTGCACACCAACAGTTGTCCAATACCAAAACCATTATCATTACGTTGGGTACAGCCTGGGTTTATGAGCTTATTGATAACAATAAAATTGTAGCCAATTGCCATAAAATACCAGCAAAGAACTTTACTAAACGATTACTTTCTGTTGAAGAAGTAGTTCAGTCGTTTTCGGTATTAGCAAATACGTTTAAAAACATTCAATTTATTTTTACTGTTAGCCCCGTTAGGCACATTAGTGATGGGTTGCACGAAAACAACATCAGTAAATCGGTGTTGCATTTGGCTATTCATCAGTTAATCTCACAACATAAAAATTGCTCTTATTTTAGTGCTTACGAAATGGTAATGGACGAACTTCGTGATTATCGTTTTTTTAAAGAAGACATGATTCACCCCACTACCCAAGCCATTGATTATGTTTGGAAAAAGTTTGCAGACACCTACTTCTCTACCGAAACAAAAACACTAAACCTTAAAATTGAAAAATTGTTAAGTGCTGTAAAACACAAACCTTTTGATTTTAAAAGCGAAGCCCACCAAAAATTTATTGCTGACCAACTCAATCAAATGGATGAATTAACCAAGAATTATCCATTTTTGGATTTTGAGAAAGAAAAAAGAGAGATTCAACTGTTGAAATAATTTTTTATTCTTAAAATAACCGTTGAGGTACGAAATGGTTGTTTTAAAGCTATGTCATCCGAAACGAAGTGAGAAATATTTTATTATTAACGGTTTGCGGCTATGCTTTTGTCGTTTCTAGAAAATAAGTTATAAAAGGCCTGAAGTATAGCCATTGTTAGCGGGTCTTTTTTTATTCGTCATTAAGTGAGTTAATCCCTTGTTCTTTAAGTTTTTCCAATGCGTCTTTCATTGCTTTAACTTGCTCAGATGGGTGTCCTTGCCAAACTGAAACTTCACCTACAACTTTAAAGGGTTCAGTCGAACGATAAGACTTTGTCGGATTACCAGGAAACTTTTTGTCGGTCAAGTCAGGGTCGTCTTCAATTTCTCCAGTTGGTTCTACTAAATAAATTCTTTCTCGTTCTGTTCCAATGGCAAGTTCCGCACCCCAAATTGCAGCATCCAATGTAGCAGTCAGGAAAATGTATTTCGCATTTTTTCTTTGTCCAAAGTTGGAGTTGTTACCGACTTCAATTAAGTCTCCAAGTTTTAGGTCTGCCTTTGTCCCATGAAAATATGTCTGAGCGAAAGGTGTCGAGCCGATTGGTTTTTGTTCGTTTTGATTATGTTCCATTCTCAATTATTAATGTCTGTGTTGTCATCCTATAGTGACCGCTAACATCCGAATAAACGTACTGGTACATTTATTCGCAATATACGTTAACCAAATATACAATAATTCGACATTATTATATGTTTTTAAAGCTCTTGTAAAACCACTATTTTATTTCAATCGTCTATTCAAACAAAAAAAGTAACTTCGCTAAAAAATAAATAAATGGATTACGTTATACAGGCAGGGCAATTATTATTAAGTATATCAATATTGGTGGTATTGCACGAAGGAGGTCACTTTTTTGCTGCAAAATTATTTAAAACAAGAGTAGAAAGTTTTTACTTGTTTTTTAACCCTTGGTTTTCGGTTTTTAAAAAGAAAATTGGTGAAACCGAATACGGTATTGGGTGGTTGCCATTGGGTGGTTATGTAAAAATATCAGGAATGATAGACGAGAGCATGGACAAAGAACAAATGAAATTACCTGCTCAACCATGGGAATTTAGATCCAAACCAACCTGGCAACGTTTAATCATTATGCTGGGAGGTATCATTGTTAACGTAATTGTTGGGTTTTTAATTTACAGCTTTGTGTTAATGGGTTATGGCGAAAAGTACTTGCCGGCCAGCGAATTAAAAAATGGAGTTTGGTGTGTAAATGATGTGGTTACCGATAACATTGGTTTAAAAACAGGCGATAAAATTGTAACCATTAATGGTGTTGAACCTGCTACATTCGAAGAAATGCAAGAGCAGATTTTTTATGCTACAAAATTAGAAGTAGATAGAAATGGCGAAAAAGTAATTTTAGACATCCCTACCGATTTAATTGGTAAATTAATTGAAGGCTCAAGAGGGCCAATGTTTTTACCTCGAATTCCGTTTACTGTGGGTGGAATTAAAGATGATTATGTTGCCGGTAAATCTGATTTAAAACTGAAAGATCAAATTGTTGGAATAAATAACCAGGAAGTAAAGTATTACGACGAATACAAAACAGCTTTAATGGCTGTTGCCAATCAAAATGTGGAGTTAAATGTAATTAGAGACGGACAAAAAATAACCGTACCCATTTTTGTTCCCGATTCAGCTATTTTAGGTGTTGCTCCTTATGCTTATTCAGTGTTAGAGTTAGAAAAAGCAGGAATATATCAAACAAAAACAGTAACCTATTCATTTTTTGCGGCTTTCCCTCGCGGAGTTGAAATTGCTGTAGACAAGCTGGTAAACTACTACAAACAATTTAAGTTAATGCTTAATCCGGAAACTGGAGCTTACAAAGGTATGGGAGGTTTTGCAACCATCAGTAAATTGTTTGGTACCGAGTGGGTGTGGCAAAATTTCTGGGAAAAAACAGCTTGGATTTCGTTGGTGTTAGCATTTATGAACTTGTTGCCTATTCCGGCGTTAGATGGTGGTCATGTAATGTTTTTAATGTACGAAATGATTACCAGAAGAAAACCAAACGAAAAAGCCATGGAGTATGCTCAAATGGCCGGTATGATTTTGTTACTGGCGTTTATGATTTATGCCAATACCGATTTCTTAAGGTTTTAGTTTTTATTTTGAATCATAATCCGTACCATCTTCAACCACTCGTTTCCTTGGAGTATAAGCGATATTAAAGATACTCTTTTCTTCATAAAAACCTTTATAGGTTAGTTGGTTTAAATCGATAACTGCATGAAACAAGTCATCAACAATAAAGGGCTTGTTGTTGTTTTTTACAACCGTCTGGTATGTTGATTCGTGATATTGTTTAAAGCCTTCCGAAACCCATAAGACAAAAGGAATTTCCACATTCGATTTAGGCATAACACCTGCATAGTCGTGTCCAATATGATTATTTTCATCATATACATTCTCACTGTGGTCGGAAAGATAGATTGATGAAAATAGTTGGTTTGGGTTTACTAAAGCAGATGTATTTAACAGACTAAAAACACTATCCACCACAAAATCGTTATACAACATGGAGTTGTCATACTCATTTATAAGTTGTTCTTTCTCAGAAGAGTATTTGTTAAATTTGTTAAAAACTAAAGGATACCTTTTATTATAGCTCGAATGACTGCCCATGAGATGAACAACAATAAACCTGTTTTTTGCTTCATCTTGAAGTACAACATGAAGCGGCTCGAAAATCATTTCATCATAAGATGCTAAATAGGTGCTTTCAAAGGATGAATTTCCAAATTTATTAACAAAAACAACGTGGTCGGATGTTTGAGCAATGTTGTAAATGGCATTATCCCAAACGCCAATTGGCGACTGGTTTGAAATCCAATAGGTTTTAAACCCTGCCGAATGAAACACATCAATTAAGCTCACTGCTTCATCAACATTTAAATTGTTCTCTATACTTGAATTGGTGAGCATAGATAAAACCGATTTGAGTGTAACAGAATAAGCACTTACCACATCATCATATAAAACAATATCGTTTCTTTTTTGAAGTCTCGGAGAAGTTTTTCGCGAATACCCATAAACTGACATGTGGTTTCGGTTTGCCGATTCGCCAAGAATTAAAACAAATGTTCTTCCTGTTTCTTGATTAGTCGCCGATTTTACATCAATTTTCCTAATCGTTCGTTTTTTTAGTTTATTGTATGATTTCACTTCTTCAGCAAAAGAAACAAAAGCCTCTATAGTTTGAGGAACTCCTTTTCTAACAAATCTATCGTTGACATAATTTTCGGTAGCAAACCCAATTGGTAGCAATAAGAATGTTGCATAAAAGTAATTTTTTGGTTGCTGTTCAGCAGTTAGTTGTTGGTTTTTTAATGCATAAACAAAAAGTGCAACATAAGGCACTATCATCAAATAGTAAAAGCTAAACTTCAGTTCAACAAAATCTTTTGCTTCATCAAAATTAGTGTTTAACAATACAAACAAACTTGAGGCTGTTAAAGGTCCTTTTAAAATTATCCAATGAATAAGCGTTAAAAATCCGTCTATAAAAAAAGTATGAGGATGAAATAATAAACCGTCTTACTCTTAGAATAATAATGAATCAAAGTAAAAAATGGCACCCAACAAAGCATAATAGCAATCTCACGAGTATCATAAACATCAAAATTAATAAGCACAGCAACTGCCTGCACAAAAAAAATGAGGAGCAAAAGTGGTAAAGGAAATATTTGCTGTAAAATTTTCATCAATAGAGAAAAGCTATGAAGCCTGAACAAATTTAGAATTTAACTTCGTGTGAACTAAAGGTTAATTTCGTTTTAAATTAACCTTTCCATGTTCAAAAACACTTTTTTTTGGCGTATTTCTTGATTCATAATTGAATAGTTTTACGTTAAATAACAGCAATTATGACCATTCGAACATTATTTTTTGTAGCAATACTTTCCATATCATTCAAATCATTTTCTCAAGAAACTACCACAGGAAATGCTTTTCCGTCTGCTGAAACCAACAAGGGTAGCGTATTAATTATTCCATTCGAACCTCGTTTGTATATTTCTGATATCGATAATCAGATAGCGGTAAAAAACGAAATGAATTACCAAGACATTAAAGCAAAATTCAGAGCGGCTCTAGACCAAAACCTGTTTATTACTCTAAAACCCTATTTTTCTCCGCTTTCGTTTTATACCTTACAGGAAGAAGAAGCGAGAATGGAACTTTCTTACATCTACAATTCTATAGGGTATAAATATGAAGTATTGCCAATAGAAGAAGAGGAAGAAACCAAAGGAAAGAAACTGTTAAATAAATTTAAGAAAAAAGAAAAAGAAGAAGAATATGCGGAGGCAGGTATTAATAATGGACAAATTGTTAGCCAGGTAGATAACCGAGAAAAATACATGAAAACAGTTATCTCAAACGATGAGCTGTTGCCGACTTTAAATAAAAAATACCAGGCTCAGTATTACATCTTTATAAATGAGTTAGACATCAAACGAGGACTTGAATCTCAATACGTAAACTCAAGTAAGGTAGAAGACCGAACCATAAAAGTACATTACACCATTTTTAATAATAAAGAAGAAGTTAGTTCCGGAGCCATTATTACAACTTTTGATGGCAATGAAAACGACATCAATAAAATTATAAAATCTCAATTTGGAGTAATTGCCCAAAAGATTGTAAATAAAATCATCCCTATCGAAAAATAAATATTGTTGGTTGCTATGTATGTAGTTAAAACACCTAAAATTCTAAAACGAACATACCCAAAATATACTTGGGATATTCCTACAGTGGAAAAAGTCATTTATTTAACTTTTGATGATGGTCCAACTCCAAAAATAACCGATTGGGTGTTGGATGAATTAAAAAAGTACAATGCTAAAGCTACTTTTTTCTGTATAGGTAAAAACATAGTCGAAAATCAAGCAGTATTTAATCGAATTATCAGCGAAGAACATGCTATTGGGAATCACACCTTTGATCATTTAAACGGTTGGGAGAACAAGCCGTATGCTTATTTAAAAAATGTGGTTCAGTGTAATCAGGTGTTCAATTCAAAATTGTTCCGACCACCTTATGGTAAGCTTACCAGGCAACAAGCAAAAGCGTTGAGTAAGCAGTTTTCCATTATTATGTGGGATGTGTTGAGTGCTGATTTTGATGCCAATATTACCGTTGAAAAATGCTACGAAAATGTGATTAAAAACACCAAAAAAGGATCAATTATCGTTTTTCACGACAGTAAAAAAGCAGAGAAAAATTTAAGGTATGCTTTACCAAAAGTATTGGCTTATTTTGCTGAACAAAACTATCAGTTTAAATCAATTAAATAAACAAGGTTATGAAAAAAAACATGGGTAACGTCGACAGAATGGTTAGAATTATTTTAGCAATAGCATTTTCAGTAGCTTACTTTACTAAAGCTGTTGAAGGTACATTAGGATACGTGTTGTTAGGTTTAGGTGCAATATTTTTACTAACCAGTATTGTTAGTTTTTGCCCGCTTTATACCATTTTTGGTATAAATACCTGCAAAAAATAAGAAACAAACCACAACCACATAGGAACATAGTTTTTCCCTAACAATGACTAATCATTAATAGTTTAGTAGAAACGCACTAGGTTTTTCACGCTATGCGTGAAAACTATGTTAATTTATGAAACTCTTTTTTTGATGTTGAATCTGTATGTCTATGTAGTTTAAGGAGTTGATTTTAAAAATCGCTTAAAATTTGTTCAACTATTTTAGGGAAATGTTCGTACTCTAAAGTATGAATTTTATTGGCTACATCTTCATAATTATCAGTGGGTAAAATGGTACACTTTGCCTGAAATATAATTTTTCCTTCGTCGTACTTTTCGTTTACAAAGTGAATGGTAATACCAGATTCTTGCTCATTGTTTTCAATTACAGCTTTATGTACATTGTCGCCATACATACCTTTACCGCCATATTTGGGTAACAAAGCAGGGTGAATATTGATGATTTTATTAGGGTAGGCTTCGATTAAATGGCCAGGAATCATCCATAAAAATCCTGCTAATACTACCAAGTCAATTTGTTTAGTTTTTAAATAATCTACAATTTCTGATGAGCGGTAAAAACTTGTTCGGTCGAATACTTTACAATCAATATGCAATCGGTTGGCACGCTCAATAACCTTTGCATTTGGGTTGTTGGTTAAAATGGCAGTAATTTCCACATTACTGTTATTGGCAAAATATTGATGAATATTTTCAGCGTTAGAACCACTCCCTGAAGCAAATATGGCTATTCGTTTTGTCATGATAAATTATTAATTTTCCTAAAAATCAAAAGTAACTATTATGGCAGAGAAATTTATTCCATACCAAAGAAAAGAGTATTCTCCCGAAGAACAATTAAAAAGAAGCGAGGAGTATTTTTTGTGGTCGAATGAAAGGAGAACTGTTCGGGAGTTTTCTGATAGACCGGTTGATATTAAAGTAATAGAAAATATCATAAAAGCAGCATCTACAGCCCCATCTGGTGCTAACAAACAACCCTGGACTTTTTGTGTGGTATCGAGTCCGGAAATGAAGAAAAAAATACGCGAAGCAGCAGAAATAGAAGAGAAAGAAAACTATTCGGGCAGAATGAGTGAGCGTTGGATAAAAGATTTAGAACATTTTGATACCAATTGGGAGAAACCTTTTTTAGAGATTGCACCTTATCTTATAGTGGTTTGTAAAAGAGCTTATGAGTTGGAAGATGGAGAAAAGGTAAACAACTATTATGTAACTGAATCAGTGGGGTTGGCAGCAGGCATGTTGTTAAGTGCCATCCATCATGCAGGATTAGTTTCTTTAACACATACTCCAAGCCCTATGAATTTTTTAACAAAAGTGTTAAATAGACCCGAAAATGAACGTCCATTTTTACTCATTCCAGTTGGATATCCAGCCGAAAATGCAAAAGTTCCGAATATTGGTCGCAAAGAACTGAATGAAGTAATGATTAAGTACGAATAATCGTAAAAATATTTGATTATATTGATAGAAATAATTTCCTTTGCAGACTCAAATAAGAAATAAAACAATTTAAAATTAAATAACATGTCAGATATTAAAGGAAGAGTAGTATCAATCATCGTTGACAAATTAGGCGTTGATGAAAAAGAAGTAACAGCTGAAGCTAGTTTTACAAACGATTTAGGAGCAGATTCTCTTGATACTGTGGAATTAATTATGGAATTCGAAAAAGAATTTAACATTGCTATTCCAGACGATCAGGCAGAAAAAATTGCTACTGTTGGAGATGCTGTAAAATACATCGAAAGCAACGCAAAGTAAAAATCTTTACAATTTAATTGAAATTGCTTTGGATAAAATTCAAAGCTTTTTCTGTTTATATTCATATTGTTAATCCTCTTATATGGAATTAAAGAGAGTTGTTGTTACAGGGATAGGAGCCATAACTCCACTTGGAAAAACATTTCCTGAAACTTGGGAAAATCTGAAAAATGGTGTGAGCGGTTGCGCTCCTATTACAAGGTTTGACGCTTCAAAATTTAAGACTCAATTCGCTTGTGAAGTAAAAGACTATAATGTTGAAGACTATTTTGACAGGAAAGAAGGTCGTAAAATTGATCCATATACTCAATTTGCACTAATAGCTGCCAGAGAAGCAGTTAAAGATGCTAACCTTGATGTGGAAAAATTAAATTTAGACAGAATTGGTGTGATTTGGGGTTCAGGTATTGGAGGATTAAAAACTTTTCAGGATGAGGTAACCGGTTTTGCCCAGGGCGACGGTACACCACGATTTAATCCGTTTTTTATCCCTAAAATGATTGCTGATATTGCTTCAGGAATGATTTCGATGGAATATGGTTTTAGAGGTCCTAACTTTACTACAGTTGCTGCTTGCGCATCGTCTACCAATGCTTTAATTGATGCGTTTAACTACATCAGATTAGGTAAGGCAGATGTATTTGTTTCAGGTGGTTCTGAAGCTTCTATAGCTGAAGCAGGTATGGGTGGATTTAATGCTATGCATGCACTTTCAACAAGAAACGAATCTCCGGAAACAGCTTCTCGTCCGTTCGACAAAGAACGTGACGGGTTTGTAATGGGTGAAGGAGGTGTTTCTGTTATACTAGAAGAATACAATCATGCAATAAAAAGAGGTGCTAAAATTTATGCAGAAGTAGTTGGTGGTGGAATGTCTGCTGATGCTCATCACATGACAGCTCCGCATCCTGAAGGTTTAGGTGCTAAAAATGTAATGATTTCTGCTTTAGATGATGCTGGGTTAAAGCCTGAAGATATTGATTACATCAATGTACACGGAACATCTACTCCGTTGGGAGATATTGCCGAATCACAAGCCATTATGAATGTGTTTGGCGACCACGCATTTAAATTAAACATTAGTTCAACAAAATCAATGACAGGACATTTATTAGGTGCTGCAGGTGCTTTAGAAGCAGTAGCAACATTAATGGCTGTTAAAGAAGATATCGTACCTCCAACCATTAATCATTTTACTGACGATGAAGCTTTCGACCCAAGGTTAAACTTTACTTTTAACAAGGCGCAGAAACGTGAAGTTAGAGCAGCGTTAAGTAATACTTTTGGTTTTGGTGGTCACAATGCTTCGGTTGTATTTAAAAAATACAAAGGGTAACTTCATTGCTGAAGTTATAAATTACCATGGCACTAAAAATTTTTCGTAAAAAATCTGAGTATGCGTTCAAACTTGAACGCATACTCGGTTTTAAACCCGACCGAATTTCCTTGTATGAACAGGCATTTACCCACAAATCAATGTTATTGGGTACCGAAAAACAAGCTTATGAAAGTAATGAGCGATTGGAGTATTTAGGAGATGCCATTCTCGATGCCGTTATTTCTGTATATATTTTCAAAAAATTTCCTTTTAAGGATGAAGGGTTTTTAACGCAATTGCGTTCTAAGTTGGTGAGCCGTCATTTTTTAAACAATTTAGCCTATAAAATTGGCATAGACACCTTTATCCAATCAAATATAGATAGAGAATCCAAAACCATAATGGGTGATGCACTGGAGGCTTTAATTGGTGCTATTTATTTAGATAAGGGATTTAAGAAAACCGAAAAATTTGTTTTGCATCAATTGTTTGAGCATCATGTGGTTATTGAAGATGTGTTAGAGAAAGAAACAGATTTTAAAAGTAGAACCATTGAATATGCTCAAAAAGGAAAACACAAAATTGAGTTTGAAACCGAAGAGTTGGGAGAAGTAAATCAAAGGTTTTACAAAACTAAACTGTTTATCGATAACCAATTGGTTGGTGTTGGTGAGGCCGCTAACAAAAAAACATCAGAACAAGTTGCTTGTGAACAGTTTTTTAATGAGAAAGAGAATTAAGATTATTTCTTGTTGTGTTTTTCAATTTCCTTGTTAATAATATCAAACACTTTTTCTGATAAAGGCACTAAATCAGCTTCGGTTAATCCAACCGTTGAAATAGGCTCATGGATAATGGCTTTTGCCATTCCTGGTCCAGCTTTACCCGAAAATAAACCACTCATTTCTAATCGGCGATAGTTGCTTAAAAAAGTAATGGGTACAACAGGCACCTGTTTTTCAATAGCTAGTTTGAATGCACCTAATTTGAAATTTCCCATTTTCGGACAAGATTTTGGAATGGTGCCTTCCGGAAACAACACTACTGAATTACCTTTATCTAATTCCCTTCCGCAACGATCTAAGGCTAGTTTTCCTGAAGTAGCACTTTTTCTATTTACACCAATGTTCATGTCTTTAAAAAAGATATTGAACAGCGGAATTTTTTTTAATTCTTCTTTTCCTAAAAACACAAAATAGTTGGGAACAATATGGTACAAAATTAAAATATCAGCATAAGAAGTGTGGTTGGGTGTAATAATGTAAGCTTTGTCCTTATCCATCAAATGACGATTTTTAACAATCAGCTTAATTCCTGTAACCACCATTAACAAACGAGTGTGCCATTTTAAAAGCATCATGGCTTTACGGAAGTTTTTTTCTTTTCGTAACCAAATTTTATAAACAGGATATAAAATAACTAGTAAACCTGTAAACCAGAGGGCTGCATAAATTTTCCAAAGACCGCCTAATATTTCTCTTGTTTTTTTCATGTTGTGGAACAAAGGTATAAAAAAGAGCTGTTCGAAGGCGGATTAAAATTTAACATTGCGAACTAATTTTAAAAAAAACTACTTTTGTGTTATGGCAAGAATTTTAACAGGGGTACAAAGTACAGGAACTCCGCATTTAGGAAATTTACTAGGGGCAATTTTACCAGCCATTGAAATGGCAAACGACCCTAAAAACGACGCATTTTTATTTATTGCAGATTTACATTCGTTAACTCAAATTAAAGATGCTAAAATACTCAGAGAAAATACCAACAATACTGCTGCAGTGTGGTTGGCTTGTGGATTAAATCCATTAACCACTGTTTTTTATCGTCAATCTGATGTTGCAGAGGTAACTGAACTTTCGTGGTATTTGAGTTGTTTTTTCCCTTACCAACGTTTGACTTTAGCCCATTCGTTTAAAGACAAATCGGATAGGTTAGAAGATGTAAACTCCGGTTTGTTTACCTACCCGATGTTAATGGCTGCTGATATTTTGTTATATGATGCTGAATTGGTTCCTGTAGGAAAAGATCAGTTACAGCATTTAGAAATGGCCAGAGATGTGGCAAATCGTTTTAATCATCAAATGGGAGAAACCTTAGTTCCGCCACAAGCTAAAATACAGGAAGATACCATGTTGATTCCTGGTACAGATGGTGATAAGATGAGTAAATCGAAAAACAACACCATCAACATCTTTTTGTCGGACAAAGAGTTGAAGAAACAAATTATGAGTATTGAAACCGATAGCACGCCTTTGGAAGCACCTAAAAATCCTGATACTTGTAATGTTTTTGCTTTATACAAACTGGTTGCAAATCCCGCACAAACAGAGGAATTGAGAAAAAAATATTTGGCTGGGAATTTTGGCTACGGACACGCTAAAACAGCATTGTTTGAATTGTTGTTAGAACGCTTTGCCAAAGAACGAGAACGTTTTAATTACTACACCCAGAACTTAACAGAATTGGAAAAAGAATTGCAACTAGGTGCTGAAAAAGCCCGAAAAGTTGCTCAGCCTGTTTTACAACGGGTAAGACAAAAGTTGGGGTATTAATTAAGCATTTATATAAGCCAAACATAAATCAATAGTAGCTTCAATTCCTTTTTTGTGGGTACGTTCTGTTCCATGCGATGCAGCAACACCCATACCAATTAAAGCAACTTTAAAGTCGTTACCTGCACGAAGAGCAGCCGAACCATCAGATCCATAAAACGGGTAAACATCTACTTTGTATGGTATGTTGTTTTTATTGGCTAAATCCACCAGCTTTTTTCTAAATTCATAATCGTATGGGCCAGAGCTGTCTTTAGCACAAATAGAGCAACTTACCTCATTGCCTTGGCAATCGTCTCCCAATACTCCCATATCAATTACCAACAATTCTTTAACCGACGGAGAGTAACCAACCGTTCCACCATGCCCCACTTCTTCGTAATTACTAAAGAAAATTTCAACCGGCACTTCTTTGCCTTGTTCTTTTAATCGTCGAGCTAATTCAAACAACACATAGCAACCTGCTTTGTTGTCTAGAAAACGCGATTTGATGTATCCACTTTCCAGTTCCTGATATTTTACATCAACACAAATAATATCGCCAACACCGATGCCTAATTTCTCTACATCATCTTTGCTGTAAACCTCTGCATCAACCCTAATGTGCATCGATTTTATAGAGCGTTCTGTTTTTTCTTTCTCATTGTTGGCATGTACCGAAGGGTTGTTAATCAAAATGGTTCCTGTATATATTTTACCGCTATGCGTAACAATTTTAACGTATTCGCCTTCAGCACCCGTAAGCGACAAACCACCTAACAACGAAAAAGACAATGTTCCGTTTGGTTTTATTCCAGAAACTATTGCCCCCAACGTATCGATATGTGCTGCAATTGCCAAAGTCGGGTTTTTTCCTAAAGCACATTTTACTGCTCCTTTGTTAGTATATTCAGGCTTGTAACCGTAGCTCGTTAACAAGTCAAAAACATATTTACAAGCATTATCAGTATATCCTGTTGGCGAATCGATAGCAATAAGTTCTTTTAAGGTATTGTAGTTTTTCATGTGTTAAACCAATTTGTTTTTTATTAAATACTCTCCTATTTGTACGGCATTGGTGGCAGCTCCTTTACGTAAATTATCGGCAACTATCCATAAATTTAAGGTATTTGGGTTCGATTCATCTCTACGAATACGACCAACAAAAACATCATCTTTATCAGCAGCATAAATAGGCATAGGATAAGTATGAGTATCTGGATTATCTTGTAAAGTAACTCCCGATGTTTCGTGTAGAATTTTGCGAACTTCTGCCAAATCAAAATCATTTTCGAACTCCACATTTACTGTTTCGGAATGGCCTCCAACCACAGGAACACGAACAGCCGTAGCAGTTATTCTTAAACTGTCGTCGCCCATAATTTTTTTAGGCTCGTTAACCAATTTCATTTCTTCTTTGGTATAACCATTTTCGGTAAACACATCGCACTGTGGTAAACAGTTTTTATCAATTGGATAAGGATAAGCCATTTCTCCTTTAATGCCTGCCTGTTCGTTTTTAAGTTGTTCAACTGCTTTTACACCAGTTCCTGTAATAGATTGGTAGGTAGAAACAATCACTCGCTTAATTTTATATTTTTTATGCAACGGATTTAAAACCATTACCATCTGAATAGTTGAGCAATTTGGATTTGCAATAATTTTATCGGTAGCACTTAATACATGAGCATTAATCTCAGGGACTACCAACTTATTGTTTGGATTCATTCGCCATGCCGATGAGTTGTCGATTACAGTTGTACCAGCTTCAGCAAATTTTGGAGCCCATTCTAACGAAGTTCCACCTCCAGCAGAAAAAATAGCAATTTCAGGTTTCATATCAACTGCCGTTTGCATGCCAACAATTTTGTATTTTTTGCCCAGGTATTCCACTTCTTTTCCAACCGATTTTTCTGATGCGACAGGAATTAATTCTGTTATCGGAAAATTTCTTTCTGCTAATACTTTCAGCATTACATTACCTACCATTCCGGTAGCACCTACAACTGCAACTTTCATTTTTATTTTAGTTTTTTAATTTATTAGTTAACAACAAAAGTATAATAAAAAAGAATGGTCAATTTAAATTTGATGCCAAAGTTGTTGAGTTAATTCATTTTTAACGCTTTTATTTAATTGGTTTAAAGATTAACGTTGCTTTAGTTAATTTTGTTGAATGATTTTTACCGATACCCATACTCACTTATACAGTGAGCAGTTTAATGAAGACCGAACAGCAATGGTTCAACGAGCTATAAACAATGGAGTAACTAGGCTTTTTTTACCAAATATTGATAGTTCATTCATTGAAGGAATGTTGGCTTTGCAACAACAATTCCCAAAAAATTGTTTCGCCATGATGGGATTGCACCCAACATCGGTAAAAGAAAACTATTTAGATGAATTGAAACTTGTTGAACAATACCTAAATCAACAAACATTTTGTGCCATTGGCGAAATTGGTATTGATTTGTATTGGGATAAAACCTTTTTAAAACATCAGCAAGACGCTTTTCGAACTCAAATAAGTTGGGCGAAAGAAAGAAAATTGCCTTTTGTCATTCATTGCAGGGATTCATTTAACGAGATTTTTGAAATCTTAGACGAATTAAACGATGAAAACATGAGAGGTATTTTTCATTGTTTTACAGGAAATAAAGAACAAGCAATTAAAGTGATTGAATACGGTGGTTTTAAATTGGGAATTGGTGGTGTTGTTACATTTAAAAATTCTGGTCTGGAAGATGTGCTAAAACAAGTTGATATTAAACACCTTGTGCTTGAAACTGATTCACCTTATTTGGCTCCTGTTCCTTATCGTGGGCAACGAAACGAAAGCAGTTATTTATTAAACATAGCCGAAAAACTTTCGGATATTTATCAGCTTCCAACACAAAAAATAGCTGAAATTACTACTCAAAATTCTATTGAAGTATTTGGTTTTTAAACTACATTTGTTCGTATGAGTTCAATCTTAATAATATATACTGGCGGAACCATAGGAATGGTTAAGGACGAAAAAACAGGAATGTTAAAGTCGTTCGATTTTGACTCTTTGTTAAAAGAGATTCCTGAAATAAAACGCTTTGCACACCAAATTAGCATCAAATCATTTGATGTGCCATTGGACTCCTCCAACATGCAGCCAAATCATTGGGTGAAATTGGCTCAAATAATTGCAGATAATTACCAAAAACATGATGGGTTTGTAATCCTTCATGGTTCTGACACAATGGCCTACACTGCTTCTGCATTGAGTTTTATGCTGGAAAATTTAAACAAACCCGTTATTATTACTGGTTCGCAATTACCAATTGGTGTATTGCGTACCGATGCTAAAGAAAACTTATTGACTGCAATAGAAATTGCAACAACTCAACTAAACGGAAAATCTGTTGTTCCAGAAGTTTCCATTTATTTTGAATACAACTTGTATCGTGGAAATAGAGCAACCAAAACAAGTGCTGAAGAGTTTAAAGCATTTACATCTCCCAATCATCCTGTATTGGCAGAGGCTGGCGTAAACTTAAAATTTAATTACCCATTGATACGAACAACCCATAACGCCGATTTAAAACTGAACCTGAATTTAGACAACAACATTGCTACACTTAAAATGTACCCTGGAATTTCACCCGCATTTGTAGAGGCAGTAATTGGTGCTAAAAACCTAAAAGGAATTGTTTTAGAAACTTTTGGAGCTGGAAATGCAACTACCGAAAGTTGGTTTATCGATTTATTAAACAAAGCCATTACAAACGGAATAGTTATTTTAAACATTAGCCAATGCCAAGGTGGTGCGGTAGAACAAGGTAAATACGAAACCAGTTCATTTTTTAATAAAATGGGTGTAATTAGTGGTAAAGACATGACCTACGAAGCTGCTGTTACTAAACTAATGTATGTGCTTGGATTAGGTTTAACCAACCAAGAAACCGCTAAACTTTTACAACAAGATTTGAGAGGGGAGTTGACGGATTAAAAATTATTTTTATATTGCATATTGTTTATTCTAAATTACTAATAATATGGAAGAGAAATTAATAAAAAGCCAAAATAGAACTAAAGTTTTTATAGCATTCATTGGGCTTATTGGAATTATTGTGGGAACTTTTGGAACTACCATTTATAATCAATATTTTACTGATACCATTACTATTCTTCCAGAGAATAATCTTTCTTATGCACAAAAGCAAAATGGGGTATATATATTTTTTAGAAGTATACCTCATGGTAAATATATAAAACTCGGTACCCCTATTAATACTGATGTAGCATCTAGAGCGATAGAAAATGCAGAAGGTAAAAAAGGTCTAGGAAATATATTAAAAGGCGTTAGCAATTCTCTTCTAAAAGATTTATCGTTTGAAAACAGACTCACAAGTATTATTGATAAAGTAATCCAAGAACATCAGGATGTAGAAGGAATTATTTTCTCAGACGATTTAACTCAATGTGAGGCGATTAAGTTCGAATAATATAACTAGTTTTCAAACCCTTTTGAGAAAAATTCTTCAAGGCTAATTTGAAAATAATCGCAGATATTTTTTAGAGATGAAAAAGACACATCTCTTTTTCCTCTTTCAATTCTGCCAAAATGAATTCCTGTATCATTATAAGCATCTTCCTGAGTAAGATTTCTTTCAAGACGAAGTTCTTTAACTCGACTAGCCAATTTTATAAGTAATTCTTCCTTACTGTGACTTTTCATGACTGAAAGGTCAGTTAAGTATCAAACTTTA
>JBFWSH010000003.1:0-184922 GCA_050248475.1 Flavobacteriales bacterium
TCGTTGAATCCAGAAGTTTTTTTATTTTTGATTTTTTGAGAAGAAGAATTATATGTAAATCCAACTAAAAATAATAGTAGAATTCTAGATGTTTTTAAAATTGTTTTCATAATCTTTATAGTTTTAAGTATTAAAATCCTGAAGATAAACCTTTAATGATTCCGGCTGCTTCTAGGTCTTTTCTTAATAAATCAGTCATTACAGTAACAACTACACCAACTTTATATTCTTTACCAACTTTTACTATGGTTGGTGTACCGTCTCCAGAAGTAGAAACAAATTTCATGTATTTTCCACCTTCAGCAAAAAATGGGGTGAAGAAATCAGCTTTTTGTTGTTCTAACGATGGGTCGTTAGTTAAAGGTCGTTGAGGAGTACATCCTTGACCACCACCTGCATACCCTTGAAAAATAATTCCATGAACAGCATTCTTTTTTGATTGATGATTAGCAACATCTGGTTTTTTAGAATACGACCAAACTTTAATTAGTTTAGTTCCTGGTTGACCTATGCCCACACATTCAATTTCATATCTCCAGTTTTCAGTATCTTGATTTGCCTTTTTTTCTTTACCAGTTTGAGCAGTAGAAACAAGTGCAAAAGCAAGAAAGACAGTAGTTAATAAACTTGCTTTGTTAATAATTTTTCTCATAATAAAAATATTTAGGTTAATTAATTGATTTGTCTAATTAGCATACCAGGATAATATCCTTTTCCGCCTTTAAAAGTTGTAAATTCAAAAGTATTTTCTGGTTTAATAGGGTTTCCTTCTTCATCTAAAGGTTCTTCGCCAGCAGCATATCTATTATCCATTATTTTATCTTTTTCTACTGTTATAACACCTTTTCTTTTGTATGAAATTTTCCCTTCAGCATCAGTACTTTGTTCTAGCACTTCATATTTATCTCCTTTTTCTAAACCTTCTTTCATACCAATTTTAGCAGCTAAAGGGTCAATGCTAACCAATGGAGTTTTTGTTCTAAATTTCTCGAACTTACGTTGTAGTTTTGCATAAACAGCATCGATAGATTTTAATGTAGCATTTTTAATAATTGCAGCTTCGCTATCAGCATTTTTACCTAAACCAGATATTAAAATAGATGCTTTTTCATACCCTAAAAGTTGTAAATTGAATAAGGTTGAATTATCAAATGCTTCCTTTTTTGTGGGATCAATCTTTGAATCATCCATCCAGTAATCTTGATAGAAAACAGCAGAAGTAGAATCGTTCCAATTGATTTGGTATAAATAAGCTGTTGTCCAAACCGAATATCCATGACGAGTCTTTTCATATACCATATCTGCAGCTTTTTCAAGAGCTTCTTTAAAAGCTCCTTTATTGGCAGCGATAGCATAAGCTGTAGTTTTTACTGCTAAAGCTGCGGTTTCGTTACTTACAAATTTTGAATAGTTAACAACAACAAAAGTGTTTGGAATTAGTTCTTCACCAGCATCAGCTAACATTGCATCACCTCTTGCAGTACTAGATGCAACAGCTATATCCTGAGCAGAAGCATCGTATAAGCCTCTTTCTTCAATTAAACTCATGTCAAAAGCACCATTGTCTTTTCTACTAAACCATTTTGCAATAAGTTGATTAGCTACTTTTTTATCTGCAAAATATTTGTTAATAGCTGGACTTAAATCTTTATCAGCTTTTTCTTCTTTACCATTATCATTAATAACAGGCTCAGCCATATAATTAGCTAAATTGAACGATTTTTCAGCTACAGTGTGATCGTTGTATTTATCGGGAAATGGTGCGTTATTAAACGTATTTAAAATGATATCGATTTTTGGAAGTTTTACATCTTCAATAATCATGGTATGGAGAGAACTTCTTCTGTATTTTACGGTTTCAGCTTTGTTATCAGCTTTTTCTAATTTTCCAGATTCTTTCTTCTCTTTTTCTTTTGTTTCTTCAGTTTGAGCTTGAACTGGCACTGAAAAACCAGTAACTAGCAAAGTTACAAGTACTTGAGTTATAAATGATTTTCTCACAGGTAATAATTTTTTCATATAATTTCGTAAAATGATTTAACCAAAACTACATAAAAAAAACATGTAATAATTGATTGTTAAAAACATGTGAGAAAAACTAAATTTTCAAATTCAAAAACCAATTTTACAATTACTGTGCCATTAAATAAATAATGATTTAGAATTCAGTGGGGAGGTTAGAAACAACATCTTTAAGTAGATATAAAAGTTTTCTGAATTCTTCGTCTATTTCATAGTCGTCTAGTTTTTCCTCAATATCATAAATGGCATCTTGGATTTGTTCTTCATCAAAGCTAGAATCAAATGATTCAATAACTGTAAATATTTCTAAACAGGTATTGTAATCCCCTTTTACTGCCAAACGAATAAAGGTGTTTAAGTATTCACTGGCATCTAACGAAGATTGCCAGAAAATAGAAATTAAAAAAGCTTTTATTGAAGCATATTTTTTATCATTAATTGCTTTGATAATTGGCAGCACACTATCTTCACTTTTTAAATCAAAAAGTAGGTTGGTTATACTTTTTTTAATTTCTTCATTGGTGGTTTCTATAAAAACAGCTAAAACTTCAGCAATAGCTTCTTTTTGTCCATGAAGACGTAGTTGTTTTATAGCTGTCAATACTTTTTCGGTATCGTTAGATTTTAAATCTTTAATAATGTTGTTGAAACGGTTGTTATTCTTTTCCATGATAAATTTTATAAAAGCAAAAGCTCACCAAAATTAGTGAGCTTTTCTTGTTTAAATCTATTTTCTATGTTATTAATAGTAAATTAATCGTTTTACTTTGGCAATGTGTTTAGCTAAGCGAATTACTTGTTTAGTGTAACCAAACTCATTATCGTACCAAACATACAATACCACATTTTTTTTATCAGTTGAAACAATTGTTGCATTACTATCGAACACAGAACAACAAATGTTTCCAATAATATCTGATGATACTAACTCTGGGTCGTTTTCGTATTTAATTTGGTTTACTAAACCACCTTGTAAAGCTGCTTTTCTGATAATTTCGTTTACCTGTTCAATTGAAGTTTCTTTATTTACACTCAAGCTAAGAATAGCCAAAGAACCATTTGGAGTAGGTACACGAACAGCATTTGCTGTTAATTTATCTTTAAATGAAGGAATTACCTTAGTTACGGCACTTCCGGCACCAGTAGAGGTAATAACCATATTAATTGCTGCTGAACGACCTCTTCTTGGTTTCTTATGGAAGTTATCCAATAAATTTTGGTCGTTAGTATAAGCGTGAACCGTTTCAATGTGGCCTTTGCTTACACCAAGTTCGTTTTCAATAACATACAAAATAGGAGCAATAGCATTTGTTGTACATGACGCCGCTGTAAAAATATCTTCTTTTTCTAAATTAAGCGTATCTTCATTAATGCCATACACAATGTTTGGAACCTCTTTACCTGGAGCAGTCAATAATACTTTACTCACACCTTTTGCTTGTAAATGTCTTGATAACTGTTCTCTGTTAGTAAATGCACCAGTATTGTCAATTAATAAAGCATTGTTAATTCCATAAGCTGTGTAATCAACATCCTCGGGGTTCTTTGCTTCAATTAATTTAACTATTTGACCGTTAATGATTAAAGCGTTGTTATCCAAATCTTCTTCTACAGTTCCTGAAAACATCCCATGAACCGAATCGTTTCTTAATAAAGCGGCACGTTTAACAGTTTCATCATTACTTACCGAACGAGTAACAATAGCTCTTAATCTTAATTGTTGACCTTTACCAGCTTGTTTAACCAATTCACGAGCAGCTAAACGACCAATACGACCAAAACCAAATAATACCACATCTTTTGGCTGAGGAGCATGGGCTTTATCTTCTGAAAAACCTGTAAGTTTGTTGTTTAAGAAATCACTCAGCTCAGAAAAATTGTTTTTTTCCATTAACCACTCACTTGCCAATCTTCCAACATCAAGTTTTGAAGGAGCCAAGTCCATTTTAGTTAATTCTTCTGCAATTTTTTGAGTAGTATAAATGTCAACAGGATTATAAACAATACTTTTAGCTTTTTTATGAAGGTTTAAAACTTCAGATATACTTTTATCAACTAAAGGGTTTCTGAATAAAACTAACTCTACCGATTTTTCATACATTAAATATCCGATAGAACTGATGAGGCTTACAGCCGCTTTTTCATTACTTACGTATTCGTTTAATTTTGATTCGTAAGTATTGTTTCCATTTAATACTTGCATTATTTTATCCTAAATATGTTTTTAATAAATTGCTTCGTGATGAATGTCTTAATCTTCTAATTCCTTTTTCTTTGATTTGACGAACTCTTTCGCGAGTTAAATTAAATTTGTCGCCAATTTCCTCTAATGATAACGGATGAGCTATACCTATTCCGAAAAACATTTTTATTACATCTTGTTCTTTGTCTGTTAAGGTTGATAGCGAACGACTGATTTCTTTTTGTAAGGATTCGTTCATTAATGATATATCGGAATTTGGAGTGTCGTCGTTAGCAAGAACGTCCAGTAAATTACCATCCTCATCATCACGGAAAGGAGCATCAACAGATACGTGCCTTCCAGAAATTCTCATAGAGTCAATAACTTTATCCTCGCCCATTTCCAAAATATTGGCAAGTTCATCAACTGATGGCTCGCGCTCGTACTCTTGCTCTAGTTTTGAGAAAGCTTTGTTTATTCTATTTAATGAGCCAACTTGGTTTAGTGGCAAACGTACAATTCTGGCTTGTTCGGCTATAGCCTGTAAAATAGATTGACGAATCCACCAAACGGCATACGATATAAATTTAAAACCTCTTGTTTCGTCAAAACGTTGAGCGGCTTTAATTAAACCTAAATTACCTTCGTTGATTAAGTCAGGCAATGTAAGTCCTTGATTTTGATATTGTTTTGATACGGAGACAACAAATCTTAAATTAGCTTTTACCAATTTTTCTAAAGCTCGTTGATCACCTTGTCTTATTTTTCTAGCTAATTCTACTTCATCTTCTGCGGTTATTAACTCTTCTCTTCCAATTTCTTGTAAATACTTATCAAGAGAGGCACTATCACGATTCGTAATAGATTTAGTGATTTTGAGTTGTCTCATTAAAGATAATTTATGTTAATATTGATAGGGTTGAGCAAATTTAGCCATTAATTTGTTTGAAATTTAAAATTGTGTTTACTTTTTATTTATTGAACATATTTACGTTTTCATCAGTAAAAATTGGCAGTTTGGACGAAAAAAAAGTTGCAAAATTATTTTTGCAACTTAATAATGGGTTAATATTTATTTAAACTTATACACCAAAACCGTAAAACTCTCGTTTTCCGTTTCCATAAATTCCCTCAATTAAGACTCCACCTTTAATTTTAGATAAAACTTCGGAAGCATTGCTCAAATTTTTAATGGGCACATGGTTTATTTTTGTGATAATAAAACCATCACGAACACCTATGCTTCTTAATTTTCCGGCAAAAACTTCTTCAACTCTTACACCGGTTTCAAGATTCAACTCTTTTTTATCTTCTTTGGTCAAATCGGCTAATCGAGCACCTAAAATTTTATTGATAGTATTCTCTTCATAGGTTATAACTTCTTCATTACCATTGAGGTTTTTAAGTACCAAATCAAAATCTAAAAGTTTGTTATCTCTTAAAACGGTAATGTTGGTTTTTTCACCTGGTCGGAACTGGCTGATTTGTTCTTGCAATTCAGGTACATCATTGATCATGTTATTCCCCACTTTTTTAATAATATCTCCCGATTTAATTCCAGCTTTGTCGGCAGAACCATTTTTATTTACATCGTTAACGTATACTCCGGCATAATCTTTCAGCCCTAAGTCTTTGGCTACTTTATCGTCGATGTTTTTAATGCTAACACCTATAAATGCTCGTTGAACTGTTCCAAACTCTTTTAAATCTTTTACCACCTTTTGAACAATGTTTGAAGGAATGGCAAACGAATAACCTGTGTAAGAACCTGTATTGGATTGTATAGCAGTATTAATACCAACCAACTCGCCATTTACATTTACCAAAGCGCCACCACTGTTTCCAGGATTCACCACTGCATCGGTTTGTATAAACGATTCAATAGGAGGTAAGCCGTTGGTTTGGTTACCGCTTAGTATGTTAATGTTACGCGCTTTTGCACTAATAATACCTGCTGTAACTGTAGAGGTTAAATTAAAAGGATTACCAACAGCCAATACCCAAGCACCAATATTTAAATCATTTGAATTTCCGTAATTGATATAAGGTAAGTTTTCGGCATCAATTTTTAATAAAGCTAAATCGGTACTTGCATCAGTACCAATCACTTCGGCTTTGTATGTTTTTTTATTGTTTAAAGTAACATCAATAGAACTGGCATTTTCAACCACATGGTTATTGGTAACAATGTATCCATCGTTTGATAAAATAACACCAGAACCAGCCGATTGAACAGCATGTTGTTGTGGACGTTGTGGTCTTCCATAAAAGAACTCATACAAGGGGTCAACCTGGCGACTGTAAATGGTAGACGTTTTAATATGAACTACTGCATTTACCGATAAATCGGCTGCATATTCAAAATTGGTTAAACCAGCTTCTTTTAATGCTACATTGGTGTATTTTGGTGGAGCATTATTGCTCGAAACAATGATAGTTTCGGGTGTTAGTTTTTGATAAATGAAAACCGAAAATAAACCGCTGATTAAAGCAATGCTTAGCATTGCACCGAATTGTTTGAATTTGTTTTCCATAATTTTTTATTTTTATGATTTAACATTTAACTACTACAAAATTTAGCACTAAAACGTATATTTTAAAGGGGTAATTGCGGTTTTTTTGTTAAAAAATGTTAAGTCGATTTGTGAAAAAATGTTAATTCGAGTCAAGCAATAGCCAAATAAAATATGGTGATTTTTCAAAAAAAATAGTATGGTGTGAAATTTTATTTTATATATTTGCACCATTCAAACAAAAAAACATGAACAATTCATTACATCATCACCATTTACATTCTTGCACACAGGCGAGCTGTTAATGGTATATGTAATACATAAATAAAAAAATATCAAAAACCCGTCTGAGTAATCTCGACGGGTTTTTTGTTTCCTTTAGGTTTGCTCAGACATAAAAAAAGAACAACATGAGCAAATTAAAAATTGCAATTCAAAAATCAGGAAGACTGAATGAAGATTCGCTTAAAGTTTTAAAAGAATGTGGAATATCTATTGATAATGGGATAGACCAATTAAAAGCTTCGGCATCGAACTTTCCATTAGAAGTATTGTTTTTAAGAAATTCGGATATTCCTCAATATTTAATTGATGGAGTGGTTGATGTGGCTATTATTGGTGAGAATTTATTAATTGAACAAGAGAAAGACATCGAAATAATCGAATATTTAGGTTTTTCAAAATGCAAATTATCAATTGCTACACCTAAAAATTCAAATTACAACTCGTTAAAGGATTTAGGAGGTAAGAAAATAGCTACCTCTTACCCAAATACGTTAAAGAGTTTCCTTAAAAAGAACAATGTTACAGCGGAGTTACACGAAATTTCTGGTTCGGTAGAAATTGCCCCAAACATTGGCCTGGCTGATGCCATTTGTGATTTGGTAAGCTCAGGAAATACCTTGTTTAAAAATGGACTGGAAGAAAAGGAAGTAGTATTAAAATCGGAAGCTTGTTTGGCGGTATCGCCATTGATATCTAATGAAAACAATGCTATATTGGATAAGTTGGTTTTTCGAATTCAGTCGGTTTTAAAAGCTCGAAAATCGAAATACATTTTAATGAACGTACCAAATGATAAAATTGGGGCTATCAGTAAAATATTACCTGTTTTAAAAAGTCCAACCATATTGCCTTTGGCTGAAGAAGGGTGGAGTTCGTTACACTCGGTAATTGACGAAAACAAGTTTTGGGAAGTAATAGATGAACTAAAATTAAATGGAGCAGAAGGGATATTGATTGTTCCGATAGAAAAAATGGTGCTTTGAGTTAAAAGTATAAAGTTTATAAAGTAAAAAGTAGAGGAAAATGAAAACGTATATAAATCCAACTAAAATCACTTGGAATGAATTGATGTCTCGACCAGCTGTTGAAGCGGCAGATTTATCAGTACTGATAAAACAAGTGTTTAAAGAGGTTAAGTTAAATGGAGATAAAGCTATAAAAAGCTATACCAAACAGTTTGACAAAGTTAATTTAATCTCTTTAAAAGTTTCTGTTGCTGAATTTGATGCTGCTGAAAAACAGGTAAGTAATGAATTGAAAGAAGCAATAAAACTTGCATCAAGTAATATTGAGAAGTTCCACTCCATGCAAAAGCAAGAAACACAAGTTGTAGAAACGACTACTGGTGTATTTTGCTGGCAAGAATCTCGACCAATTGAACGAGTGGGATTGTATATTCCAGGAGGAACTGCTCCCTTGTTTTCTACCGTGTTGATGTTGGCAATTCCTGCTAAAATTGCAGGATGTAAAAAAGTTGTATTGTGTACTCCTCCAAATAAAGAAGGTAAAATAGCTGACGAGATATTGTATGTTGCACAATTGGTAGGTGTAAAAGATGTGTATAAAATTGGAGGAATACAAGCCATTGCAGCTTTAACCTATGGTACTGAAAGCATTTCAAAAGTGTATAAAATTTTTGGACCAGGCAACCAGTATGTAACAGCAGCAAAACAAGAAGCTTTTCAGCAAGGAGTAGCAATTGATATGCCTGCTGGTCCATCAGAATTATTGGTAGTAGCCGACGAAAGTTCTAATGCTGCTTTTGTAGCTTCCGATTTATTGTCGCAAGCTGAACACGGAACTGATAGCCAAGTAATTTGTATTGCAAATAGCGAAGAGCTGATAAAAGCTATTGAAAAAGAAGTTGAAGTACAATTGGAACAGTTACCTCGAAAAGAAATAGCACGTAAAGCCCTAACAAACTCAAAGCTACTAGTTTTAGAAAACGTGAATGATACGATTGATTTTGTGAATGAATATGCCCCAGAGCATTTAATCTTAGCTGTTAAAAATGAGGATGAATACATTCAAAACATTATCAACTCTGGTTCAGTATTTATTGGGAATTATACACCAGAAAGTGCTGGTGATTATGCTTCGGGAACGAACCATACTTTGCCTACCAATGGTTTTTCGAAATCATTTAGTGGGGTAAATTTAGATGCTTTTGTAAAGAAAATAACCTTTCAAAAAATAACAAAAGAAGGTATTCTAAACATTGGAAAATCAATAGAATTAATGGCTGAGGCTGAATTGCTTCAAGCACACAAAAATGCAGTAACAGTTAGAGTTAAAAGTTTGAAAGTGGAAAGTTAAAAGTAATACGAAATGAATATAAATCAATTAATAAGAGAAAATATCGCAGCGATGAAGCCTTATTCGTCTGCTCGTGATGAGTTTAGTGGTTTAGATGGTTTGTTTTTAGATGCCAATGAAAATCCTTACAACAATGGAGTAAATAGGTATCCTGATCCCTATCAAAGTACTTTGAAAAAGAAAATTTCAGCAATGAAATCAATTGCAACAAGCAATATTTTATTGGGAAATGGTTCTGACGAAGTGCTGGATTTGTTGTTTAGAGCTTTTTGCGAACCTAAACAAGACAATGTTATCGTTGCATCGCCTTCTTACGGTATGTATAAAGTATTGGCAAGTTTGAACAACGTAGGTTTAAAAGAAGTGTTACTGGAAGAAGATTTTAGTTTAAACCCTGATAAAATTATTGCTGCTGTTGATGAAAGTACCAAGATGGTTTTGTTGTGTTCACCAAACAATCCAACAGGAAATTCGATAGCGATTGAAGTGGTAGAAAAGTTATTAAATAACACGAATTGCTTGGTGGTTGTTGATGAAGCATATAGCGATTTTTCAGAGAAAAATAGCTTTATAAATTATTTAAGTAAATATAATCAACTAATTGTATCACAAACACTTTCTAAATATTTTGGTATGGCAGGAATTCGATTGGGAATGTGTTTTGCTTCTCAAGAAATTATTACCATTTTGAATCGTATAAAACCGCCTTACAATGTAAATGTATTAACTCAAAATAAAGCACTAGAGTTGCTGGAGAATATCAATAATTCTTATAAAAATGAAGTGATTGAAAAACGAAAATTGTTATCAGAAGAATTATCGAAATTGGATTTTGTAATAAAAGTTTATCCATCTGATGCCAACTTTATTTTGGTAAAAACGACCGATGCTAATTATATTTATAACGAATTAATAAAAAAACAAATTGTGGTTAGAAACAGAACCAAGGAGCCGTTGTGTGAAAATTGTATTCGAATAACTATTGGTACTCCGAAAGAAAATCAAATCTTGTTAAACGCTTTAAAAGAAATAAAATAATGAAAAAAGTATTGTTTATAGATAGAGACGGAACATTAGTTATTGAGCCACCTGTTGATTATCAATTGGATAGTTTGGAAAAATTAGAATTTTATCCAGGTGTATTTCGTTGGTTGAGTAGAATTGCTGAAGAATTGGATTTTGAATTGGTTATGGTAACAAATCAGGATGGATTAGGTACTAACTCTTTTCCTGAAGACACCTTTTGGCCAGCACACCTTAAAATGATTAAAGCTCTTGAAAATGAGGGGATTTTATTTAAAGAGGTGTTGATTGATAGAAGTTTTCCAGAAGATAATGCTCCAACTCGAAAACCCCGAACAGGATTACTTTCGGCATATTTGAATGGGAATTATGATATAGCGAATTCGTTTGTAATTGGAGATAGGCTAACAGATATTGAACTAGCAGATAATTTAGGTGCTAAAGGAATATTAATTAGCAATGATGAAGTATTGAATTATAAGAACGATACGCAAATTTTAAAAACCACTGATTGGAAAACGATTTATGAATATTTAAAGTTGGTTGATAGAACTGCCGAGATATCAAGAAAAACCAACGAAACAGACATTGAAATCAAACTCAATATAGATGGAAGTGGCAAGGCAAATATCGACACAGGCATTGAGTTTTTTAATCACATGTTGGATCAAATTGCTCGACACGGTTCGTTAGATATAGACATTAAAGTAAAAGGTGATTTAGAAGTAGATGAACACCACACCATTGAAGATACAGCTATTGCTTTGGGTGAAGTTTTTAATAAAGCTTTAGCCAACAAATTAGGTATTGAGCGTTACGGATTTTGTTTGCCAATGGATGATTGTCTTGCTCAAGTAGCCATTGATTTTGGTGGAAGAAATTGGCTGGAATGGGAAGCTGAATTTAAACGTGAGATGATTGGTAAAATGCCAACCGAAATGTTTTTTCACTTTTTTAAATCGTTTACCGATGGAGCAAAATGTAATTTAAACATTAAAGCAGAAGGAATTAATGAACACCACAAAATTGAGGCGATATTCAAAGCATTTGCGAAGGCTATAAAAATGGCAAAAAAGAGAGATGTAAATAATATGCAATTACCATCAACAAAAGGGTTGTTATGAAATTAGTAATCATAGATTATGGAGCAGGTAATACCAAATCGGTGCAATTTGCATTAAATCGGTTGGGAGTAACCTCTTTTTTAACTAAGAATGTGGAAGAAATTCGTTCAGCTGATAAGGTAATTTTTCCTGGAGTTGGTCATGCGTATGCTGCTATGGAAAAAATTGCAGAGGCTGGATTGGAAGAGTTTATTCCAAGGTTGAAGCAACCTGTTTTAGGAATTTGCTTAGGTATGCAGTTGATGTGTAAATTTTCTGAAGAAGGCAATAGCAAAGGGTTGGGAATATTTGATTTGGAGGTGAAAAAGTTTGGGACTGAAAATAAAATACCACAAATTGGATGGAACACCATTTTTGATTTGAAATCTGAATTATTGAGTGATTTAAATGAAAACGAATACATGTATTTTGTACACAGTTATTATGTTCCTAAATCAGATTTTACAATAGCTACTGCTAATTATGGATTGGATTACTCAGCTGCTTTACAAAAGAATAATTTTTACGGTTGTCAGTTTCACCCCGAAAAAAGTGGAGATAAGGGAGAACTGATTCTAAAAAACTTTTTGAATATATGAGAATAATACCAGCAATAGATATCATCGACGGTAAATGTGTTCGATTAACTAAGGGAGATTATGCTACACAAAAAACCTACAATGAGAACCCTTTAGAAATGGCTAAACAATTTGAGGCTAATGGGATTCAATTTTTGCATTTGGTTGATTTAGATGGAGCAAAATCAAATCAAATTATAAACTATAAGGTTTTAGAGCAGATAGCAACTAATACCAACTTAAAAATTGATTTTGGAGGTGGGTTGAAATCAACTAAAGATGTAGAAATTGCATTTAATTCAGGAACTAATCAAATTACAGGAGGAAGTATTGCAGTAAAAAATCCTACACTTTTCAAAACATGGATAAAAAAATACGGTAGTGAAAAGATAATTTTGGGAGCAGATTGTAACAACAGGAAAATTGCAACTTCAGGTTGGCTGGAATCTTCTGAGTTGGATGTGGTAGATTTTATTGCTAACTATGAACAGGAAGGTATCAAATATGTCGTTTGTACAGATATTTCAAAGGATGGAATGTTGAGTGGAACTTCAAATGATTTGTATAAAGAAATTACCAGTAAAACTAAGGTTGAATTGATTGCTAGTGGAGGTGTTTCATGTATGAATGATTTAATTTTATTGCAAAAAATGGGCTGCGAAGGAGCTATTGTTGGAAAAGCCATATATGAAGGTAAAATTTCTTTGAAAGAACTATCTCAATTTATATCTAAAAACAGTTAAGATGCTTACAAAACGTATAATACCTTGCTTAGATATTAAAGATGGCAGAACCGTTAAAGGTGTGAATTTCCTCAACTTGGTTGATGCTGGAGATCCTGTGGAACTAGCAAAAATTTATGCTAATGAAGGAGCTGATGAATTGGTTTTTCTGGACATTTCAGCAACCGAAGAAAAACGTAAAACATTGTTGGATTTAGTTGAACGTGTGGCTCAACAAGTCAATATTCCGTTTACAGTTGGAGGGGGAATTTCATCAGTAGAAGATGTAGAATTGTTATTAAAATCAGGTGCAGATAAAGTTTCCATTAATTCATCGGCTGTAAAAAATCCAAAACTTATTAATCAATTGGCTGATAAATTTGGGTCGCAGTGTGTTGTGGTGGCAATTGATGCTAAACAAATAAGTGGGAAATGGAAAGTTCATTTGGTTGGCGGAAAAGTAGCAACTGAGTTAGATTTATTCGATTGGGCAAAAGAAGTGCAGCAAAGAGGAGCAGGGGAAATTTTGTTTACTTCAATGGACAATGACGGAACAAAAAATGGTTTTGCAAATGAGGCTCTAGTTCGATTAACCAAATTGGTTAACATTCCGATTATTGCTTCGGGAGGAGCAGGGAACATACAACATTTTATCGATTGTTTTAAAGAAAGTAATGCTGATGCAACTTTAGCTGCAAGTGTTTTTCACTTTAAAGAAATTGAGGTCAAAAAATTAAAAGAAGAATTAAGAAAAAATAATATACCTGTAAGAATTTGACGATGAAACTAAAATTAAACGAGCAAGGATTGATACCTGCAATTATTCAAGATATTAATACGAACAGTGTATTGATGTTGGGCTACATGAACCAAGAGGCAATTGACAAAACAATGTTAACTAAAAAAGTTACTTTCTTCAGTCGAAGTAAAAATCGATTGTGGACAAAAGGCGAAGAAAGTGGTAATTTTTTAAATTTAGTAAGCATTCAAAACGATTGTGATGATGATACGTTATTGATAAAAGTGAATCCTTCAGGACCAACTTGTCACAATGGTACTGACACCTGCTGGGGAGATGAAAACAATAATAATTTAGTATTTCTAACACAATTAGAATCGATTATTAAGCAACGAAGAGTATCTGGAGATGAAAAATCGTACGTAAACGATTTGTTTAAAAAAGGCATCAATAAAATTGCCCAAAAAGTAGGAGAAGAGGCAATAGAGGTTGTTATTGAAGCCAAAGACAACAACAATGAATTGTTTTTAAATGAAAGTGCAGATTTGTTATTTCACTATTTAATCTTGTTGCAAGCTAAAGGCTTTGTTTTGAAAGATGTTGTTAAAGTTCTTGAACTGAGAAACAATAAAATCAAATAGGGCTTTTTTATTTTTTAATATGTGATTTCATTTTTATAACATCTAATAGGACTTTATCTTTATAGAATATTTAAATTTTGAACATTACTATTTAAGGAATAAATAATAAATAAAGCTATTGTGAAAGGAAAAAAATTAAATGATTTAATTTCTAAATTAAATAAATCACACCGACATACTATTTTAAATAAATGCAAAGTATCTTCCGATAAAAGATATAAAGAATTGTATGATTTACTAATTAATTATAATCGAAACAATATCGTTAAATTAGATAGTTTATTATCGCAAATAGGTGAGCGATTAGCAGAGAGTAATAATGATAACATTGATAAGGCTGTTCGTCGATTTGTTGATTTTGCAGTAATTCTAATCGAAGACGTATTTCTTCAAGAATACATAAGTAAAAACTATCCAGTAAGAAACAGTTTTTTGGCTAATATTTTTAAAGAAAAAAATGAGCATGAATTACAAAATGCATACTTAAGGAAACTTCACAATTACAAAATAGAAAACCTTGATTATAATATTCAAGAACAGTACTATAATGATAGTATTACCAATTCATCAAGAAGTGGAAAAAATAACGAAATGGATAATTGGTGGAAATTAATTGATGAAAAATACACGCTTTCCAATAGATATTTTCTTGAAAAAATCACGAACATTTATGAGTTGGCATCTACATCATACTTGGTTGATAAAAAATATGGAACAAGTTTGTTGAGTAAAATGATGAATCATAATCACTTAAATCTGATACTTAATGTGGTAGATGATTCAAAACAGGCACTTGAAATACAGATGGCAGAGGTTCGGTTTAATTTTGAGAATTATGATAAGGTATATAAATTGCTCAACGAAGTTAATAATAACTTAAAAAAAATACCATGCACGAACGAGAAAGATCATGATGATCTTTTGAGAAAAGTTTATTTTTTAAACTTCTTAGTAGATTTCAATTATAAATCCTCAATAGAAGAGATTATTATTTCCAATCAAAAATTACTTTTATTAAGCGAAAAATACAATAGAACAGATTCTTTAAATAAATTTTATAATTTGTTGTTAAGGTTGTTTTCAGATGAAGGGTTAGATATTGATGTTGAAATTGATTTGATCAGAAAAGATTTTATTTTACATAAAGATGAATATTTGTTGGATTTCATTCGATTGTATCATTCCTTCGTAAATAAACAATATAAAAAATCTCTTCTGTTGGTTAATGAATTATCATATGCGCCAAATCAGTATGTTCGAATGTGGTCTAAACAAATTGAGATATTAATTCATTACAAAAAAGGGAATTTAGATGTAAGCGAAACTCTATTAAATAGAGCTTTTAGACAAATGAAATTAATGCAAACCAATCCTTATACATTAAGTTCTTCAGCAATGTTTATGATTCAATTACATGAATTGTTAGATCAAAAAGTGCCTAAACTATACATCGATTTAACCGAAAATTTTACCTCTTATTCAATAATTCATTCTAGTTTGTTAAAATATTTTTAATGTTGATTTATTTAAAATTAACTAGGGCTTTTTTGTAATAATCAAATTGATAAGTTAGTAAAGCCAATCTACCTTTATGCAAAATAAAATTTTGTATGAAGACAATTTTTACTTTCGGACTTTGCTTTTATTCGGCTTTAAACCTATTTTCCCAAACATTTTCAAATACTACAATTGCTGCTTGTAATACATGGGATTCAGGTAATAGTTATGCTGGATTTTCAAGAAATATTACAGTTTCTGGATTACCTTCACCATTGGGTACTGGTGCAGGTCAAGTAGTATTAAGGCAAATAAATTTACAGCTAGGAACTTCTGCTTGTAAAGGAAATTTATCTACTTATTATGCAAGGTTGATTTCTCCAAATGGAACTATTATACAGCTTTTCGGACCATACACGTCAACATCTACATCGCAGTGGATGAATATTAAATTGAGAGATGATATAAGTTTAGAAAGGGTAATTGATTATTCTACCAGTGTTAAACAAACTTATTGGCCATTTAGTATAGGTTATTATAGGGTTGATGTTGCAGGGTCATACAGTTCTGTAAATGGTGAAAATCCAAATGGTACTTGGGTGCTTCAAATTGCAGAAAACACTACTTCGGAAGTTTCTTTTGAACGTGTAGAATTAATATTTGGTTCACCTATAGTTGTTAATGATGTAACGGGGTCAACTGCAAATAATGATTGCTCTGGTGTACAATGTATTGATGGAAATAAAGTAGTAAGAGGTACTAATAATGGATATACTCAAACAGATCCTAATTATCCAGGTAATTCAGTTGGTTCTTGTAGCTGGAATGGAGCCAACAACAATAGTTCATGGTTTGAATTTACAGCTTCTGCCGGGTCGGCTTATATTACAATTAGTGGGATGATGAATTCTTCAGGTTCAGGAAGTTCTGATATGCAACCTATAGTGGTTTCTAGAACTGGTTCTGATTGTAGTAGTGGTACTTTTTCAATTCCAACTGGAGGATGTCCTGATGATGAGTCTATCAACAATAGTGTGTACTTGAGTAGTAACGGAGGAGGTGTAGGGACTGCAGGGAATGTTTATTTCAACGGAATTACCGCAAATACGGAGTTTAATTTGAGTGGATTAACAATTGGCAATAAATATTATTTATATATTGACGGGAATGGAGGAGCTTCTTCCGATTTTTATATTGAAGTAACAAGTGGAGCTGCAACATGTTCAACCTTACCAGTAAGTCTTCTACATTTTTCAGGTGAAAAAGAAAAAAATAACAACAAGTTATTTTGGTCAACAGCCACAGAAATAAACAACGATTATTTTGAACTAGAAAGAAGTTATAATGCTTTAAATTTTGAAAAAATAGTAGTTGTTAATGGAGCTGGAAATTCAAATAACATATTAGACTATTATCAATTTGATTTTAGTTTTGACCGATCTGAATCAGTAAGTTACTATCGTTTAAAACAAGTCGATTTTGATGGTCATTTTTCTTACTCAAACATTGTTGCTCTTGTCAATGATTCAAAACTGGGTGAAATTTTAGTTTATCCAAATCCAGCTAGTAATTTTTTAAATATATCGAATAGCAATGATGAATTAACCACTTATCAAGTTTATTCAGTTGAAGGTAAATTAATTCATCAAGGAGAGTTTATGTCATCACTTCAAATTGATTTAAATCTGTATAGTTCTGGAACTTATTTAATTAAGTTGATTTCAAAAAATAAATTATATCAGCAAAAATTCATAAAAGAGTAGAGTATGAAAAACATAGAGAGAATAATTTTAATCATAAGTATTCTGTTATCTACTGATTTATTTAGTCAGGTTGTTATTAATGAAGTGCATATGCGTCCAACGGGGAGTTCTACGGGGACTAATCCTCAAAATTTAGCAGACTGTGCTCCAAATAGTGGTGGTGAATTTATTGAATTGTACAATCCCGACCCATGTTCATCTGTTGATATAAGTTGCTATATAATTGCAAATAATATAGCAGGTACGTCTACTTCAGCACAAGGTGCATTTAGATTTCCATCAGGAACAGTTATTCCTCCGTTAGGTTTTGTTTCTATTGGTGGAGCTCATTCAGGAGCCACATTTATTTTGAATAATTATTGTGGAACAAATAATCTTGCTACTCATACTTCTGGAAGATGGTATCTTCCAAATGGAGATGGCTACCTTATGCTTTATAATTCATCAGGTTCACCTATTGATGCTGTGTATTGGACAACTGATGGTAATGCTGCTAAATGGGGTACAGATAGTGATATTAACACTAATCCAACTCTTATACCATCTGGCACTGGTGGTTGTGCTGTTGTTAGCTCATTATCTGGACCAGCAAATTTACCGATATCGGTTGCCGAACATATTGGTGTTGCATCTGGTGCAGGATTGTCATCATCCAGACAGACTGATGGAAGTTTAACGTGGGTACCAAATTCAGCAAATACTATAAATGCATGTAACGGTGCGTGCGTTATTCCAACTACTTTTACAGTGTCAGCATCAGTTAATCAACCAACTTGTGGAAATACAGATGGAAACATTACATTAACACCAAGTCCAGCGGGTACATATACGTATACATGGACACCAAATGTATCAGCAACTAATTCTGCATCGAACTTAGGAGCAGGGAATTATCAGATTAGTGTTAATGATGGTTCATGTACATGGGATACCACAATAACTTTAGCAGCACCAACACCATTTATAGTGTCATCATCAGTTAATCAACTTACTTGTGGAAATACAGATGGAAGTATTAGCTTCACTCCAAGTCCAGCGGGAACATATACTTATACTTGGACACCGAATGTTTCAACAACAAATTCAGCAAGTAATTTATCAGCAGGAAGCTACCAAATTGAAATGTCAGATGGTTCTTGTACTTGGGATACTACCATTATTTTAAACTCACCAACTGGTTGCGGATGCTTAAATCCTATGGTTTTATCTACTGATAGTACTTCTAATACAGTTTGTAACGGTTCTTCTACACCTTGTGTTTACAATGGACCAGACATAGTGTTTAATGAAATAAGAATAAATCCAGGAACTGCAACAAATAGTATAGGAACAGTTCTAGGAACAGCAAATGGTTTAGAGTTTATTGAATTATACAATCCAAATCCTTGCTCGTCAATTGACTTGTCGTGTTATATTTTAGCTGGAAACAATGGGGTCGATAATAAAAGCAATTGGTCGTTGAGATTTCCTGCTGGGACAGTAGTGTCTCCATTAGGATTTTTAACCATTGCTGGAGATAATGTGATTGGAGCTGATATTTACCCAAAAGATTTTGTTGTTGCAGGAGCTTGGGATAACATAAACTTTATTTCTGCTGACCCGGCTGCTGCATGGTTAATGAATGGTAGTGACTGGAAAGCTCTGTATGAACCTAATGGTACACCTGTAGCTGGGCTAGCTTGGAGTTATAGTGTTGATAATATTAGTTATATTAATTCATCAAGCAATTATAATGCAACACCTACCGTATTAAATAATGCTGGTTGCCCCAATTCTTCTTCTTTATCTTCCATTAGAACAATGTATAATTCAGGAACAGTTCCTGTTGATTTTTTGAGTGGAATTGGCACTGGTGTTTGGGCAAGATCTGTTGATGGAACAGGTGCTTGGACGTTTAATTCCAATGTTAATTCAGCAACAGTTAGTGCATGTAATTCGGTTTGTGCACCACCTCAACCTGGAGGTTCAAGCTCATGCAACGGAACAGCTACAGTTTCCGTAACTTCAGGTGGGACTAGTCCATTTTCATATCAATGGAACGACCCGTTAAACCAAACAACAGCAACGGCTGACAGTTTATGTCCAGGAGTGTATTGTGTTACTGTTACTGATGCAAGTGGTATATGTATCGAGAATATTTGTGTTGAAGTTCTTGATGCATCGTCTATTGATTTCACATCGTCAGTAACTCAATCATCTTGTGCAAATAATGATGGGGAAATAACTGTTAGTCCTATAGTCGTTGGTACATATACTTATACATGGACACCAAATGTATCAACAACCAGCTCAGCAAGCAATTTATTTGCAGGAATTTACCAAATAGAAGTTTCGGATGGTTCTTGTACTTGGGATACTACAATCACATTAAATTCTGCGGCACCGTTCTTAGTGTCATCTACAGTTAATAATCCGAGTTGTGCTAACAATGATGGAGAAATTAGTTTTACTCCAAATCCAGTGGGTGCATATACTTATACTTGGACACCGAATGTTTCAACAACAAATTCAGCAAATAATTTAGCAACAGGAAGCTACCAAATTGAAGTGTCATATGGTTCTTGTTCTTGGGACACCACAATAACTTTAACAGCACCCATACCTTTTACTACTTCTTCAACTGTTATTCAACCAACTTGTGGTTTAAATAATGGATCTATTTCAATCCTTAATTCAATGCCTGGCATTTACACATACACATGGGTGCCTAATGTTTCAAATTCAAGCGTTGGCTCAAATCTAAGTGCTGGAAGTTATTTAGTTTCCATTAGTAATGGCAGTTGTTCTTTCGATACTACCATAAATTTAATAAATTCTGGTACTTTTCCTGTATCCGATTTTAGTTATGTAATTACAGATTCAATATGTAGTTTAAGTGGAGTAACCAATAATTTATCAATAAATGGTAGTGATTACACTTGGTTAATAGACAATCAATTTTATAGCAATAATACTTCAATAGATTTTGAATTTGATGATAATCAAATACATACTATTACTTTACAAACAATTTCTGCAGAAGGTTGTGCTGATGTAAAAAGTTTAATTGTTGATTTTGAATTTTTTGAATCTCCAATTTTTGTACCTAATGTTTTTACTCCTAGCAACAAAGATAATATGAACGATGAATGGTATGTAATAGCAGATTGCGTAGAAGAGTTTGAATGTTTAATATTTAATCGATGGGGCAACAAGCTTTATACCCTAACAAATATTAATGATAAATGGGATGGCACTTATAATGGAAAGGAAGTTCCTCAGGGTATATATGTGTATGTTATGACATTAAAAAAGAAGTTTACCCCAAAAATTGTAAAACACGGTCATATAACAAAACTTTAAAAAAAATGATTTCAGTATTAAAAAATAATGATGAAGTAATAGTTTGGTGCTCTAGTGGGGAACAAATTGATGTTAAAAAAATTAAAAGTATAGCAAGTACTATTAAACGGATTCATAGGAATAAAAGGGAAGCATGTAAAATAGTTATCAGATCTGCTGATAATGTAAATTTTAATTTATCAGGAAAAATGTTTTACGATAAATTAAAATCATCAAGATTAATTGTAAATAATAAGATTTCATTTAATTATGAGAAATAAACAAAATATAAGTTTTGTAAACAAAATTATTTGCAGAGTTTACAATTTGGTTTACTATAATAATTCAATTAATTATTCAAAAAAAATTGATGCGGTTTTTCTCTTGTTGCTTCAAATCGTTTTGATTTTCAAATTTTTATCATTTTGATTGTTTTGTATTGAGTAGGGCTTTTTTAATCAATTATCTAAAATTTTTGAATAAAAAATTTCTCAGTATGAAAAAAGATTACATACATTTGTCGAACAAACAAAAAAAAACAGTGAGAACAAATTTTTATAATAACTTTTATTTTAATCCTAGTAACTAGGACGGAGAGGTTATTATATAAAAAATATAAATAATATAGCTAAAAAGCCTCTCCATTTGGAGAGGCTTTTTTTATTTAAACCAAAAAATGATGATGTATAATTTCTTTAATAACAATTTTAATTATTCTACTCCACCAGGAGAAGGCTAAACTTTTGATATTCTTATTAAAAAGCCTTTCTCCCAAAACAGAAAGGCTTTTTTTATGCACAAACTTTAACAAACAATAAAAACTAAAAACAATTAAAAAAATGAGCGAATTAATTTTACCAAAAGGTTACAAATCGGCTTTAGATGTTGAAACAACAGAGGCCGCAATTAAAAAAATTAAAGACTACTTTCAGGTAGCATTGGCAGATGAATTACTATTAAGAAGGGTTACAGCTCCAATTATAGTGCTGTCAGGAACAGGTATAAATGACGACCTAAATGGGATTGAAAGACCTGTTAGTTTTCCAATAAAAGGAATGAATGAAAAAAAAGCGGAGGTAGTTCATTCATTAGCTAAATGGAAAAGGCTAAAACTTGCGGATTTGAAAATGGAACCAGGAAGAGGTATTTATACCGATATGAATGCACTTCGTCCCGATGAGGAGTTAGGAAGTTTACATTCAATTTATGTCGATCAATGGGATTGGGAAAAAAGTATAAAACAATCGGATAGGACATTAGATTATTTAAAGGAAGTGGTTAGAAAAATCTATAAAGTATATAAAAGAACCGAAGAAAATATTTCTAAAGAATATCCAGCATTGAAGAAAGTGTTACCTGATGAAATTACTTTTATTCAAGCAGAAGATTTATTGGCTGAATACCCTCATTACACTCCAAAACAACGAGAAACGGCGGCGGCAAAGAAATACGGAGCAATTTTCATTATAGGTATTGGCGGCAAATTATCTAACGGCGAATCTCATGATGGAAGAGCTCCTGATTATGACGATTGGACAACACAATCAGCAGACGGATATTATGGGTTAAACGGGGATATTGTGTTTTGGAATCCAATAATTGAAAGAGCTTTTGAAGTTTCATCTATGGGAATTAGAGTGGATAAAAAAGCACTGCTAGCACAATTAGAAATTGCAAATGAACAACACAGAAAAGATTATCTGTTTCACCAATTATTGTTAAAAGATCAATTGCCTTACACTATAGGAGGTGGAATTGGTCAGTCGAGAACCTGTATGTTTTTGTTGCAAAAAGCTCATATTGGAGAAGTGCAAGCCAGTATTTGGCCAGAAAGCATGAAAGAAATTTGTGCATATTCAGGTATACGATTATTATAAAATGAAACATTCAATTACATACTTATTTTACTTTTTTGGATACTTTATTATACAAAGAAGATAAGGCTTTATTGATTAAACACAATCAAAAGGGAGCCTAAAAAGCTCCCTTTTTTTATAAAAAAATATGAAAATAGCGATACAAGGAATACACGGTTGTTTCCATCAAATAGCAGCAAACAAATACTTTAATAAAAAGGTGGAAGTACTTTGTTGTGATTCGTTTCCTTTATTGATTAAGGAAGTTGAATTAAGTAGAAATTGTGATTTGGGTATAATGGCAATAGAAAATTCTATAGCTGGAAGCATACTTCAAAATTACAAATTGCTGCAACAGTCTGATTTAAAAATTGTTGGAGAGGTTTATTTGCCAATTATTCAAAATTTAATTGCTTTTCCTGGAACAAAAATTCAAGATATTGAAGAAATTCATTCTCATCCCATGGCTATTTATCAGTGTTACGATTATTTAAACAGTTTAAAAAATGTAAAACTGATTGAAACGGATGATACTGCTGCTAGTGTGAAAAGAATAAAAGAGAATGATTGGCAAAATAAAGCTGCCATTTCAAGTGATTTGTCAGCAAGCATTTATGGTATGGAAGTAATAGCTTCATCCATTGAAACCAATAAACAAAATTATACTAGGTTTTTAATATTGAGTAAAACAGGAGTTGAAAATGTTAAAGATACGAATAAAGCATCGGTCTATTTTTCATTAAATAACTCCGTAGGAGGTTTAGCTAAAGTATTGGATATTATTGCTAAAAACAATATTAATCTAACCAAGCTTCAATCCTTTCCAATTGTTGGGTCAAGTTGGCAATATTATTTTCATAGTGATTTAGAATACGATGCATATGGGAATTTTAATAATGCAATACTCCAATTATCAAATCATACCAGTCAGGTAAAAATACTAGGTAATTATAAAAAAGGAATAAAATGAACATAAAAACTGCTAAGAGAATTGATTCTGTAAACGAATACTTTTTCTCTAGAAAACTTAAAGAAATAGAGGTGCTAAATAATACTGGTATTAAGGTGGTTAACCTTGGTATTGGAAGTCCTGATTTGGCTCCCGATAAAAGTGTAATAAACGAGTTAATAAGCTCAGCACAAAAAAATGGTCATCATGGATATCAAAATTATAAAGGAATTTCTGAATTGAGATTAGCTATAGCTAATTGGTATAACAAGATTTATGGTGTTTCTGTTAATCCTGATAAAGAAGTTTTACCTCTAATGGGGTCTAAAGAAGGTGTAATGCATATTAGCATGACTTATTTAAATGAAGACGACGAAGTATTAATTCCAAATCCGGGATACCCAACTTATACTTCAGCTACAAATTTAGCGGGAGGAAAAGTGGTTTTATATGAATTAGAGGAAAGCAGTAATTGGAATATTAATTTGAATGAGATACAAAGTTTAATTACTCCAAAAACCAAACTAATGTGGGTGAATTACCCTAATATGCCTACTGGGGCGACAGGTAACATTAAAACACTTGAAAAGCTGGTGGAATTGGCTAGGTTAAATAATATTTTAATTTGTAACGATAATCCATATAGCCTTACTTTAAATAACAATCCATTCAGTATGCTAGAAATAGATAGAGCGAAAGAAGTTGTTATAGAGTTGAACTCGTTAAGTAAGTCGCACAGTATGGCAGGATGGAGGTTAGGGATGATGATTGCAAATGAAGAAAGGATAAACGAAATATTAAAGTTTAAAAGTAATATGGATTCAGGTATGTTTTTACCCATTCAACATGCTGCGGTAGCTGCATTGGAGTTGAATGATGGTTGGTATAAACAAACCAATCGAGTGTACCAACATCGGAAAACAAAAGTTTTTGAATTATTGGACTTGTTAAATTGTACCTATTCAAAAAATCAAGTAGGAATGTTTGTTTGGGCAAAAATACCTGATGATGCAGAAAATTCAACTGTTTTTTCGGATCAGATTCTTCAGCAAAGCAGAGTGTTTATTACACCAGGCAACATATTTGGCTCTCAAGGAACTAGATATATTCGAGTGTCATTATGTGGTAATGAAGAAATGATTATTAAAGCCATTCAACGAATTAAAATAGCAACATTAGTATGAAAAATATTGGGATAATAGGTTTAGGGTTAATAGGAGGCTCTATTGGTTTGGCGCTAACCAATAAGAACTATAAAATTTATGGATTTGATAACAATGACCTTCATTCTAAAAAAGCAGTAGAATTAGGTCTTGTGTGTGATATTATTACGACAGATGAGATGCTTAATATTTGTGAAGTAATTTTTGTGGCAACTCCTACTAGGGTTAGCTTAAATATTATTAAGAAGCTATTAAGTAAAGTAAAGTCTAATCAAGTTGTAATAGATGTGGGTTCTACTAAAATGTTGATTTGTAATGAATTGCTGAATGTTAAAAATCGAAAAAATTATGTTGCAGCCCATCCGATAGCTGGGACTGAAAACTCTGGTCCAACAGCCGCAATACACGATTTGTTTCTGAATAAAAAATTAGTGATATGCGACAAAGAGGAGAGTAGCAATTCAGCCTTGACTTCAGCTATAGAAATCTTTTTAGCTTTAAATTGTTCTATTGTATTTATGAACTCAGAGGAACACGACAAGCATTTAGCGTACATATCGCATTTATCGCATGTCTGTTCTTTTGCTTTAGGGTTAACCGTTTTGGATATCGAAAAAGATGAAAAAAGTATTTTTAATCTAGCGGGTAGTGGGTTTTCTTCAACAGCTCGATTAGCAAAAAGTTCACCAGCAATGTGGGAGTCTATTTTAATTCAAAACAAAACAAATTTACTTCCAGCTATTGATGAATACATTAAACATTTAAACATTTTAAAAATTGCCATAGAAAAAGAAGACACAGAAAGTCTTTTGAAAAACATGATCAAAGCAAATGAAATAAGAACAATTATAAAAAATTAACCATGAAAATAAAATCAATAAATAAAGAATTAAGTATTCAGGGTGGAAGAATACTAATCAGTGGTCCTTGTAGTGCAGAAACAGAAGAACAAGTTATAGAAACTAGCAGGCAATTAGCATCAACCAAAAAAGTAGATATATTAAGGGCTGGAATTTGGAAACCAAGAACCAAACCAGGTCATTTTGAAGGAGTTGGTAGTATAGGACTAAATTGGTTGGTTACTGCTGGAAAAGAAACAGGACTGAAGACGGCTACCGAAATAGCTACAGCTAAACATGCCGAAGAATCATTAAAAGCAGGGGTTGATGTGTTATGGATTGGAGCAAGAACAACTGTTAATCCTTTTGCAGTTCAAGAAATTGTTGATGCATTAAAAGGCGTTGATGTTCCAATTTTAATAAAAAATCCAGTAAACCCAGATTTATTGCTTTGGGAAGGAGCAATCGAAAGGTTTTATAATGGTGGTTTACAGAAATTAGGGGTGATTCATCGAGGTTTCTCTATCAATGGTAAATCCAACTATAGAAATCAACCTTTGTGGGAAATTCCGATTGAGTTAAAAAGAAAATACCCCGAGCTAACCGTAATTTGTGACCCAAGCCACATTTGTGGTCAGGTAGATAGCTTATTAGAAATATCTCAAGAGTCTTTAGATTTAAATTTTGATGGATTAATGATTGAGTCTCATCTTAACCCAGAAAAGGCATGGAGTGATGCACAACAACAAATTTTACCTAATCAAGTTTTACAACTCATCAATCAACTTGAAATTAGAGAGGAACAAAAAGACAAAAAGCATTTGCCTCTCAATAATTTAAGAAACAGAATCAATGAGATAGATGACAACTTATTAGAACTTTTGAGTAAAAGAACTGAAATTGTAAAAAATATAGGCGTTTATAAAAAAGAAAATAAGATGTCTATTTTGCAATCTGACAGATGGAAAGAGCTTCTTGATGATAAAATAAAAAAAGGTAAGCAAAAAGAACTGTCAGGAGATTTTATTTTAAAATTGTTCTCAGTAATCCATCTCGAATCAATTGAAGTTCAGAATAATATTATGAATAAAAATAAATGGCTAGAAAGAATTTTAAAAAAGAAATGAAAAAAAAAATTAAAAAAACGCTGTCTTGTTGTTTTATTATCACAAGTAAAGGTTATAAACTAAATAAGTTCATATAAGTTTTGGAAAAACGTAACAAGTGTTAGTAAAATTTTAAAAGTGGTCTGGTTTGTGCTGTATTGATTCATTATTTTTGGACAATGCGTAAATTTTTAATTGCTTTTGTTTTATTAACAAGTTCACTTTCAATGTTTAGTCAAAACTTTGGATTAGGAGCTTCAGCAATGTATAATTTCCAAACAGAAAGTTTTGGACTGGGTGCAAGAGCTAATTTTTTTCCAAACAATAAACTAAGTTTTGTACCTCAATTCACTTATTACCCTGGTTGGGGAGAAATAAACGAATACATGATTGGGATGGCTCTTGAATATAAAATTAGGAGAGGGAATAAATTTAATTATTATGTTTTGCTTCATGGAGCTTACAACAAATGGAACGATTATAATGAATCAGCTTTGAAAGATGCAGAACCAACCAATTGGAATGCCGAAGGGGGTATTGGTGTTACAACCAATAAGTGTCTTCGTCCGTTCTTAGAATATCGTTACAACATTAAATTTATGGAAACGCATTTACGACTTGGCTTGCTTTTTGTTTTTGGTTGTAGTGGTGGAAATAAAGGTGGTAGAAGAGGTGGAGAGGGCATTTGTCCTGCTTACCGTTAATAGTTAAAAAACTTTTTTATGAAAAAAATAAACCTTTCAGTTCTTATTGTGATTCTTTTGGCAGTAGCTACATCTTGTAAAAAAGACCGTATAGAGAAAAAAGAAAAAAACGAATATACTCCAATTAATGATTATTTGGACACCAAAAAACAACAAGAACAAGAGTTTGAAATAACAGGTACGTCAAACGATACCATTACAGGTAATCAAGGAACACGTTTGTTAGCTGGTAAAGATTGTTTAATGTTTCCAAATGGCGATACAGTAGGGTTTCCTTTTACAGTTAAATTGGTTGAGTTATACACGCCTAAAGACATGATTTATTGGCAAATTCCCACTGTTGCTGGAGGCAATATTTTAGAAACAGATGGCGAAATTCGTGTTAGAGCAGTAAAAAATGGACAAGATTTATTGTTAAAACCATCGTGTTTTTATCGAGTAATGATGCCAAACTCAGCACCTAAAAATTACATGAGAGAATTTTTAGGATTCGATGGTGGTGGTTTCACCGATTGGACAGATAACCCTGCTGCTCTTGGAATTACTACTTCAGTAAACCCCGTTTTTGGAACAGATTCTTATGGCTATATTGGTGATGTACCTCGATTGGGTTGGTTAAATTGTGGTTTTTTGGCTAACAATGGAGCTGGAAGTAACATTACATTTACTTCAGAAACCGATAATTTACAAAATGTAGGAGCTTTTATTTATTTTCCAGCAACTAAATCGGTTATGCAAGTGTACAATACAGTTTCTGGTTTAGTGCCAAACGGAACAACTATAAAAATAATTTTAATTGGTATGAAATCATCAGGAGAACTGTTTCACTTTTATCAAAGTACATCTATTAGTGGAGCTACTACTATTGATGTAGAAATGACTTCAATTTCTGATGCAGATTTAACAACTTTATTAAATAGTTTATAATTATGGAACAACAATTGAATATTTTCGGAGAACCTCTTATAGCTTGTAGTAATAATCCTGTTACTGGATATTTTAGAGATGGTTGTTGCAATACCGACGAAACTGATTTTGGTGTACATACTGTTTGTGTTATTGTAACCGACGAATTTTTAAAATTTTCGATAGAAAGTGGTAATGATTTAACTACCCCACATCCAAACTGGGGTTTTCCAGGTTTGCAAGCAGGCGATAAATGGTGTTTATGTGCCTCTCGTTTTTTAGATGCTCACGAACGTGGTTTTGCACCTAAAGTAGTGCTAGAGGCTACCAACGAAAAAACACTTGAAGTAGTACCTATGGATGTGTTAATTAAACACGCTTATTACTCAAAGCAGGAGATTTAATGGGAAAGACTTTAAACTTATTACCTTTACTATTTATTTGTTTTTCCTCTTGTTTTATCAAAAAAAATAGTGATAGGTTTAACTTTTATAAAGATGATTTACCAGGTATGGTTAAAATCGATTCCAATCTTTATGTAGATTATTCAGAGATAGATAATTTTTTTTGGTTAGAATATATTTATTGGAATGAACGTGTTTTTGGAGCTAATTCAAAAGAATATTTAGAATCTATTCCTGATAGTACAGTTTGGTTTAATGAAAGTTGTTTACTTATTTTTTCTGAATATTATTTAAGGCACCCCTCTTATAGAAAATATCCAGTCGTTGGAATTTCACAAAAACAAATAGAACAATTTTGTAAATGGAGATCTGATAGAATATTTGAGTTATTACTAATAAGAGAGAAAGTGATTACAGCCAATCCAAGTCAAACTGCAGACGATTATTTTTCTATAGATAATTATTTTAATGGAAAATATAATAATATTCAACCTAACCTTAGTATTAAAACTTATCCAGTATTCAGATTGCCAAAATATGAAGAATGGATAAAAACAAAATTATTATTTGAAGATTTAAATAAAAAGAACTTAAATAGCTGTAACAAAAGATATTGCCATTATAAATTTAAGAAAGAAGATTTGACTACTGTTTTTAACATCACGCCATGTTTGAATGATTCCATGATAAAAGAGCCTACAGAACCAACAAGTTGTTATAATAATAAAAAAGTAGGTTTTCATATAACTGGCAATGTAAGTGAGTGGTTGTTGGATTCAAATAAAATAATTGGTGGAAATTGGAAGGATACTGTTGACACTTATTTTGATATTCCTTTAGTTGCGAATTTTCCTAAAGAATACATTGGTTTTAGATGTATTTCTGAGTGGAAAGAAAGAAAATAAATACAATGTTTTCTAAAATTAGAATTACGATAATCATTCTATAATTTAAATTCAGTTAATTTCTATTAACTTTGCAATCCTTTTTAATTAAATAGATTAGATATGATTGCAGCACATAATGTTTCCTTACAATACGGAAAAAGAGTTTTATTCGACGAAGTAAACATTAAGTTTACCGAAGGGAATTGTTACGGAGTAATTGGTGCAAATGGTGCCGGAAAATCTACTTTCTTAAAAATATTATCGGGCGAATTGTTGCCCAATTCGGGTAATATCTCAATTGACCCAGGCAAGCGGTTAGCCGTTTTAAGTCAAGACCACAACAAGTTTAACGAACAAACAGTGTTGAATACTGTAATGATGGGTTACGACAAACTATGGAAAGTAATGCAAGAGAAAGATGCTATTTACGCTAAACCAGATTTTTCGGATGCTGATGGATTACGTGCAGCCGAATTAGAAGCAGAATTTGCTGAAATGGATGGCTGGAATGCAGAATCGGATGCTGCAAACATGTTGAGCGGTTTAGGAATAAAAGAGGAACATCATTATAGTTTATTGAAAGACATTAGCGGTAACCAAAAAGTGAGAGTATTGTTGGCTCAAGCGTTGTTTGGTAATCCCGATATTTTAATTTTAGATGAGCCTACCAACGATTTAGATATTCATACCATTTCGTGGTTAGAAGACTTTTTAATGGATTTTAAAAATACGGTTATTGTAGTTTCTCACGATAGACACTTTTTGGATACGGTTTGTACACACATTGCCGATATCGATTTTAGTAAAATAAGTGTTTACACTGGTAATTACTCATTTTGGTATGAAAGTAGCCAATTAGCATTACGTCAAAAACAATCGGCTAACAAAAAAGCGGAAGATAAAAAGAAAGAATTGTTAGAGTTTATTGCTCGTTTTAGTGCAAATGCTTCTAAATCGAAACAAGCTACTGGTCGTAAAAAAATGTTGGATAAAATCAATTTTGAAGAAATTAAACCTTCAACAAGAAAATATCCAGCCATTATTTTTAATCAAAGTAGAGAAGCAGGAGATCAAATTTTACATGCCACTAATTTATCTAAAACAGGATTGTTTAAGGACTTTAATTTGAATGTTCGTAAAGGAGATAAAATTGCATTCATATCTAAAAACAGTATGGCAACTACATCGTTGTTTCAAATTTTAATGGAAGAAATAAAACCAGACACAGGAGAATTTACTTACGGACAAACTATAACAACAGCGTATTTACCAAACGAAAATTCACATTATTTTACGGCCGATTACAATTTAATTGATTGGTTGCGTCAGTTTTCTGTAGAGAAAGATGAAGTATACATTAGGGGGTTTTTAGGTAAAATGTTGTTTTCAGGTGAAGAGGTATTTAAAAAATCTAACGTGCTTTCGGGTGGAGAAAAAGTTCGTTGTATGACGTCACGCATGATGCTTGCTGAAGGTAATTTGTTAATTTTAGATGAGCCAACCAATCACTTGGATTTAGAGTCGATTACTGCATTTAACAATGCTTTAAAGGATTTTAAAGGAACTGTCTTGTTTACATCGCATGACCACGAATTTACCAATACAGTTGCTAACCGAATTATTGAATTGACACCAAACGGATGTATTGATAAAGAAATGACTTATGATGAATACATCGAAAATGAAAAAATCCAAGAGCAGGTTGAAAGCCTATATGTTTAACCTAAATTTAAACTGATAAAACCAAAGAAATAATTAAAAACAACTAATTTCGTAGTCTTAAAAATAAATAAAAAGATATGTCAAAAGTACTTATTATTGGAGCAGGCGGGGTAGGACAGGTTGCAACTTACAAATGTGCAATGAATACTGATGTTTTTAGTGATATTGTCTTAGCAAGTAGAACAAAATCTAAATGTGATGTTATTGCAGCATCAATAAAAAGAGATTTAGGAGTTACGATAACAACTGATCAAGTTGATGCTGATATTGTACCACAATTGGTAGCTTTATTTAAAAAACATAAGCCTGTTATTTGTATGAATCTGGCTTTACCTTATCAGGATTTAACTATTATGGATGCTTGCCTGGAAGCAGGTGTACATTACTTAGATACAGCAAATTACGAACCTATTGATGAAGCAAAATTTGAATATAGCTGGCAATGGGCATATCAAGATAGATTTAAACAAGCTGGGTTAACGGCAATTTTAGGTTGTGGGTTCGACCCTGGTGTATCTGCTATTTATACAGCTTATGCAGCAAAACATCATTTTGATGAAATGCACTATTTAGACATAGTTGATTGTAATGCCGGAGATCATGGTAAAGCATTTGCTACCAACTTTAACCCAGAAATTAACATTAGAGAGGTTACTCAAAAAGGTAAGTACTGGGAAAACGGTAAATGGGTGGAAACTGAACCACATCAAATTCATCAGCCTATAAATTATCCTAACATAGGACCAAAAGAATCTTATGTGATTTATCACGAAGAATTAGAGTCGTTGGTTAAAAATTTCCCAACCTTAAAGAGAGCTCGTTTTTGGATGACATTTGGACAGGAGTATTTAACACATTTAAGAGTTATACAAAACATTGGTATGTCGCGTATCGACCCGATTATGTATGAAGGAAAAGAAATTGTTCCAATCCAATTCTTAAAAGCAGTATTGCCAAATCCTGGTGATTTAGGTGAAAACTATACCGGAGAAACTTCTATTGGTTGTAGAATAAAAGGAATTAAAGACGGGAAAGAAAAAACCTATTACGTTTACAACAATTGTTCACATGAAATAGCTTACAAAGAAACAGGTACTCAAGGCGTATCATATACAACAGGTGTGCCAGCTATGATAGGCGCCATGATGTTCTTAAAAGGTGAATGGAAAGGAGCGGGAGTATTTAATGTGGAAGAATTTAATCCAGATCCATTTATGGCTGAATTAAACAAACAAGGTTTACCTTGGATTGAACAACATAACATCGATTTAGAAGTATAACTTAATTTAAATACATTAAAAAGCTGAGTGTTTAACAACTCAGCTTTTTTTATTTAGTTCAAAATGGCTATAGATTTAACCAAAATACCAGAAACCTGCTACATTGTTGAAGAAGAATTGCTTCGACGCAATTTGTCATTGATAAAAGACGTTGCAGATAAAGCCGATGTTGAAATTATATTGGCATTTAAAGGCTTTGCGATGTGGAGCACATTTCCAATAGTGAGAGAATATATTAAAGGAGCTACAGCAAGTTCATTATTCGAAGCAAGATTGTGTTTTGAAGAAATGAAAACCAAAGCTCATTCGTATGTAGTAGCCATTGCTCCAGATGAAATAGATGAGTTATTGGATTATTCAGAAGTATTGACATTTAATTCTTTATCTCAATTTGAACAATATAAAAGCAAATGTTTAACTAAAGGAGTAGGTATAGGAATTCGTGTTAACCCTGAATACTCAGAAGTAACTACAGAGCTCTACAATCCTTGTTCACCAAATTCTCGTTTAGGTGTTACTTCCGAACATTTTGGAGATAAATTACCAGAAGGAATCGAAGGTATTCATTTTCATGCCTTGTGTGAGAATGATTCATATACTTTAGAAAAAACTCTAGAAGCTTTTGAAAAGAAATTTGGGCATTTGATAAAACAAGCCAAATGGGTAAACTTTGGCGGTGGGCATTTGATGACTAGAAAAGGATATAATATAGAACATTTAATTGGAGTTTTAAAAGATTTTAAAGCACGTTACTCCAATGTTCATGTTATTCTTGAGCCGGGCTCAGCTTTTGCTTGGCAAACGGGTTATTTGGTTTCTCAAGTATTGGATATTGTTGAAAATAATGGAGTAAAAACAGCCATGTTAGATGTCTCTTTTACAGCTCATATGCCCGATTGTTTAGAGATGCCTTATCGACCAAAAATATGGGGAGCAACTGACCCAGTAAAAAATAAACCAACCTATCGTATTGGTGGAACAAGTTGTTTATCAGGTGATTATATGTTTGAGTATTCGTTTGAAAATGAATTGAAAATTGGTGACAGGGTGGTTTTTGACGATATGATACATTATACCATGGTAAAATCGAACATGTTTAACGGCGTTTCACATCCTTCAATTGCCATTTGGACGAAAGAAAATAAGTATCAGTTAGTAAAAAAGTTTACTTACGTCGATTATAAGTCAAGATTATCTTAATGTAAAGGAAAAGTTACTAAATTTACTCTTCTTTCACTTTCGATAAAATTATGTTTTCAGACATTTTTTTTACATTTCTTTTAAGTATATCCCCTTTAGGGGAAGGTAGAGTAGGTATTCCTTATGGAATAATCAACGAATTAAATCCATATTTAGCTTTGGTTGTCGGTTTAATTGGTAACTTGTTGGTTTTTCCTTTATTAATTGCATTAATTACTTACTCAAATAAAAAGCTTTGGAGTGTTCATTTTTACAGAAGATATGTTGTAAAACTGGCTCGTCGATCAAAAAAATTAATGGGTGATAATATTAAAAAGTATGGTATCTGGGGTTTGATGATTTTTGTAATGATTCCACTACCTGGTACTGGTGCTTATATGGGAACAATCGCCGCTTCAATTTTAAATTTAAATCGTCGACAATCTTTTATAGCTGTTAGTACCGGGGTTATTATTTCCTCAATAATTATTGCTACAGGAACTCATCTGAGTATGTTAGGAATAAAAATGTTCTAAATTTGCATTTATGCAAACATTAGAAACTATAGACTACCAAAAACTTACTAGAAAACTTCGTGCGGCAACGTGGAATGCCATTATGGAATATTCTATGTTGCAAAATGGCGACCGTATAATGGTTTGTTTGTCGGGAGGAAAAGATAGCTATACTTTGTTAGATGTGTTGATGCATTACCAAAAAACGAGTGATATTCAATTTGAATTGATAGCGGTAAATCTTGATCAAAAACAACCTGGATTTCCCGAAGAAGTTCTACCCAACTATTTATCACAACTAGGTGTTGAATATAAAATTGTTGAACAAGACACTTACTCGGTAGTTAAAGAAAAAATTGCCGAAGGAAAAACAACATGCAGTTTATGCTCTCGTTTAAGAAGAGGTAGGTTGTATACTACAGCTCAAAAACTTAGCTGTAACAAATTGGCTTTGGGTCATCATAGAGAAGATATTATAGAAACCTTTTTGTTGAACTTATTTTTTGGAGGAAAACTAGAAGCCATGCCGCCCAAATATACAACAGATGATGGTAGGTTTGAAGTAATTCGGCCTTTGGCTTATTGTAAAGAAAATGACATTGAAATTTTTAGCAATTACAAAGAGTTTCCAATTATACCTTGTAATTTATGTGGTTCTCAACCAAAATTACAGCGACAAGAAGTAAAAAAAATGTTAAAAGAATGGGAGGAAAAATACCCTGATCGATCTTCGATTATTCTAACCAGTTTAAAAAATGTATCTCCTTCTCATTTGTTAGATGTTGCGCTTTACGAAAACTTTCACAAATAAAATATGATGACTATCATATTTTAGCTATTTTTGATTAATAAGTTATTATTAATCAAAATCAATTAACCATGAATAAAAATACATTTTTCGCTTTAATCACATTAAGTTTAATCATCGCTTCTACTGATATTAAAGCTCAAGTAAAATACACTGTTGTTGCTTCAGGTATGACGTTTACACCTCCAACCCTAAATATAAATCCAGGAGATACGGTTCAATGGAACAATATTTCTGGATTTCATAATGTAAATGGAACTCAAGCAACATACCCATCAAACCCTGAAAGTTTTGGTAATGGACCTGCAAGTGCACCATGGACTTATACCTACGTTTTTAATACGATTGGTACATATAATTATCACTGTGATGTTCATGGTACTGGTATGTCAGGAACTATTAATGTTCAAACAGGTACTACTATTAATGAGTTTAATAATGATAAAATAATAAGTGTTTTTCCAAATCCTACTCACGAATACTTTACTGTTAACTTAAAAAATTCTTACCAAAATGTATTGTTATACAGTGTTACTGGAGAGTTAGTTAAAACATTCAAGCCTGCTGAAAAATACTTTATAAATGATTTATCTAAAGGTATTTATATTCTATCAGTTGAAATTGATGAAAACAATAAGATAGAGGATAAATTAATTATTGAATAATTCGATGAGATATTTAAAATTAACACTGTGTTTAATATTGTTTTCATTTGTTACCAGTTGTGTTTATAATAGCTTAGAAGAAGTTGAGTTACAGAAGAAGCAAACAACTCCGACGAATACTGTAAATCAGAAATATACTGTTACTGCATCTGGAATGACGTTTACCCCATCCTCTCTAACAATAAATCAAGGAGATACTGTTCTTTGGGATAATGTGTCTGGTTTTCATAATGTTAATGGAACACAAACCACTTATCCGGGTAACCCAGTTAGTTTTGGTAATTCACCTGCAGCAGCACCCTGGAATTATACGTTTGTTTTCAATACACCTGGCAGTTATTCTTATGTGTGTGATGTTCATGGTATAAGTATGTCAGGTACAATTGTTGTAAACTAAAAAAACAATTATGAGAAATTTATTATTACTGCTATTAGTGTTGATTAAATTGAATTTATCTGCACAAGTAGTCAAGTCTAATGAAACAGTAATAGAATTTTATTCAGCTACTCCAGTAGAAGATATTAAAGCTATAAACAAAGATTCTAAAGCCTTAATTAATACTAAAACTAACGAATTTGCATTTGTGGTTCCAATAGTTGGATTTAAATTTGAAAAAGAACTCATGGAAGTCCATTTTAATGAGAATTACATGGAAAGTGATAAATATAAAACAGCCTACTTTAAAGGAACTATTAATGGTTTAGTAGATTATTTAACAGATGGAGTTTATACCGTTATTGCCTCAGGAACATTAAATATACATGGAGTAGATCAGGCTAGAGAAATAAATGCAGAAATTAATGTTAAAGAAGGTATTATTAGTATTAAGTCGGAGTTTAAAGTGAAGTTAGCTAATCATAAGATAAAAATACCCAAAGTAGTGATTAAGAATATAGCCGAAGAAGTAAGTGTTTCTGTAACAGCAGTATTAAATCAAAAACAACAGTAATTTAATGAAATCTATTCTAGTTTCTATATCTATTTTTTCTTGTTTATCATTGTTTTCTCAAGTTGATTTAATGAATCAATTAAATGATGAAGTATCAAGTTCAGAACCAACAAAAATTCTTACCACTTTTAAGGGCATAAAATTAATTAATGCCAATACTATTGAAACTACCAAAAAGAAAACGTTAGAGTTTAGAATAACACATCGTTTTGGTAATATGGAGATTGGCAATACAATTGGTGACCACACGTTATATGGTTTAGATAACGCCTCAAATATTCGTTTTTCATTTGATTATGGTTTAACCGATAAAATAAGTATTGGAATAGGAAGAAGTAAAACATTAGAACACATTGATGGTAACATTAAATATCGGTTTTTGGAGCAAAAAACAAGTGGAATGCCTATTTCTGCTGCATATTATGGAAATGTAGCAGTTACCCCAGTTCAAGATATACCACAAGATAAATTTGTAAACAGATTTTCGTTTACGCATCAATTAATAATAGCAAGTAAAATTAGTAATGCTATTTCGTTAGAAGTATTACCAACATTTGTTCATCGTAATTTTGTAGATAAAACTAAGCTTCATCCTAAAAACAATTCAACTGATAAAAACGATTTATTTGCTTTAGGTTTTGGAGGTAGATTTAAACTATCTAAACGAACTTCTTTTGTTATTGACTACTTTTTGCCTTTTGATGAATTCAGAGATAGTAAAAATAACTACTACGATGCTTTAGGCGTAGGCTTTGAGTTTGAAACCGGAGGCCACGTTTTTCATGTAAATGTTACCAATTCGGCAGGAATTATAGAAAACGATTTTATTCCCAATACCAATTCTTCATGGGATAAAGGAGAATACAAGTTAGGGTTTAATATCTCTAGAGTATTTAATTTCTAAACAACATTTTAGTTTGTGTTTAGTAACACTTTTCTTATTCTAGCAACTTGTTTTTTGATATCGTCTGTATTGGATTTTGTTATAGGGCGAACCAATGAATAATCGCCTACTTTTTCTGGACCAGAAATGATTTTAATTTCGTCAAAAGACACTTTTAATTGGGTTAAATCACTAACTATAGTATTAATTTTAGAGTTGTCGGAATAAGCACTTAGTAGTAAAATGAAATTATCTAAAAATAATTTTTGTTGTATATAAAGATTAGTTTTTTCATTAACCCATTTTTGATCTGAAAGACTTTGTGTAGCAAAGTACAGCCCTTCTATGTATGCTCCAGTTAAAATTAACAATCCCAAACCTTCATCTTGGTTAAAATAAGAATGTGCATCACTATAAGTGCTTAAAATAATTTGACATAAAGAATCCTGATTGTCAATGTTCTTTTTAAAACGCTCAACTAAAGACTTATTAATGTAATGGGAGATATGTAATTTCTCCATTATTTGTTGGATATTGTTTCCGTAATGAATGCTCTTTTGATAATTGTTGTATACAGTAGTATAACCCATATCAACAACATAAGCACCAAGCCCGACCGCAAGATTTATATCTGAATTATAGGATTCGTTATAGTTAGGTAGAAGTAATTTATCATTATATTCAATATTCATCATTTTCAAAGCTGTTGAAATTTGAAGCGGAGTAGGCATTGTAAACATTCGGACTTCTTCATCATCCATTTTTAAATGTTTAGACAGCTCAACCTGTGGAATAGATTCCATGTCAGTTGAATCTTTTTCATTGGTTTCATTTCCAGAACACGCGTATAATAGTAATAAAACTACAAAACCAACAATAAGTGAAGTGTTTTTCATAAAATTTAATAATGAATTTGTTATTTAACGATTACTTTCTGTGTTTGGTTTTTACTTCCAGTTTTAGAGCGAACTATATATACTCCTGGCGATAAATTATTATTTGTGTTTAAGTAAAATGACACATCATTACTACTACTTTTAGGATGGATTCTATTAGTAATTTGATTTCCAATGGCATCGTAGAGTTGAACATCTATTTCATCATTACTTAAAGGGCAATCAGCTAAATTTATGGTGCAATTTCCAGTACATGGATTTGGATAAACACTTAATACACAAATACCTTCTTCTGTTTCAGTAAAAGTAGCTGTTATTAGTTTAAAGTATTCATATTTTCCATCATAATCTGTCTGTTTCAATCGATAATAAGATGTTCCTTTAATTGGATTTACATCTCTAAACAAATAATCTCTAATAATATTACTATTACCACTTCCTTGAACTTTAGCAAGTTCATCAAAATTTAATCCATTGGTACTTCGTTCAATTGTGAAATAATCATTATTAACTTCAGTTAGAGTACTCCAAGTAAGTTTGACAGCGGTGTTATCTATTTGGGCTTCAAAACTAATAAGCTTAACAGGTAGCACTCCTAACCTTAAACTAAAAAATCCAGATAAATCTTCTTCATCGCTTTCCCAAACCCATTCATTACAAATAGAAATTTTATTAGAATTATCAGCTCCAGGTGCTGAAATCAAACCTCCCAAACCTTCAATGCTTGATCCACAAGGTAGTTTTAATTTAGGCCCATTATCAGGAAAAAGAAGAGTTCCGTAAAGTAGAATTATTATTGGGTCACAAGATTCGTAATCTTGATTCGAAGCTATTTCTATGGTGTCGCCAGCTAAAATTGAAATTGTATCTACACATCCAGGTACTACAGAAGGATTCCAAGAAGTTGGATCGCTCCAATCACCTCCACCAGTTCCATTTGATGTAGCTATTGTAGCGAAAGTGGGAGTTGAAATTATGAGGATTATTAACAAAGAAAGTAATGATTTCATAATCTTATTTAATTGATACTTAGCTAATACGCTATAAATCATAATGTGGTTGCATCGTTAATTATTTAGCGGTTCACCATTAGCATTAGTAGTTAACGCTATACTCATAAAATCCAAAAACGGACGCATAGCTTTAAACGTTTCGTTCACTTTTAAATAAAAGTCGGGAGAAGTGGCTTCTTTATCAGTAAATGATTTAGAAATTAAAAACTGTTTGAATTGCAGTAAATCTAACGCTTTATCATCCTTATCAAAACCTTTTGGTACTGTTTTAAGTTTTTCACCTTGTAATTCTCCAAAAACTGCTTTAAACGATTTACTGTTGAGTAGTTTCCTGAACTCATCATGATTTAACGATATTTCTTTTCTTATTCGAAGTAAATCGGCTGGATTAGGAGCCCAAAAGCCCCCACCAACAAAACAAGCTCCTGGTTCAATATGGAAGTAATAACCACCCCGTAACATTTTTGTAGCTCGTTTAAAGCCACCTCCCCAGTTGTTTTTGTATGGCGATTTATCTTTCGAAAAACGAACATCACGATAAATACGCATCAAGCTTTTTTTACCATTTAAGGTTTCAATATTATCATGTTTTCGCATTTCTGCCAAAACAGCATCTGCAAATTGGATGGTTTCAGCATGTTGTTTTTCATATTCTTTTTTGTTTTGGGTAAACCAGTCTCTATTATTGTTTTTCTTTAAATTTTGTAAAAACGCTAGGTTTGATTTAGAAATTGCTGCCATAAGTTGAATTCATTGTTAAAAATCGAAGTTACTGAATTATTTTTTATTTTTTAAAACACTTAATTCTGCTATTATCGTTAATACAATTACCTTTGGCTCATGGCAAAAAGAGACCCATACGCTGCGTTACGTTTTAAAGAGTTTAATATTTTCTTAATCGTTCGTTTTGCCTTAGTTTTTGCTTGGAGCATGCAGTTTATTGTAATAGAATGGGAGGTATATAGCTTAACTAAAGACCCTTTATCGTTAGGATTGATTGGTTTAATGGAAGTTATTCCAGCTGTATCTTTTGCATTACTTGCCGGACATATTGTTGATCAAAAAGAGAAAAGAGGAATGTTAATGTGGTGTATTTTAGGCTTTAGTATGGTTTGTTTAGGGATGTTCTTGATCACGTCTCCAAAAATTCAGCAATTGTTTTCTCAACATACAATAGTATGGGTTATTTATTACTTGGTGTTTTTTGGTGGAGTGGTACGATCGTTTATTAGTCCAACTATATTTTCGTTGTTTGCGCAAGTTGTACCTAAAAGTGTTTATTCTAATGCCGCAACTTGGAGTAGTTCTGTTTGGCAAGTAGGTTCTGTTTTGGGGCCAATGATAGCAGGTTTTGCAATACTATGGTTAGGGGTAAATTGGTCAATGTTTGTTGTTTTTATGTTTGCTATTATTGCATTAATTGGTTTAACCCAAATAGAAAAAAAACCCATTTTAAATACAAAAATTGGAGAACCTATTGGAAAAAGTTTGAAGGAAGGAATCAAATTTGTATATAATACCAAAGAAATTTTAGGGGCAATTACCCTAGATATGGTAGCGGTATTGTTCGGTGGAGCAATAGCTTTATTACCTATTTATGCACAGGATATACTACAAGTGGGCTCAAAAGGTTTTGGTGTGTTAAGGGCTGCACCAGCCGTAGGTTCTTTCTTAACTATTATTACAGTGGCTTATTTTCCACTTACCAGTAAAGCAGGAATAAAATTGCTTGTAGCTATTTTTGGTTTTGGATTGAGTATTATTCTTTTTGGTGTATCTACTATTTTTTGGATTTCCTTAATTGCTTTGTTTTTAAGTGGTGTTTTCGATGGTGTTTCGGTAGTAATTCGTCAAACCATTTTACAATTAAAAACACCTGATAATATGAGGGGTAGAGTAGCGGCTGTAAATTCAATGTTTGTGGGCTCATCAAATGAACTTGGAGCATTTGAGAGTGGGGTTGCTGCAAAGCTGCTTGGAACAGTTCGGTCGGTGGTTTTTGGTGGAGGAATGACTCTGTTAATTGTACTTTCTACAGGACTGTTTTCTCCAAAGCTTAGAAACCTTGACTTAACAGAAGATGAAGAGGATTCGGCAAACTAAAAGCCATTAGTTTATCTGATTTAAAAAGCGTACATTTGCACCGGTAATTTTACAACTACGACTGTTCTACTTGTTTTTTTGCCACTTATACTAATTCTAAACTTATTTATGGCAAAATCACAACAAACCTGGAACAAAAAAGAAAAAGAGAAAAAAAGACAAAAAAAGAAAGAAGATAAAGCTCACAAAAAAGAAGAAAGAAAATCTAATTCTTCTAGCTTATCAAATTTAGATAGTATGATTGCTTATGTTGATGAATTCGGCAACATTACAGATACTCCGCCAGATCCAACCAAGAAAAAGAAAATTGTAGATGTAGATTCTATTCAATTAGGAGCAGCTAAACGCGAAGATTTAGAAGACAACAATCCTATTAAAAGAGGAACAGTTACTTTCTTTGATGAATCTAAAGGTTATGGTTTTATCAAGCAAAAAGATAGTCAGGATAGTTATTTTACCCATATTAACAGACACATTGATGCCATTAAAGAGGGCAATGTGGTAACATTTAGTCTGGAACAAGGACAGAAAGGCCCTGTTGCTGTTGATGTGAAGCTAGATAAATAAGCTACTTAATTACTACTACTTTTTCGATTAAAATATCATCGTGAGGCCAATCACGGCTGTCGGTTCTAACATTGGTTAGTTTTGGTACTACGTTAAATCCTTCAATGATTTCACCAAAAACAGTGTGTTCCCCATCAATATGGGCAGCACCCTTATTGGTTTTATAATAATCGCGTTGTGTTTGAGTAAATTTATACTTATTCTCGTACTCGTAGTGATCTAAAGCAGCTTCAGTGTAAGTAGTACCTTCCACCAAATAAAACGCATAAGGGTCGGAGCGTTTATCGGGGTTGCTTAAATAACTGCGTGCAGCACCCAAAGCTCCTTTTTTATGAAAACGATTTTTACTGATTTCGTTAGGAACAGTATAATGTCCAATTTGCTTTTTTACTTCAACCTGTTTATCGTTGTATGTTCCACCACCTTGAGCCATAAAATCTTTAACCACACGAGTAAAAACAGAGCCTTCGAAAAAACCTTTTTTAGCCATCATCACAAAATTCGCACGGTGTAGGGGAGTATCTTCAAATAAGCGAACTTTTAGTTGTCCTTTTGTGGTGTATATTTCTATTATGGTTTCAGGGTTTTCTTTTCCGTATACCAATAATTTTTCGGTAACATTTTCATCGGTTATCAGTTCTGGTACTACTTCAATTATTGGTTGTGTAGTGGTTACTTTTTTAGCGGAATCTATTTTGGTAGTAATTTGTTCAATGGTTTTATCGCTTACTGAATTACAAGCAGATAAAATTAAAATAAAGAAAGCTAAAGCAAATTTGTACATGCCGTAAAGTTAACTGTTTTGGATAATTGGATAAATTAAGTTGATGCAAAAGATTTTTTTTGTTGGTAACGGCTAACAAGCAGTTAGCCATTTCGAAGCACAATACTTACTTCATTTAACCACCGAACCGCCTATTTCTTGTAACTCCTGTTACAGGTTGTGTTTTATTTCTTTGTATTTTTAAGATGTTCTTGAGATTGTTAGTTTTCACAAATCTCTTTCAATTTATCCAGTGCTTTTGGGTAGGTTTGATTCATATAATCTATAAAATCTTCAGTGGTGTCTAAGTCAACAGTAACAGTTGTGGCGCCATTGTTTTCTTCAAAGGTATAGTTTTCAAATCCATTTGCCCATTTTTCGACTTCTGATCCTTCTGTAATTTCCTTGTTCGCCTTAAAAAGGCCATAATGTTGAATCGAAACGAACTGATTGGGAATGTTTTCAACTATCTTGGAAACCATACCTCCTTTTTCTCCTTTCTCATCTACTCCAATAAACATAATTTTATTTCCCTTGTCCCAACTTCCTTCATAGGTCGATGTCGGGTTAAACAAAGAAGTCCATTGCTCATAAGTTGATTTACTGTTGATGCCAAGCATAAAATCATAAATCTTAGTCACAGGGCTATTGATGCTTACTGTGAATTGTAACTTTTTCATAATATTAGTTTTTGTTTAAATTAATCTTTCGAGTTGTTTTTCCATCCTACTCAGTCATTTTTAACTGGTCTATAACTTATTTTATATATCACCTCAAAACAATTTGGTTTGAGTTGATTCTAATTCGAGTAGTTTTTGTTTACGCCAAATACCGCCACCGTAACCGGTTAAACTACCATCTGAACCAATAATTCTGTGGCAAGGTACTACAATGGAAATTCTGTTTTCACCATTTGCAGTAGCAACGGCTCTTATTGCTTTTAAGTTACCCACGGCAATAGCTTGTTCTTTGTAACTTCTCGTAACTCCAAAAGGTATTTTCAGCAATTCGTTCCATACGTTGATTTGGAAATCTGTCCCTGCCAAATCTAGTGGCAATTGAAACGTAGTTCTTTTGCCATTAAAATATTCGTCGAGCTGAAGTTTTGTTGTTGTAGTTGTTTTGGTTTCTTGACCCTTTAACTCAATATCCCAATACTTATTAAATTGCTTATAGTGTCCATCTATTCTTTTCTCATCATCAAACTCTAATAAACACAACCCTTTAGTGGTAGAAGCTAAGTGAATAATTCCTAACGGAGATTGAAATGTGGTAGTATTGATGGTTATTTTCATAGCTGTTGTTTTCGAAATAAAGTTAAATAAAAAAGCCACTTTTCAGTGGCTTCGGTACTAGTTTTCTTTAATTTATTCCTCTTTTTTTATAATTTTCTTTTCCACTTTCATGGCTTTTTTACCATTTGCTTCGGTTACAATAGTTTTGGTACTACCTGATTTTTCTGCGTTTAATTCTTTTAGTTTGGCATCTGCTTCTGCACCTTTGTATACCTCCTTAGTAGATTTTCCATTTTCGGTAGTAGCGATGGTCAATACTTTTTCACCGTTATTATCTTCAACATGAACCTCTTTGGTTACTGTCATTTTAGTTGCTGATGATTGTGCTGATGCTGTTCCGCTATAAATAACTAACAATGCTATTGCAGAAATAATTGTAGTTGCTTTTTTCATAAAGTTTAATTTTTAAATTCAAGGTAAAGGTAATGGTTCTAATAGTTGATTTATAAATGGTTACTGTTAAAAAAGGTTAACAAAAAGTTAATTTTTGTACATATAAAAGTACTAAAAGCATTTTAATATCATTCATCAAGTTGGATTATATATCTTAACTTTGTACAAACAATCCTTTCAAATGAGCACTTTTAATAAATTCAATTTATCCAAACAATTAATTCGTGCAATTGAAGATTTAGGATTTACCACTCCAACTCCTGTTCAGGAAGAAGCATATTCGGTTATCCTTTCAGGTAAAGATGTGGTAGGTATTTCTCAAACAGGTACAGGTAAAACGCTGGCTTTTGTATTGCCTTTATTACAAGATTTGAAATTCTCGAAGCAAATTCATCCTCGTATTTTAATATTGGTTCCAACCATAGAGTTGGTAACCCAAACAGTTGAAAAGATTGAAAGTTATGCCAAATATGTAAATGTAAGGGTTTTGGGTATACATGGTGGAGATAACATTAATACTCAAAAAATACAAGCTGCAGAAGGTACAGATATAGTTGTTGCCACTCCCGGAAGACTGTACGATTTATCGTTAAATAGTTCACTTCAATTAAAATCCGTTAAAAAGCTGGTGATTGATGAAGTGGATATTATGCTGGATTTAGGTTTTAGATTTCAACTCACCAATATTTTTGAATTGTTGCCAGAGCGCAGACAAAATATTATGTTTTCTGCTACCATGACAGAAGAAGTGGATGAATTAATCAACGATTTTTTTATAGCCCCAACCAAAATATCGATTGCTGTTAGCGGAACACCGTTAAACAATATATTGCAACAATGTTATTCGGTAAAAAACTTCTTTACTAAGGTTAACTTATTAAAACACCTGTTAGAAGATGAAACAACGTATAGTAAAGTGGTGGTATTTGTATCGAGCAAAAAACATGCTGATAGGGTTTTTGAATTATTAAACGAAGAGTTTGGTAAAGGTGTTAGTGTGATGCATTCTAATAAGACTCAAAACTACAGAGCTAAAGCCATCGAACAATTTGATAGTGGTAAAAGTAGAATTTTAGTTGCTACCGATGTTATTGCCCGTGGATTGGACTTAAATGAAATAACTCATGTAATTAATTTTGATACGCCCATTTATGCTGAAAACTACATGCACCGAATTGGAAGAACGGGTAGGGCAGAGAAACAGGGAAATTCTATATTGTTTTATACCGAAAAAGAAAAGCCTTTAAAAGAGGCTATTGAAACATTGATGTCGTACCAAATTCCTGAAATGGAATTTCCGAAAGAAGTGGAAATTACTTTGCAATTACTTGCTGAAGAAGAACCTAAAAACAAAGAGAATTTTAATAAAAATCTAAAGTTAGCCGAACATGGTGAAGGTTTTCATGAAAAAAAAGAGAAAAACAAGAAAGTGAATTTAGGTGGGTCGTACAGAAGAACATTGGCTAAAAAATATAAAAAGCCTAAAACCAAAGGTGATAAAAATTACAATAAAAAGAAAAGAAGGATGTAGAGGGGATGAGTAAAAAAGATTTAAAAGCTTATTTGAAAGAACTCAAGAAAAAGCAGTTGGAAGAACAAATCCTTGATTTATACGATCGCTTTAATGAAGTGAAAACCTTTTACAATTTTGTATTTAAACCCAAAGAAGACAAATTATTGGAAGATGCCAGGTTTAAAATTTCAAAAGAATATTTTCCTGTAAATAATCGTAAACCTAAAGCTCGCCGTTCAGTTGCTCAAAACATCATCAAGCATTTTATTCAGTTGGGTGTTGATGCTTATATTATTGCTGATTTAATGTTTTTTAATTTAGAAGTGGCACAACGGTTTTCAGCACAAAAAGAAATTAAACAAGAAGCTTTTTATAAAAGCATGCTCAAAAGCTTTGAACAAGCAGTTAAATTTATTCAAGAGAACAATTTACATGCTGAATTTAATGAGCGTTTAATGACAATTATGTCTACTGCTAAACAGCAAGATTGGATGAATTCTGAAGAATTTCGATTACACTAGATTTCTATACTTACCGGGCAATGGTCAGAACCATATTCTTCAGGTAAAATAGCAGCACTTTTCACATTTTTAATAAATGATTGGCTAACCAAGAAATAATCAATTCTCCAGCCTACATTTCTTTCTCTTGCTCCACCACGATAACTCCACCAACTATAAGCCCGCTCTTTTTCAGGATAAAAATACCGGAAAGTATCAACTAATCCAGCATTAATAAAGTTATCCATCCCATCTATTTCTTCTTGCATAAAACCAGCATATTTGTTATAGTTTGCTTTTGGGTTAGCTAAATCAATTGATTTGTGTGCTACATTTAAATCGCCACAAACAATTACAGGTTTTTTTTCTTCCAATTTTTTTAAGAAGGTTAAAAAATCAGCATCCCAGGTTTGTCTATAATCCAATCGTTTTAATTCACTACCTGAATTTGGAACATATACTACTGTTAAATAAAAATCATCATATTCGGCTGTTAGCACTCGTCCTTCATTATCATGTTCTTTTATGTTTATGTCAGAAAATACCTGTAAAGGTTTAACTTTAGTGATAATTGCAGTGCCCGAATAACCTTTTTTTTCTGCTGAATTGGTATAAATGTAATAGCCTTCTAAATCTTTTAAAACCTCTACCACTTGATCATCTTGAGCTTTCGTCTCTTGTAAGCAAAGCACATCGGGGTTTAGGCGTTTTATCTGATCAAAAAAATCTTTTTTTGCTACAGCTCTTATTCCGTTTACGTTCCAGGAAATTATTTTCATAACATTAAAATTTATAGTTTAAACCTACACCTAATACCTCTTTAAATTGGGTTCTTGGACCAAAACTATCTATTAACCCATCTCCATTAGAATCGATAGCAATATCTACATCATGATCATATATCAATTGTGTTGAAATTGTCGCCGAAATGTATTTGTTTACTTTCATTGCTATTAAAACTTCCCAATTAACATCAATATGAGTAGGCTCTTCAGCATAATTAGAAAACAACTCCAATTTTGTTTGAAAGTTAATATTTTCCATGATATTTTTTTTATAAATACCCCTAAGATATCCACCGTATTCTGAGCGAATGTTTTTACCTCTTTTTAATACATTACCTAAATTATCATATTCGGCTTTATCCACACCGTAAGCACCCGCATCAGCCAATAGTTGATCATTAACAATAGTTGTTTTCATTGTAAAAGGTGAAATAAATAGAGTAAAATCATCATTAGGTTTATAATCCATACCAATTGCACCTAACACATATGCAGGAGCCAGAAAATTGGAAATTTTTGTCGAATCATCCGGATAATTATAACCAGCCGTAAATTGCGATTTAAAGTTAATTAAACCAGCATAATACCAGTTTTTCCTGGCTTTTTGTCCATACTTTGATGTGAAATCTATTTTATCGTCAGTTTTTCTAACATTATCTTCGCCTTGTTTTACCAAACCATACGCCAGGTCTAATGAATTATCCCAAGTTGATTTGCCTTTTTTTAGGTTGGCAAATAAACTCATTATTCCATTTACTGAAATTGAATTTTGACCACCACTTGCCCAATTGGTCAAACTTACTTGAGTAATGTTTAATGAAAATACCCCTCCCGTTTTCCATCCATCTAAAGTGTCTTTTGTTTGTTTTTTTAAATCTTCTTCTAACTCTGTAGTCTGTGCTTTTAAAAAAAATGATGTAGTGATTAAAATAGTAAATATTAATATCCTATTCATGTAATGTCTATTTAGTTTTTATTTTTTAATAAATCTCTTATTTCAGTTAACAAAACTTCTTCTTTTGATGGTTCAGGTGGAGATGCAGGAGTGTTTTCATCTTCTTTTTTCACCATTTTTGCTTTCATTTTGTTATATGCTTTAACAACCATAAATATTGAAAAAGAAACGATTACAAACGTAATAATGGTATTTAAAAATGTGCCATATTTAATAGCTACCTCAGGAATACCATCTCCAGCTCCCACCGTGGTTTCTGTTACAGCATTTTGTATTACAATTTTAAGTTGTGAGAAATCAACACCACCTAATAGTTTTCCAATTGGAGGCATAAGAATATCATCTACTAACGATTTAACAATTGATCCAAAGTAGGTTGCCATGATCAGACCCACAGCTAAATCAATAACATTTCCTTTACTAATAAACTGTTTAAATTCTTTTAACATTCTTTTTTTTTTAATTATTATTTATTTTAATTCTACGAAAGTATTACAAAAAAAAGATAAAAAATAAGTTACTCGTCTAACAATTGTTTTATTTCGACAAATAAATATTGATTTCCATGTTTAAATTAAATACAATAGGTTTTTTATATTGATTGTATTTCCCTGTCAAGGATTTGTCATATTTTTTTGAATGTGTTTACTTAAGTTTGCATAAAAATTATATCGTGTACACCAAAGAAGAAAAGAAAAACATAAAAGTAGAGTTCTGGACCAGCTTTGGTATATATATGCGAAAGCATACGAGCAGGCATGGCAAAATTAATTGGACCAACTATAAAACTAAAATTAAAGATCTTTATTTTAGGCTAGAATTTAATGAGAAAGAAGCTGTATTTTCAATAGAATTACAACATCCAGATAGTATTCGTGAACTTTTTTATGAGCAGTTTGGCGAACTTAAAACTATATTAGAAAAAACTATAGGTACAAATCTTATTTGGGAAGAACTTTATATTAATGAATTTGACAAAGCTATCTCAAGAATTTATGTTGTGTTACCTGATGTAAACTTATTTAACAAAAACGATTGGCAGAAAGTGTTTGCTTTTTTTGATTCAAAAATGGTTAAGCTTCATACTTTTTGGGTGGAATACAAAGAGATATTTAAAAACCTGGAAAGTTGATGAATCAAGAGTTTATCAACGAGTTAGAGCAATTAATCCATCAAAAAATTAATTCAAAACCTACCGAAATTGGTTTTTTGATAGAGATTAACCCAAAAGTAGTATTGCATTTCATTTTATTAAGCCAGATTAACACAAACTTCAATTTAGTGGTATGGAAAACACAGCATCAACTGCAACATGCCATTTCTATTTTTGAAGATGAATGGATAAATAAAAAGGAATTGGTGTTGTCGCGGATAAAATCTAAACTTGAGCTGACGAACAAGATTTTTGCCCGAAAAACCACTGTTGTTAAACTAAATAGAGTAGATGCTTTTGAATTTTTAGCAGACAATCACATTAATGTACCTGTAAAAGCTAAATACAATTATGGACTAGTATTCAATAACGAAATTGTTGCTATAGCCTGTTTTGGACCTATCATGCACAAAAAAACCGAAGGTAAAGGTGATATGTCAGGCGAGTTGATTCGGTTTTGTAATAAATTAGATTATACTGTGGTTGGAGGGTTAAGTAAATTGTTAGCTCATTTTATAAAAAAACACCAGGTAAATGATATAATGACTTACATTGACAGAGATTGGTCGGATGGAAAAAGCTTTATTAAATTAGGTTTTGAAATTGTTGGTGAAAACACCAGCTTTACTCATTATTTGAATCAGGAAATCAATCGGTTTGAACCAAAAAACAAACAAAATGAAAATCAACTAATAGTATATAAATCAGGATTGTTAAAGTTATTACTTAAAGTTTACTAGTGATTATTTGGTGATTTCATTAGCAACAATCCAGCCACCAGTCCAAGCTGCTTGGAAATTGAAGCCACCCGTTAAGGCATCAATATCTAATACTTCTCCAGCAAAATATAAACTGGGTATTTTTTTACTTTCAAAGGTTTTAAAATTAACTTCGTTTAGTTTAACTCCTCCACAACTAACAAATTCGCTTTTAAAGGTGGTTTTTCCGCTAGAGTGGTAGGTGTCGCGTATCAATGCTTCGGTAAGTTTGTTCAATTGCTTTTTCGAAACATCTGCCCATTTGTCGTCGTCGCCAATGCCTGCTTTGTTAATAAGGTAAGCAGCCAATTTTTTGGGTAATCCAAATTCAAATTGGTTCATCACTTTTTTGCTGCCGTATTGTTGTTTGTTTTGTTGGTATATCTCGTTTAGGTCGTCGTCTTTTTTATCCAACAACCAGGTTACCATAAAATCAAATTCGTAGTTTTTTTCGTTCAACACCCTCGATGCCCATGCCGAAAGTTTTAAAATTACAGGTCCGCTCATTCCCCAATGTGTAATCAATAAAGCTCCTTGTTCTTCAAACTTGGTACTTAAAATTTTAACTTTTGCAGCAACAGCAATACCTTGTAGTTCGGTAATAGTGTTGTTGGGTAGGTTAAACGTAAACAACGATGGAGTAGGAGGTTCTACCTCAATACCCAATTGAGTAATAAAGTGGTATTGTTCCATTTTGTTAAAACCGCCGGTGGTAATCAATAATTTTTTGGTTTTAAAAATATTTTGGTTGGTTTGCAGTTCAAATCCATCATCGGTTTTTTTTATGGTTTCTAATTTGGTGCTGTAAAGCACTTCAATGTTGAATTTTACCAATTCTTTGGTAAAGCAATCGATAATGGTTTGCGAGTTGTCGGTTGTCGGAAACATACGTCCATCAGCTTCTGTTTTTAGTTCAACCCCACGTTCATTAAACCAATTGATGGTATCGGTGGGTTGAAACTGGTAAAAAGCACTCAGCAATTCTTTGTTGCCACGAGGGTAAAATTTTACCAATTCTTTGGGATCAAAACAAGCGTGGGTTACGTTGCATCGTCCGCCACCCGAAACTTTTACTTTTGAAAGCAATTGAATGGTTTTTTCAAGAATAGCGATGTTTAGTTGTGGGTTGTTTTTAGCCATGTTGATGGCTGCAAAAACACCTGCAGCACCACCTCCAATTATTAAGATATCAAAGCTTTTGTTCATAAGGCAAAACTACATAAAATATTTTCCCATTATGGTAAGTGAAATCATTTGAAAATGTAGTTTTCGTTTGACCAATTTAATTACAATAAAAAACTTCAAAGGAAATATAATATCAAAACAATGATTATTACCGTGTTTATTCAAAACAATATTTTTTACCAATAATTAGATTATTATTCTAATAATATTCAATTTTGTAAAATAATATTTCTTAAAATAAACAATATGAGCAATTTTAATCCAGCAAACAACGTTCAAGATTTACAATTTTTTGGCGAATTTGGAGGTGTAAACCCTTCCATAACAGATTCTTCTACCTACACTTTTTTACAAGCAGGTAAAATGGAGGAGATTTTTGAGAAAGAAATTGAAGGTTGTTATTTGTATTCTCGTCATTGGAACCCAATGAACAAGTTTTTATCACAAGCTTTAGCACAAATGGAAGGAACCGAAAGTGCTTCAGTTACAGGGTCTGGAATGGCAGCTATTACCAATGTTATTCTTCAAATATGTTCGGCTGGAGACGAAATAATATCAAGTAGAACCATTTATGGTGGAACTTATGCTTTTTTCAAAAATTTTTTACCAAAATTTGGTATCAAAGTAACTTTTGTAGATTCTACAAATATGGAAAAAGTTAAGGCAGCGATTACTTCAAAAACTAAAGTTATTTATTGCGAATCGATTAGCAACCCCATGTTAGAAGTGGCTGATATGCCTATCTTATCGAAGTTAGCAAAACAATACAACTGTAAATTGGTAGTTGATAACACATTCTCTCCACTAATATTTTCTCCAGCTCAATTAGGTGCCGATGTTGTAGTACATAGTATGACAAAATTTATAAACGGTATGAGTGATTGTGTTGCTGGAGCTATTTGTGGAACTAAAGAATTTATTGATTCACTTTCTGATGTAAATTCGGGAGCAAGTATGTTGTTAGGGCCTGTGTTAGATAGTTTCCGTTCGGCAAGTATTCTTAAAAACTTAAGAACCCTGCACGTAAGAATGAAACAACACAGTTCAAATGCATTACATATTGCTAAAAAACTGAGCGATGATGGTTTAAAAGTTACTTATCCAGGATTGTCTATTCATCCGCAACATAAATTAATGCAAAACACCTGGAACGAAGGTTTTGGATTTGGTGGTTTGTTTGTGTTGGATATGCAAACTAAAGAACAGGCCAACAAGCTTATGGAGTTGATGCAGAATAACAACGTTGGTTATTTGGCGGTAAGTTTGGGTAACTACAAAACCTTGTTTAGTGCTCCGGGAGGTAGTACTTCATCAGAAATACCTGAACAAGAACGCTTAGAACTTGGTTTAACTGAAGGATTAGTTAGAATAAGTATAGGTTTAGATAATGACCCTGAAAGAACTTATCAAACTATTAAAATGTGTTTAGCACAGTTATAGAAACAAAAAACTCCGATTTTCATCGGAGTTTTTTGATGGTCAGTTACTCCATCATTAATCTAACCTAAAACAATATTAACGTAATTTAATACTGCAAGACCCTATATATTTATCTTTATTGTAAATCTCCACTTTATATACTCCCGATTTTAATTTTTCTTTTGGTTCATACGTCATTTCAATTTTTTTTGAAATCTTAATTTCTCCCTTGCCAATATTTGCATACAATATTTCGTTATCAGCAGAAGTGTTAACAGCTATATCCTTACTAGTTTCGCCAATTGTTGATCCATCTGGTTTAATTAATTTAAATGAAATGGTTTCAACCATGTTCTCAGGAACTTTAAAGTTAACTCCAAGTTTTTTTGTTCTTCTAGCAACAACAGTTAATTTTCCTTTTTTTCTTGTTGTTTCAACCAAGTAATTATCAGCGGTAATTGAACTTAATAATGCTAAATTGGCATTAAGCTGCTTGTTCTCTTCTGTTAATGAAGTCAGAGATTGATTTAAAAAATTATTGTCAGTATTAATTTTATCAATAGTTTCTTTTAAAGCTAATATTTTGGTTTCCTGTTCTTTTTTTAATTTGTTAAGTTCTGCTAGTTGTTTTTTGAGCTTGTTTACTTTAGCATTTTCTTTATTTAATCTTGAAATTTCAATTTCTTTAGCAGAAATAGCCTTATTAATTTGTGAAATGTTTTGTTCTAACTCTCCATTAAATTTCTTTAAAGCATTATTGTCAAAAGTATAATCTTCTATATCTTTAAACAATGTTAGTTTTTCTGACAACATTAATTCATTAGCAATTTTTTGCTTATTTAAATTGCTTTGCAACTCATTATTATTGAAATATAAAGTAGAAGTAGAAATAATTGATGCTGCTAAAACAATACCTAATCCTAGTGTTATTGCTTTTTGTTTTGTGGTTAAATTTTCCATTTTATTTGAGAGTTAAATGATTATTATTATAATGTATTTATAATTACTTCTTCTATCGCTGATACAGGAATAATTGTACCTCCTTTTATCTGTATATATGCTTCAGAAACAAACCAAACAGTGGTGTAAACCATCCAAGACCCTTCAATGGAATGGAACATTATTTTAAGTTTGTGTTTATAGGAATTACCTAAAATTTCACCTTGTTTAAGTAAGTTATACCTCAAATGAATTTTTTCTGATTCATTTAAAACATCTAACTTTTGGAATTTCAGGTTTTTAATTTCTTCTTTTTGAATTAAAATAGTTTCCATTGGTTCAAGTATTAATTATGAAGCAAATTTTAGAAACTGAAATTAAAGACTAATTAATAACAGATTAAAAAGGAATTAAAATAGCTAAAGAAAGAAAAGATAGTAGCTTAATGACTTATTGGTAAACTAATTTTAACAATAGTCCCTACATTAATAATAGAATCGATGGTGACATTTCCATTATGAATTTCAATTATTTTTTTTGTCAACGAAAGACCAAGACCGCTTCCTGCAATGTTTTTTGAGTTTTGAGATCTGTAGAATGGTTCAAAAACTTTTTGAAGGTCTGAATAATCAATTCCAATTCCTTTATCAATAAATTCAGCAGAAAACAAAGAATTATTAACCGATAAATGAATTTCTACAGCTTTATCATTTGAATATTTACAGGCATTATCCATTAAATTAATAACAGCGGTTTTAAGTAAGTGTTCATTTCCAAATACAACAAGCGAATCATCGTCGTCAATTGTCGATTTAAATTCTATCAGAATTTTATATTCTTTTCTTCGATGAATCAATTCAGCTCTTGCTGTCCAAAACATTTCATCTATCCTAATATTATGCAAACTTATAGCCGATATATCTGAACTTGCTTTAGCCATATCTAACAAGCCATTAGATAACTCATTTAGATTTTTTATATCTTCTAATACAGATTTAAGTATTTCCTTATACTCATGCTCATTTCGAGTTTTCATCAGAGTTACTTCAATTTGACCCGTAATTGATGTTAAAGGAGTTCTCAGTTCATGTGAAGCGTTAGAAACAAAACTTTTTTGCATTTCAAATGCAGATCCCAAACGTTCAAGCATTTTGTTAAATGTTATAGCCAATTGAGATATCTCATCTGTCCCATTGCCTTCATCAACTCTTAAACTTAAACTAGAAATGGTTATTTTTTCAACCTGATTCACTACGTTAGACATTGGTTTTAAAGCCCTTCCAGCATAAATTTTACCAATAAAAAGTGTAAGAATAATACTAACAAGAAAACCCATGATTAAAATCCATTTTAAATTGGCCAACTTATTTCTTCCATAAATATCAAAAGCTGAAGCTATAACCACAAGTCTATCATATTTATCAGTATAAAGTAGACCTAAAACTTCATGTTTTTTATCGAGAAATCTAAGCTCTCCTTCCAATCTAATCTGATTCAATCGTTCAGTTGTAATCTTTAGGTTGTTTTCATCAGAACTGTTGTAAATCAACTTGTTATTGAAGTCAAAAATCATCACTTTTTCTTCGTACAAAGAAACATTGGTGTTTTTGTCAATAATCTTCAATAAATCATGATCTACTTCCTTTACATCAACTAATAATCTTGCAGTACTTAATGCTTTGTTTTCAAGTCTTGAGTAAAATTCAGTAATTCTATAAGTGGCAGAAAAATAGTAAACACTTACTGAGAACAAGATAAGTATCCACGATACAATGATTGTAAATTGAAGAGTTAATTTTGTTTTAATGTTTAAATTCATCTACTTACCTTCCTTTAAAACATATCCTATACCCGTTTGAGTATGAATAAGTTTAGGAGAAAAATCTTTGTCAATTTTCTTTCGTAAAAAATTAACATATACATCTATAACATTTGTTCCAGTATCAAAAGAGATGTCCCATACTTTTTCAGCTATATCCAACCTTGTTAAAACTCTTCCTTTGTTTCTTATTAAATATTCTAATAAAGCAAATTCTTTTTGTGTTAGTTCAATATTTATATTGTCTCTTTTTACTTCATAGTTGTCCAAATTCATTTCGAGATTAAGAAATGTTAAAAGATTACTACCACTTTCTATATTAGAATTTCTCTTTAATAGCGATTTAATTCTGGCTAATAATTCTCTAAATTCAAAAGGTTTTATTAAATAATCATCAGCACCAGAATCAAAACCAGTTAATTTATCTTCGGTTGTCCCTAAAGCAGTTAACATAAGAATGGGGATTTTCACATTTTTCAATCTTATTTCTTTACATAATTCGATACCATTTTTTAATGGAAGATTCACATCTAAAATAATCAGATTGTAAATATTTGAATTGAACATTTTTTTACCAATATTCCCATCGTAGGCAATATCAACTAAAAACCCTTTTTCTTCTAATCCTCTTTTTATAAAAGATGCAACTTTGGGTTCATCTTCAACCACTAATATATTAATTTCTTTTTGCATTATACCTGATATTTATTTTACACAAAGTAAGGCTATAATTGAACACTAGTAAATTAAAATATTATTAATTTTTTGAGAACAAAAAAAGCCTCGCAAGTATTGCGAGGCTTTTTTATTATTCTTTTTCAGATTCAGAATTATTTTTTTTCTTTTTTCCTTTGGTTACACTAATTACAAGTTCTTCCTTATTTTCGTGTAAATCTACCATTATGGTATCTCCTTCGGTTAATTTTGATTGAATAATTTCTTCCGCTAATGGATCTTCAAGGTATTTTTGAATAGCACGTTTTAATGGACGAGCACCAAAAGCAGAATCATAACCTTTATCGGCAATAAAATCTTTTGCCGGTTCAGTTAGCTTAATCTGATAACCCAACTCAATTATTCGTTTATAAAGGTTCTCTAATTCAATATCAATTATTTTATGAATATCTTCTTTTGATAAATGGTTGAACATTACCACATCATCAATTCTATTTAAGAATTCAGGAGCAAAAGCTTTTTTCAGTGCATTCTGTATTACTGATGCTGAATGTTCGTCAGCACTTTCTTTTTTAGCAGCAGTAGAAAAACCAACACCTTGACCAAAATCTTTTAACTGACGGGCTCCAATATTGGAAGTCATGATTATAATGGTGTTCTTAAAATTAACTTTTCGTCCTAAACTATCAGTTAACTGACCATCATCTAAGGCTTGTAATAAAATATTAAATACATCCGGGTGTGCTTTTTCAACTTCATCTAATAATACAATAGAGTAGGGTTTTCTTCTTACTTTTTCAGTTAATTGACCACCTTCTTCATAACCAACATAACCTGGAGGAGCACCAACTAAACGAGAAACTGCAAATTTCTCCATGTACTCACTCATGTCTATTCTAATTAAAGCATCTTCAGAGTCAAACATTGTTCTAGCTAATACTTTGGCTAATTGTGTTTTACCAACACCGGTTGGTCCTAAAAATATAAACGACCCAATTGGTTTATTCGGGTCTTTTAATCCCGCACGATTTCTTTGAATGGCTTTAACCACTTTTTTTACTGCTTCATCCTGTCCAATAACTTTACCCATCATGAGTTCACTCATTTTGAATAATTTATCCCCTTCAGCTTGAGCAATACGTTGAGTAGGTATTCCAGTCATCATGCCAACAACTTCAGCAACGTTATCTTCAGTAACAGTTTCTTTGTGGTTTTTAGTTTCTTCGTCCCAAGCATTTTTTGCGTTATCAAGGTCTCTTAACAAATTACGTTCAGTATCTCTCAGTTGAGCTGCTTCTTCATATTTCTGGCTTCTTACTACTTGATTTTTCTTTTCTTTAATATCTTCAATTTTCTTTTCAATATCCAAGATATTTTTTGGAACTTTTATGTTTGTAATGTGAACACGGGAACCTGCTTCATCTAAAGCATCTAAAGCCTTATCCGGCAAGTGCCTGTCTGTTATATATCTATCAGTTAATTTTACACAAGCCTCAATAGCTTCAGGTGTATAAATTACATTGTGATGTGTTTCGTATTTTTCTTTTACATTGTTTAATATGATAATGGTTTCTTCAACAGAAGTTGGTTCAATCATTACTTTTTGGAAACGACGCTCAAGAGCTCCATCTTTTTCAATATATTGACGATATTCATCTAAAGTAGTGGCACCAATACATTGTATTTCCCCTCTTGCTAAAGCTGGTTTAAACATATTAGATGCATCTAAAGAACCGGAAGCGCCACCAGCACCAATAATGGTATGAATTTCATCTATAAATAAGATGATATCCGGAGATTTTTCCAACTCGTTCATCACGGCTTTCATTCTTTCTTCAAACTGACCCCTGTATTTTGTACCAGCAACCAGCGAAGCTAAATCAAGTGTTACAATTCGTTTTCCAAACAAAACCCTAGAAACTTTCTTTTGTATAATTCTCAAAGCCAAACCTTCGGCTATAGCCGATTTACCCACACCAGGTTCACCAAGTAAAATAGGGTTGTTCTTTTTTCTACGTGATAAAATTTGAGAAACACGTTCTATTTCTTTCTCACGACCAACAATAGGATCTAATTTACCTTCTTCAGCATATTTGGTTAAATCTCTACCAAAATTATCTAACACAGGTGTTTTTGATTTAGCATCGGTTGATTTTGAAGCACTGGAACCAGAGCTACCCATGAACCCCTTTCCGTCATCATCATCTTCATTGTCTGATGGGAATTCAGCTTTTGGTAATTGATCCTCTTCTACAAGGTTTAATATCATAATTTCTTCTTTAACATCATTATAATTCACATTCAATAAGTTTAAAACCTTTGAAGCCACGCTATTTTCCTCTTTTAAGATAGATAACAACAAATGTTCCGTTCCAATAATATTGTTTTTAAACATTTTTGCTTCTAAGTAAGTTATTTTTAATACCTTTTCAGCTTGTTTAATTAATGGAATATTAGCCATCGTATGAGTAGAAATATCACCCGATTTAGTTGATTCTTCAAGTTTTAATCGAAGCTCTTTAATATCAACACCAAGTGATTTTAAAATTTTAATAGCTAATCCATTACCTTCTCTGATTATACCTAATAAAAGATGTTCTACACCGATGTAGTCATGGCCTAAACGTAAAGCTTCTTCTTTACTGTAGGTAATAACATCTTTAACTTTTACTGAAAAATTTGCATCCATAAATTTGGTTTTAATCTCAACTCTATTTAATAAAGTTAAGACTTATTGACTTAATTCAAAAGTAAATATATATCAAATATTTAACCGTTTGTAGAGTTGTTCATTTTTCAACAAAAATTTGTTAGTAAGTAAGTCTTTTTTTTGAGGGGAAAACCTTTTTTTAATGTGTATTTTCGAAGGTCTAAAAAAAAGGTATTTTATTGAGTTTAAATAAGGAAAAATTATGGCTGAAGGCGAAAAAATAATTCAGATAAATATTGACGATGAAATGAGGTCAGCTTACATCGATTATTCGATGTCAGTTATTGTATCACGTGCTTTACCCGATGTGAGGGATGGTTTAAAACCAGTTCACAGAAGAATATTGTATGGTATGATGGATTTAGGTGTACGAGCTAATAGTGCACATAAAAAATCAGCAAGAATAGTAGGAGAGGTTTTAGGTAAGTATCACCCGCATGGAGATACCGCAGTTTATGATTCTATGGTACGTATGGCTCAAGAATGGTCGTTACGATATATGTTGGTTGACGGGCAAGGTAATTTTGGTTCTGTTGATGGCGATAGTCCTGCTGCAATGCGTTATACAGAGGCTAGATTAAGAAAGATTGCCGAAGACATGTTGGCGGACATTGATAAAGAGACAGTTGATTTTAAATTAAACTTTGATGATTCGTTAGAAGAACCAACAGTTTTACCAACAAGGATTCCTGCTTTATTAATAAATGGTGCATCAGGTATTGCCGTGGGTATGGCAACCAACATGGCTCCTCATAACTTAACCGAGGTAATTGATGGTATTGTTGCTTACATTAATAACAGGGATATTGATATTGAAGGGTTAATGCAACACATTAAAGCTCCGGATTTTCCTACCGGGGGTATTATTTATGGTTATGGTGGTGTAAAAGAAGCTTTTGAAACAGGAAGAGGAAGGATTGTAATGCGTGCAAAAGCAGAAATGGAAGAAGTTGGTTCTGGTAGAATGCAAATTATTGTTTCAGAAATACCCTATCAAACCAATAAGGCTGAGATGATTAAGAAAACAGCCGATTTAATTAACGAAAAAAAGATTGAAGGAATATCTGATATTAGAGATGAGTCGGATAGAAATGGTATGCGAATTGTTTACGAATTAAAACGTGAAGCAATTGCTAATGTAGTGTTAAATAATTTGTTTAAATATACAGGACTACAAACCTCATTTAGTGTAAACAACATTGCTTTAGTTAATGGAAGACCAGTAATGTTGAACCTAAAAGATATTATTGTAGAGTTTGTTAACTTCAGACATGAGGTAGTTGTAAAAAGAGCTCAATATGATTTGCGTAAAGCAGAAGAAAGAGCTCACATTTTAGAGGGTTTAATCATTGCATCAGATAATATTGATGAAGTAATTAAAATAATCAGAGCATCGAATAGCCCGGATGAAGCTAGAGAAAGTTTAATGGAACGTTTTAACTTATCGGATTTACAATCAAGAGCGATTGTAGAAATGAGATTAAGACAGTTAACTGGTCTGGAACAAGATAAATTGCGTGCTGAATTCGAGCAAATCATGAATTTAATCAAGGATTTAAAAGATATTTTAGCAAACGAAGATAGACGAATGCAAATTATTGTAGATGAATTATTAGAGGTTAAAGCTAAATATGGTGATGAGCGTAGAAGTGTTATTGAATACGCTGGCGGTGATTTTAGTATTGAAGACATGATTCCTGATGAGGAAGTTGTAGTTACTATTTCTCATTTAGGCTATATGAAACGCACTTCCTTATCTGAATATAAGCTACAAAATAGAGGAGGAGTGGGATCAAAAGGTTCGGCTACTCGTGATGAAGACTTCTTGGAGCATTTGTTTGTAGCAACAACTCATAACTACTTATTGGTATTTACCGAAAAAGGTAAGTGTTATTGGATGAGAGTTTTTGAAATTCCTGAAGGAACAAAACAATCGAAAGGAAGAGCAGTTCAAAACTTAATTAATATTGAGCCTGACGATAAAATTTTAACATATATTAATGTTAAAGATCTTAAAGACGAAGAGTACATCAATAATAATTACATTATAATGTGTACCCGAAAAGGTATTATCAAAAAAACTACTTTAGAAGCTTATTCCCGACCAAGAGCTAACGGTATTAATGCTATTACAGTTAGAGAAGGTGATAATTTATTAGAAGCAAAATTAACTTCTGGTAAAGATGAAATCATTATGGCTATTAAATCTGGTCGTGCAATTCGTTTTAACGAAGAAAAAGTTCGTCCAATGGGAAGAAATGCTTCGGGTGTAAGAGGAGTAACTATACCTGAAAATGGTGAAGTAATAGGTATGATTACCATTACAGAGCCAGAATCACAGCATATTTTAGTGGTGTCTGAAAATGGCTATGGAAAACGTTCTGACGTTGAAGATTATAGAGTAACCAACAGAGGTGGTAAAGGTGTTAAAACAATCAATGTTACCGACAAAACAGGTAATTTAATTGCTATTAAATGTGTTACTGATGAAGATGATTTAATGATTATTAACAAATCTGGAATAGTTATTCGTTTAGCAGTAAAAGATTTACGTGTAATGGGTAGAGCAACTCAAGGCGTTCGTTTAATAAATTTACGTAACGGTGATTCTATTGCAGCAGTAACTCGTGTTGAACACAATGATGAAGAGGAGACTGACCGTATTGATGAAGAAGGAAATATTATTGTAAAACAAGTTTCCGATGTTGATGTAACTGATGAAACTGATAGTGGCAAGGATATTGATGATACTGAAGACAATTTAAACAACGAAGAATAAAATTATAATTTATGAAAAAAACAGTTTTAACAATAACCACTATTGTTGTAGCTTCCATAGGATTTGCTCAAAAAGCTAAAGTGGTGAGTGCTTACAATTACAATAAAGCATTTGAACGTTCATTGAAATGTAGTGAATTAGTTGATGGTTTAGCTGCAATTAATGAAGCTATTAATGATGCTGAAGCAAAAGAATGGGCAAAAACGTGGTATTACAGAGGTAACCTTTACTTTAATGTATTAGCAAGTAAAACAAGTAAAGAATCTTGTTTGAGTTTAGATGCAGATGCACTAGAAAAATGTACAGATTCGTACATGAAAGCCATGGTGTTAAATTTTCAAGATGCTGAATTAAAAAAACTTGACTTAGAAAAAGATGAAGATGTAATGAAATTCTTTATGGCATTACAGAATCAAAGTAAAGTAGATGATGAAATGTATACCATGGATATTATTGGCAGAAAAATTCCAGGGTTGGCAGGTGAGTATGGCAACAAAGGTATTGGTCAGTTCCAAAGTAAAGATTACAAAGGCGCACAAGAAAGTTTTGGAAAATCAATGATGTTGAGCCAATTGAGTGGTAAAATGGATACTATGATGATGTACAACACTGCTTTAGCATCTGAATTAGCCGGGGACAATGCTACTGCAAAACAAGTTTACGAAGGGTTAATTATGCTTAAGTATAATGTTGACGGTAACGGACCAAATCTTTACATGTCTTTATCTAAAATATACAAAAAAGAGGGTGATAATGCTAAAGCTGAAGAGATTGTAAAAAAAGGTAGAAAAGCATACCCTAACGATTACAATTTAATTGTTACTGAGTTAGATGGCTATTTAGCTGCAGGTAAACATCAAGAAGCTTTAACTAATTTAGATTTAGCTATTACCAACAACCCTAATAACGAAGTACTTTATTTTGCCAGAGGCACAGTTTACGAAAACTTAAAAAATGAAGATAAAGCAATTGCTGATTACAAAAAAGCAATTGAACTAAAACCAGATTATTATGATGCTCATTTTAATTTGGGTGCATATTTCTTTAATAAAGGTGCTGAGAAAATTAATGAAGCAAATGGGTTGCCTTATAACGAAACTAAAAAGTTTGAGGCAATGAAATTGGAAGCTAAAAAGTTGTTTGAGACATCTATACCATCAATAGAAAAAGCGAATGAACTTAATCCAAAAGATGTGGATACCGCTAACATGCTTATTAAAGTATATACTCAAACAGAGCAGTACGATAAAGCTAAAGCGATAAAAGCGAAATACCAATAATTGATAGATTGGAAAAAAACAAAAAAGGGAAGAAAATATATCTTCCCTTTTTTGTTGACCTAAAGTTTTAAACTCGACTAGTTTATTTTTATTTAAAACAATATACAATTGCCCAAATTCCAAACACAAGCAGTATTACACCAAACACCCGATAAATATTGATTAAATGTTTTGGGCTTAAGAATTTTTTTATTCGATGTGCAGTAAGCACTTTTAATAAATCAGTAGAAAAAATACCTAACAAAGCTGCTCCCAAAAACATGAACAGATCATTGGTATCCGGGTACTCCGACTTTGCAACGCCAATAACACTAATCCATACCACAAAAACAAAAGGGTTAATAAAGTTGATTAAAAATCCTTGTGTAAAATATGCCGCATAATTAGCTTTGGACAGCTTTACTCTTACTTTATTTTCGGTTTCCGTGTTTATTTTAGGATTAAAAATAAATTTTAGTCCTAAAATCAATAGAATAATTCCACCAACAATACCAATCCAAAACTGATTGCTGGCATCTTCAAAAAAAGCTATCGCACCAAGTGAGCAGATGACAATACATAGAAAATCACCAAAAATAATACCTAGTGCAACAGATAAACCGGATAAGAATCCTCCATCCAAAGTACACTTTAACAGGTAGAAAAACACAGGACCTAAAAAGATCACAAACCCCAAACCTAATAAGTAACCATGAAAAAGTGCCATTTGTGCAAAATTAACAAATTGATGATATTTTGAAAGCGTTAAAAAACTTAAATTTAGCAACTAATTGCATATAAATGAATCAATCCGGCAAAAACAATAAAGAAGGACAAATTACTTATCAATTTTATGAATCTATTTTTTCGGTTAACGAACAACATTGGAATAAAATCAATAACAACCTTTATTTATCTATAAACTATTTAAAGGCTTTAGAAACAGCTCTAAAATTTCAATTAAAGTTCCAGTATATTTTATTCTACAAAAATAATGATCCTGTTGCTATTGCTTCTGTTCAGTTGGTTAAGTTTATTGATAAGGGTTCAAAATACCAAGAGCAGATTTGTATTTTAACTAATCACATCAAAAACAAATTAATTCAATCGCTCGAAGTTGGATTAATGGTTTGTGGTAATGTGTTTTGTTGTGGTGAAAACGGATTTATTTACTCCAATGAGTTAACTGATGAAGAAGCTTATTTGAGTTTAAACAGCGCATTAAAAGAGTTAAGAAAACAAGAAGAATCAACATGGAAATCGTCGGTAATATTATTAAAAGAGTTTTGGCCTGATAACTTTAAACGAAGTGATCAGTTGAAAAAAGATGATTTTAGAGATTTTATGATTGATGTGAACATGATTTTACAAATACATCCGTCATGGAAAAATTTAGATGATTACCTAATGAGTATGACCGCTAAATTTAGAACTAAAGCCAAAAGTGTAGAAAAAAAATCAGCCAAATTGGTTAGAAAAGAATTGAATGTGGAGGAAATTCTTTTACATCAGGCTCGTATTGAGGAGTTGTATCATTTTGTTGTAGATAAATCAGAGTATTCGATAGGCGAGTTAAATGGACAGGCATTTGTAAATTTTAAACAATTGTTGAATGAACAATTTATTTTAACCGGGTATTTTTTAGACGAGCAACTAATTGGTTTTAGCTCTGCGTTTTGGTTTAACAATATTTTGGATGCCAATTATGTTGGTATCGATTACGATTATAACATTGATTATTCATTGTATCAGCGTATGTTGTACGATTTGGTTGAAGTAGCAGTAAATAAAAATGTAACAGAACTTCGATTTGGAAGAACTGCAGAAGAAGTTAAAAGCTGTTTGGGTGCAGTACCAACAGATATGAAACTTTATGTAAAACATAAAAATTCGGTTAAAAACAAATTACTAAAACCCATTGTAAAAACAATATCACCAAGCGATTTTGAATTAAGAAACCCTTTTAAAGCCAATTTTGCGTTTTAGTTTATGGATTCGTTAACTCAGGTAGTTTTAGGTGCAGCAGTTGGTGAAGCTGCTATTGGCAAAAAAGTAGGCAACTGGGCTATTCTATGGGGTGCTGTTGCAGGTACCATTCCTGATCTGGATGTTTTTGCCAAACATTTTACCGATAATATAACAGCATTAGAGATACATCGAGGGTTTTCCCATTCCATTTTGTTTAGTATAATTTTTGCACCAATTTTTGGTTGGATAGTGAGTAAAATACATCGAAAACTAGATGCCACATGGAAAGATTGGACATGGTTAATGTTTTTAAGTTTAATTACCCATCCATTATTAGATGCTCATACCACCTGGGGCACACAATTATTTTGGCCTCACGAATATAGAGTGGCTTATAAAAATATATTTGTGGCCGACCCTTTATATACCTTACCCTTTATGGCTCTTTTAATTACAGCCATGTGTTATAAAAAGGGAACATTAAAGCGAAGAAGATTTAATAACCTGGGGCTGATAGTAAGTAGCTTTTACATGGTGCTAACCTTAGGATTTAAATGGATGAGCTACCCTAAATTTATTGATTCGCTGGAAAAACAACACATTGAGTATGTTGAAGTAAAGACACGTCCTACACCTTTAAATTCTATTTTATGGAGTGCTAACGTTATGCTTGAAGATGGTTTTTTAGTTGGTTACTATTCGTTGTTTGATAAACAAGAAGTTCATTATTCTAAGATGATACCTAAAAATCATCATTTACTTGGTGATATGATTAATGAAAAGAAAATTAAACAGCTTATAAAAATATCAGAAGGATGGTTTACCATTGAAGAACGTGAGGGAAAACTCTTATTTAATGACTTACGGTTTGGGCAGAATGGTATTAATGCCGACAATGCTGATTTTATTTTTAGTTTTGAGTTGATGTATGATGAAAACGGGGAGTTTCAGGCAGTTGAACGACCTCGTACTTTTAAAGAAGGAGGGAAGTTAATAGGTTCGCTTTGGAACAGAATTAAAGGGATATAAAAAAAGCAGCCAAAGGCTGCTTTTTTTTATGTTTAAAGGGTCTTTAATTAAGCCCACTGACAAATAATACCACCCATTAAGCCAAGTGTTATAATCCAATATCCAACATTAATAGCAATGTATTTAAATCCTTTACGCTCAAACATGGCATTGGTTGCCATTATTGGTAAAGCAATGGTAAATCCTGTAATTACACCATGTAAAACGCCATGGCCAAATGTTCTGAATCCATCTTTGTATTCAGACATAACATCAGCAGACATAATTGCGTTAAATGCCTCTTCGTTACCACCTACCAGTGAAAATAATCCCCATTGATGAATAACAATACCATTTAAAGCGAATGCTAAAAAGAAACTAAATAAAAAGCTTAATCCGAAAATTAAGCCCATATTAGCTCCTTTCATTTTTTCTTCGGTAACATCTGCAGCTTTCATCCATGCATTTCCTAAGGTTTTAGGGTTATACCAGATAAAACCCATCACCATGGGTACTAATGCTGCTGCTAATAAAATTAAAAGGTTTGGTGCCATAATTTTTTGTTTTAACGTTTAGTTGTTTAATTATTTTTTCTCGTCGATTTCTACTTCGATAACTTTTTTAACTACTTTTCCATCATCCTCAGAAGTCCATTCCATGGTTTTCATGTCCTTATCGCAAGATGTTTTCGAGCATTTTTTTTCTTTGCCACATTTCGACTTGCCGGAACAAGAAGAGGTTGATTTACATGATGAAGACTGTTCGCAATGCGATTTTGATTTTGAACAGGAAGATCTTCCACCGCAATTACCACAACACATGTGCATAATTACAGCCACTATAAACATTGTTGCCAGTGTTGTAATGATTGATACGATGATTGTTTTTTTAGTTTCCATTGTTATTTAAATTTAAGTTAGGTATTCAAATATAAATAATTAAATATTAATCAGGTAGCTTATCTAATTTTCGACGATCTTTTTTTGTTGGCCGGCCTTTAATACCCAGCAATTTGTTTTGCTGATTTTGCAACTGTATTTGTGCTAATTGAGCCAAATCGGCTTCGGAGGTTGTTTCAACAATACTAAGAGGCACCAATTTAGCACCAACTCTCGATTTTGGTAATTCCAATACTTTAAATGTTCTCCAAATAGGATTCACTTTTATAGCAATCTCATTTCCTGGTACCACAACTTTGCTGGGCTTTACAAATGAATCGTTCAATTTTACTTTTTCACTATCACAGGCTTTTGCTGCCAATGTTCTCGTTTTAAATAAACGAACAGCCCAAATAAATTTATCTATTCTCATCAATGCTCCAGTTAAAAACGTTAAAAATAAGCAACCAATCTAATGGAAATTCGGCTGTTAAGCTTAATTTTTGAAAGGTTAGGGGGTGGGTAAACTCAATTTTATGAGCGTGTAAAAACAGGTAGTTGCAGTTAAACTCCGTTTCGAACATACGGTTATGAAAACGGTCGCCATACTTATAATCACCAACAATAGGATGATTGATTTTATTCATGTGCTTTCGCAACTGGTGCATACGACCGGTTTCGGGCATTAACTTTATTAAACTGTATCTCGATTTATCGTAAGGAGTTACCGGAATATCCAGTTCAATAGATTTTAACGTCTTATAATTGGTTAATGCATCTTTATAAACACCTGTATCATCATTTTTAACAGGTGTGTCAATTTTTCCATCTTTGGGTGAAAACCCACGAACCATGGAGTAATAAGTTTTGTGTATGAGGTTTTCGTTAAACAATTCCTGAAAAGGTGCTACAAATTCTTTTTGTTTGGCTAAAAGTATAATTCCTGAGGTTTTACGGTCTAAACGATGTATCGGATAAACTTCAGAACCAAATTGATTGGTTAACAACTCCAGCAAAGTTGTTTCTTCAATATTTCGAGCATAATGGGAGTGATGAATTAAAAAATTATTGGGTTTGTTTACCGCAATAATGTAATCATCTTCAAAAACAATTTCTATTGACGTTATTTGAGGCTGGGTAGAAGTATTCATAACTATTGCAAGATACAACTAATCAAAACACACTGATAAAACAGATAAAAATTATTTTATTTATTACCGATAATACTACAAAAAGAAATTAATTTTCGTTCTCATGTAACTTTTTTCGTTTATGTTACACTTACTATACAGAACGTTTAACAAATTTGTTATTAATGAATGAACAACAAGAAAAGTTTCTGGCACTCTACAAACCAATTCATGATAGGTTTGAACGCTTCTGCAGAGCAAGAGTTTATGGAAACATGGAGTATCAGGATTTAATGAATGATACTTTACTTGTTGCCTTTAAAAAGTTTGACTACTTGAAAGACGAAAAAACTTTTTTATCATTTTTAATAGGAATAAGTATTCGGATATTGGCCAATAATCACAAAAAAAGAACGGAAGATTCAATTGTTGAATCTAATTGTAGCCATCACATCGATGAAAATGCCCATACGGAAAGGGATGCTGAAATCTATTTTCTGTACAAAGCTTTAGCGATGCTTCCTGATGAACAAAGAGAATGTTTGGTGCTGTTTGAAATTACAGGTTTCTCGATAAAAGAAATTATGGATATTCAAAACTCTTCCGAATCGGCAGTAAAACAACGATTAAAACGAGGAAGAGCCAAACTATTAGAGCTATTAACTTTTGAATCGAAACATCAAGTTAAGGAGGATAACCATGGATAATGATGCGAATAAAATGTTGAATGATTTGTTCAACAAAGCTAAAAATGCACCTTCAAAAGTTTCTTTTGAAGAAACCAAGGAGCAATTTTTAACCTCCGTAAATAGTAACACAACTACTGTTGAAGGTAAAAATTTTGCTCGATTTTTTAACCTAAAAATTTTTATTATGATAACTTCAATAATAACAACTGTTGCTCTGGTTTGGGTTTTAAAACCAACAACTACAACAAAGACTATAAAAGAAAATACAACACCAACTGTTTCAACTGCAGCAATAGCAATTAAAAATAACCAACAAGTTGATCGGGAACAAAAGCAGGTAATTACTGAGTATTTACAGAAAGTAAACAGATTAGCTCCACAACCAATTACTCAGATATCGGAAAATGAACAACACATACTTATACCTGCTGATAGTTTAAAAAAATACCAGGAAGCTTTAATAAAATCAGCACGTATTACCGAATTGCTGGATACCGGATATAAATTCCCGAGATTAACACCGGAAGAAATTATAGCCAACAACAAACAAAAGGCTAAAATGGTGAAACAACTCGATAAAATGGATAAAAAACACTATGCTTTTATTCCTTCGGGAACTTATAAAACTGATGATAAAAGCTGGTCTATACAGGCATTTTATATGCAAACCACCGAAGTTACTAACCTGGAATACAGAACCTTTTTATTCGATTTGTTGATTCACGATAAAAAAGAAGAATTTTTGGCAGCAAAACCCGATCAAAGCCGTTGGGTTAAAGATTATGCCTATAGTTTTAACAAACCTATGGAGGAACACTATTTTTCTCATGCTGCTTATAACGAATATCCGGTAGTAGCAATAAGCAGAAAAGGAGCTGAAATGTATTGCAGGTGGTTAACCGAAGAAGTAAACAAACAACGCAACAAAGAATTTATGAACGATGTACGTTTACCAAGCAATTACGAATGGATGTATGCTGCAAGTGGCAGTAAAAACAATCAGCCTTATCCTTGGGGTGGCCCATACTTAAGAAATTCGGAAGGATGTTATTTAGCCAATTACAAACCGTTAAAAGATAATTACATTGAGGATGGAGCTTTCCATACGGCTAAAGTGACTTCATACATTGCTAACGACTTTGGATTGTATTGTATGAGCGGAAATGTTGCTGAAATGGTTTATTATGAAAAAGAAAACCAATTACCGGGAACAAAAGGAGGAAGTTGGAGTAGTGTAGGGCAAGAAATGCAAATCAACGACGATAACAAAAGATTTAAAGGACAAACCAATCCTTCGGTTGATATTGGGTTCCGACCGGTAATATCTTACTTCAACAAAATAATTAATCCAATAGGAACAGTTAAGATAAACGACCAATTGTACATGGACGAAACCGAAATAACCAACTTTAATTGGCAAGAATACTTAACGTGGTTAGAAAAAAAACACGGTAAAAAGGCTGCAGCATATAAAAATGCATTGCCCGACACCATGGTATGGAAAGACAACGAAGGGAATAACGAGCTATATGTTAAGTATTATTTCAGTCATCCGGCATATAGAGAGTATCCTGTGGTGGGCATAAGCTACGAACAAGCCATAAATTTTTGCAAATGGCGAACCGAACAAGTAAAAGAATTGTTTAAAACAAAAGCGTTAACCGATAAAAAGAACATTTATCCCAGCAATTTTGAATACCGATTGCCAACTAAAGAGGAATGGGAAGCAGCAGCTAAAATTGGATATTCCCAAAAAACTAAAAAACAATTGGATTCCAAATACAAAGGACAGCTATTAGCCAACTTGAGACAAAAATCAGCAGACAATGTGGTGGTAGCCGGAAACCCTGCGCAAAATGCAGATCTAACAGCTCCGGTAAAATCGTATTGGCCAAATGCTGCAGGATGCTATAATTTAATTGGAAATGTAGCCGAAATGATTCATCAACAAGGATTGGCTAAAGGTGGCTCGTGGATAAACCACCCGAATGAAATTGCCATTGAAAAGGAGATAACCTATACCAAACCAACGGCATGGTTAGGTTTTAGGTGTGTTGCAGAAAGTAAGAGTAAGTAAGTTAATTAGTGGTTAGTTGTTTCTTTTAAAGGCTCCTATCTTCTTTACAGAATTTAGGAGCTTTTTTAGTTGATAATTTCCCCTGTTTTAAAATTTCTATTTAACATAATATTAATTATAGGACAAAACGCTATTCTTATTTATTTAAGTCTTTAACGCGTTTGTCAGCTATAATGGATATTATGTCTGCGTTCGTACCTCACTTGCTTTGCTTATGGCAGCAAAGTAAATAGAACACACATTCCAACGCTTCTTTAAATTCTCGTATTCAAGATAATTCTCAGTAAATTTAAAAATACGCATTTCTCAGGAAGTTTAGATTTTTAAGCGGTATATCATTTTGTCCTATAATTAGCCATTATGTGTAAATAGCCGCACATGCCTTTCTTTTTTAAAAAATTTATTCTTTTGCCCTCGCTCAAAAAAATTATGTGGTAGTTCACTTGCATACAAAAAATACGTTTGCCTTAATAAGGCTTCATTTCGCATTTTTCTATGCTGCGTTCACTGAGCTTGTTTGATTTATTCTTTTTTCTTGATAAAAAAGAACCAAAAAATCAAGAAAGAAATATGCTTCAACGCTCTCTGTACAAATGCAAGTAATTCTATTAAAGTAAGTTCCCCGCTAAGGCGGGAAAAACGTAAACGCCTTTAATGAATTACTAAGCATTTGCACATTCACAGCCAAACGCTTGCCCGCATTTCTTTCCTGCCAACGCTCTTTAAATCCTGCTAATAATTATGTTAAATAGAAAACTATAAACTTTGTAACATATTATCTAATGCAAACTTGCTCAACTCTGGAATTGCCTTGGTAAATACCTTTATTTCCCAATTAGACAAGTGTTTGAAGCGTTCGCCCTGGTCGTTATCGATAAATATGTAATCATCGGGCTTTGCGAGTTGTGTTGATGGTATTAAATACAATACCGGTTCAATGTCTTTCATAAACAGCACCAACGCCACCCAAAGGTTGTCTTTTGGCTCTCCTAAAACGGTTTTTGTGATTTTAACGCTTCTTTCTGTTTCTAAATTGATGGGCTGTAAATACAACTCATGATAATTACCCAATTTGGTTTTGACAATAAAATCTACTCCCTCTCTCCCACTTTGACCTGGTGTTAGTTGTTTTTTTAGGTCAGGTCGAATTTCGCTACGCTTCATTTCATTTTGGAAAACATCTAAGCTTGCTCGCATTAATTCAAGCTTGGTAAAGTGTTGGGCGTATTTGTAGAGTTTATCCATTTTTAATAAAATCTATATTGATTTCATCATTAAATTTATCTATCATTTCAGGCAATGTAAGCACATTAATATTTAACATATCACAAATGGATGGTATTTTTTGAAATACTTTTGAATCGTTTTGTGACCTTGATTCTTCAGTTACAATAAAAATATCCTCAAATATTAATGTTCTTTCGTGTATGTGATTTAAGCAATAAATAATCAACTTGGCATCTGCCGATTTTAGCCACCTCTCTTTTTCCAGTTCAAATTCAAAATCTTCTAACTTATTTTTCATTACACCAATAGTAAATTGACTTTCTACTTGTCGTATAAACTTAGCTGGAGCAGGTGGTAATAAATCAACTGTTTTTAGAGGAATCTTATATTGTTTTTTGAAATCCTTATCATTTAAAAAATCGAGCTTCTTTAAAACTAATCCGCTGGATTGGAACTCGCATTCAGAAAGAACTGCATCTAAAACAATTATTTCTCCATTTTGAATCTTTTTCTTTATTAACTCATAAAGATTATTACCCACATCAAATGGTAAGTAGTAACGTACCAAGGCAATAAGCGAACTGGTATCTATTACTATTCTCATTTAATAAAATCGGTTAATTTCTCAGGTTTTATATTTAGTCTTTTGCAGACTTCCTGCTCATTGATAATTCCTTCGTAAAAAGCAGTTTGAATGGTTGAAATCAACAAGGGAGAGTTAATGGGTTTCGGACTTGAACCACCTGGCTTTTTACCCATTTCTATTTCACGTTCTCTTTGTTTTTTTTCTGCTTCTTTTCTTGCTTTATATTGTTCTTCTAAATCGGTTTTTACCTTGTTGTAATTAGTCTTGGAAATTTGATTTTTAAATAGAAGTCTAGTAAACAAGGCTAATCGGCTAAGGTGGGTTTCCATCGAAATTTTTCCGATTAAATCAAAATGATAATCATTTTTTGCACTTGCCGTTTCTAAATTATCTAATACATCACCATATTCACCCACTAAAAAATAGTAAGCAAAATCGTTGCACCATCTTTCCACTTTAGAAAGACTTGCTCCTGTCATGTCATGGAAGTCAATTTTTTCAATTTCCTCAATATTTAAAAGATAATGACCTAATTCGTGAGCCAATGTAAAAATCTCTCTACTCATTGCATCTTGCAAACGCTTCAATACAATAACATTTGGATTAAGAAAGAAGCCTTCAATGTTTGCAGTATCTTTTTTGTTCCAAGTTTCTACAAATTCAAAAACCAAAACATTTTTTTCTGCGAGCTTACCGATTAATGCTTTTAAAAAATCTTTATTTTTTCTTTGCTTTTCGGGATAAAATTCTTCTCGAATAGCCTGAGCAACTTCTTTAGCTGAATGTTGAACCGTATAAACTGGAACTGTACGCTCAATTTTTAATTCGGCAAGTTTGGCTATTGTAGAGAGCGAAATTTTAAATTCTTCAAATTGATTAACTATTTTTTTTGCTCCAAAATTTAGCTCCGAATTGAATTTTTTCTTTCTAAAAAATATACTTGCTTCTTTGTTGGCTTCGGGGGTTTTCGGGTCTAAATAATAATGAAGTCCTTTATTGAAAATTTTATCAATCCGTTTTAAATAGGCAACTTTTATGTTTTTGGAAAACACATCATTTTCAGTTAAAGAATTTTTTAATCCTTTACTAACCATAGCCAAAAACTCCTTGTGCGAGATTTTATATAAATCTAACAAGTAATTTAATCGCGATATGTTTTGTTCTATTTTCAAGAAGGTTTCTATTCTTTTTGCAAAGTTACTGATTAATAAATTCTACCTCATTCCTTTGTTCATCAATTTAACCTTTCTAAATGCTTTAATTGACCAGGGAATTTGTTTTCAATTAAACCTAGTAACTCTTCGGTTGCTAATTTTAAAGCATTAGAATCAATTGGGTCTTCATAATTATTGAAATCTTCATGTATATAATCGTCAGCAACCAATTTTAGGTTTACAGGCATTTCTTCTAAGCCAAATATTTGCTCAATATTTTCTTGGGATAAATCATAAAAATGGAAACTACAAACCGTTTCTAAAACTTTTCTTAAATCAATTCCTACATTATCTTCTATAGCTCCTTTTTTAAACTCTGTTAATCGTTGTAAAGAAGTCATATATTCCGATAGTTTATTCCCGTTATTTTTGATTAATTCAATTTTATCTAGTCTTTTAATTAAATTATAGAAATTACTGTTTTTCTTGAAAATATTACTGTTTAGAATATTATAAAATTGTAGATTATGAGTGGTAATTATAATTTGAGGGTTAACAATGTTACCTTTATTCTCATAAACTTCTTGATAAATTTTGGGTAATGATTTTAGCACAGAAGCTATTCCGTGAAGATAGTTATAACTAATACTAGAAATCGGGTCATCAATTATAAAAGATGTACTAGCAAAATCTTCGTACTTATTAATTTTTTGAATTGTTTGTGCTAAAAAATAAGTAAATGCTACAACAGATTTTTCACCTTGACTTATTAACTTAGTTTTTTTAGAAATATCATAATTTTTATGAAGTTGTAATTTTAACTCAAACTCTCCGTCAACCTTATATTTATCTAACCCAATTTTCTTTAGTAATTTGTTTTGAAGGTCTGAAATTGCTTGTTTCTTTTCTTTTGTTTTCGACTTTGATTTTTCAACTATTATCTCGTTAACAGTTTTTTTAATTTCAGACGCTAACCTTTCTATTTCTTTTCTAATAACTTCACTCTCTTTATGGTATTGAACTAATTCATATTCAATAATATCTTTTCTGAGTTCAGTTTTTCTGGAAGCAGTACTGGTTAATTTTGTATTGATAGTATTGATTAAAGTATTATTCTTTGTTATAGATTCGTTGTAGTTAGTGATAAAAGTGTTTATATTTTCTGATATTTTCTTTATCCCCTGAGTTTCTTTACTAAAATCATTTTCCAAATCCTTTTTCTTATTCATAATAATCTTAATCAAATCTTCAATATCTGTTTGTATACTAGATATATTTTTTACTTCATTCCAATTATTACTAACAGCAAGTGTCTTGGATAAAGAAGCGATATTCTTATCAAGCCCTGCGTCAATTATTATTTGGTTACTCTTAATCGTATTAATTACATTGTTTAAATTCTCCTCAAATTCATTCAGTTTAGTAATAGTCTTGCTTTTTTCTGAGTCAATATATTCTTGGTAAATTTTAATAATATCGACATTTGATATACTCTGTCTACAAAATGGGCATTTTTCGTCTGAACAATGGTTTAAACCATCTTCTATCCACTTTTTAGTTACTTTTTCAATATGTTCTTCAACCTCTTTTTGTATATCTTCAAATTTGAAACTTTTGTGAATATTGTTTGTTACTAAATCATCAAAAAGAATATCATTTAGTTTTGATAAAACATTTTTTATTTTATCGTTTTCATCAATATTCTCAATATCTTTAAAGACTGCCTTTGGGTTACTTTCTCCTAATTTTGTTTTTAATTCATTTATTACATCATCGTTATAGAAATTTTCTTCAGATAAAATCTGACCGTATGTATCTCCTATTGCTCTATATTCTTTCTTAAACTTTTTTAGTCGGTCAGAAATTTCAGTTTGAATTTTCTCCTTTTCTAATTTAAGTAGTTTTTCATGTTCCCCCTTTTGTTTTTCAAGGGACTTAATCTTTATTTCATTTGAATCGACAGTCCCAACAACTATTTCTCCATTGTGTTTTTTATTTTCGCAGAAATCAGGGATATCAATATTTTGTTTCAAAAAATCTTCGTTATAAACAAAGAAAAACTTTGAATTTGGTACTTCAATTTTTTGTTCGCTTATAATTGTACCATCAATCAGCTCAATTTCAAATTGTATTTTCTCATGTTTATCTGTTGCTTCAACAGAAATTAAATCATTTAGCTGCTCAATATCTATTTTGTCTGACTGTAGAAATGATAATAATCTAGAAATAGTTGTTTTTCCAGTACCATTTAAAGCATAAATAATTGCATTTTTAATTTTACCCGATTCACCTTTGCTATTTGCAGTTAAATCATTTAATGATTGGAAATCAATTAGATTTCTAATATTTTTTATTTTTTTGATTGATTTTATCATACTTCCCCCTCCACAATTTTAATTTCTTCCTCATTTAACCCATAAAGCTCATAAACCATTTTATCAATTTCAGCATCTACCCTATTGATTTCAGATTTTAAAGTTTGGGCTTTTTGTTTCTGTTCGTTAAAGTATTGCATCCATTCAGCTTCTTCCGATAAACTCAACTGTACTTTCGCTTTTTTCAACTCTTTCAAAAAGGCTGCAAATTCCAATTCGTACCAGTTTTGCAACTTGTTTGTGAGTTTTTCAATTTCAAATTTGCTTAGTATCAGATTTGATACAGCAGTACTTATTTCCCTTAATTCATTTGTATTATTACCAATTTGAACTACTTTTTCATTCAAACACTTATAATCTCGATTAACAATTGGTAGGTTTCTGATTTCTTTGGCTTTTATTTTTGGAAAAAGATTATCGAACTCATTATTTTCATTTCTATAATACCAAAAAATCAATTTTGAATTTAAGATACCTAGCAATCCCTGATTTATTTCAACACCATCTTTAGGCTTAATTACATAAGCACTTTGGTCAACTACATATTCCTCATTTGTAAAACAAGCGACAAGTGAATCTTTTGCTGGTATTTGCCTCATTAAAAACCTTTTACCTTTGAAATAATTGGGATTTCTTGGTTCAGCAAGCCATTTTCCATAACTAACATATTCTTGTTCCCAGTCTAAAGAGTATCTTTGTACGTGTTTTCCTCTTACTTCTTTTACAAAAGAGTCATCCTTTTTGTAGCTTGCATTAAATCTTCTTAACTCTTTATCTTCAGCTATTTGAGGTGGCTTTCCTTTTCCTGTCTGATATTCCTTTATTCCAGACATTATATCAAATTCATCTTCTAGTTTCTTTGATGTTGTATTAACTTTTTGAAAAAGTTTAACAGCATTTAGACTAAGTGTTGGAGTGAAATTGTAATTTTTATTATTTAAAAAACTAGAGGTAATAAAATCGTGTTTGTAATCGAAAAAATTATTTTTTAATTCAAAATATTTTGACATTTCAGAATTTGAATCAAACACGTAAATCAACACTTCAACGGAAGCATCTTTAAAAACATCCTGTTTACAATCTACTATTTGTTGAATATGACAATTTTCAAGAATATATTTTCTTAATGATTTTGAATTTTCGTTTGCTAAAAAAGCATTTGGTAAAATCAGAGAAACAATTCCTTTCTTATTTCTTAAAACTTCACTTTTTTCAATAAAAACATGATAAAGGTCAAATTGATTTTCTGCTGTTTTGTAATTATTAGCTATGAATTGTTTTTGAATTTCGGTTAAGCTTCTTGGTCTCACATAAGGTGGATTTCCAATAACCGCATCAAAACCACCTTTGTCAAAAACAGTTGGAAACTCCTTTTGCCAATTAAACGCCTTCTCCCCTGCTACGCTTGGGTCGTCAATTAAAGAGTTACCACATTTAATGTTGTTGTTCAACGTAGTTAATTTTCTGCCTCTTTGAGCAGTACGCAACCACAACGAAAGTTTGGCTATATCTACACTTTCTTCGTTTATGTCAACACCAAAAATGTTTTTCTCTAAAATGTGGTTGCTCACATCTTGAAACACAATACTTGCTCCAAAAAGCTGTGCTTGTAGTTCATCAACATAAGCGTGTTCTTCCATTAAAAACTCCAACGCCTGGTTTAAGAAAGCTCCCGAACCACAAGCAGGGTCGCAAATGGTAATGTTCAATAACCAATTTCTGTAAGCTTGTAGGTTTTCACCCAAACTTTTAATGGTTTCTTTTTTTCTGTTTCTTCTGCCCTTTGCGTATTCTTCATCAATAATGCCTAATTCGGCTTTCTTTTCATCACATAGTTTGCCAACGGTATTGTCAACAATGTATTTAGTAATGTATTTTGGCGTGTAAAAAACACCGTCTTTTTTTCGTTTGCTTTTGCTTTTATCTATCTCCTGCCCCTCTAATTCAGCAGTAATGTTCTCAATTTCGTTCAGCGAGTTTTCAAAAATGTGTCCGAGTATGTTTACATCCACTTCACTTTGAAAATCGTAATTGGTCAGTTTCATTACATGCGGATGCAAAATTTCATCATCTAATTTAATGCTGTCCAGCACTTCATCAGGATGAAATAAACCGCCATTGTAGGCAAAAATATCATCAACGGTTTTCTGTCCTTTTCGCCCGGTATCGATATAACCGAAATACTGCTTAAAAATGTCGTACAAAGGTTTGTAAGCATCTTCTTGTTTCAAAACCTCCCAACGTTTTACAATTCGTGAAATAGAATTAGGAGGTAACAAACCGCTGTCTTCGGCAAAGAAGATGAACAAATAACGGTCGAGCAATTTTTGTGTTTTCTTAAAGAGTAGTAATTTATCTTTTGCACGGCTGTTCTTTACCATGTTTTGCCACATATCATTTCTGAAAGCAGCATAATCTTTATACAATTGTTTGGTAATTTTTTCTTCTTCGAGTAAACTTTCTTCTTTTACTTTTAGCGGTACGCCATTCAGTAAATTGTCGGCCCTTAAACACAGCCAAAGCAATTGAAATTCGGTTTCGGTAAGGGTAAAAAGGTTAAATTCTAAATGCTCTACCGAATGATGAATAAAGAAACGTAGTTTTTCAAAGTTGGAAGTAATCACATACACACAACCCGTTTGGTTGTTTTTGTAATTAAATGCCTGAACATTTATTTTATCTAAATCTTTGGTGTCCGTTCCTTTCAGTTCGATAACGCCTAACGCTTTTCCACCTTGCAAAATAGCACCATCGGCTTTTTTTGCCCCTTTTTCGTTTTTTAGTTCGGTGGTTAAATTAAAATTCGGTTGTGGATTTAAGGTGTAACCCAATATATCAACAAACAACTCACGTAAAAAACCTTCTTGAAACTGTTCTTCTTTGGCATCTCTAATGTTTTGCTGTATGGCAGGATTATGAAAATAAGCAGTAAACTTTTGGTAAGCAGCTTTAACCGCTTCCGCATCCTGTCCGTTCAGGTGTTTATTGAGTACCGAATTTTGAAAAAATGCCATTTACGTTCGCTTTGTTTTTGAATCAATTAAATCTTTTACATTCACTTCAAGAATTTCAGCTATTTTAAACAGTGCTTCCAAACTTGGTTGTGTTCGGTTTTGCACATAAGAGTTAACCATGTTAAAACTTTTACCCAACTTTTCGGCTAACCAAACTTGTTTAATCCCCTTTTCTTCCAGTACTTCTTTGATGCGGTTCATTGCTTCAATTTTTGAAGTGGAAAAATACAGTTAAATTTTTAATTTATCTCGAATTTTAAGATGTTTTTATTAAGGCAAAGTTAGATGATTTGGGCGTGCCCTAAAGGTCGGGCTATCCGCTATATCTTTCTGTGAAAAACAGAAAGGATGCCGCTTCTATCCCTCACGCAGCTAAAAAATAAGTAAAGCAGAAAAAGGCTTTACCCATTTTTTGCTAAAAGAAAGCGGTATATAAGCGTTGCTAATTTGCTTTAAATGAACCGCAAATTTTCAACCCTTACATGAATTTGTTTTAATAATTTTTTTTTGCCCTTTTTAAAGAATTAATTCTTTAAAAACCTAAGCTATATTAACATAATGCAATCCATTATAAGACAAATAAACAAGTGGTTTCATAATGTAAGAACATTATGGTTTATTCAGCAAAGAGTCTTTCTGTAAGAGTCTATTTAATTAGTAATCAGCTCGCTAACTATTTTGATTTTGAGCTTGTTTTAAAATCGAACAATACTTCATTCCTAATCTCCATTCTACCCTCAATTTCTTCATGTATTAATTGTTCTACTTTTCTAATTGTACCCATACGAGTCGGTTCTTGGGTACATACAACTACTTTATTCCTCTCATAAGAATAATTAAAAACTTTATCTCTATAAACAACTATACCTTTTAAGCTCATTTTTATTATTTTTTAATTGATATTTTACAAATTTGTATTTTAGTTATTTTTTTGATAAAAAATCATCTATAACTTTTGGGTAAAACCATTTTTCTTCACCAGGAAACATCAGTTCTTTACGGGTTTCTCCGTCTAATATAAGTGATGATTTATAATTTAAAGCCTCACTTTTTCTTAAAAAGATAATGTATTTAAGCTTTACAAATTTTAAACTATAAACATAAATAATAGCGTTTTTTGCAAAGTCGTTTGGCTTTTTATTTTTGATTTCACTGATTGATATTTTAAACGAAGTCTGCTTTTTTTTCATAAACAAAAGGTGGCAATCTATATACATTCTTTACCTCGATATTAAATTAATTTGAATAAAATTTCCCATAACACTAAATTTAATAAGAGTATAAAAAAAGAAACCCCTAGTATTTTTTGCCAATAAGTAACCGTTTTATTGTAATAACAAACATTATAAAGAGTTTCAACGGCTTTTCTAATCATAATGAATTAAACTTTTTACCTTTTAACAATTAATTTTTTTGATTCAATAGTTGAACCTGTTTTAAAAGAAATAAAATACAACCCATCAGTTAATTGTTCTATGTTTATTTTTTCGCTAGTATTTTTCTCAGTAACAATATCAAAAGAATGATTATACATTTGCTGACCTATAGCATTTATAATTGAAATAGTTAATTCTTCATTCAACCCATCACCAAAATCAATATTCAATGTATTATTAGCTGGATTTGGATAAAAACTAATTTCGTTTCGGTTGCTTAATTTAACCACTTTAACATCAGAAAAAGAGAATTCTCCATTAAAATCGGTTTGTTTTAATCGATAGTAAGAAACCCCCTCCAAAGGTTTATGGTCAATATCGTTATAGGTTAAATTGACGTTACTATTTCCTGCTCCTTTTTTATAGATAATATCTTCCCATTTTTCTAAGTCAGTTGAGCGTTGTATGGTAAAAAAATCATTGTTAATTTCGGAACTAGTAACCCATTCCAACTGAACTGTTGGAGTTTTAGTTGGTTTAGCTTCAAACTTAGAAAGTTTGATAGGTAATAAAATTTGGCTAGAATATTTTGCTAAAAATGCATTATCATTGGTTCCTGTTGCCGTAAAATCTCCTCCTGCATTATTTGGATCGAAATCTTGTGTAGAATTATTTCTAAAATAACCCCATACATAAACTGGGCTTGGTGTTTGACTTCTATCTAAATGTACAGCACTTGCATAATTATCCCAAGAGGTTACAGCGGCAGATGTTATTGCATGAGCCCATTGATATTTAAAATCAGTATCGTACTCACCAAAAAAAATGTGACGTTGACCATTGACTCCTTTTAGTTGTGGTCCACCAGTACCTTCTGGATTGTAATCTGCCTGCCCTAACATTGCTCCACCTAATGCTATACTACCTGCACCATCAACTTTAATTCCATAACCAGCTTCACCAAAAGATGCACTACCAATACCGTAAGACCAAACATGATTACCAGCACTTGTATATTTAGCTACAAAAGCATCTAAAGACCCTGCAGCCGTTAAATTTCTCGTTCCAGCACTAGGGTCAAAATCTGCTGTGCCTTGATAAACACCTGATGCATATATATTTCCAGCATTATCAACATCCAAACTCCATACATAATTGCTAGATGTTCCTGCTACAATGTTATTTACCCATTGCCTATTTCCATTAAAATCATACTTTGCTATAAAAGCATCTCTACTACTTGCATCAACTGTAAGTGAAGTTCCTGAAAATATTGGATTTGAAGCTCCATTTCTTGCTATCCCTCCAGCAAAATAAACATAATTGTTTATGTTATCCACCACTAAAGCACCACCAGAATTATTATTACTATTGGTTACATTCACACGCCATACGAAATCACCGTTAGAGGTATATTTTACTAAATAAACATTTATAGTGCTTGCTATAGCAGTTGCACTAGGGGCAGTTCCACTTTTTATATCAAAATTTGCAGGTGTTGCGCCATTATTCACAAAACCAGTAACATAAATATTTCCGCTATTATCTACGCCTATTCCCTGTGGCAAATCGGACCCACCCCCACCAACACTACCTCCTGTATAACACCAAACCATAGCTCCAGTTGAAGCATTATATTTGCCTATAAAAAAATCAGCAGCAGAACTAGCATCGCTTGTTCTATAACTTGTTCCCGCGTCTGGGTCAAAATCCATACCTGGTGCAGAAGAATATGTAAAACTACCAGCAACATATAAAAATCCATTTTTTTCAGCCATTGCTAATGGACTATACCCTGTTGTACTATTGGGACTACCAAACTTTTTTGTCCATTGTAAAGTTCCAGTTTTGTTAAATTTAGTGATAAAACCCATTTGCTCATGAGTGGTCGTTTCAACTGCACCAAAAAAAGTAACTTGAGGTGCTGTTTGGTCATCAAACGATCCACCTACATAAACATTACCAGCATCATCTGTGGTCATAGCATGTGCATCAATATCATCGTTGACGTTTGCAATTTGTCGAAACCATTGTAAATCTTGTGAAAAACAATTCCAACTAAGAAGAAGAAGAAGGGAAATCAGGGTAAATTTTTTCATGGTAAAATTTATTTTAAACAAATAATTCGAAAGTGATTTATTGCTTAATTATAAATTTATTCAAAAGGAAGAGTTAGTAGTAAGTACTATGCTTGTTTTTAATAATAATGTCACATATCTAAATATTATTTTATTTAATTAAATAATTAATTAGCAATAGTTTTAATTATTTATATTTGTTTTATGTCTAAAAATGATGATGTTTTTGAATTGGTAAAAAGCTTAAGTAAAAACGAAAAGCGATTTTTTAAACTTTTTTCAAAAAGACATAGCGATAATGATGAGTTAAAATATCTACAATTGTTTGATATTTACGATTCGTTTAGTGTCTATGATAAGGAAAAGATTAATCAAGAAATATCTAATAAAAATATAAGCAACATTAGGAATATTAAACATCAACTCAACTTGCAGATTTTAAGATGCTTAAACACCTATCACTATAACAAAAATAAAGAAATTGAGGCCTCTAATCATTTACAAAATAGCCAGATATTATTTGAAAAAGGTCTGTTTAATCATGCATACAAGTCTGTTAATCAAGCAAAAATGATAGCAAAAAAGTATGATCTAAAACTGCTTCATTTAGATTGTTTAAAAAAAGAAAAACAAATTGCAAGAGAGCTTTATATTAAAGAAGTAATTGAATATTATGCTAAAGATGGCTTAAATGATGAGAAAACACTTTTAAATCAATACCTAAAAACTTGTGAAAATCTCCATTTACGAAATCAGTTGATTTTATTGGGTCGAGAAGCAAACAACTTAACTAAAGAAGAATTAACCCTCAAATCAAAAACACTCGAAAACAAAGTCTTAAACCTAAAAACAACAGATAATATTTCATTTGAAAGTACAGAGGCTGCATTAATTACTCAATCTTATTATTACATCTCCAAACACGACTTTAAAAATGCTTCTGTCATACAAAAAAAATTGACTGAATTATATGACTTGTTTCCTGAACAAATTACATTACACCATGCCAATTATCTTTCTTCCTTATATAATTTAATGGTATCCAGCCTAATTTTAAATAGACATGGTATTGTCGAAGATATTCTTATCCAAATAGACGCCTACCATTTAAAACAAAACAACAGATTGGTTAATCTAAAATTATTTAATTATTTAAACATTGGATTAGCTTTCTATAATAAGCAAGGAAATTTTATAAAAAGTAGTTCCTACGAAACAACAATTTCTCAAGGATTAATAAAATTTAATTCTTCGGCACATATTTTTGCAAAAGTGAGCTTATATCTCCACTTAATTGTTTCTTTTATTGGTATAAGAAATTTTAATCGTGCAACTTTTTGGGTAAATAATCTATTAAATGAATTACACTCTAAAAGCATTTCAACCCACTTACTTATTGCAAAAATATTATCCATAATTATTGCTTTTGAGCAAAAAAAATATTCTTACTTAAACTTCATAGCTAAACAATTTGAAGACGAATTAAATGATATTGATAACTGTTTAAATAGTTTTAAATTAATTGCCACATTTTTCAGTTCGAGCAACTTTAATGAGTTAACCAAGAGTGATTTAAAAAAAAAATTAACAGGGCTTAAAACTGAATTAGAAGTTATTTTTAATAATGAAACAGAAACTGTAATATTTGATGTTTTTGACATTACAAGTTGGATTGATTCACAGATTTATAATCAATCGTTTGAATATTTGGTGCAACTAAAATTTAAATCAAACAAGTATTTTAGTAGCGAACGTTGAAACTCTTTCAAAGATAGAAAAAATCTATTCAATAGTTATTTTTTCTTTTAAAACATCTACCAACGCTTTGGTTCCATATTCGTAAACGTCTGCAATGTTTAGCACCGTTATTTTGTGGTTGTAACCACTCCCAAACAACTCATTAATGGCTTGTAAATGTTTTTGTTCCATTACATACACACCATTTGCCATTTCTAACTGCTCTTGGGCAATATAATTTGTACCCAGCTGATTACATATTTTTTTATTCGTTCCTGCCGAATCAAACTCCAATTCCGGGTATTTTATAGCAAAATAATCTTCCGCCGTTCTCGAACGGTCTTTATTGGCAGAGCAAACAAAAAGTATGTTCATATTAAATTTCTGTTACTCGTCTTTAACCAATTTAAGCCTGCTATTACCCTGTTGTAAAGTAATGTCAACCATATAAACTCCACAAATTAAATCGGAGATGTTTACGTTTACAGATGAAGCATTAATGTCCGTAATTGTTTTAACTTTTCGTCCTACAAAATCGTAAATTTCTATACGATTTATCACTGATTTAGCCTTAACTGTAAAATTGGTTTTACCCGGATTGGGAAAAATAGTTGTAGGTTTTTCTACCTCTTGCTCCCCTATTCCAACCATTAATGTGGTATAATCCAGTAACTTTAATCCACCCCAGTTGCCCACAAAAGGAATATCAAAAAAACTATTGACATACGAAAGAGATACCTTGTTTCCCTTTACATCTAAACCATAAGTGGCATAACCGTTATTCAAATCTAAGAACTCCCCCACTTTAGTAGTATTTAAAGGATCTGAAACGTCAAAGACCAACAGTTCGGAATTACCGGCAGCCATAAACAATAAACTGTCGTTATGTTCAAAAATCAATTCGTTGGCATGTAAATCGGCACCATTCCAGTTAACCGTATTACAACCCCAGGGGTTATACCATTGCACCGGCGAATATGGTGTGGATGAAATGTCTAATATTTCCATTCCGCAATAATCGACAGAAACAAATGCGTAATTTCCTTTTACCTTAACATCATTATAGGCTGCTACTGCTGTAGAAATAAGTGTGTTATTGATGTACTTATACAGTTCTACCGGAGCTGATTTTACAGAAACATCAATAATTCTAAGCCCTCCTCTATCAAAACAAAAAAACAACGTATCGTTTCTGAAATCCATTCCCCTGCCTTGATGGTGCCCCGCTGAAACAGCAGGAAAAGTTAAATCGGGAACCAATTGTGATACAAATTGAATATCATTTTTGTTGGCTATGTTTAAAATAACCAATCCATTTCCCATAATGGATAAATAAGCATAGTTCCCCTCAATTAAAATATGAGTAACTCCTTCATCAAAGGCAGTTGAATCCCATATATCCGTAATAAATGCAGACGCCGGATTACTGATGTCAATAATAGCCAAACCGGAACTTACATTGGTTGTATCCTGGTAATCGCCCAGCCCAACAAACAGGTAATTGCCTGATTGCTTAATGGCTGTAACATCTATATTATTCAGGCTGTCGGGCAGGTAGTCTTTAACAGGTGTTATGGTGCCTGTAACAGAAATATCGTAAATACCTACTCCATATTCTTTATTAGCAGAATACAAATAAGATGAATTGTTTTGATCGAACAGTGATGTGTAAGACGATTTAAATTGTAAAAACGGAAATTGAATTGACGATACCTGATTGAACAAGACAGTATCGATCTGGGCATAGCCGATACAACTTAAGCATAACAATAAAAAAGTAGTAATTGTTTTCATTTGTTCATCGTTAGTTTTTAACTACTTTCAGAAAATAGGAGTTTAAATCACTATCAATAAGGTTTAAAAAATAGATCCCTCTTGGGTATTGTTCAATAGATATAGGTTCATTTTTATTTACAGTAATGGTTTCTATAATCATTCCTAATTCATTTAAAACCATAGCTTTATTGATGTTTTTATACCTGGAATCAATATGAATAATTCCCGTTGTCGGATTTGGATATATTTTAATCGAATTTGCTGAGTAATCCTCTTCAATACCTGTAATTGCTGAGCAATTTACCACAATGTCATAAGCACTGCCACTTCCATCATCAGCGTCTACCACCACATAATAGGTATTGGCTGCAATTGCACCACTATATGTTGCTGATGAAGAGGAGACTGTTCCTAAACAATCCATAGCATCGCAACTGGCAAGAATATACACATCTAAATCGCCGGTATAATTTGAAATTGTTGCCGTAATGGTTCCATTTACACTTGGCGTTATGGAATGAACCCTCTCCGGACCGGTTTCAGTCCAGGTATTACACCCAAAAGTAGAAACGTTTGAACTAGCTGCTGAACTGTTTCCATGATAGGAAACGCCACAAGATAACACAACCGTATTGCTACAATCCAATGACGGTGCCTGTGCATTTAAACAGTCAGGAAGGGTTAAACCTCCGGCAGCAGTTAATTCGGCTTGTCCCATACTGTTAATTTGTGCCACAGAAAGATGATTTCCCTGGCCTAATCCAGACTGAGGAAACACCACATAATCAAGAATGGGTTGAGATGTTCCTCCTGTTTTTGGACTACTATTAATGCCTAAAGCAACTGCTAAAGCCATAGAACCTTCTCCCAATTTTCCACCTGGTCCGGTATCAGCAAAATAAGCAAAACAGGTATTTCCATTGGTGGTATTTCTTACATAGGCCAAATCTCCTTTTGCAATATTAGCTAACGATTGAAGTGCAGAAGGCAAAGCTATATACGGGATATTTTCGGAATCGACATACCGTAAAGGATTGGAGTTAGAATAGCCTGTTTGCACTAATGAGGTTGAAGACACATACATGCCCGGATAAGGATCGCCTGGTCCTTGTATAACAGGATCTCCATTAACATCGGTTACAATTCCCCACCAATTACCCGGATAACCGGCATTGGCTGTCCAGTCTAACCCGGAATTATTAGGTCCGTATGCTCTGGGACAACCGTCAGCATCAATAGCCATTTTTGCTCTATATAAAATAGCTCCGCTTGGATTGTGTTTATACACATCAAAATTCTCGATAGTGGTCAAATAGGTTAAATCACAAACTACCTGCCCTACCGAGTGTAAGGAAAAAAAAACGAACAAAAAAATGATTGGTATAATTTTTTGCTTCATAGTATTGATTTTGTGTGTATTAGCAAATATAGTTAAAATCGGTATATGAATATATTGTGAATAATATAAAAGCTTAAACTAATTTATATTAGAGAAATAATGATTTATTTTGCTAATCAATACTAATATCAAGCCTTAAAGGCTATTAATAATAATAAAAAATTATAAAATGTCAATAGTAGATTTATACGAATCAAGTGAACACAGGAATAATTTAGCACATTTTGCAGCTATAGTAAACCTGGCTAATGCCGATGGTAATTTTAATTCAGACGAAGAACAAATAGTTAAAAAATTTGCTCACAGATTGGGTATTACCAACGAAGAGTATGTTCAAATTGTAGAAAACCATAAAAAATACCCGTTAATTCCGCCGGTAAAATCAGAAGTAAGATTAGAAAGAATTTATGATTTTTTTAAAATAATGGCTGCCGACCATAATTTAGATGAAAAACAACTTCAATTAATAGAGCGTTATGCTGTTGGATTGGGTTATCCGGATACTCAGGCTAGAACCATTATTGATAAATCAATGAAACTATTTGGTGGTAAAATTGATTTTGATGATTATGCGTTTTTAATTACAAAAAGATAAAATTTTATTATAAAGAACTTAAAAAGACATCTCAATTGAGGTGTCTTTTTTTTATTCTTCTAACCTCTCTACCCTATTTTTTAAATCTTTTAATTCAATTCCAACACTTCTCATTAGATTTAAAATGTTAGCAGGATTTAATTCATCTTCCTGGTATTGTCCTATACACAAGTTGAGTTTAAACTGCCAAACTTCTAGCACATCAGATAAATGCAGTAAATAAGGCTGGTACATTTTATTGTCGGACGAAAGCTTTAAATATCCCTCCTCTATTTTGTCAGTAAAAATACGCTTGTACACCAGCCCATCATTTTTAGTTAAAATAATATAGCAATAACTGTTTTTAATTTGTTGAACGCTTTCCAAATACTCGCAAACCACTACGTCGCCATCTTTTACCCATGGGTGCATGGAGTCTCCTTTTATAGGAAAAGCCCGATGTTTACCTGTCGGTAAAAAATTTAAACTCATGATTGGTAAATTGGCAACAAATTCGGTGTCGGTATAACCCTGTAAGTAACCAGCTGAAGCTTCTTTGGTAACCACCTCTATTACATTATCATTGTTCTCATCCACTCTTATAGGAAACAACACACGTTGATTACCTATATCAATGAAAGTATCTGTTTTGCCCAAACTCAAATCGTTTTTTACCAATGCATCCACAGGTAATTTAAAATAATTGGATAATTGAATAAGAGTTTCTATTGGTGGTTCTGAACGACCTTCTTCGTAAGAGCCTATTCTCGACTTTGTAATATCTAACTCAAACGAAAGCTGTTCCTGAGTTAAATTTTTAAGCACACGTAAATGCCTTATGTTTTTAGCTATTTTTCCCATAACTACAAATATAAGTTAAATTAACCAATATTTGTAGTTAATTTTATGAGATATTAAATTAGAACGCTATGATACAACAATCCATAAAAGGCAGAGGTAGTCAAATACAGGTAAACAACCGGTTTTTTAAAACCCAATATGTAGATGAACACATGGAAGGAATTGATGTCCCTTTTTTGGAAGACACCAAAACGGAGTATATTGCTGAACATCCTAAAAAAATAGTAAATAAGGTATATAGCCCCACAGTTCCATTTATGTATTCCATGAATCCTTACCAGGGCTGTGAACACGGTTGTGTATATTGTTATGCCCGGGAAAGTCACCAATATTGGGGTTATGGAGCAGGTTTAGATTTTGAACGAAAAATAATTTATAAACCTGAAGCTCCTAAATTGCTGGAAAAACAATTTAATACAAAAAAATGGATTGTTAACCCTATTATGCTTTCAGGAAATACCGATTGTTACCAACCCATTGAGCGAAAATTACAAATCACAAGAGAATTGCTAAAGGTTTGTTTAAAATACCAACATCCGGTAAGTATTATAACCAAAAACTCTTTAATACAACGTGATATTGATTTATTGATACCACTGGCTAAACTAAATTTAGTTCATGTTAGTTTAAGCATCACTTCGTTTGATAATGAATTACGAAGTGTATTGGAACCAAGAACAGCTACTGTTCAAAAGAAATTAGAAACCTTAGAAATGTTAGCTGCCAATAATATTCCTGTGAATGTGATGGTTGCACCTATTATACCGGGATTAAACAGCCACGAAATACCCAATATTGTTAAAAAAGTAGCTGAATTAGGTGCATTATCGGTGGGTTACACCACAGTTCGTTTAAACGGAGAAATTGCTGAGATTTTTGAAAACTGGATTAGAACAACTTATCCTGACAGAGCCGATAAAGTATTGAATCAGATAAGAGAAATTAACAACGGAAATTTATACAGTAAAGGGAAGAACAGGCTAAAATTACATGGAGAAACATCTTTTATGATTAAGAATATGTTTAATGTAGCCCGAAATAAATACCTGAAAGACAGAACATGGCCGGAGTATAACCTAAAAGCGTTTTGTCGGCCAAGCGAACAATTGAGTTTGTTTTAAACTCTTTCCATTAAAGTAACTGTATCGCCTTCGTGAATCATTCCGTCGCTTAATACTTTTCCAGCTACACCTCCTCTCCAATTTGGAGTTAGAGCATTTTTTAAGCCTACCGAAACAATATCCATTTTGTTTCCGGGTTTTAATTCTCCAGTAATTTCAATATAAAACTCTCCAATCTTTAAAATATCTCCCACAGAATCTACTAAATCAATACCTTCAACCAAAACATTAATTTCTCTTTTTGTCCAATGCAATTTACGATTAAGCTCCGTACAGACCTCATTCCAGCTTTCTAACGACATTATCGAAACCTGTCTGTCATCTTTTTTTACTCCACGATAATCATCCCCAATACCTTTTTCTATCGAAGCTTTTGCAGAGGCATAAACCACCATGTCTGATCCTGGTTTTTCTTTACCAGCTATTCCTATTACTTTTCCCATAATGCGAAAGTAAAAATAAAACGATTAAAAATTATACACAAAAGCGGTTTGTTTTATCAGATTTAGATTCTACAGAAGTAAAAAACATACATTTGTTATCGTATAATTTTATCTAAAAAGAATAATTTTAGTGAATCACTCACTACTTTCATCGCCACTCCAAGGTTTTACTGATTTCAGGTTTAGAAATGCTTTTAATAAGTATTTTGGAGGAATAGACACTTTTTATACTCCCTACATCCGTTTTAACGGAAAAATGGAAATTAAACCTGCTTTTGAGCGGGATATTTTACCAAAAAACAATACGGTAAAAGAACTCATTCCTCAAATAATGACAAATAACGCTGATGAGTTTTTATTTGTAGCAAAATATATTCAACAATTTGGGTACAAAGAGCTGAATTGGAATTTGGGGTGTCCCTACCCTATGGTTACTAATCGTTGCTTAGGTTCGGGATTAATTAATGACGTTAAGCGAATTGATAATATTTTAAATAAAGTTCATGCTGAATCGGATATCATCGTCTCTATGAAAATGCGGATGGGATATGATACACCAACTGAAATTCTGGATGTCTTTCCTGTTTTAGACAAATATCCCATTAAAAATATTGCTATTCACGCTCGTATAGGTAAACAATTGTATAAAGGTGGCGTTGATTTAGATTCCTTTCAGCATTGTCTGGACAATACCAAACAAAAAATATACTACAACGGAGACATTACATCTCTAAAGGCATTTAGTGAACTAAAAAATCGGTTTCCAACAATTAATCATTGGATGATTGGCCGAGGGTTGATTGCTGATCCATTTTTACCGGGCATGATTAAAAACAATACTACTGTTTATCCTACAAACAAAATTGAATTGTTCAGTAAATTTCATGATACTCTTTTCTACGAGTACAGCCAGGCATTATCAGGTGATAGCCATACCATTTTAAAAATGCTTCATTATTGGGAATATTTTGCAACCAGATTTAATAATCCACAAAAGGTAATAAAGAAAATAAAAAAAACTAAAAACGTAGTGGCTTATGAAGATGCTGTAAAAAGGATTTTTGATGATGAAAGAAGCATTTTGATTGGTTGATGGTTTTAATTTAATTATTTTTACTATCATAAATTAACAAAATTATTTAATGAACAATACCTCTACATACCTGAAATTTAAGGAGGATAAAAGCCAATTAAGTATAAACGAATTGATTGAATTGATTGGTTTATTGGAATTGCGTATTGGTAGTTTAGAAAATCAAAATAAACAGTTGCTGAAAGAGAATGATCATGCACTAGAAAGTGAATCTAAATACAAATCGTTATTTGACATGTCGGATGATGCTATTTTGGTTATTGAAAATAACACGTTTGTTGATTGCAATCGTGCTGTAGTGAAAATGTTAGGATACACAACCAAAGAGGAACTGTTAAATACTCATCCATCTGAGTTATCTCCTGAAAAACAACCTGACGGAAGATTTTCATACGAAAAAGCACAAGAAATGATGACTCTGGCTTTAGAAAAAGGTAGCCATCACTTTGAATGGATTCATACAAGAGCTAATAAAGAAAATTTTCCTGTTGAAGTTTGGTTGTCAAAAGTAGAATTTAACGATAAAATACTCATTAACACCATTTGGAGAGATTTAACCGAAAAGAAACAAACAGAGCAGACTATCAACAAAAACATCGAGGAAAAAGAGATCTTATTAAAAGAAATTCATCATCGGGTAAAAAACAATCTTCAAATTATTACCAGTTTATTAAATCTGCAAACCAATAATGTTGAAAATGAGAAGGTAAAAGCAGTTCTTTTTCAGAGTAAAACCCGAATAGAATCAATGTGTAAAGTACACGAGATGCTTTATAGTTCTAAAGACTTATCAAGCATTAATTATGCTGATTATTTACAAGATCTTTTATCTAAATTAATTTTAAATGCAAAAGGAGAAACATCAAAAATAGCACTACGATTGGATGTTGAGGATTTGTTTTTAAATATTAATACTGCAATTCCGCTAGGATTACTAATCAACGAATTAGTTACCAATTCATTAAAATATGCTTTCCCGAATGATTCAGAAGGGTTAATAACCATTAAAATTAATACCATCAGTCCAACTCAATTTAAGTTGTATTATGGTGATAATGGTATTGGATACCCTAAAGACATTTCATTTAGTGAATCTAAAAGTCTCGGTTTTCAGTTAATTGAAAGTTTAACAGAACAACTCAATGGAAAAATTGAGCGGGATTTTGCTGAAAGTGGAACACATTACTGTTTAATTTTCAAAAAACTTTAAAAGATGTTTTCAACTGAATTTATCCTGTATGTCGCTAACCAAGAAAAAAGTAAATTGTTTTATGAACAATTGCTGGGACTCTCTCCTTCTCTTCATGTACCTGGCATGACGGAATTCAACTTGTCAGATAATTGTAAATTAGGACTCATGCCCGAAAATGGTATTGTAAAAATATTGGAAAACAAAACTCCACACCCCAATACTGGAAATGGAATACCAAGATGCGAATTGTACTTAAAAGTAGAACAAGCAGTTGATTATTTAAATAGAGGAATCACTTTAGGTGCAACTACAATCAGTCCGTTCTCTCAAAGAGATTGGGGTGATAAAGTTGGCTACATAAGTGATTTAGACGGACATATTATAGCTTTTGCTGAATAAAAAAATAAAAAAATTATGCTTGGATTAAAATTAGAAACCGACCCGCGCTGGGTAAACATTGTAGAATCGAATATTGAAGAAATTTTAACCGACCATGCCTGGTGTGAGCAAAAAGCCGCAACAAATGCGATTACAATTATATCGTTAAATTCCGAACATACTGATTTGGTTACCGATTTATTAGCTCTTGCACAGGAAGAATTACAGCATTTTGAAATGGTACACGAAATAATTAAAAAACGTGGGTATACTTTGGGTAGAGAACGGAAAGATAGTTATGTCAATGAACTATATAAGTTTATGATAAAAGGAGGAAATCGTCAGCAAAGTTTGATTGACAGGTTACTATTTTCAGCCATGATAGAAGCCAGAAGCTGCGAACGTTTCAAGTTGTTGTCAGAAAAAATTCAAGATCCAGAATTGGCCAGGTTTTATCACGATTTAATGATTAGTGAAGCAGGACATTATACTATATTTATAGGTTTTGCCCGTAAATATGGTAAGGGACTAGATGTAGATAAACGTTGGAAAGACTTAATTGAATTTGAAGGAGAAGTAATTAAAAATTACGGGAAATCGGAAACCGTTCACGGATAAAATAATGTATCTTATTTCAATCCATCAATAGCTACATCAATTTTACCATCAATAGTTAAGAATGCAACAATTGCTTTATTTGTCAACTGTATCTTTTTAAAATCAACGCTTCCTATCTCACCATTTATATAAACCCCTTGCATTGGCGAGTAATTTGAGGTGTATTTTTGTATTTCCTGTTTAGCCTCCTCCAGGTTAGTAGCAATAGAATATCTGCAAGTTTCTCTTATCTTCTTTAAAACATAACTTGATGCCAACCAGTTCGCTGACTTCAATAGTTTGTTCTTGGTGTCTAAAATATAGTCTAATTCATCAAAATATAATTCTTTGGTAGTTTCATTGTATTGCGGAAAACCTGACAAATAAATAGTACCGTTAATTGTTCCTGTTAAGTCTAAAGCAATAACCATTTTTTGATTTTTATGCCAGATGGAAACATTTTTAACGGTTACTTTTTTTTTGCCATCGCCAAACTCCTGGTCTTTAAAATTTTTCATCATCAAATTTGTAGCTTCCTTATAGGTAGAAACAGCTACAATATTGGCATTTATTCGGTCAGGTATTTTAGATACAGGCTTTAAAACAATCGAAGTTTTATCAAATCTATTTTGAGGTTCTTCACCAATTAAAGTTTCAATGTTACATTTCAACCCCATATTTAAACTTATATTATTATTTTCTAGATGAGAATTGGTGGTGTATAGTTCTAATGGAACTATTCGTAACCAACTTTTATATTCCGAGCTAATTTCAGTTGGCGTAGAAATTTTGTCCAAAGCGTCCATTACATGCGGTTTAAAATCCATTGACTCTTTAATAGCACTATCAATACTTTTTTCAATATCTTTTTTAAATAATCGAATAGCTGGATTAATCAAATAAGTAATGGAAATATTTTTTCCTGCAATATTTATTGTTGGGCTTTCATTCCATTCTAACGATTTTAAGGCTGTTTGAGTATTTAGTGTCCAGTTTGTTAAACCAACATTACTTACCAATGTTACTGTTCCACTTAAGTTAATTTCGCGTGTATCGTGCATCGAAATACCAAATTTGCTAAATCCATATCGATAATGTACATTAACTTTTAAAGGTAAAATGGTTTTTATTTTTCCCACTTGCTCGTTAACCAGTTGTATGGGAGCCAATTTCCAAATTTTAACTGTTAAATCATCATCTTCAATGTTGTTGTCTTCATAAATTAACCCATTCAGTGTTTTATTAATTTGATGTTCAATATCATTTAGTTTAATGCTTACAGGTAAACTTATAAATGAAGGTAGATTATTATAAACTAAAGGGCTTGCATCATCGGGTTCTGGCCTTATGGATTCGATTTGTTTTACAGATGAACAACTAAACAAGAATGCACCTATTAATGAGAGAAAGAAAATAATTTTATTCATGGTAAGCTGTTCCAATTACACGAAATTAATTATTCCCCCTCTTTCATTTTTAATTTTTCAAATCCAATTTATTATTCGTTGTATTAAATTAATTAGGACTTTTGCAGCTGTATGAAAAGGAAAATTGAAATACTGGCTCCTGCCAAAAATTTATTTCAAGGCATGGCTGCCATTAATGCTGGTGCTGATGCTGTATATATTGGAGCTCCTCAATTTGGTGCTCGTTCAAATGCTACTAACCCTGTTGAAGATATTGCTGAGCTGGTTCGTTATGCTCATTTATTTAAAGCACAGGTTTTTGTGGTTATCAATACTATACTGTATGACAAAGAGTTAGATGATTGTAAAAAGCTTATTTATGAATTGTATGATATTGGAGTTGATGCTCTTATTGTACAAGATATGGCAATTTTAGAAATGGATTTACCTCCTATAGTAATACATGCCAGCACACAAGCCAACAATAGAGATCCAAAACATGTTAAATTTCTTGCCGATGCAGGAATGAAAAGAGTGGTTTTGGCAAGAGAATTAAATTTAGATCAGATTAAAGAAATACACGAAGCAACTGATGTGGAATTAGAGTTTTTTGTTTCAGGAGCATTGTGTGTTTCGTTTAGTGGAAATTGCTACATGAGTATTGCCGGTGGCGAAAGAAGTGCCAACAGAGGTTCATGTGCTCAAAATTGCAGGCTACCCTACAACCTTATTGATGGAACAGGTAAAACATTAATAGCCAACAGTCATTTGCTGTCAATTAAAGATTTAGATTTAAGCAATCAATTGCCCAATTTGATAGAAGCTGGTATTACCTCTTTTAAAATAGAAGGACGTTTAAAAGATCTGGTTTATGTAAAAAACAATGTATCTTACTTAAGAAAAAAATTAGACGCTTTTTTAACAAATAATCTAAACTATCAAAAAGCATCATCAGGTAGAACCTTTTACAACTTCGATGCAGAAATGGACAGAAGTTTTAACAGAGGTTATACCGATTATTTCGTAAACAAACGTACCGCTAAAATTGGTTCGTGGGAAACCCCAAAATCGCAAGGACAAGTAATTGGTAAATTAATTGGCTCTACTGATAAAGGTTATATTATTGAAAACGTTGAAAAACTGAACAACGGCGATGGTCTTTATTTTATTAATGAAAACAATGAAGCTGATGGAGCTCAAATAAATACCATTGTAAACGGAGTAGTTATTCCAAATACCTTTAAACCTATTAAAGAAGGAACTGTGATTTACCGAAATGCTGATGCTTCGTTTAACAAGCTGGTAGAGCGTGAAGACAGTGCTATTCGAAAAATTGGTGTTAAATTAACTTTTTCTGAAACCAGTACTGGATTTAAACTAGTTGTTGTAGATGAAGATGGACATCAAAGTGTGTCAGAAATTACAACCGAAAAAGAGATTAGTAAAAATGATGAGTCGGTAATACCAAATATAGAAAAAAACCTTTCAAAAACGGGTAATACTCCATTTATAGTTGATGAAATAAAGATAAACTTTTCTCAAAATTGGTTTTTACCCATTTCTAAAATTAATGAAATCAGACGTGTTGTGCTTGACCAATTGATTGATATTAGGGTAAAAGAATATCATCGGGAAGAACATCAGATAAAAAAAACTGACCATCCCTACCCTGTTACTCAATTAGACTTTACTTATAATGTTGCCAACAAATTAGCTCGCTCATTTTACAAACGACATGGTGTTACTGAAATTGAAAAAGCTTTCGAATTGCAATGGGATCCTGGCAAGTCAAGAGTAATGACAACCAAGTACTGCGTAAAATATGAGTTAGGAAAATGCCCTAAATTTCAACGAGATACTATGGGCGAAAAAGTGGTTGAACCACTAGTACTAAAACATGGTGAAAATGAATACAAATTAAAGTTTAACTGCAAACCCTGCGAAATGGAAATTTGGGAAAAAGATGCTGATTTGGTGTTTGAAGATGGTGAATTTTAATGAGTATAATTGATTAAGAATAATTCTTCCCTTGCCATAGATTTTTTTCTACCATTCTTTTTTCAATTTTATCAACTATTTCATAGTTTTTAATACCGTTCCAACTTGGTGCCAGTAATAAATGCCTGGGCGATTCGCTAATAAACCGCTCTATAATTATATCCGGTCGTAACAACGAAACAAAATCACAAATAAAATCGACATATTCATCAGTATTAAACAACTCAAACATTTCTGGCTCTGTTTTTAATTGCATAGCCATTATTGTGTGTTTAACAATTTGTAATTGATGAATTTTTAAGGTGTTAATGGGAAGTTTTGAAATTTCAACAGCATGATTTAACATTTCGGAACGAGTTTCCCCAGGTAATCCAATAATTAAATGTGCTCCTAAGTGTAACCCTTTGTTTTTAGATAATTGGTAAGCTGCAACAGTTTCCTCATAAGTGTGGCAACGATTAATCAAATTTAGCGTTTTATTTAAAGTACTCTCCACTCCAAACTCTAAGGCTATATAATAGTCTTTTGCTAAACCTGATAAAAAGCTTATTAAATCTTTATTAATACAATCTGGTCGTGTTCCAATAACTAAACCAATAACATTTGGGTAATTAATAGCTTCAAGATATAACTCTTTTACTAAACTAACATTAGCATATGTATTGGTATAAGCTTGGAAGTAAGCCAAGTATTTCTGTGTTTTGTATTTTTTAGAAAAAAAAGAAATGCCTTCTGCTAATTGCGACGAGATGCTTTTACTTGGTTTACAATAGTTAGGGTTAAAAGTATTATTATTACAATAGGTGCAACCACCTATTCCTTTACTACCATCTCTATTTGGGCAAGTAAATCCTGTGTTTAACGAAATTTTTTGAACCCTCTCGTTAAATTTTTGTCTAATAAAAGTTGAATAATCGTTATAAGGTTTTATTGTCTTCAAAGCAGACGATTGACCTACGATTTTTTGACGAATTCGGACTTTAAGGCCATTGCTCCAAATCCATCTATTTTACAATCAATGTTATGATCACCTTCAACCAATCTTATGTTTTTCACTTTTGTTCCTACCTTTATTGATTTCGAATACCCTTTTACAGGTAAATCTTTAACAATAGTAACATCATCTCCATCATTTAAAATGTTTCCATTAGCATCTTTAACAATCAAAGCAAATTCGGCTGCTAATTCTTCTGGGCTCCATTCAAATCCACATTCTGGACAGGCAAATAAATTATTATCTAACGGATATCCATAAGGTGATTTGCATTTAGGGCATGGTGTAATTTCTTCTTTCATATTCTTTTATTGAGAAGCAAATCTAAACAATTTGGTTGAAGTTTATCATATACAATTATGAATGAATGGTAGATATTATATCTTCTAATTCTTTTTTTCGACTCTCGCCCAATTCCATATCAATATCCTTAAACTTAAAAAAAATGGTTTCTAATTCATTTTCACTTAGTAAATTTTCAGCTAAAACAAACAATTCCTCATCTTCTGCTGCTATATGATCAAGTAAATCATTACAATATTCTTGCAACAGATTATATGATTTAGGAAACTCTTCATTATCTAGTGCTTCTTGTATTTCTTTAGTGTAATCCCTAAAGCTTTCGTGATGCTGTTCAAATTCATCAATTATTCCTTGTAAAACAAAATCCGGGTGGTTGTATATTGCAGGAAATAAAACATCTTCTTCTTTTCTATGGTGGTATCCATCAGCATATTCTTTAAAAAAGATTATCAGATTTTCAACCATCTCGATGTAAGAAGTTGTATCTTTCTCCCAAACTCCATCAATATTATCAATGATTTGTTCTGCTTTTTTGATGATTTTATGCTCATCATACATCACTTTAATTGGATTATTTTCCATAGCTTAATTTTTTTCTATCTTTTCAAAACTTCTATTTAAATACACGCTAATCATTTCTCTGCGATATTTTCGAGAATACATATCATTATCAACAGCTCTAGAGCCTTTTATTGCTTTTTTAATTAATTCTTGTTTGTCATCAGTACTCAATCCTTCAACTACAACAGCTTTTGGGTCGACACCTGATAATGCAATTTTTAATTTGCCTGTATTATCAACAGCGACTGCAGATGTAAGTGATGTAAATTCTAAGCTTTCACGTTCACGTAATTTATAGAATGCAGTTTTAAACTCACGTCCAAGCGGTAATAATAAAGCTGTCACTATTGCTGTTTCAGGTAAATTTCTTGGTTTTACCCCATCTCCGGAGTAGATGTTTTCGAGCTTTTGGTAATGTTTTCCATCCAAATCAATGTATTCAACTTCAGCATCCATAGCTATTAAAGCTGGAGCCGTATCGGACACCAATTCTGAAAAACAAGCATTTTTGCCTTGAGTTGCAATACATATGTCTCCATCGCATTTTAAACAATACCCAATAGATTCTCTCCACCATTCAGACTGATTGTAATACAAGCAACGATTTTCACATAAAATATTACCCCCAATTGTTGCTGTTTTTCTAATCAATGGCGAACCTACCGAAAGAGCTGCTTCAATAAGCATCGGAAATTCGTTTTTAATTACTTGATTAAACTTTAGCTCTTCAAGAATTTCTAATGAACCTATTCTAAGAAAATCGTTTTGTTTTTCAATACCTCTTAATGCTTCAATTTTAGTTAAATCAATCAAACAATCAGAAGTTTCATTTCCTTGAAAACGATTAACCATTACATCGGTTCCTCCCGATAAATATTTAAAATTACCTATATTGGCTTTTGCCTGATTAATTGCATCTTCAACAGATGTTGCAATAATGTATTTTTTTTCTGCTATCATTTTATTAGTTTAAAGTTTATAAAGTAGAATGTTTATAAAGTAAAAAAGTACATAAAGTAAAGACTATTCTTCGCTTTCAACTTTTAACTGTTTTAACACTTCTTCTGAATTTATAGGTAACGAAGTAACTCTTACACCAACAGCATCAAAAATTGCGTTAGCAATAGCCGGAATTACAGGATGAATTGCTCCTTCTCCACATTCTTTCGCTCCAAAAGGTCCTTCTGGGTCGATGGTTTCTACAATATTGGTGTGTATTGGCGGCGTATCTTTGGTGGTTGGAATTTTGTAATCTACCAAATTACTGTTTACCAACAACCCATTATGATATTTCATTTGTTCACTCAAGGCTTGCCCCATACCCATGTGCCAAGAACCTTCTAATTGTCCCTCAACAGCTAGAGGATTTAATGCTTTTCCTGCATCGTGAGCACCCCAAATATCTACCACCTTTACATGACCGGTTGCTACATCTACTTTTACCTCAGTAATTACTGCGCCAAAACTGTACGACGGACTCAACCCCGCACCAGAACCTTTAAAATCGCCTCCTAATTTTGGAGAGTTATATGCTCCTGTACTGTTTAAGGCTCCCACTCTTCGAGTCGCATTTTCAATAGCTTCCGACCATGATAAATCCACCTTTCCATCATTACTAAAAACTCGTTCGTTTTGGAAATTAATTTCATCTTTACCTATATTATGCAGCTTTGAAATAGCTTCTAAAATTTGCTCTTTTAGGTTTTCAGCAGCAGTTTTTGCAGCATTTCCAGCCATAAATGTTACTCGACTTGAATAACTTCCTAAATCTATTGGCGTTAAAGTTGTATCAGCCGCCACAACAAAAATGTTATCTAAACTTAATCCTAACACTTCTGCAACAATAATAGCCAACATGGTGTCACTTCCTTGCCCAATATCACTAGCACCGGATGTTACCAGAACTCTACCATCCAAATCAACTTTTAAATGTACCACCGATTGTGGGTATTCATTCCAATGAATTGGCAATGCACTTCCACTAATAAAAAAACCACATGCGACGCCTATTCCATGTCCTTCTGGTAATTTTTTAAACTTGTTTTTCCAATCGGAGAGTTCCATTACTTTTTGCAAAGATTCTCTACTTCCGTTTGACGTTATTCTGTACTGACCAACCGTTAAGGTATTTTCATCAAGAAAGTTTTTTAAACGTAACTCACAAGGATCCATGTCAATTTCATGGGCTAACCGGTCAATTATAGTTTCTACTGCATAGCGCGAATTTACAGCACCATGACCTCGCATTGCACCACATTGAGGTTTGTTGGTATACACTCTGCGTGTTCTAAAACCAAAGTTGCTTATTTTGTAAGGAGCCTGTAATAAGACTCCATTGTAATATGATGTTACTACACCAAAGCTACCATAAGCACCTCCATCAATTATAATATCGGCATCTAAAGCTTGAATAGTACCATCTTTATTAATTCCCATTTCAACACTCATTTTGGATGGATGTCGACCATGGTTAGTTAAAAATACTTCTTCTCTATTAAACCGCATTTTAACAGGTTGTCCAAGAGTTCTAGATAAATACGAAATAATAATTTCATGAGGGAATGGGTCTGACTTACCCCCAAAACCTCCACCAACATAAGGTTTTATTACTCGAACACGATTCATCGGAACTTCTAATACTTTTGCTAAATATCGATGCAAATAATGAGGAACTTGAGTTGCCGTAATAATGGTTAATCCATTTTCGTCCCACCATGCAGTTGCCGCATGTGGCTCGGTAAACCCATGGTTAATTCCTTGGAAATCGAAATCCACTTTAACTTTATGATCGGCAGCAGCTAAACCTTCTTGTTGGTTTCCAAAACGTAACTCGGCCTTTTTATGAATGTTGTTGTTAAATTTTCCGTATTCATGAATTTTCTCGTAATCACCAATGTCTTCACAACATTCTTCCATATCAAAAAATGGTCGTAATGGCGTATAATCTACTTTAATTAAAGCACATGCTTGTTGAGCAATTTCTTCTGTATCTGCGGCAACAGCGGCAACAATTTCGCCAATATATCTTGTTTTTTCTACAGCCATTGCTGTTTCATCTTGCGAAATAGGTAAAACACCAAACTTTATAGGTAGTTCTTTACCCGTAATGACAGCTCTTACTCCAGGCAATGCTAATGCAGCAGAAACATCAATTTTATTTATTTTAGCATGAGCATGGGTACTTCTTAAAAATTTACAGTATAAAGTATTTTTAATTTTAATGTCATCGGCATAATCGGCAGAGCCTTGAACCTTTTTCGTTGCTTCAATATATGGTCTTCCTTGTCCAACCATTTTAAATTTGGAGGCATCACTTTTTGGAAGATGTCCTAATGGCGGGTGCGTATTATTTTCTTCTTTCACATAAGATTCTACCGCTTCAATAATCTTTTTATAACCTGTGCATCTACATAAATTTCCTGATAAGGCTTCTTTTATCTCATCAGTTGTTGGATTAGGGTTTTCTTCCAAAAAATCTAACGAAGTCATAATCATACCTGGTGTACAATACCCACATTGAATGGCACCTTTCTCCACAAATTTATCTTGTAGCTTGTGTAATTTATTTTGGTCGGCAATACCCTCAATGGTTGTTATAACACTTCCTGCAACACGCAACGCAGGAGTAACACAACTTTGAACAGCTTTTCCATCGACAAAAACAGTACAAGCGCCACAACTTGCTTGCTCGCACCCCAGCTTTGTACCTGTTAAATTTATTTTTTCTCGTAAAACTTTCGCTAAAGTATCGTGTGGCTCAACAATAACTTTGTATTCCTTCCCATTAACGATATAACTAACTATCTCCATATTGTTTTCTTTAAAAACTATTCCAATTTTTTTATAACCCAGCCCCTATGCTTTTTCCACCATCAACATAAAGCGTTTGCCCTGTAATAAATTGCGTTTTTTCACTACTTAAAAAAGCTACCGCATTGGCAATATCTTTGGGTTTTCCCATTGATTTTGTGGGTTGTGCTTGTATTAATTTTTCTTGTACATCTACTGGAAGTTTTTGAGTTAAAGGCGTATCAATTAAACCAGGAGCAATAGCGTTTACTAAAACACCATGTTTTCCTAATTCTAACGCTAACACACGGGTTAGACCTACCACTCCTGCTTTTGATGCTGAATAGTTTGACTGACCTGGATTTCCTAACCATGCTCTTGAAGTGATGTTTACTATTCGTCCACTTTGTTGATTTTTCATGATGCTGGCAGCATTTTTACACATGAGCCAGGTACCTTTTAAATTGATGTCGATTACAGCATCAAAATCTTCGGTAGGCATTTTCCAAATTACATTATCTTTAATAATTCCAGCATTGTTTACCAATACATCCACATGTTTGTGATTTTCGAGAACTGAATTATAAAAAGAATTAACAGCCTTTTCATCACTTATGTTACATGAATAAAAATGAGCGTTTTCGCCTAATTTTTTAGCCAACAAAGTACCTGCAGTTTCATCAACATCAACTAAAATAGTAACGTATTTTTCATCAATCATTTTCTCGGCAATTGCTTTTCCTATTCCCTTTGCTGCACCTGTAACAATAGCTACTTTTTTTCTCATCTTTTGTTTTTTATTGATATTAATTTTGCTAATATGCTAATGGCTATCTCTTCCGGTGTTTCAGCTAAAACATCTATTCCCATAGGCATATCAACATTGCTTAGTTGTTTTTTTGTTGCTATTCCGGCATCTAAAAACATCTTTTTTGTCATTTCCACTTTTCTTTTACTACCAATCATACCAATATAAGCCACTGGTTGTTTAATGCAGTACGACAAAATATTTCTGTCAATTTCGTGTTCGTAGGTTAAAATAGCCACATACGTATTTTTATCGAAAGGCAACTTTGGTAAAATTTCTTTATAACCAACATTCAATTTATTTACTTCTAAAACAGCCGATAATTGGTTGATGTACTCCTTTCTATCGTCAATTACAAAAACTTCAAAATCCAATACTTTAGCAAATTTGGCTAATGCTTGCCCGGTATGTCCTGCTCCAAAAATGTACAGTCGTTTCATTTTTTCTATTGGCTCAATAAATATTTCTACTGTTCCACCACAACACATGTTATGTTGGTGTAATAAATCGTGTTTAAAAAGCTTTGATTCATTGCCTTTTAATTGATTTAGCGCATTTTTTATTACTTCCTTTTCTAAACTACCTCCCCCTATTGTTCCTTTAATTGTACCTGATAAATACACCAACATTTTTGAACCAACTTTACGTGGTGTAGATCCTTTAGTATGTACAATAGTGCATAACGCAGCATCAATCCCACTTTTTCTTATCTCTTCTATTTCGTTATATATGTTCATTTATTGCGTCATGGTATTCCAAAGGAGTATTAATGTTAATAAGGATGTCTGAATTATACACCTTAATATATTTTTTATCAAACTGATCTGTAAGCTCCTTTAAAGTTTCGTACTTCATGTAATTGTCAACTATTTCTTTTATTACATTCTTACTTATTATAATAGGATGTCCCGCTTTTTCTTGATATTTTGGGATGGTTACTCCATTACTAATTCGTTCCTTATATAATTTATTTATAACTGTTTCATCTATAAATGGGTTGTCAACATTTTGTATAAAAGCAGCATCCACATCTCCAACCATTTTTAATGCTAACTGTAACGAAAACAATCTACCTTTTTCTGGATCTTCAATTTCAACAAACGTTGCCTTTTTTTTTAATTGTTCAATTCTGTCGGCATAAGCTGTTAAAAAAAACTTTTTATTTAAAGAAATAACTATTTTTTTTAACCCAACCTCATTGTAGCTGTTTACTATGTTTTCTAAAAAAGTAGCATTGTTAACAAAAACCAACCAAGGTTTAGGAGAATTCATTCTGCTTGAATTCCCTCCCGCTAATACGATTACGGCGCAATTATCCAATGTTATCTATTTAAAGAAAAGTGTTTCACTAAATACCTCAAATTAGTAGATTTTCGAAATGACTTTTATCATTAAAAAGTCCGTCAATTTTACGAACTTATGATTAACAAAGCAGAATTACTATGATGTTCATCATAACCCTCAGAAAAAGTGTTTGCTAATTTTAATCCCGAATTATGACTCAATTGTAACTATACCAACTTATGTTTTCTTTTTTGCTTGATAGCAAGGTATAGTCTCTCATTTTTAACATCAAGTAAAGAAGCAAACCCAAACAAAGTAGGTTAAGTTTTGAACTAAATGTTAAAATATGAAAGAACTAAAACAAATAATTAACGAATGTAAGGAATTATCGTTCGATTTAAACTTCACTAGAGCTAAAAAATGGAAAGAAGAAAAACCAGGTAGGGTTCTGGTCGGTTATATGCCTATTTATTTTCCAAGAGAAATTATACATGCTGCAGAAGGCATGCCTGTCGGAATTTTTGGTGGCGGCGATCGCAAACAAATTATAAAAGGAGACGCTTACTACCAATCTTACATTTGCCATATACCTAGAAGTATAATGGAATTAGCTTTAGATAAACACATGGATCATATTGATGGTTTTATCTTCCCTTCTATTTGTGATGTAATTAGAAACCTTTCAGGGATTTTTAAACAACACAAATTAGGAAAATTTGTGAAGTACATGGATTTTCCTCAAAATTTCTTACCTCAAATTGGTGGTGTATTCTATCAACAAGAAATGGAACATGTATTAGAATACATTAAAGAGATTAACGGTGTTGAAGTAACTACCGAAAAACTAAATCATTCCATTGAACTGTACAATAAAAATCGTCAACTAATTTCTTTTATATATGATATCCGACAGGATTATCCATGGAGATTAAGTATTGAAGATGTGTATCATATCGTTAGAGCTGGAACAGTTATTCCGGTTGAAGAACACAACGAAATATTAGAACAGGTTTGTGCTCACATTAAACAAAACATTGGCGTACCACAAGATAAAATTAAAGTGGTCGTTTCTGGTGCTTTTTGTGAACAACCTGCCGTAGGTTTAATTAAAGCTATTGAAGAAGCTGGTTGCTACGTAGTTGACGATGATTACATGCTGGGTTCAAGAATGATTATTGGTGATATTAATGCTACAACCAATAAACCACTAGAAGCAATTTCTAATTCTTATATTAATCAAAGTCAATACTCATCTTCTATTTATGATGTTCATAACCCGAAAGAAAACAGATTAGCTAAGATCGTAAAAGATAGAGGTGCTAATGGAGTAATCTTTGCTTCAGCAAGCTTCTGTGACCCTAGTTTACTTGATGCACCAATTTTCCAAAATGCGTTCAATAAAATGGGAATCCGTTACATCGCATTTCAATACAGCGAAAACATTAATCAATTTAAAGTAATTAAAGAACAAGTGGGTGCTTTCTCTGATTCTATCAAATTATGGGAAGATGAGCCGGCAGCAGTAAGCAATATCAATTTAACTGCTACCGATTCTTGCAAACACTAATAATCTCTATTAATATGAACAAGTTTAACTATTTAATGTTTTGGGTTAAACCAACTTATAAACTTTAAACTTTAAACTTTAAACTTTTAAAATATGTCTCAAGAAGCTCAAAAAGAAAAAAGTATGATTCTCCAAAAGGAGATGGTAGAAGGACTTTTTAATGATTTAGCACAAGCAAAAGAACTAGGAAAAAAGGTGTGTTATACCTTTATTCCAGGTAACCTTTCTGAACTTATCAGAACTTTTGATATGCTACCTGTATATCCAGAAATAAACGCTTTACAAAGTGCTATGCGTAAAAAATCGGGTGGTTACATTAAAGAAGCCGAAAAAAATGCACACTCCGAAGATGTTTGTACCTATGTTAAATGCGATGTTGGTATGCTTATGAAAGGAAACATTGGTCCAACGGGAACAAAAATTCCTGAGCCAGATGTATTGCTACTAAGTTATACGGGCTGTTTTACCTTTATGAAATGGTTTGAAACCCTAAAAAGAGAATACCCAAATGCAAAAGTGATTATGGTACACACTCCTTATCAGGAAAATGCTAAAATGACTCCACAAATGGTCGAATACATGGTAAAACAATTTAAGGAAGAAGTTATTCCTCAGATGGAAGAAGTAACTGGGATTAAATATGATGAAGCAAAATTACAACGTATGTTAGCTTTATCAAAAGAAGCTGAAGATTGGATTACCAAAATTTTTGATACTACCAAACACAAACCATCCCCTATTGATGCTTACTTCGCAGGTGTTTATTACATCGGTCCAATTAACATTGGTTTTAGAGGTACCGAACAAGCTGTTGAATATTATAAAGAATTATACAACGAAATTCAGGAACGTATCCGCTTAGGATTAGGTCCAATTACTCCAGAAGGAGAAATGAAAGAAGAAAAATACAGATTGGTTGTTGAAGGCCCACCAAACTGGACAAGTTTCCGAGAGTTCTGGAAAATTTTCTATGACATGGGAGCTGTAATTGTAGCATCATCATATACAAAAGTAGGTGGCGTTTATGATATGGGCTGGAGACACGACCCATCACGACCACTTGAATCGTTAGCTGAATATTGTATGAATTGCTACACCAATTTAAACATTCCGCAACGTATTGATTTGTTATCGAAATGTATTACCGAATACCAAGCAGATGGTTATGTGACCAATTCTATTAAGAGTTGTAACTCATTCTCTGCCGGTCAATTGGGTATGATGCGTGAAATTGAAGACCGTTTAGAAGTTCCTGTAGGTTTTATCGAATCTGATCTGGTTGACCCTCGATACTTCTCTTATTCAAATATCAAGAACCGTTTAGAGTCGTATTTCCAAATGTTGGCTCAACGAAAAATGTTAGAAGAACAAGAATCACAATAGATAACCACAATTGAAAACATCGTTTAACCGCGATTAAACTCTTAAAAAATGAAAAAATACTATTTAGGAATCGATTTAGGCTCAACCACTTCAAAAGCAGTTATCATTAACGAAAAAGATGAAATTGTTGGAAGAGGCATTACCAATACTAGAGCTAACTATAAAGTAGCTGCTGATATTGCTCGTGAAGAAGCCATATATGACGCTCGTTTTAACTTATTACAACGAAAAATTGGTGAGGATGTAACCAAGCCTGAATTTAAAAAATACATGCAGGATTTACGTAGCGTTTTTCAATATGGTCAGTTCAGAAGACGTATGGAAAGTCTTGAAAAAATGCTGAACAAAACCGTAGATGAGTTTTCGTACGAAAATAAAAGCCAAATCTCAGAAAAACTAAAAGAAATTATTGAAACCATCCGCCCACAAATTCATCACGAATTTATCAACGAAAATTTGGGTTCAAAAAATCAATTTTTCAGAGACATTGTAAGTGAAAAATACAATGTTGAAGTAGAGAAAAAAGGTGCAGAATTTTACGAGCCTTTAATGTTGGCTTTTGATAAAAGCATTACACCTATCGAAAACGAAATGGTGCAATACAATTTTAAAGAATTGGTATTGGAAGCCATGAAAATTTTGGATGAAAAATACAAAGGTCTAGCCGACCAACAAGAAGATGGTAGCAATGAAGATTGGTATTATGCTGAATTAAACGCAGTTAAAAACAACTACAAAAATGTAGAGTTTACTTTACGTGATCACATTAACGACATCGCTGATGAGGAAATTCATATTGCTAAAATGGTTGGTACAGGTTATGGTAGAGCTCTTTTACCTTTCCCTGAAGATTGTATTAAATCAGAAATTTTATGCCATGCCTTTGGTGCCCATGCGGTTTTCCCTAATACCAGAACAGTTCTAGATATTGGTGGACAAGATACCAAAGCTATTCAGGTAGATAGCCACGGGTTGGTTACCAGTTTCCACATGAACGATAGATGTGCTGCTGGTTGTGGTAGATATTTAGGCTACATTGCTGATGAATTTGGATTATCGTTAAACGAACTCGGACCAGAAGCAAACAAAGCAACAAAAGAAACCACCATTTGTTCAACTTGTACAGTATTTGCTGGTGCAGAGGTAAAAGAATTGTTACACAATGGTGAAGAGCGTCCAAATATTTTAGCTGGATTACACAAAGCTATTGTACAACGTGCCATGTCATTAATTGCTCGTTCTGGAGGAGTTCGAAACGAGTTTACATTTACGGGCGGTGTTGCTAGAAATGAAGCCGTTTTAAAATATGTTAAACAAATGGTTACCGATTCTTATGGAGAAGTAACCATGAACATACATACTGATTCCATTTTTATGGGAGCATTAGGAGGAGCCATGTTTGCTAGAAGAAACATTAGTGCAGATTTACCTACTGCCAAAGAGAAAAAAGAAACAGCTGAATAAGTTTTACTAATCTTTAAACATCTAACGATATGAAAAATACAATATATACCATGGGAGTTGACGTTGGCGGAAGCTATGTTAAAGCCGTTTTAATGGAGTACGACAAACAAACTGGCGACCATAAATTGATTGACAAACAAACTGAAAAAATTAGAAAACGTAATCCAAAAGATGTTGTGGTTGATGCCGTTGACATGATTTTGGAAAGAAACAACTTAAACTACGATAATGATATTGCTTATTTAGCATCTACAGGTGAAGGTGAAATGGTTGAGAAAAAAACAGGTCATTTTTACAGCATGACATCTCATGCTCGTGGAGGTATTTTCTTTGCTCCCAACGCAAAAACTGTTGTGGATATGGGTGGATTGTATGTTAGAGCAATTAAAATTGATAACCGAGGAAAAGTATTGGATTACAAAATGACTGGGCAATGTGCCTCAGGTTCTGGTCAGTTTATTGAAAACATCTCACGATACTTAGGTTTAGCAATCGAAGAAGTTGGTGAAATTTCATTAAAAGCTGATAATCCAGAAGTTCCTTCAGGAATTTGTGCTGTTTTAGCCGAAACAGACGTTATTAACCTTGTTTCTAAAGGATTATCTACACCAAACATTGTAAAAGGAATTAACATTTCTATTGCTCAACGAGTAGTTAAATTATTAGGTTCACTTAACGCCGAATCACCAATCGCATTAGTTGGCGGGATGGGAATGAATGTGGGTATGATTCAAGCCATAGAAGAATTGTCGTCTGAAAACAAGAAAAAATCGTTTGAATTTGTCTCTCATCCTGATGCTATTTATTCAGGTGCTATTGGAGCAGCACTTTGGGGTGGTTTCAGGTATTATAAATTAAAGGAAAAAGAAGCTGCTGTAGTAGCTTAACATGCTTAATGACTATAATTCTTAAGCGTTTAGCATAAATTCTTGAATAATTGAAACATGAAACAATTAGATTCTGAACATAAGCTTGGTGAAGTACTTCCTAATATTGCTACTTTATTAAACCAAAATGTTAAACGGTTCGAGAACAACATCGTTTATCAAGAAAAAAATAAAGAAGGCAACTACGAAGGTATTTCGTGGAAAGATTTTTACAATAACATTCAAAACATAGCATACAACCTACAGCAACAAGGTTTTAACAAAGGCGAAAAAATTGTTGTTTTTTCTCGAAATTGTTTAGAAATGTTACAGCTCGAATTAGCTGTAATGGCATACGGAGGTATAGTTGTTCCTATTTTTGCCAACTTTAAAAAAGATACCGCTGAATTATTGATTAACCATTCTGATGCCTCTTGGTTGGCTGTTCAGGGCGATGCTCAACTTTCTAACTTGGGTACAGATTTAAACCTCAAAAAAATATATTCATTTAGCAAAGTTACCGATGTTCGTTTTCCAGATTTAAACTATTACGACGATTTACTGGTTCAACGACCAGAAAACACAACAGTATTTGATACAGATATAAAACCCGACAGCATTTGCCTAAACATGTACACTTCAGGTACGATGGGGATTCCAAAATGTGTTCAGTTAATGCATAAAAATATTTTGTCGCAACAAGCAGCATTGTCTATAGTTTGGGATGTTACTGAGCACGATAGATTTTTAGCATATTTACCTTGGCACCATAGCTTCGGTGGTATTTTCGAATTATTTACTGCTTTGTACAATGGAGCAACATTCTCGCTAGAAAGTAGTTATGGTAGAGATGCCAATACCATTTTTGAAAATTGGAAATTGGTTAAACCTACCGTATTTTTTAGTGTACCTAAAGTCTATCAATCGCTTTACGACTTAACTCGCGAAAGCAAAGAAGCTGAAAATATTTTCTTTAACTCAGGGTTAAAATTCATTTTTACTGCTGCTGCTGCCCTACCCGAAAAACTCTCTAACGAATTTGAAAAACGTGGTATTAAAGTAGTAGAAGGTTGGGGTTTAACAGAAACTTCTCCTTGTTGTACATTAACCGACCCACTGTTAAAGAGAGAAACTGGAGTTGTTGGAAAACCAATTCCTGGTGTAAGTATAAGAATTGCTGACGACGACGAAATTCAAGTAAAAGGTCCAAATATTATGGTGGAATACTACCATAACGATGAGGCCAATAAAGATGTATTTACTGAAGATGGTTGGTACAGAACTGGTGATGTTGGAGCAATAACGGATAATGGATTAAAATTAATCTCTCGAAAAGACCGCATCTTTAAACTTTCAAACGGCGAAAAAGTAATTCCAACCGATTTAGAAAAAGCCATCGAATTAAAATGTCATTACGTTCAATATGCTGTGGTTTCCGGTAGTGGAGAAGAACACCCAGTAGCATTAATCTTCCCAAATAAACGATTACTAGAAAAACCAGATTATGAATTATCTCCCGAAGATGGTTGCTTCTGTCCAAGAAGTTTAAACGAACTAGGTAGATGTTTAACAGGGTGTTTACATCAGGCTAACGAAAGTATTGGACAAAAATTCGCTAAAGTAAAATCGGCAGCTATTATTCTTGATGAATTGTCGTTAGACAACAACACGCTTACACCATCGATGAAAGTTGCGCCAAAAAACGTAGTTGAAAAATACAAGGCACATTTATTCAACATGTATGGAGATAATGTGCCTGTAGAAGAAGAAGTTTATATCATAGAATTAGAACCTAATAAACTGAATTCAAAATGTACAAAATAAAGTCAACAGATATAATGAAAGAGATAATGTGCAATTATTTTCGCTCATTAGAAACTGGCAAAAAGAAAATTGCTTGGTGTACAAGCGTTGGTCCTGCTGAATTGCTTCGTTCATTTGGGTTTGAGGTCTATTTTCCCGAAAATCATGGAGCTTTATTAGGTGCCACCCGAACTGCTATGGACTATATTCCAGAAGCAATTAAATGCGGATATTCTGGTCATGTTTGCTCCTACACTACCGCTGATATAGGATCTTATCTAAAAAAAGAAACACCTCTTCAAACACATTATGGATTAAGTGGTCATCCAAAACCAGATATTATTGCATACAATACCAACCAATGCCGAGAGGTGCAAGATTGGTTTACCTTTTTTGCTGACGAATTTAAGTGCCCTATAGTTGGCATACAACCACCTCGACATGTTGATGAGGTAACAGATGAGGAGGTTGAATTGGTAGTTAAACAATTCAAAAAAATGATTCCTGTTTGCGAGCAAGTTAGCGGTAATAAATTTGATTTAGCTAGTTTTAAAGAAACTGTACGGCTAAGTAAAGAAGCTACTTTGTTATGGCAAAAAGTTTTAAAAACATCAACAGCAATGAATGCTCCGTTGAGTTTTTTCGACGGAACCATTCACATGGGGCCAATAGTAGTGTTGCGTGGAACTCAAGTTGCAAAAGACTATTACACTACCCTATTAGCTGAATTACAAGAAAATGTAAAAAACAACATTGGCTTTTTGCCCGAGGCAAAAACACGCATCTTTTGGGAAGGAATGCCTATTTGGGGTAAGCTGCGTATGATGAGTGATTTATTCACCTCAAACGGTGCTGCAGTTGTAGCTTCTACCTATTGTAGCAGTTGGGTTTTCGATAAATTCGACGAAAACGACCCTTGGAACTCTACAGCAAGAGCTTACACCGAAATATTTATCAATCGGAGCGAAAAAGCAAAAATGAAAATGCTTGCCGATTGGTTTAAAGAATATAAAATTGATGGAATCGTTTATCACGATACTAAAACGTGCTTTAACAATTCCAACGCAAAATTCGGAATGCCTCAACGATTAAAAGAACAAACAGGAGTACCTGCTTTGGTTGTAGAGGGTGATTTGTGCGATTTACGTTTCTTCTCTGAAGGACAAAGCATCACTAAAATTGAAACCTTTTTAGAACAACTCGAAGAACAAAAAGTGTTTAACTAATGAGCAGTAAGGAAAAAATAAAAGTTGGAATTATTGGTATCGGACCAGTAGGAATGATACTTGCCGTTAAACTACAAGAGGCTGGTTGCGATGTTGCATTGTGTGAGGTTAACGAAGTAAAAGCCAATAAAATTAGTTCGGAAGGTTTAGTACTGGAAAATGTAATGCAGGCGAAAGCAAAATTCGAAAAGGTTTTTCAGTCTATTTCTGAATTTGAGGGTTGGGATGCTGATTATTTAATTTTTTCATTAAAATCGAACCATACTGCAGCAGCAGTAAAACAAGCTCAAATTTTAAACACCGAAAAATTGACCGTTGTTTCAGCCCAAAATGGAATTGATGTTGAACAGCTTTTAGCCGAAGGTTTTGGAGAATCAAAAACACTACGATTAGTTATCAACTTTGCTGGGAATACTACATCACCAAACGTAACAAGAGTCACCTTTTTTACTGCACCAAATTATTTAGGCTCGGTAAATGATGCTAAAACTGAACAAGCTAAAGAATTAGCCCATTTACTTACGTCGGTTGGACTAGATACAAAACCCATCGATTCATTTGAACTAGTGAAACGGACATGGGAAAAAACAATATTAAATTCGTCATTAAGTGCATTATGTGGTGTTAGTCGTTTAACCATGGCAGAAGCTATGGCTGACCCTGATACGGTGGAATTGATTGAACAAGTAATTGATGAAGGTATACAGGTTGCCGAATCGGAAAAAATACGATTCCCTGACGATTTTCTTCGCCAATGTATGCGTTACCTTAAAAAAGGTGGCGACCATTTTCCTTCCCTTGCAGTTGATTTAATAAACAATCGCCCAACCGAAATTGATTATTTTAACGGTAAAATCGTTGAATATGGTCGTAAACATTATATACGAACATCGCTAAACCTATCGTTTACCAACATGGTTAAAGCCATGACCAACAAAAACATTATCTCAAGAGTTCCTGGCGCTTCTGGCGATGTAAACCGTAAAATATTAGATAAAGGTTTAGTCAATAAAAGCTACACTCCCTCATCACATAAAAACACCAATTGCTTTTTGGGTATTGATTTAGGTTCTGCTTATGCAAAGTTTACTGTAATTGATGATAAAGGGGATGCACTGTTTCGTTACTTTTTACCAACCTTAAACAACGATAAACAAGCGTTTAAAAACGTAATGCAGACCATCGCTACCAATTTTAGCATAAAATACAGTTGTGCTACAGGTTATGGTCGTAAACATTTTACCGAAACAGATCTTGTTAAAACAGAAATAAATTGTGGCGCTGCTGGTGTTTCTCATTTCTTCGGCGGAGAAAAAAATATCATTGATATAGGTGGTGAAGACATTAAAATAATTCGTTGTGATAAAGACAACAATGTAGAAAATTTCTACATGAATGATAAATGTGCTGCTGGTACAGGTTCATTCTTAGCGGAAATTGCAGAACGTGCAAACATCAACATTAGTGAAATGAGCAGTTTAGCATCCTTATCCAAATACGATAAGGAACTAAACAGTTTCTGTACGGTATTTGCTAAAACCGAAATCATGAATTGGATATTCGACGGTATGACAGTAGAAGATATTTCACGTGGGATATACAATTCAATAGCCAACAAGGTAGCAAAAATGCGGCTCGATCCAGGTATTCCAACATTTATGATTGGCGGTGTAATTGCACATCATCCCTATTTAAAAATTTTGTTAAATAAAAAATTTAACAAGGACATACAAATAATTGAAAGTCCGCAACATGTGGTTTCGTTTGGCGCAGCAATTATAGCCATGAACACCCACTATAAAAATGTTCAACAAGAACTAGAAAATCAGAAAAAAACATTAAAAAAACTAAAGCAATGAAAGGATTTCACGATAAGAAAAAAGGATTTGGAATAACTTACGATAATATTTATTTGGTAAATGGAGCAAGAACTCCATTTGGTAAATTATGTGGAACTCTTGGACAGGTTTCACCAACCGATTTAGGTATTTACGCTACTAAAGCAGCAATCGAAAAATCAGGACTAAAAGGCGAAGACATCGATCAATTGATGTATGCCAACATTGGGCAAAGTTCTGCCGATTCTTATTTTTTACCACGCCACATTGGTTTGTTTTCAGGCATTCCTGAAGGTATTCCTGCTGTTATGTTACAACGTATTTGTGGCTCAGGTTTCGAAACCATTATTGCTGGTGCCGAGCAAATAGCATTAGGAAAAGCACAAACTGCTTTATGTGGTGGAACAGAAAACATGACCCTCTCTCCTACTGTAAGTTTCGGTAACAGAATGGGATATCCGTTAGGAAAAATTGATTTTAAAGACATGCTTTGGGAAGCTTTAAATGATACTGCTGCTGTACCAATGGGATGTACCGCAGAAAATGTGGCTGCCAAACATGGAATTACAAAAGCTGATGCAAACGAGTTTGCAAAGCTTTCAGTTGATAGATATATCGCTGCAAAAGAAAGAGGATTTTTTGATGGTGAAGTAGTTAAAATGAATTCAGCAGAATTTGCTGTTGAAGGATTAAATACTAGAAAAGTAAGATTACCAAGAACAGCTGTAGATTTTACTACGGATGAAAATGTAAGACCATCTGATTTAGAAGCAATGTCAAAATTACCTTCAGTATTTGCTCGTGATGGAGTGCAAACCGCGGCAAATTCAAGCGGTATAGTTGATGGTGCGGCATCGGTTGTTGTTGCAAGCGGCGATGTGGTAAAAGCAAAAGGTCTAAAACCATTATCAAGAATAGTAGCATCAGCTACAAGCGCATTAGACCCACGTGTAATGGGCTTAGGTCCTGTTCCAGCTATTCGTTTAGTATTAGAAATGGCTGGCTTAACGTTAGCTGATATTGGTTTAATTGAAATTAACGAAGCTTTTGCTGCACAATTTATTGGCTGCGAAAAAGAATTGGGTTTAAACCGTGATATCTGTAATGTTAATGGCGGTGCTATTGCTTTAGGACATCCATTAGCGGCTACTGGAACTCGTTTATCATTAACTATATCAAGAGAAATGCAGGCAAGAGGTGTTAAGTACGGTATTGCTTCGGCTTGTATTGGTGGCGGACAAGGAACAGCTATATTATTTGAAAATCCAAACGTTTAAAATATTAAGTAATGGGAAAAATGAAACAATGGCAAATGACAGCGTTAAAGGAGGATTTTTCTTTAGTTGAATCTGAATTGCCACAAATAAATGAAAACGAAGCAGTTGTAAAAGTTGCTGGTTGTGGTGTTTGCCATACCGATTTAAGTTTTTGGCACGATGGCGTGAGAACAAAAAAAGAAATGCCTTTAACATTAGGTCATGAGATTAGTGGCGTGGTAACAGCAGGTCCAGCAAATTGGATTGGAAAAAATGTAATTATTCCGGCTGTATTACCCTGCGGTGATTGCGATTTATGTAACAAAGGCAGAAGCAACATGTGTCAAAACCAATTAATGCCAGGAAACGATTTTCACGGTGGTTTTGCCTCTCATATTGTTGTACCTCATAAATATTTATGCCCTGTTCCCGACTCTATTTTAACTAAATACTCATTACAAGAACTTTCTGTAATTGCGGATGCTATTTCTACACCTTATCAAGTAATGAAAAAATCAGAGCTAGAAAAAGGTGATTTAGCTATAGTTATAGGTGTTGGTGGAGTTGGTGTTTATGGTGCTTTAATTGCAAAAATAATGGGTGCTAAAGTAATAGCCATCGATATTAATGATGACAAGCTTGCAAACGCTAAGAGAAACGGTGTTGATGCAACAATAAATTCCAAAGGACTTGATTTCAAAGAAGTAAAATCGAAAGTAAAAGAACTAGCCAAAGAATTAGGAACTCCAAAATTCGGTTGGAAAATTTTTGAATTTTCAGGTACTACTCCAGGTCAGGATTTAGCATTTAGCCTGATAACGTTTACATCAACGTTAAGCATTGTAGGTTTTACTATGGATAAATTGAATGTTCGTTTGAGCAACCTGATGGCTTTCGATGCTAAATTGATTGGCACCTGGGGTTGTAAACCCGAATTATACCCCGAAGTAGTTGAATTAATTGCATCTGGAAAATTGGAAATTAAAGATTTTGTTCAAACATTTCCAATGTCGAAAATAAACGAAATATTTAAAAACACACTTGAACATAAATACGATAAACGTTCAGTATTAGTACCCGACTTTAATTAAAAACTAAATAATATGGAATTACACAATCACAATTTGGTAGATCACAACTACACGGATATTTTATTCGAAAAAAGACCTTGCTTAAATTTTGATGGATCTCCAATAAAAGGGCTCTATAATGCATGGATTATGTTAAACAATCCAAAACAATACAACTCCTATACAACCAAAGCTGTAAAAGAAATTATTCTGGCTTTTGGTCAGGCATCAAACGATAGAAGTGTTGTTGCTGTGGTATTTACCGGTGTTGAAGACAAGGCATTTTGTACTGGAGGTAACACCAAAGAATATGCTGAATATTATTCAGGTCAACCTCAGGAATATTCACAATATATGCGGTTGTTTAACGACATGGTTTCGTCCATTTTAAAATGTGAAAAACCTGTGGTTTGCCGTGTAAACGGAATGCGTATTGGTGGAGGACAGGAAATAGGAATGGCTGCCGATTTTACCGTTGCGTCAGATTTAGCAAAATTTGGTCAAGCAGGACCAAAACATGGCAGTGCCGCAATTGGTGGAGCAACCGACTTCTTACATCTCTATATTGGCATTGAAAGAGCTATGGCATCGTTAACCTTGTGCGAACCATTTACCGCTCACCAAGCTTTAAACCTTGGTTTAATTACTGATATTGCCCCTGCGCTTAAAGTGGATGGAAAATTCATTGCAAACCCATTAGTAAATATTGAAAAATACGTTGACGAATATGGTAGAATAATTTTTGGAGCCATGAAAACAGGTGAAGAATTAACCAAAGGAAAAGAGTTGATGGCTCGAGGAGAGGTTGATTTATCAGAACTAGATAAAGTGGTAAATAAGCTGATTGCTAAACTATTACACACCTTCCCAAATTGTTTACACAAAACATTAACCGAAGTCCGTAAGAAAAAACTGGAACATTGGGACATGAACAAAGAAAGCAGTCGTGAGTGGTTAGCATTAAACATGATGACCGAAGCGAAAGCAGGTTTTAGAGCATTTAATTTTGGACCTAAAAATGATAGAGAAGTTGATTTTGTAAAATTACGCCAGTTGCTTGCCGAAGGTAAAGAGTGGAACGACGAAATGCACCGAGCAATTTCTCCACAGTTTAAACCAGAAAACGTGTAGCTATGGAAAAACTAAAATTAAACTACTCGCACAACGGAACCGTTGCCAACATTTTGCTTGACGATGGCAAGGGCAATGTACTGGACAATGTAATGATGTTGGAAATGTTGGACTTATTCAATCAATTTAAAACCAACAACAACATAAAACTTATTACTTTTCAGGGCGAAGGCAAACACTTTTCGTTTGGCGCTAGTGTTCCTGAACATACCAAAGAGTTGGCTGAGACCATGATTAAAACTTTTCACCAACTCTTTTTAAGTATAATCGATTTAGGCATTCCGACCATGGCTAAAATATCAGGACAATGTTTGGGTGGCGGAATGGAATTAGCACTAATCTGTAACTTTTTGTTTGCCGATAAAACTGCGAAAATGGGACAACCCGAAATAATATTGGGGGTGTTCCCCCCTCCAGCTTCCTTGTTGCTTCCATTAAAAATTGGATATGCCCGTGCTGAAGAATTGTTGTTAACCGGAAAAACCATTGATGCCGATGAAGCTCAAAAAATTGGCTTGGTTAACTATGTTTTTGAAAACAGAGACGATTTAAATACTGAGGTTGATGCTTGGATTGAAAAGCACATTGTTCCAAAAAGCGCTTCATCATTACGTTACGGAGTTAAAGCCGGAAGAGTAAAATTCAATCATATTCTCAGGAACTTCCTTCCTCAGTTGGAATACATGTATGTAAAACAATTAATGGAGACAAAAGATGCCAACGAAGGGATTAACTCATTTTTAGAAAAAAGACAACCCGTTTGGGAAAATTGTTAAAAAATTGAATTATGAAAAAAATAAACACAGTTGGAGTTGTTGGAGCTGGTACCATGGGGGCTGCAATTGCTCAAAAATTTGCACAAGAAGGATTTACCGTTTACTTAAACGATAGAGAACAAAAGTATATCGACAAGGGAATTAACGGTATTAGAGAAATACTTGAACAAGGCGTTGAGCGTAAATTGTTTACACAAGAAAAAGTTGAAGGTATAATTGGTAATATAATAGGCACAACTAATCAAACAGATTTAAAAGTTTGTGATTTAATTGTAGAAGCAATTTTTGAAGATTTTGAAGTAAAATCAAATTTATTCAGAGCTCTTGATAAAATTGTTCCTAACGATACAATTTTAGCCACTAATACATCATCTTTTTCCGTAACGGAATTAGCCACTTCTGTTTCTCATCCTGAACGTTTTATTGGTTTACATTATTTCTACCATGCAGCAAAAAATCGTTTAGTTGAAATTATTCCGGGAGCTAATACTTCGGCCGAAACCTACAAAGCCATGCAGGTATTTTCAGTACAGTCTGGTAAAGATGCCATAACAACTAAAGATGCTTATGGTTTTGCAGTAAACCGCTTTTTTGTGCCTTGGCTAAACGAGTCATGTAAAATGCTTGATGAAGGAATTGGAACCATTGCCGAAATTGATACCATTTGCATGAAAACATTTGGTATTGGTATGGGCCCATTTGCGTTGATGAATGCTACCGGAGTTCCTATTGCCTTACATGCTCAAAAAACCTTAGAACATTTTGGCCCATCGTACAAACTTTCGGCTAAACTCGAAAAACAAGTGGCTAGCGGACAAGATTGGGATTTATCGGGCATGGATAGTGTAAACATTACCCCAGAATTGACCAAAGCTGTTAACGACCGAATTTTAGGTTGTACCCTATTTGTTTGCTCTCAGATTTTAGAAGAAAAAGTATGTACTGCAGTTGATTTAAACCGAGGTGCAAAAATTGGATTAAGATGGCGTTTTGGCCCAATTGATTTGATGAACAAGTATGGCGAAGCAGAAGTAAATCGTTTGGTAAACAGCTATACTGCACTTTACCACGAAAAAATGCCAACAGGAATTGAAGCAAAAAACTGGTCCATGGAATTTGTAACACTAGAAATAAACGGAACTATTGCTACCATTACCATGTCGCGCCCAGAAGATATGAATGCTTTAAACGAAGAAGTAATGGAACAATTGGATTGCAAATTTTCGCAAGCCGATGCCCACCCAGATATTAAAACCATTATTTTAACCGGTTCAGGTAAAGCATTTATTGCTGGTGCCGATATTAAATTCTTTGTAAAAAACATCAAATCTAACACCATTGATAATATTGTTTCTTTTACCAAATACGGACAAGAAGTATTAGAGAAAATAGATAAATCGCCTAAAAAAGTAGTGGGTATTTTAAACGGATTAGCTTTAGGTGGCGGAATGGAATTGGCATTGTGTTGCGATGTTTTACTTGCTGTTCCAAAAACTAAAATTGCATTCCCAGAAACAGGAATTGGCATTTATCCAGGTTTAGGTGGTACACAACGTACTACTCTAAGAGTAGGCAAAGGTTTAGCTAAATACTTAGTATTAACCGGGCAAATGTTAGGAGCTAAACAAGCGTTGGAAATTGGTTTAATTGATGGTATAATTCAACCTTCTGAAGTATTTGATTTTATATCAGGAGCAAAAGCTATTCCTGATAAACCAAAAATTGAACTTACAAGCGAATGGAAAGCAATTGAATTATTATATGGAAAAAACAGCTATAAGTCAATAATAAAAGGAGATTATACCAATGGTGGAATTTCTACCGAGGAAGTGGCTAAATTAGGTAAAACCATGAGTTTTAAAGCTCCAATTGCCATGAATTTTGCTGAAGAATTAATTGAAGCAGCCAAAGGACCACAATCAGAATTAGAAAAATTAGTTGACATTTTCACTACTAAAGATGCCTTATTAGGGTTAACATCAATTGGTAAAAGAGTCGAATATTTAGGAGAATAAACATAAAATTATGAGTATAGAATTAGAAAGTGTAGTAATAAAGTTTGCAGGCGATTCTGGTGATGGAATGCAACTGGCAGGTGCTTTATTTACCGATACCACAGCGGTAATGGGAAATGCAATAGCAACTTTCCCCGATTTTCCTTCAGAAATACGAGCTCCACAAGGAACGGTTGCAGGTGTTTCAGGTTTTCAAATTCATTTTGGGACATCTGGGGTTCATAGCCCTGGAGACGCACCAGACGTATTGGTGGCTATGAATCCTGCGGCTTTAAAAGCCAATTTATATAACTTAAAACCAGCTTGTACCATTATTATTGATGGCGATTCTTATACTAAAAAAGATTTCGAAAAAGCAGGGTTTGAGAGCAATCCTTTAGAAGATAATACATTAGCAGACTATAAAGTCATTGATGCTCCTATCACCTCTCTTACCAAAGCTAGTGTTGCTGATTTAGGATTGGACAATAAAAGTATGGTTCGCTGTAAAAATATGTTTACACTAGGCATGGTTTTTTGGTTGTTTAGCGAACCTCTTGAGCAAACCATTGCTTTTTTCAATCAAAAATTTAAAAAAACACCTGCTTTAGCCGAAGCAAATATTAATGCCCTTAAAGCTGGATATAATTATGCGTTAACTATCGAAGCCATCAAATCATCTTTTACGGTGTTACCTGCTAAAAAACAGCCGGGTACTTATCGCAACATTACAGGAAATCAAGCAGCAGCTTGGGGATTTTTAGCCGCAGCAAAAAAAGCAAATAAAGATTTATTTTTAGGAACCTACCCTATTACACCAGCTACCGATATTTTACACGAGTTAACCAAACACAAATGGAGCGGTGTAAAAATAGTACAAGCTGAAGACGAAATTGCAGGTATTTGTTCTGCAATTGGAGCTAGTTTTGCTGGAGATGTTGCAATTACCACTACATCAGGACCAGGAATGGCACTAAAAACGGAAGCCATTGGTTTAGCAGTAATGACAGAGTTACCGTTGGTTATTGTAAATGTTCAGCGTGGAGGACCAAGTACTGGCTTACCCACAAAAACAGAGCAAAGCGATTTAATGCAAGCCCTTTACGGTAGAAATGGTGAATGTCCAATAGTAGTAATTTCTGCAAGTACACCTGCCGATTGTTTCGACTGGGCTTTTGAAGCTACTCGAATTGCTTTAGAACATATGACTCCAGTAATTTTATTAACCGAAAGTTATTTAGGTAACGGTGCAGAACCTTGGAAAATAAAATTAACCGAAGAATTGCCGGATATTCATCCAAGAACATTGGATAACCTCGACCCTAGCTGGAAACCATATCAACGAGATACTGAAAAATTAGCACGTTGGTGGGTAAAACCCGGCACAAAAGGAATGGAACACCGAATTGGAGGATTAGAAAAAGATGAGTGTACAGGTTGTGTTTCTCATAATCCTCAAAACCATAGAAAAATGGTAGCAACCCGTCAAGCAAAAATTGATAGAATTGCTGATTTTATTCCTTTGCAAAGAGTAAAAGGAAAAGATGCTACAAAATTGTTGGTTGTTGGCTGGGGTGGACAATTTGGTATTTTGTTTGGAGCAGTAAACGATTTACAAAAAGAAGGCAAAAACATTGCCTTTACACATTTTAATTACATCAATCCATTACCAAAAAACACGGCGGAAATTTTTGCCAAGTTTGATCGAATTTTGGTTTGTGAATTAAATAACGGACAATTTGCCAATTATTTAAGAGGACAATTTCCTCAATTTACCTACGAGCAATTTAACAAAATTGAAGGATTACCTTTTAAAATTGCCGAATTAAAAAATAAGTTCAACGAAATTTTGGAGGAAAAATAAGATGGAAACAGAAGCATTACAATGTCCATTAAAACCAAAAGATTTTGCCAGCGACCAAGAAGTTAAATGGTGTCCTGGTTGTGGTGATTACGCCGTATTAAACGCCGTACAAAAAGCACTTTCGGAATTAAACGTAAAAAAAGAGGATGTTACCTTTATATCAGGAATCGGATGCTCATCTCGTTTTCCCTATTATATGGATACTTATGGGTTTCATACCATACATGGCAGAGCAGCTGCTATTGCAACCGGTGTAAAAGTGGCTAATCCCAATTTAAGTGTTTGGGTAATTTCTGGCGATGGCGATTCGTTAGCTATTGGTGGAAATCACTTTATTCATGCTGTTAGACGAAACATCAACATGAACTTAATTTTGTTTAACAACGAAATTTATGGTTTAACCAAAGGACAATATTCTCCGACTTCAGAACGAGGAAAAGTAACCAAATCATCACCACACGGCACTATTGAAGATCCTTTTAACCCAGCTGAATTGGCATTAGGCGCTCAAAGTAGTTTTTATGCTCGAGTACCCGATACCGATGTAAAACTTATGACCAGCGTAATGGTTGAAGCAGAAAAGCATGAAGGGTTATCGTTGGTTGAAGTTTTACAAAACTGTGTGATATTTAACGATAAAGTACATGCTGCTATTACAGGCAAAGAAACTAAAGCCGATAATCAATTAATCTTAGAACATGGTCAGCCTATGTTGTTTGGTGTAGATAAAACAAAAGGTTTGCGTTTAAATGGATTAGAATTAGAAGTGGTAATTTTAGGTGAAAACGGTATAACCGAAAAAGATGTTTTAGTGCATGATGAAACATTGGCTAATCCTACACTACATTATATGTTGGCTCGTATGCGTTTACCAGAACTACCAATAGCAATGGGAGTGATTAGAAACGTGGGTAAAAATGTTTATGACAAAGCTTTACATAAACAAATAGAAAGTGAAAAAACGAATAGCAAATACAAAAATTTAAACGATTTATTTTTAAGTGGAAATACGTTTGAAGTAAGCTAATCATTTTGTTAAATTTGGGTATGCAAAATACCTTAGATATAGCTACTCGATTGAAATCACTTCAGCATCAGATGGGTGATTTTATTACTTTTTACAGGCAGCCTATTGATTTTGATAAAAAAGTTTATACATATTGGTCTGCAAAGGATGTATTAGGTCATATTACCTTTTGGCACGAGAGTTTCGCTCGAAATTTAAATGATTTGGCTCAAGGCAAAAAACCTAATCCATTAAAAGGAAAGTTGTCGGAGGTTAATGATTTAAGTGTTAACTCTACAAAAGAGAACACAATTGTAGAACTTTTGAATAGATTGAAAGCAGCTCAAAAAATTATAAACAACCACATTCTAAATGACTCTATTTTAGAAATACCTTACAAAAAGGGTTCACGAAATTATACCCGACTCGAACATTTAGATATAGTAGAAAAACACATATCTAAACATTTAAAGGATTTGAGAACCATATATAAAAAAAGCCCCTGAAGTTCAAGGGCTTATATTTTTTTGGCGGAGAAAGAGGGATTCGAACCCCCGGTACCTTGCGGTACAACAGTTTTCAAGACTGCCGCATTCGACCACTCTGCCATTTCTCCGCTGCAAAAGTAGCAATTGATTTTAAAAAACCACATTTTTTATAAATTATTTCTCCTATTTTTTTTAAAGCCTTTCATTACCAGTTTTTTACCTTTAATCAAATAGCCTGTTTTTATTCGTTATATTAATATTATCTTTACATACAATTTTAATTCACCAAAAAATGAAGAAATTTTTTACATTTTTGTTGCCAATCTTATTCTTTTTGAATAGTGGTTTTGGTCAAAAAATTAAAGCCAATTTTTCTTACAGTACATTCTCATCACCTAGTAACGAAACTTATCTGGAAACTTACTTAAACTTTAATGGTAACTCTTTACATTATGTTAAGTTAAGTGACAAATGGCAGGCGACTTTAGAAATCACCTATGTGTTTAAACAGGATGATAAGATTATCGACTTTAAAAAATATAACCTGAATAGTCCTGAATATATGGATAGTACATCAGCAAAAACAGATTTTTATGATCAACAGCGTATTAGTTTACCTCCTGGAAAATATGAATTTGAGATTACTTTAAAAGATATCAATTCAACCGAAAAAGCGTTTTCAACAATTCAAGAGCTAGAGTTAGAATACCGGGAAAATACTATACAACTTTCTGATATAACATTGATAGAATCATTTAAAAAGACCGAAACTAAAAATATTTTAAGCAAGAGTGGTTATGATTTAATGCCTTATACTTCTGATTTTTACCCAGAAGAATTTGAGAAATTATTGTTTTATGCAGAAGTTTATAATACTGACAAGGTGTTAGAAAAAGATGAGGCTTTCTTGATATACTATTACATAGAATCGTTTGAAAGTAAACAAATTATTGGCAACTATAGAAGTTTTAAAAAAGAAACACCAAAACCTGTAAATGTTGTTCTGAGTTCTTTTGATATTCAAAAACTACCATCAGGAAATTATAACTTAGTTGTTGAACTAAAAAATAAAGACAACAAAACCATCACACTAAAAAAGGTATTTTTTCAACGAAGCAATGCTTCAGCTAACGAGTTATTGGTTTCTGATGATTATATTAATTCGTTTGTTGCTACAATGACGGCTCCAGAGTTGGAATCATATATTAAGGCTTTGGCTCCTATTTCATCACAAATTGAATTAAATTTCGCCAAAAATCAGTTAGATGCAAAAGACCCAGAATTAATGAAACAGTATTTTTATAATTTTTGGCTAACTCGTAATGCTACGAACCCTGAAGAAGACTGGAAAAAATACAAGGAGTTGATTAAAATTACCGATCAACTTTATTCAACATCTATTAAGAAAGGTTTTGAAACCGATAGAGGTAGAATTTATTTAAAACATGGTAAACCGAATACTATCTCTGAAATTAAGAATGAAACCAGTACATATCCTTATGAAATTTGGCATTACTATGGAATTGAAGGAAGAAGTAATGTTAAATTTATCTTCTACAGTCCAGATATTATTTCGAACGATTACCCATTACTACATTCTACGTTACCGGGAGAAATTTATAATGCATCGTGGAAAGTAGATTTGCACAAACGTACCAATCAACCCAGAGATATAAATGAGACCAATCCAAGAGAATACATGCACGATAGAACTGACGAAAATTTTGAATTGCCTCGATAATCAAATCCATTGAAAAAAGTAGCTGTAGTTATATTAAACTGGAACGGGAAAAATTTCTTAGAAAAGTTCTTACCATCTGTCACCACGTATAGTAATGATTATACCGACATTATTGTTGCTGATAACAATTCTACTGATGATTCGATTAATTTTTTGAAAAACAATTACCCGGATATTAAACTCATTATTAATGATAAAAACTATGGTTTTGCTCAGGGTTATAATGAAGCATTAAAAAAAGTTGAAGCCGAATATGTTGTTTTATTAAATTCGGATATTGAAGTAACCAAAAACTGGATTGAACCCATTATTGAATTAATGGATTCAGATAAACTGATTGCTGCCTGTCAGCCTAAATTAAAAGATTACAATAAAAAAAACTATTTCGAATATGCAGGAGCTGCTGGTGGGCTAATTGATTACTTAGGTTATCCTTTATGTAGAGGTAGAATTTTTAATCACCTAGAAGAAGATAAAGGGCAATATGATGACGTTACTGAAATTTTTTGGGCAACAGGAGCATGTATGTTTGTTCGTATGGAGTATTTCAATCAAGTTGGAGGTTTAGACAATCATTATTTCGCACACATGGAAGAAATAGATTTGTGTTGGCGATTTAAAAACTTAGGTTATAAAATAATGTTTTCACCCTATTCTACTGTTTACCATGTTGGTGGGGGTACATTAAATAAAATTAAACCTCAAAAGACCTATTTAAACTTTAGAAATAATTTATTTCTACTTCATAAAAATTTACCAAAAGAAACACGAAACTGGATTATCTTACAGCGTTTGATTCTAGATGGCTGTGCAGGAATTAAGTTATTGTTAGAAGGTAAACCAAAACATACTCTTGCAATTATTAAAGCACATTTTCATTTTTATAAACACCTCAAACAAAATAAAAGTAAACGACAAAACGTTGCTAACAGAAATAATGTCGGAATAATTAATAAAAGTATTTTGGTAAAATCATTCATCGAAAAAAAACACACATATATAGAACTTATAAGTTAATATATGTTAAAGCTTGTTAAATAATGATATAATTACTTGATTATTCGAGATATTAATACTAATTTAGATTAAATTTAAATAAGACACTATGGGAAGGCCAGCAACAAAACCAACTAAATTAAAAGATGGTTACTATATAGAAGTTAGAAACAAAGGTTCAAAATCTGGAATCAAAATCAGAAGAGATTCTAAAGAAGCTATGCTAACTGCTATTAGAGATTACGAAAGAGTTAAAGATGTAATCGTGTTGGGTAAATCCAAAAACGGAAAACTATCTGAAGTATAATTAATCGCTAATTTCAGCTACTTTAATTATTATTTTTTCCAGTTTCTTTTTCATTTCTGAAGGCGAACAATTGAAGTTGTTTACCATAATCGAAAATGCAAGTTCTTTATTAGATTTTGTTGTGCAATATCCTGCATAACTTCTTACTCTGGTCATGTATCCACTCTTCAATCTTGTATTTCCTTCTGCTGCAGAATTAACGCCAAGACTTCTAACAGTGCCTGATTTACCTACAACAGGAATCGATGTGTAAAATTGTCCAAAATTCTTGCTCGATTTCATATAAACCAATATATCTACCAAATGCTTAGCGCTATAAGAGTTAAATCGAGATAATCCACTACCATCATTTAAATACATTCCTGATATATCAATACCTTTTTGTTTCCAAAACTCCTGAGTAGCCTGTGTACTTGACTCAGTATCTCCACTACCATATTTTGTTACTCCAATTTGATTCATAAAATGCTCAGCATATAAGTTAATGCTATAGTAATTGGTCAATTTAATTAAATCAATGAGTCTGGGAGACTTCAATTCTGTAATTAGAGTTTCAGATTTAGAGCTATCTTTATTTTTCTCTATACGAACAGTAGAGTTTTGTTGTGCTACTCCCACCCCATTTTTAATCAATTCAATAGTTAATTCATACGACGCTAAAAACGCGGGGTCAGGTAATGAGCTTTTAACCGAAAAATCTGTTCTATTTAAAGGAATACCTCCTTTAACCATTTTATTGTTCTGATATGGTCCACCAAAAAAATAGGATTCATCTTTATTGGTGTTTTTACTTTTTACAAAGTTCTCAATTTCTAAATCTGGAATAAAAGGTTTTACACAAGATATGTATGTAGAATCTCCATTACTACTACCTGAAACAAAATCGATGGTACAAGTATTTTCATAAATAGATAATCCAGATGGTCCTGCTCCATAATAGTTGCCCACATCACCCCATATCCAAGTAGAAGGAATCATTTGTTCGTTAAAATAGGAAGCATCACCTATTACTTTCCCATTTATGGAATCAATACCTAAAGCTTTTATTGCATTGACCCAATCACTCATAAAGTTACCATAATGTTTTTCGTAACGGTCGGATCCCAAAGCGGGATCACCACCACCTCTAATAACAATATTTCCATGTAGAATATGATGAACAGAATCAATGTATCCATTATAGTAAATGGAAGTGGTAAACTGGAAGTCAGCACCTAATAATTCTATTGCAGTAGCTGTTGTTATCAGTTTAGTAACCGATGCAGGTACTACACTTTGTAAAGGGTTTAATTCAGCTACTACTTGTTTAGTATTTAAATCGATAGCAGAAAAAGAAATAGTAGCATTCTTTAAATCGGCATCCAACAACAAATTATTCAATTCGGTTTTTAATTGAGAGATGGTTTGACCATTTAACCCAATAAATCCAAGCATTAACAGTACAGTTAATTTAATTTTCATTAGTTTTTTGCTGATTTGGCGGAATAGGTATAAGCCAATTCTATTTTTTTAAACCGTTCCTCTTCAATTATTGTACATCCCGAATTTAACAATTCAAAAATTTCGATCTCCCGTTGTTTTACATAGGGTTTAATAGTTTTAAAAATAGTTAAATCATTTTTAAAATCTTCAAAAGTATGTTTAGTAAAATCAATGCTTTCTTTTTCTGAAGAAATACCAATCAACACCATTTCTTCTTTATTGCAATGGAATGCACTAATACCACTTTTATTTAAATATTCTAAAAACTTAATGTTACCCAATGCCTTCTCAAAAACAATATCACTAAACATTTCAACAAGTTCTGTTACTCGTTTATCGTTGGTTTTATTTAATTGCACCCATTCTTCATCATAAATCTGATTGGCAATTAAAAAATGTTTAAAATCTTCTTCCAACTCTTTTAATTCATCATCTGTAAGGATTCTATACTTCATTCAGGTAAAAATTTTAAATAAAAATATGGAATAATTAAAAAAGCATCATCCAATAGAAAAAAAGTTATTAACGAAACTATAAAATCATGAAAAAGTATATTGCTTGCACACTAATTATTATTTCCATTTCAACGGCATTTGCAAATAATAAAGAACATTTAAATTCTAAAATTAAAAATGTGACTGTCTTCTTAAACGGTGCTCAAATAAATAGAGAAGCCTATTTTAATATCGGTAAAGGTGTTTATAATCTGACTATTGATAGCCTGCCTCAATATGTTAATGCCAACAGTTTACAAGTGAGTGGAAAAGGCGATTTTATTATTTTAGATACCAAATACCTGATTGAACAACCTGATTACTCAAATCAACAAAACAAATATCCTGTTTCTGTCCTTAATCAGTTAGCCGCTATTAATGATTCCATTGAACAGGTTAATTTCGATTTGGAAGAAATACGTTTTAATAAGGAAGTATTGGAAACCGAAAAACAATTTTTAATTGGAAACAAAAGCATGAAAAGCGATTCGTTAGCTTTATTAAAAGACGCCTTGGCTTTCTTAAGAGAAAAATACAACGACATTAATGCTAAATTAATTTTGGCTAAAAAAGCGGAATCGAAAACTCAAAAAAGATTAAACAAATTGCAAGAAAGACTAAACACCTATAACCAAGAACTAGTTAAACAATATTCACAGAAACCGATGCTTCCTAACCACAAAGTAATAATTACGGTTAAAACTGATCTGGCTATAAGTGGTAAACTAATTTTAAACTATATGGTTTCTGGTGCATCGTGGACGCCAAGCTACGATTTAAGAGCCAACCAAATTAATGAACCCATTGCGTTAACGTATAAAGCCAATATTATTCAAAATACAGGTGAAAACTGGGATGATGTTAAATTGAAGTTATCAACCAACAATCCTTACAAAAGTAAAGTAAAACCAGTATTGCCAGTCTGGTACTTAAATTATTACAATCCTTATAACAATCAAAACACACGATCAACTTCAGTTTATGGGGGTGTTGCTCGACCACAAATGGCAAAAGAAAAAAGTGACAAATATTTAGATGAGGATGTGATATTAAGTGATGCTGAAAGTAGTGCTTATTACACCACAATGACCGAGAGCTTTACCAACGTTGAATTTAATTTAAACACCCCATACTCCATTCCTTCTGATGGCGACAAACACATTGTTGCAGTTAAAGAAGAAAAACTACCAGCCGAGTTTAAATATTACATGGTTCCAAAAATGGATAACAATGCCTTTTTAGTGGCAAACATTAGAGGATTTGAGGAATTAAATTTATTACCTGCCTCTGCAAACATTTATTTTGATGGTACTTATATTGGTCAAACAGCAATAAACACTACCATAACCGGTGATTCTTTAGCTATAGATTTAGGTCGTGAAGAACGTATTTCAGCTAAGCGAACTGCATTAAAAATTATAGATAAAGATAAAGTACTTGGTGGAAATAAGGTTAAAGATTATGGTTTTGAAATTGTGGTTAAAAATAACCTATTAGCTGCAATAGATTTAATTATAGAAGATCAATTACCTATATCAACTGATAAAGACATAAAGGTTGAATTAAAAAACAAAGACAAAGCAGAGTTTAAAGAGCAAACGGGTTATTTAATCTGGAAATTGAAATTACCCCAAAAAGAGACAAAAAAACTAAGTTTTAACTATGAGGTTCAACATCCCAAGGATAAACAATTAGCACTAAATTAGGGTTAAAAAAAGAGAGCTTAATTAAGCTCTCTTTTCTTTTTTAATGTCTTCAATTAAATCCATCACTTCACGTTCAATAATATCTCTAACTTGAGCAAATTCTTTTGGTTCCATGTGTTTTGGATCAGGTAAACCCCAATCTTCTCTATGGTTGGCTTTTATCATCGGGCATTCATCACCGCATCCCATGGTTATGGCATAATCCCAATTTATTTGTGGCAATTCATTTAAACCAATAGAATGGTGCTTACTTAAATCATAACCCACTTCAGCCATACTCGCTATAGCCTTTGGATTTACAATACCCGATGGTCTTGAACCCGAACTGTATACTTCTATAATTCCTTTTCCGTGCATTTTACCGAAAGCCTCTGCCATTTGGCTTCTGCACGAATTTTCTACACACACAAATACTACTTTTTTCATCTCAAACTTTTTTAATAATTTTTTTTAACCGCAGAGTATACAAAGAAAAAAATCGCAAAGAACGATAAGTGTTTTCTCTTTATGCTTGGCGATTTTTTTATTAATTTTCTACTACATGTTCTTTTTTACGAGTTAATTGAAAAGCAAAAACAGCTAGAACAGCACCCAAAATAGTAGCAACTACATATACCCATAAGTGCTGTGTTTGACCAGACGCCAATGCTGGACCAATAGACCTTACAGGGTTCATCGACGCGCCACAAATTGGACCTGCAAACATGGCCTCTAAACCAACTGTTGCTCCAATTGCTGCACCTGCCATTATTCCTTTTTCTTTTGCTCCGGTTGATACATTTAAAATAACAAACATGAGCAAGAAGGTTAAAATAACCTCAAATACAAACGACTGTTGCCAGGTTCCCGAAGGCAAACTTGCGCCTAAAGTTTCGTTAAGCGGAAATAATAATTTTAAACTGTAAGCTGCTGCTAGTGCACCAATAGCCTGAGCTGTAATGTAAGGAATAACTTCTTTACCATTAAATCGTTTAGCTACCCAAAAACCTAACGTTACTGCGGGGTTTAAATGTGCTCCAGAAATATCGCCTACGGCATAAATCAACACCATAACAATCAAACCCCAGCTCATGGCTACCCCTACATGACTGATAACACCATTCATTTCGGTATTGATAACCATTGCACCACAACCGACGAACACTAAAAAAAAGGTGCCAATTATTTCTATAAAATAATTTCTGCTCATTTATTAAATCTTAAATTACTATTTACTATTAAAAAATTGAACACTGATAACGCAGATTTTGTTATGACAACAATATGATTTTAATTTTATTTGATATAAAAAAATCATATTTAATCTTATTAAATCAGTGTATGTACTTTTTTTTAGTACAACAGCGTTCTTTTACCATTTTAGCAACATCCCGATTTTGGATTGCAACATGGTTTTTGTCCGTAAACGGTAACACTAAAAATACCAAATTCTCCTTTATTATATGCTTCGATTTCCTGTGCAGAAAGGTATTTACTTAAAATCTCGGTAGGCAAAACCACTAATTTTTCTTTTTGGTTGCTCACTTCTACAAATCCAGCTCGACGAATTATGTTCATATAATCATCTAACTGGATTGCTCCTGAAACACAACCAGCATACATTTCAGCATCATTTTTTAAGTTGCCTGGTAAGTCGCCCTTCAAAACCACATCAGAAACGCTAAAATGCCCACCAGCTTTTAACACTCTATGCATTTCAGCAAAAGCTTTTTCTTTATCAGGAACAAGATTTAATACACAATTGCTAATAACTACATCTATTCGGTTCCCACCTATCGGTAAGTTCTCTATGTCACCAAGTCTAAATTCTACATTATTAAAATTCAGTTTTTCAGCATTTTCTCTGGCTTTATCAATCATTATTTCGGTCATATCCACCCCAATAACTTTACCTTTTTCACCCACTAATGCTCTGGCAACAAAACAATCGTTTCCTGCCCCAGAGCCTAAATCCAACACAGTATCGCCTTCTTTTATTTGAGCAAATTCTGTTGGTATTCCACAACCTAAACCTAAATCGGCATCAGCATTGTAGCCTCCCAGTTTGGTATAATCTTCAGCAAAAACAGCGTAATCAACGGTGCAACACCCACCAGCGCCACAACAACTGGTTTCATTTTCTGTTTTCGATTGCAAAGCAATTTCGCTGTATTTATCTTTTACTAGCTGTTTTAATTCTTCTGCGTTTTTCATAACTTTTATTTTTATTAATAAACTTATTTAATCATTTTAACCACATAATGACATAGTTCCTTTGTTACTCATAAAAACCAAGTCTTAAAAGCAACACAATAGTATTTTTCCGATTTTATCGGAAAAACTATGTTAGCTATATTTCTTCTTCCCATTTTTTCATTACATAAACTTTGTATCTATGTGGTTTTTAATCTTAACAACATTTTTCAATGTGATTATAACTGTTTAAAAATTGTTTCGTTAAATCATCTATTTCGCTCCATATTGTTGGATTAATACAATAACAGGTTCTTACGCCACTGATATCTCCTTGAATTATGCCTGCTGTTTTTAATGCTTTTAAATGTTGTGAAATGGTTGATTGAGAAAGAGGCAGTTCATCAACAATATCACCACAAATACATGATTTTTTTTTGATAAGAAGTTGAAGTATAGCAATGCGAGCTGGATGAGCTAAAGCCTTAAATAAATCCGCTAATTTATTCTGTTCTATTGTAAATTGATTTGATTTAGTTGCTCCCATTAATCGCAATATTACGATTAATTATTAATTCCACATAAAAAAGTTGCAAAACTTTTAACAAACACTTGTTAATTAGAATGTGAAGCCAGTTACACCACTACTATAAAATCTACATATTTTTGATGTTATGTTAAAGAAAATTCCAAATTGGTTTAAAAACAAGTACAGTATTACTATTATAGTATTTGTAGTTTGGGTGGCATTTTTTGATCAAAACAATTTTTTTACTCAATACGACTTTATTAAAGAGCTAAATTCTTTAGAAAAAGATAAAGCTTATTTTATTGAGGAACTTAAACAAACCAGGCAAGAACTTAATGATTTAACTACCAATCCTGTTACTTTAGAAAAATTTGCACGCGAAAAATATTTTATGAAAAAAGACAATGAAGAAATTTTTGTCTTTGAAGAAGAGAAATAACGCTGCTTTTCATAGTCTCAAATTGAGTAATATCAATCATTTTGTTAAATTTGTAGTTAAACAACTTATTTAGAATGGGGTTATTTAACGATTTTGATGAAGTTTCTCATCAACAATGGACGGAAAAAATTATTAAAGACCTAAAAGGGAAAAACTTTAATGAGAATTTGATTTGGAATTCTATTGAAGGTATTGCTGTTCAACCTTTTTATAATCAAGAAAATTTAATCAATAACCGTTCTAAAAATTATAATTTAAATTCCGCTAATCGTAGTTGGGAAATTAGAGGGAAAGTTGAAATCACTACCATTAAAGAAGGAAATAGCAACGCATTATTTTTACTGAGTAGAGGTGCCAATGCTATTCAGTTTAATGGAAAAATCTCTTCTCAACAAGATTTTGATGCACTACTAAGCAATATAGAAATTGAAATTATTCATCTACATTTTTACAACTCCAATCCTGGCCAAACTTTAAGTTTTCTTTCATCATACTGCGAAAAAAGAAACATAAACATGGATCAACTAAAAGGTTCTGTTACTTATGATTATTATGGAGAATTACTTCTTTCAGGCAACTGGAATACCAGTGAAAAAGACGATTTAGATCAACTTTATCAACTCAATTCAATTAAAAATTCATTAAGGACCATTGCTATAAACGGCTTGTATTTTAATAATGCAGGAGCTACCATTATTCAGGAATTGGCCTATTCTTTTTCTCAAACTGTTGAATACCTGGATACTTTAACAGAAAGAGGAATTGACATTAATACCATTGCTGATAAAATCAGTTTTAATTTTGGAATTGGTTCCAACTACTTTTTTGAAATCGCTAAAATTCGTGCTGCAAAAATTTTATGGGAATTGATTTTAAAAGAATATGGTGTAGCTAATGCTAATACCTACATTCATTCCACTACATCGGCTACCAATTATACCAGTTTTGACGCTCACAACAATATTTTAAGAGCTACTACAGAAGCTATGTCAGCAATAATTGGTGGATCAAACAGTATTACTGTTATTCCTTTTAATGTGAATTACGAAAATTCCACTGATTTTTCAGAACGAATAGCTCTTAATATTCAGCATATCATTAAAGAAGAATCATTCTTTGATAAAGTAAATGATATTTCCAACGGAGCATATTACATTGAGTCATTAACTGATGAAATGGTAGAAAAATCGTTACAACTGTTTAAAGAAATTGAACAAAAAGGTGGTTTTTTAACCAACATTAAAAACGGATTTATCCAGGAATCTATACATCTGGTTGCCAAACAAAAACAGGAAGAATATCAAACTGGTAAAAGAACTTTGCTTGGTGTCAACAAACATCAGAATAAATCAGGATTTATCCATTCTACCCGTAAACAAAATCACTCCATTCAAAACGTAATTCTACCTGTATTACAACAAATTGTGTTCGCAAATAAAATTGAATCGAACATTATAACCGCTAATGCCTAATAATGTCCCACATATCGAAATTATTAAATCTGTAGAGTTGGACTTTGGAACCATTGAATTACGTTCAGATAATATTTTAACTTTTGAACCTGCAAAAGGAATAACCACCGTAAATAAAGATCAATTGGTAATTATGTTAAAAAATCTAATTGAAATATCTAATGGTGTTCCGAGACCTTTCATAAGCGATAACCGTAATGTGACATCATTTGGATTTGAAGAAAGGGATTATGTTGCCAAAAACATCCATCTTTTTGCAACAGCCTCTGCAATACTTGAAGATTCATTTGTAATCAGATTTATTACACATACTATCATCACTTTATTTAAACCTCAAATTCCGATGCAAATGTTTAAGACAAAGGAAGGTGCAATAGAGTGGTTAAGAAATTATAATTAACATTAAAAATGAAACCAGATTTTTCTAATACAACATATCAAAAATCAACAGAGAAGAAAATAATTTCTCCAAACGTCGATAACTGGTTAACTGCTGAGCAGGTAATAGTTAAACCTGCATATTCGTTAGCAGATATTAAAGAATTACATCATGTAAATTTTGGTGCAGGATTGGCTCCAAACTTAAGAGGCCCTTACTCTACCATGTACGTAATGCAGCCATGGACCATTCGCCAGTATGCTGGTTTTAGTACAGCAGAAGAATCTAATGCATTTTACCGTAGAAATTTAGCTGCAGGACAAAAAGGATTGTCTGTGGCCTTCGATTTAGCTACACATCGGGGTTATGACTCTGATCACCCAAGAGTTGAAGGTGATGTGGGCAAAGCAGGTGTTGCTATTGATTCGGTGGAGGACATGAAAATACTTTTTGACCAAATTCCATTAGATAAAATGTCTGTTTCCATGACCATGAACGGTGCCGTTTTACCCATTATGGCTTTTTACATTGTTGCTGCATTAGAACAGGGTGTTAAACCCGAGGAACTGGCGGGAACCATTCAAAATGATATTCTAAAAGAATTTATGGTGAGGAATACCTATATCTATCCCCCTCTTCCATCCATGCAAATTATTGCCGATATCTTTAAATACACCTCGGCGAATATGCCAAAATTCAATTCTATAAGTATTTCAGGTTACCACATGCAAGAAGCAGGAGCTACTGCAGATATTGAATTGGCCTATACTTTAGCAGACGGATTAGAATATTTAAGAACCGGAGTAAACTCGGGAATGGATATCGACGCTTTTGCTCCTCGCTTATCATTTTTTTGGGCAATTGGCATGAATCACTTTATGGAAATTGCCAAAATGCGTGCTGCACGTATGTTGTGGGCAAAAATTGTAAAACAATTCAATCCAAAAAATGAAAAATCGTTGGCATTACGTACACATTGCCAAACCAGTGGATGGAGTTTAACAGAACAAGACCCTTATAACAATGTGGCTCGTACTTGTATAGAAGCGTTGGCTGCTGCTTTGGGTGGCACACAATCGCTTCATACTAATGCTTTGGATGAAGCCATTGCTTTGCCAACTGACACATCGGCACGAATTGCCCGTAATACACAAATTTACTTGCAAGAAGAAACTGAAATTTGCAGAACAGTTGACCCCTGGGGAGGATCGTATTATGTGGAAAGCTTAACCAATGAAATTGCGGAAAAAGCCTGGAAACTGATTGAAGAAGTGGAACAAAATGGAGGAATGGCTAAAGCGATTGAAAAAGGTATTCCTAAACTACGTATTGAAGAAGCTGCAGCCCGTAAACAAGCTCGCATTGACTCCGGCAAAGAAATTATTGTTGGTGTAAACGAATACACTGTTGAAAATCAAGGTAATTTAGACATTTTAGAAGTAGATAACCAACAAGTTAGAAAAAGCCAAATTGAGCGTTTAAACCATATAAAAGCAACCAGAAATAACGAAAAAGTAAAAGCTGCGTTAAAGCAACTGACAGAAGTAGCTAAAACAGGCAACGGAAATTTATTAGAGTTGGCTGTTATAGCAGCAAAAGAACGTGCTACGTTGGGCGAAATTTCTGATGCTTTAGAAGAAGTTTATGGTCGTTATCAGGCACAAATACGCTCAATTAGTGGTGTTTATAGCAATGAATCTATGGAAGATAAAGATTTTATAAAAGCCAAAGCATTGGCTGACCAATTTGCTGAATTGGATGGTAGAAGGCCACGTATTATGATTGCCAAAATGGGGCAAGACGGACATGATAGAGGTGCAAAAGTAGTTTCCACTGCTTATGCCGATATGGGTTTTGACGTGGACATCGGACCATTGTTTCAAACTCCTGCCGAAGCTGCTAAACAAGCTGTTGAAAACGATGTACATATACTCGGAATCTCTTCTTTAGCTGCAGGACACAAAACACTTGTTCCTCAGGCAATTGAAGAATTAAAAAAACTAGGCAGAGAAGATATTTTAGTAATAGTTGGTGGAGTTGTTCCTTCACAAGATTATGAATACTTATTTAAGGCTGGAGCAGTTGGTATTTTTGGACCCGGGACTAAAATTAGTAAGGCTGCACAAGAAATATTACAATTGATGATTGATAGCTATGCTTAATTATTTTTTGTAAGCATCTACCGCTTTTCGAACACTACCAAATTCCAAAAGAAGTTTGTTGGCTGTTTGATAATCAATGTTCAATTCGTTCATAATCATTTGTGTACCACGGTCAACCAATTTATCATTACTCAATTGCATATCCACCATTTTATTACCTTTAACCTTGCCTAGCTTTATCATTACCGAGGTTGAAATCATATTCAAAACCAGTTTTTGAGCGGTACCTGATTTCATACGTGTACTTCCTGTAACAAACTCTGGCCCTACAACCACTTCTACAGAAAATTGAGACACTTCAGCCAGTTTACTTCCTTTGTTGCAAGTAATACAGCCTGTTACAATGTTGTTTTCGTTACACTTCTCCAAAGCCCCAATTACATAAGGTGTAGAACCAGAAGCAGCAATACCTACCACCACATCGTTAACCGTTATTTTTTGTGCTTGTAAATCCTTCCAACCTTGCTCCTTATCATCTTCTGCAAATTCAACTGCTTTACGTATAGCTAAATCTCCGCCAGCTATTAAACCTACTACCAAACCATGTGGCACACCAAAAGTTGGCGGACATTCCGAAGCATCTACCACACCCAGTCGCCCGCTTGTACCTGCCCCCATGTAAAACAATCGTCCACCCAATTTTAATTTTTCGATAATTATGTTTACCAAATTTTCTATAGCTACCAATTCTTTCTCTATAGCAAATGGAACAGTCTTGTCCTCATTATTAATATTTTTGAGTAGTTCTATTACACTCATTTTATCTAAACCATCGTAATTAGAATCTGCTTCGGTTGTTTTAATAGTCATAATACATTTTAATAAAAAACGAATTTACAAAATCTGGTTTTGCTTTAGGTGAATATTTATTAAATTTAGGGCAAACTTACACACATGTCTAAAAATTTAAGCGAATTATCCGGCAGAAAAGGCCTTACCAATAATCTCTTCGAAAAAATTGGAGAAGCTGCCAGAGAAAATGGCACCCCGTCTGCCGAAGCGTTAGAAAAATTGGCTAACGAATTTCTTATTGGTAAAGGAAATACCTACGGAACAGCCTCTTTTTATGATTTTACCAAAGAAGAAAACAAAGGTAAAAAAGTGTACATCTGTAACGGAAGTGCGTGTGTTTGTGCTGGAAAACAAGATGAAGTAAAATCGAAACTAGAAAAGCATTTTAGCATTAATGAAATTGGGCACATGACCTGTCTGGGTCGTTGTTACGAGAACAGTGCTTTTTATTACAACGGTAAAAATTACTCTGGTGATGATATTAACAACTTTCAGGTATCAAACTTAAAAACTAAACTTTCAAAATACAATGTAAAAGCAACAAACGAAGTGCTTACTGCTTCTTTTGACGGATTTGACAAGCATTACGCTTTATTAAAAACTACCCTTAAAAAATCGACAGATGAGGTTTTAAATGAAATTAAAAAATCGAACATTCGGGGTCGTGGTGGAGCCGGTTTCCCTATGGCTTTTAAGTGGGAAGCGTGTAAAAACGAAAAAAGCGATACTAAATTTATTATTTGTAATGCCGACGAAGGCGATCCGGGAGCTTATTCCGATCGTTATTTATTGGAAGAACAGCCACACTCGGTATTATTTGGAATGATGATAGCCGGATATATTACAGGTGCCGAATGGGGGGTGTTATACATAAGAGCAGAATACCCTGAAGCCATTGAAATTGTACAGCGTGCTATTGACGAGCTTCGTGCAGCAAATTTGCTAGGTAAAAACATAGCTAAATCACATTTTAATTTCGATTTTAAAATAATAAAAGCGCAAGGAGCTTACATATGCGGCGAGGAAACTGCTTTAATTAATTCTATTGAAGGTCAGCGACCAGAAGTTCGTACTCGCCCACCCTTTCCCACTCAACAAGGTTTGTTTAATAAACCAACTATTGTAAACAATGTAGAAACCTTGGCTGCCGTTTACACTATTATTAAAAACGGTGGCGATGCTTATGCAAAACTAGGAACAGAAAAATCGAAAGGAACGAAATTGGTTTGTTTGGATAGTTTCTTTAAAAACCCCGGTATTTACGAAGTGGAAATGGGTACACCATTAGAAACTGTGGTAAATAAACTAGGTGGTGGTTTTAAAACTCCAGTTAAAGCCATGCAAATTGGCGGTCCATTAGGTGGAATTGTACCTATTTCGAAAATTAAGGACTTGAGTATTGATTTTGAATCGTTTGCTCAACAAGGGTTTCTATTGGGGCATGCATCTATAGTATGTATCCCTGCTGATTTTTCGATGATGAAATACATTGAGCATTTGTTTGATTTTGCCGCTTACGAGAGTTGTGGAAAATGTTTTCCATGCCGATTGGGGACTAAACGAGGGCATGAACTTGCTACAAAAGCCATCAACGAAAATTACAAAATAGACCGTGAACTGTTCAATGATTTATTAACCACTTTACAACAGGGATCTTTATGTGCCCATGGCGGAGGAATTCCTTTGCCTGTAAGAAATGCTTTAGAGTATTTTAACGACGAACTAAAACCTTATTTTATATAATTGTGGGATTTTTTTCGAAAGATATTGAAATAGACGACTTCTACGAAAGAGGAAAATATACGCTTGCTTTACGCTTGTGTTTTCTTTTTTCTGGTTTGTTTGCCTTGCTCACTATTTTTGAGTCGTTTAATTCTGTTAGAAACAGTATTGTTTATGCGATTTGTACCATTATCCCAATAGTTGAACTAATTTACCTTAAAAAAACCAAAAAGTACCGAGTAGTCTATTTAACTCTTTGCTCCATTGGTTCTATTTTAGCATTTTATACCTTAAACTTTTTTACTGAAGAAATCCATTATGGCGATTTATTATGGATGATACTAATTATACTACTAGCTTATTGGGGTGTAAGTATTAAAATGGGAGTGGTTTTTTTGATAATCAACTTGCTGATTATTGCCAACTATTTTGCCTTTAATATGCAAACTAACTTAACTTCTTTACGTGAATTTGATTTCATTTCTACCTTATCGGTTTATGCCGAAGTTACGGTTGCTTTCATCTCAATAAGTACTATTATTCATCAATTTGTACAATTTTACAAGTACTCGTACGAAACCCTTTTAGAAAACAAATTGATACTTGAAAAAAGCAATAAACTCATCACTACAAAAAATGAGGAAAACATTGTGTTGATGAAAGAGGTTCATCATCGGGTAAAAAACAACTTGCAAATTATTACCAGTTTATTGCGTTTGCAAAAACAAAACCTAACACCAGAAGTACAAGAAAAATTCGACGAATCGATTAGTCGAGTAATGACCATGGCACTGATACACCGAAAATTATACCAATCGACCGATTTAACCAATGTAAATTTAGAATCGTATATCAATGATTTGGTCAACGAAATATTTGCTAGTCTTGCAATGGACGACAATGTTAAAACAACCATACAATCGGATTACAATAACATTGGTTTAAAAACCATTGTACCACTGGGTTTATTGTTAAACGAATTGCTATCCAACTCGTTTAAACATGCTTTTAATCAAATCAACAACAATGAAATATCGATAACAATTAGTGGAACCAACAATCAATCATTTGAATTAAAATATCAGGATAACGGTAACTGGAAAAACATTAACGATGATGACCATCATTTTGGATTAGAGTTAATAGATACCCTGACCGAACAAATGGAAGGAAGCTATACCAGAGAGGATTCTAGCTATACTTTTAAATTAAAAAATTTGGATATTTAAATATCTTATTATGAAATAGCCACGTGCTGAAGAATACAATCATCAATAAAAAAAAACATGGCGTATTCCATATGACAAATAAAAAACAATAAATATCTACATATGAAGATAGCATACATCAATAACCAACCCTATCATTACAAAAATGGTGAAACCATTTTAAATTTTGTAAAACGTATTGAAGGAAAAAAATCCATTCCTACCCTTTGCGATGCTCCTAATCTGGATCCTTTCGGTTCCTGTAGAGTATGTAGCGTTGATGTGGCATTGGAAAAAGATGGTAAAACCAAAACGGTAGCATCATGCCATACTCCTGTTGCAGAGAACAGCTACATCTATCACGAAACCGAAAACGTACAAAAACTACGTAAAAACATTGTAGAACTGGTATTAACCGACCACCCACTTGATTGTTTAACGTGCGAGGTAAACGGAAACTGCGAATTGCAGGATGTTGCTGCCCGTGTGGGAATAACGCAGGTACGATACCCTGCCGGAGCTAACCATTTAGACAGGGAAAAAGATGCTTCGCACCCTTACATGCGCTCAGAACTTTCGAAATGTATAAACTGTTACCGCTGTGTAAGAGCTTGTGATGAAGTTCAGGGAGAAATGGTGTTAACCATGGCAGGCAGAGGTTTTGATGCACACATTGCCAAAAGCTTAGACAATTCCTTTATGGATTCCGATTGCGTAAGTTGTGGTGCATGTTCACAGGCTTGTCCAACCAACGCCATTTCTGATGTGTTTCAATCCAAATCAATACAAGCCACTAAAAAAACACGTACTGTTTGCACTTACTGTGGTGTAGGTTGTAATTTAGAAGTATCGACCATAAACGGCAAAATAAAATCCATTCAAGCACCTTATGATGCCGAAGTAAACGCCGGACACACCTGTTTAAAAGGACGATATGCCTTTAAGTTTTACGACCACCCCGAACGATTAAAAACACCCATGATTCGTAAAAAAGGAAAACTGGAACCTGTGAGTTGGGATGAAGTGTACGATTACATGGCAAAACAATTTACCAGCATTAAAAAAGAGTTTGGACCAGATGCCATTGCCGGAATTTCGTCGGCACGTACACCAAACGAAGAAAATTATTTGATGCAGAAGTTTATTCGTGCGGTAATTGGAACCAACAACATTGACTGTTGTGCAAGGGTGTGCCACTCTCCTACTGCATTGGGTATGCAAAAGACCTTTGGTACCGGGGCAGCCACCAATTCGGTTGTCGATTTAGAGTTTACCGATTGTATTTTTATAGTTGGTGCTAACCCTACCGATGCTCACCCTGTTACGGGGGCACGAATCAAACAAAAAATGATGAAAGGGGTAACCAGCATAGTGGTTGATCCTCGAAAAATAGAATTAGCAAAATACGCTACCTACCACTTGCAACTACGGCCGGGAACCAATGTAGCCTTGTTAAACATGATGTTGTATTACATCATTAACGAAGGCTTGGAAGATAAAGACTTTATTACTTCCCGTTGCGAAGGTTATGAAGAGATGAAAGAAGAAATTCTGAAACTCGACATGAACGAACTGGAGGAAATTACCGGTGTGGACAAAGCTTTGGTTCGTGAAGCAGCAATGGCTTATGCTAAAGCACATGCGGCTATGGAGTTTCATGGGTTGGGAGTTACCGAGCATACTCAGGGTACTTATACCGTACAATTGATTGGCGATTTAGCCATGATTACAGGTAACATTGGTAAAAAAGGTTCAGGAGTAAATCCGTTGCGTGGACAAAACAATGTACAAGGTGCTGCCGACATGGGTGCACAACCACACCAAGGTGCTGGTTATTTGGATGTTACTGATGCTAATGTAAACAAACAGTATAATGCTTTTTACGGTGCTAAAGTACCCAGCCATGTAGGTTATAAAATACCCGAAATGTTTGATGCAGCCATTAGTGGCGACTTAAAAGCCTTGTGGATTATTGGTGAAGATGTGGTACAAACCGATCCTAACACACAAAAGGTTATTAAAGCATTATCGAATCTGGATATGTTGGTGGTTTCAGAATTGTTTATGACCGAAACTGCTAAACTGGCAACCGTTGTACTTCCTGCTTCTTCGTTTTTAGAAAAAGAAGGCACCTTTACCAACGGTGAGCGACGAATACAGCGTGTACAACGTGTGGTTGAACCCATAGAAGGAACCAAGCCCGATGGTCAGATTATTGTAGAAATGATGCGTAAAATGGGTTACGACCAATGCGATTACACGGCAGACAACATGCTGCAGGAAATATCTCAAATTGTACCGTTTTTTGAAGGTGTTAAATGGAGTGCTTTAGGTAACAGTGGTAAACAATGGCCGGTATTACACGATGGTAAAGGAACTAAACGTTTGCACCTCACCCAATTTAAGCATGGTAAAGGTCAATTCTTCTTTTACCCTTTTAAAGAAAGCAACGAATTGCAAAAATACAGCAAAGATTATCCTTACATTATTACCACTAACCGGGAACTGGAGCACTACAACTGTGGAGCCATGACCCGAAGGACAGGTAATGTAGATATTTTAACCGAAGATGTATTGCTGATTAACCCTGCCGATGCAAAAACCAATTCCATTAAAGATGGTGATATGGTTTGTGTGGAATCGCCACGAGGAAAAGTGGATATTAAAGCAAAAATTACCGACGAAGTAAAACCTGGTATTTTAAGCTCTACTTTCCACTTTCCGGAAATAATGCTGAACAACATTACTTCTAACGAACACGATACCGAAGCCATGTGCCCGGAGTACAAAGTGGTAAGTTGTAGAATACGAAAAAGCAAAGGCAAAAAAGTGTTAAATTAGCTAAACTGTCCATTCGAGTATTCCGCAGAAATGCGGAATATATCGAGAATGGCTTTTTAGCAAATCATTGGTTTTCGATACGTCCCGCAGAAATGCGGGACACTCAAACGGACAATGATTTTAATGGAATTAATGGCACAACTATTGTTAAGTGTAAACCGAAAAATAAAAACTAAAAATAATCCGATATGAAAAACTACATCAAAATTGTTGCAGCAAGTACATTAACCTTAATGTTGGTAGTTGCAGGATCAGTAAATGCTCAAAATCGACCAATGAAAGCACATCCTGCAAAGGGACCACAATCGATGCAAAATGCAAAACACCAGAGTATGGTACATGCACAAAAGGTGTTAAAACGTACACACTATGTTATTGTTAAAGCTAAAATTGCTGTTGCCAAAAACAAAAACTACACCGGCGATTTAGCTAAAGCAGTAGCACACCAAAAACAAGCCAAGAAAATGTTTGCCATGAAAAACCCGCACAGAGCAATTTTACACTCTAAACAAGCTCGTATGTATGCGTTTAAATCGTTGCAAGCCAATAAAGCCGGTACCGATGTTGACCAAAGCTATCAATTTAACAAAGAAGAAAATGCGTTAGCCGGACCAGAAGACAAAAGCCTAAACCTGGAGAAAGAACTGGAACAAAGCACGTTTGACGATAAAATGGTAACCGACAAAGAAATGACTGAAATGGAAGTGCTGGAAACTGCTCCGGAAAATTACAAAAACAACTAAAACACCACACTACAACATATACAACGGGTAAAGAAGCAATTTTTTACCCGTTTTTTTTTCGTTATTGCGAAAGAGGAATTTCTCTACGTCATCTTTCTTTTCTTGTCATCCTGAGCCTAGTTTATACTGAGCAAAGTCGAAGTAAAGGATCTTCTTTATTTTATAGAATTGGCATAACAACTTAAAAGACACTTCGACAAGCTCAGTGTGACACCATAGTATTATTATACCCCCTACTTACCAAACACCAAAAATTAAGTATAAATACTTAATTTACAAACTGTTAATAAGTTCTAAAAAATTAAAAAATACCCATTAAGTTATTTTTTACATTTGGTAAACACACATTGCGAATAAGTACACCGGTGTACTTATTCGGATGTTGTAAAGCATTTTAAAAGAGAACCATGGCACAGATATTTAACCTTGGATATTACATAAAGGAAAGACATATAAAAATGGCTCTTGAATTGCTTGATTTGCAATTAAGTCAAGATAGCCCTTTGTATAATACTATTGACTTTACTACTTATCGAAATTCTGGAACTACAATTGATTCAGAATCTTTTTATAAAGACTTTGTTAAAAGAGACTGTTTCTACTATTTCAATGACCTCTTTCAAGTTATTAATTTTTACGGAGTTCAAAGAGCATATAAGATTAGAGAATTTCATTATTTTACTTGGGAAATGTTGGTTCTGTACTACTCTGTAGGATTTTTCATTAGAGAACTTTTAGACAAGTACATCACAAATTTTTCAAATATCTATGCGAAAAAGCCAATAAACGTATTTTACGGCGGAAATTTAAATCTTGAATCACCCGCAAAATCTAAGATTTACTATTACGATGATTATAAAGAATTTCTTCATTTAAAAGAGACGTTGACAAAACCAGAGGAAGGGAAAATTAAATACGCAATATCAGTAGATATAAAGTCTTTTTTTTATACAATTGACCATAAAATACTTCTTGACATTGTAGATAAGAAGTCATATTCAACAACAAAAAAAAGTCTGCAATTCAATGAATTTACAAAAGAAGCAATCGAATTCTTTCTAAAATATTTAGTAAAAGATTCAAAAGGCATTCCTGTTTCTGGTCAAAATATTATTTCAAGTTTTCTAAGTTCAGTTTATTTTACTGAATTTGACGAGTTTATAGTTGACAGATTCTTGAATTCTGGTAAGTTTAACTACATCAGATATGTTGATGACTTTTATTTAATTTTTGCTGAAAATGCACAAAAACCGATAAAGGAAATACGTCAAGAAATTTATAACATTGAAAACGAAATAGCGGATTTTCTAATTAAACACTTAAAACTTTCCGTAAGTTCCTCTAAAGCTGACAGATTTCAAATAAAAGATGTTGACAGTCATTTAAACTTTTTGAATGCGACTGGATTTGAAAGCCCATTTGAACAAGAGTTCGATTATGAAGAGTTATATGAAGATTCAATATTAAGCCTACAAATTAAAGATAAGCCTGCACCTGACATTTTTAAAGAGTGCATAGACTTACTAAAAGAACTTAAAATACAATCAGAATCTTTACCCCAGCTTGATATTGATGCAAAGAAATCATCTTATTTAAACTTTATACTGATACATAAAAACTGCCTTTCATATTCGAAAAGCGACAAGGCTAAAGAAATAATCAAGGAAAGCGGTATATTTTCTGACTTTGATAATCTTGACTTCATTTTAATCAAAATCAAAGTATTATTACATCTGATTACAATTGACAAAGAAACAAGAAACCGATTTTTTGAATTTCTTGTAACATCGTTGCAAAATGGAAACAGTTTAACCCAAAAGATTACAATTGTTGACAGGTTTATACATCAAATTCAGTTCTTAATTACCGATTCAAAGGGAGCTACAAAAGCAGAAATCGAACAGGAATATGAGGTTTTTAAAAGTAAATTTTCAGAACTGATATATCCCCTTTTAAATAACTCGAATAATTATTTCCATCTTCTTTACAAGTCGTTAAATCCAGATTACCAACTTATAAAATTTGAAGGTGTTTATGAAAAAGAATTTCTTTCTGAATCTAAAAGTATTCCTTTGGTTCAACAGATTAAACTCAGGAACATTAACGAAAAAATAGGGTTCTACAATGTTTGTTTTAATCATTTATTAAATGAATTTCAGAACTTGTTTGAAATGGTTTTACTTGGAGGAAAACAAGTTACAGCAAAAGACATTAGGGATAAAATGGCTGAAGATGGATTCTTAACAAATGAGATTAAATTCGTGACGGAGTTTTTTGACAGAAGAAATCAAAATTCTATATCACATACAAACGAACAAGAGATTGGTTTTTGGGGTGTCGGACAAATTGAATATGAGGAATACAAAAGGAATATATTTCCTCTAATTAGAAAAGTATATATAAAACGGAATGAATAAAAAACGCTTTACAACATCGTATATAAAACATTTGGCAGTCAGTGGTGGGTTATCGAGCGTTTTAGCCCGTATCAAAAGTACTTGTAACTTGACAGGAAAGTGCTTCGAAATGCCAAACGTTTCATATACGTAAACGTTTCATCCCAATCTGTCGTAAGTACCCGTTTGTAAAAAAAATAAGGAGTGGTTTGAAATAGAAAATCAGCTTTATTTATATTGGTAGTTTAAATGCTTAACTTTAACTCAATAAATTACCGAACATGAAATTTAAACCTGCTTACCTCCTACCCATATTAGTTGTTGCATTGTGTTTTACGTGTAACACCAGTGTATTTGGTCAAACCAAAAGCACTACTAGTAATAAAACACAAGTAAAAGCAAAAACACCTGCAAAAAAAACATCAAGCACCAAGGCTAAAGCCAAACCTGCCAAAAAAGGCGTAAAATCTAAGCCACTTAAATACATGGGTAAAGAAGTGAAAAAAGCAGTGAACGACGTAAAAAAAGAGCTCTAAACATGAAGTAATACTTTGTAGCTTTATATTTTCTACTCTCCAGAATGATTAGAAGTCATCGCCAAACCATGTAAAGCACTGGGGTTGTTAGGGTCAATAGATAAAACCTTACGGAATTGCTCAGCTGCCAAAGCCATGTTATTATCGGCTCCTAATACATTTCCATAATTATTTAAAAGGTTAATGTTTTCAGGGTATTGAACCAAAGCTTCCTCAAAAGTAGTTCTAGCTGCTTTATAATTTTGCATCTCAAATTCTAATGTTCCTTTAATTAAATAAATGCCAACCAGGTTATTGCCATGTTGTAATGATGTAGAAACATAATAATAAGCACTATCCTTTTGTCCCAGATGAAAATAAGCCTCTCCCAAACCACCCAACACATCTTTATCGTTCGAAAAAACGTTAAATCCCTTTTGGAAAGTTGTTAATGCATCTTGATGTCTGTTTTGCTTTTTATACAATACCCCTAAGTTAATATAGGCATCTCTATACCCTTTATCTAATAAAATAGCTTTATTGTAGCCTTCAATTGCTTCTGTAAAAAATTGACCGGTTGTATTTTCGTCTGCTTTACCCTCCATTATTTTAGCATAATTATAATGCGTTCTGGCACTATTTGGCGATTTTACAACATCACTGGTAAATAAAGTTTCGTTACTAGCCCAGTCTTTATTTCTTGCATAAGTCTTGTAGGTGTAAATTAACAGGATTACCCCTATTGGAATGACAACTTTGTTTTTATTAAATGTATTACCGATATTATTTTTTAGTACCCGGGAAGTTATATAAACCAATAATATGGCTGCTCCTAAAGATGGAACATATAAAAACCGATCAGCCATTGTAGAACCAATAATAATAAAGATGTTACCGGTCAGTAACAACGGTAAAAAAATGGTGGCAATAGCGAAACTTAAAATGAATTTTCGTTTAAAAAAATAAAAGAAAAATCCAATTGCCAGAACGAATGAAATTAATCCCAGCAAAGCTGCAGGATTCAGAAAGGTTATGGGTTTTACCTGTGGAAACGAATAATCATACGACATCAGGTATGGAAAAAAGGACTTGATTTCATAGTCAAACAACATTCCAAATGCTGTTGCTTTTTGCTGAAGCATAGAATTTATGGCAACTAAACTATTGTCCTGGTATGAAAAATCATGGATTACCAATTTACCAACAACGTATTGGTGATACAGGCTCCAAACAATAGTAACAACAATAATTGGAGATATACTGCTAAGGCATTTTTTTAACGCTCCAGACCTGTGATAATCAATAATAAAAAATAATGGAATCAGTGCTACAACACCTTCCTTGGAGAGCAGAGCAAAAACAAATGAAATGGTAGAAAAAATGTAATCGCTTGTTTTTCTTGTGTCATGCCTGTATAAAAAATAGGCAGACAGCAGAAAAAAGAATAAAGCCATTATTTCATCTCTACTTTTTATGTTAGCTACAACCTCTGTATGTATTGGATGTGAAACAAAAAGCAATACGGTAAAAAAAATGAACCACACATGAATTGTTTTAAAGATTTTACTTAAAACAAGCATTAGTAAGGAGCAACTGATGGCATAAAAAAAGATATTTATAAAGTGATGAAAAAATGGAGAATCAGGAAAAATGGAATATTCTATGGCAAACATTACCAATGAAAAAGGACGGTACAGCCCGGAATTTACATCCCAATATCCATTTTGATAAAATGTGGTAAGAATTTCAGGTATACCTGAAAATCCTTTTTGAACAAACCTGTTTTGCTCAATTACCGCCATATCATCTAATACAAATCCATGCTTTAAGGTGGTTAAATAAATTATAAACGCAAAGCAACCTATCAGATAAAACATCCATTTAGGTAGCGTATTAGACTGGTCAGAATGATTAAGCTTACTTTTCATCTATATTTATACACCTCTAAGAAAAAAAAATAAATGTAACCTTTTCCTTTTATTAGAAAGGTTAATTTCAGTTAGAAAATAAGTTAACCCGTAATATTACCGTTGGGTAATTTAAAATACTTTGTAGTTTTGTAACATGAAATCCACTCAACTCCTTTTCTTTTTTGCTTTTTTCAACTGTGTTTTGGTAAACGCACAAACCGTAAGCCCTGCTTTAGAAGTACTTTCCACCTACTCCAATGTTCGTGATTTAACGTTGTCGGCCAATGGTTTAGAAGCTTATGTTTCGGTACAAAGCCCCTTAAGCGAAGTTTCGGTTATTGTACAGCTACAAAAAAACAATGGTGTCTGGAGCAGTCCAACATTGGTCTCTTTTTCGGGCAACTACAACGATCTGGAACCTTTTTTAGCTCCCAACGGTTTAAGGCTTTATTTTGCTTCTAACCGCCCAACCAGCGATACCGCAACAACACCCAAAGATTTCGACATCTGGTACGTAGAACGTAGCGAAACTACCAAACCCTGGGGAGAACCCATTAATCTGGGTGCACCCGTTAACAGCTCCTACAACGAATTTTATCCGGCAATAAGCCAACACTACAACCTGTATTTTACCAGCGACCGTACAGGCTCCAAAGGAAAAGACGATATTTTTTACAGTGCTTTTGAAAAAAACAATTACATGGAACCTGTTTCGCTCAGCGATTCCATCAACAGTGCCGGTTACGAATTTAATGCGTTTGTTTCGCCCAACGAAAGTTACCTTATTTTTACCGGCTACAACAGAACCGATGGTTTGGGCAGTGGCGATCTATACATCAGCTTTAAAGGCGAAAATCAAACATGGAGCAAAGCTGTCAGTTTAGGCGAAAACATCAACTCCAAATACATGGATTATTGTCCGTTTGTTGATGAACAGGCTTCAACCCTATACTTTACCAGTAAGCGAAGCACTTTTAACGATAGCTACCAGTTTAAAACCATTGAAGACGTGTTGCAGGAAATTAACAAAAGTGAAAACGGGCAAAGCAGAATTTACCAAGTGCCTTTTAACCCCAGCGATTACCTGAAGCATTAAATCACTTCCAGATCGTCGGCAACCAACCAACCCACATTACCGTTGGGCAATTTAATTTTTACCCACGTGTTGTTTTGCTCCAGCACATTTACTTTGGTGCCTTCGTGTAAGGTAAACAGTTTTTGAGAGTTGGTATTGGGTTCGCTTTTAACGGTAACGGTTTCGGTAAAAATAATGGCTTCCGCTTGTTGGTTCACCAGGTTTTGGTTTTCGCTAGCCATAAACCAGCAAAACAAGCCCATCAGTAAAAACAACAAACCACCATAAAAACCGGTTTTTTTAATGAGTACTGCCGAGCTCAACAAATAACTTACCAACAACAGCAAAGCAACAGCCAACAAACCCACCGTAAAATACGCCCACGTACCGGCCGTTTTTGAGCCTACCAGGTTTTTGTACGCATTGCCAATAAACAGTTCGGGCAAACGGTCAATTTTATCAATGGTTCTAAAATTGGCTTGTTTCAGGTTAAAAATAGCGTCTTCGTAATCGGGTTTTAATTTTAACGCACGTTCGTAGTTTAAAATGGCTTGCGGTATCTGGTTCAGTTTAAAATAAGCGTTACCCAGGTTGTAGTAAATTTCCGGCGATAAATAATCGTCGGCAATTAGGGTGTTGTACAATTCTGCTGCTTCGGTATATTTGCCATTGGCATACAAAGTGTTTGCTTCCTTAAACTTAATGTTTGGGTTAGCAACCGAGGTGGCAAATGCCATTGAACTGATTACCAATAATAAAAGGAATACGGTAAGATGTTGGAAGACCGTAGTCGGAAGACCGAAGTTGGAAGACGGAAGACGAAAGTCCGAAGTTGGGAGTTGGAAGAACATCAACTTTAAACTTTTAACTTTTAACTTTAAACTCATAACCTTACCTCCTTCTCTATCTGGTTAATAATGCTGGCAGCTTTACCATAAATTTCCTGTTCTGAAACCGAAACCGGGGCAAAACGAGCCATTTCGCACAATTCGAGGGTAGCAATAAAATTGCTGATGGTGTCCTGGCTCACGCTTACACCGTTTAGTTTTTCGGTAATGTTTTCTTTACTTAACGCCGATAACGGAATTTTTAGCTTGTCGCTGGTATATCCAAATAAGGCTTTAGAAATGTGTTCGTAAAACTCTTTGTGTTGCTGCGCATCCAAACTCTTTTTGGCTGCTGCCAGGTATTTGTTCGCCATTTTGTTGGCTTTTCGACTTTTCGAGCCTATTACATCACGTTGTGCTTCGCGGAGTTTGTTTCTAAAAATCAACACCAGTAAAAACAACAGGGGTAAAATACCTATGGCCAGGTAAAAACCTAAACTGCCATAAAACGACGATTTAGCGTGTGTAACCACAATATCATTGGTATGGATGTAACGAATGTCCTCACCCAAAATTTGCACATCTTCTTTGTTTGCTCCGGTAAAGGTTACGTTGGCAGCACTTCCGTCGCCTTTTTCCACCTCAATGGTAAACGGTTCGCTTTTTATGGTTTTGTACGCTTTGGTATTTGGGTCGAAATAACTAAACTCCACAGGATCGATGGTAAATGTGCCTGCATGGCGGGGAATAATCAAATAATCGTATTCCTTAGCTCCACCAACGCCATTAGGAGTTGTTTTATAGTTATCGGCAACTTTAGGGTCGTAGGTCTCAAAATCTTTCGGAAAATCGATGGTAAAGTTTTCGATTAACGGCAAGTTACCTTTACCCGAAACTTTAATTTTTAAATTGATGGCTTCGTTGGCTTTTACCTTGTTGGCAGAAAGGTTGGTAGTCATTTCAAACTGCCCCACTGCACCGGTAAAACTCGCCGGTTTAGGCTCGGGATGTGGCAACACCTTAATTTTTATCGGTTCACTTTTTAAGTTGGCTTCCACGTTCTCTACTCGTCCAAAAAACTGGTCGAATACCGAGTTGCCGCCTGCTACTCTTCGCTGCACAATAAACTTCATTTCCAGAGGGTCGATGGTTAACGTACCCGAACGCTGCGGAAACAATACTATTTTACGAATGGTAGCCACGTTCCAACGGAAACCACCAAACACTTCCTGGCTCCATTGTGCCTGTCCTAAATCAATTTCCTGGCTCCAGAAACCGTTTAAATCGGCATTTTTAACCAATTCGTTACCGGCAATGTTTACTTTGGTGTAAAGTTTATAGGTTGCAATAATGTGTTCGCCCTGGTAAACCGTAGTTTTTGATGCGCTCGATTTAATAAACAAATCTTTGGTGGCATCAGCCTTAGAAATGTTGATGCTTTCTTCCGGTTGGTTTTGCTGAGTTTGTTGTTGTTGCACGTTTACCCCTTTCGATACCGAAATGTTTATGCTGTTGGTGCTGTATGCTTGTCCATCAACTGCGGCAATGGCAGGTTTAATGGTAAACATCCCTTCTTTAACCGCCATCAACACATAACTAAACGAAATACTGGTGCTCATGGCTCCATTTACAAACGACATGCTTGTACTTTGGTTCGGACCGGATAATACCCTGAAATCGGATAAATCGGGAGCTTTAAAGTTGGTTATTTTAGCGTTAGCCGTAAACTGAATCTGGAAACGATCGCCCGTTGCAACTTCGGTATGGCTGGTAGCTGCAGTAAACTTTACATCTTGTGCAAAAGCCTTGCTACCCATTGCAAAGGCAATAAAAAGGAATAGATATGTTAACAGTTTGTGCATACGTGTTCTTTATTTTCCTAATAATTATCCAATTAATTCATTATCAAATTAGCTAATTATTGCTACCAATCTTTTTCAATATTAAGTTTTTGTGCGTTTTCTTTTTTCTTTTTCAGTTTTGCTTGTACTTTTTTCTCCTGATTATTTAACGCATCCAACATTTGTTGTGCTTGTTGTTTTGATAGTTGGTTCGGTTGCGGTTGTTGCTCTTCATCCTTCTCCCCATCTTTTTTCTCGTCCGACTTATCTTTATTTTCCTGGTCTTTCTTTTCGTCGTTTTTGTCTTTATCCTTGTCCTTATTTTGTTCGTCTTTCTTATCCTGATCCTTTTTATCGTCCTGTTTGTCTTTATCCTTATTCTCTTGCTCCTGTTGTTGCTGAAGCATTTTTTTAGCGTACGCCAGGTTGTAGCGGGTCTCGTTATCGGCTGGATTAATTTTTAACGATTGTTTGTAAGCATTAACACTTTCCTGGTATTTTTCGGCTTGCAACAACGAATTACCCAAATTGTGGTAAGCGTTGGCTTTTATTTCCTTATCGGTAGATTTTTCGGCAATTTTCTGGAATTGCTGAGCAGCTTCGGCAAACTTTTTTTGTTTGTAATAGGCATCTCCCAGGTTAAATTCAGCTTTCGCCGATTGGTTGTTTTTTTCTAAAGCTTTTAAATAGTTTTCCTCTGCTCCTACAAAATCTTCTTTCTCGTACAGATTATTTCCTTTACGCACATATTTTCTGTCTTCCTGAGCAACACCCAGCAAATAAGACAACAACAATACTATGGTTAAACTATACTTGATCATTTTTTTACTTCAAACAAATTAACACCATCTAATTTTCCACTTCTACGGGTAGAAATAAAAAACTCTATTAGCAACAATACCAAAGCTATGATTAAGAAAATCTGAAAACGACTTTCATAATTTTTAAACACCTTGCTATCAAATTCTTTCTTCTCCATTTTACCGATTTCATTCATAATAATTCCCAAACCCGCATTGGCATTGGTAGCTCTCACGTATGTTCCATTACCGGCAGTAGCAATTTGCTTCAACATGTTCTCGTCCAGTTTAGATACCACAGAGTTTCCTGCATTATCGGTTCGAAAACCTACTTGTTTTCCTCCCTTGTATAGTGGTAGCGGAGCTCCCTGTTCCGAACCCATACCAATGGTATGAACTGAAACATCCATTTCAACAGCATTCTGAGCAGCTTTTACGGCATCATCCTCATGATTTTCACCGTCTGTAATTACGATAATGGCTTTACTGGTGGTGGTTTCAAAATCAAACGATTCCATGGCTAAATCAATAGCCGAACCTATTGCTGTTCCTTGCGTAGGCACAATATCAGTACCTATAGTTTCCAAAAACAACTTAGCTGATGAATAATCGGTAGTTATGGGCAACTGTACAAACGATTCTCCTGCAAACACAATAATTCCCAAACGGTCGTTTTGTAATTTTTCAATCAATTGGTAAATAGCACGCTTAGCGCGTTCCAATCGATTTGGCGATAAATCTTCTGCCAACATACTGTTACTTACATCTAAAGCAATCATCAAGTCCACTCCTTCTTTCTTGGCTTCTTCCATGGTGGTACCGTATTGTAAATTGGCTAAGCCCAACAACAAAAACACAAACGCCAACGACAACAATACAAACTTAACAATAGGCAATTTGAACGATACATTTGGCATCAAACGTTTGATAACCGCTTTATTGGCAAATTGCTTCAGGCGTTTATTTTTCCATCGTTGTATAAAAATAAACACGAGTATCATTAGCGGTATTAATGCCAATAATGCCCACAGGTAAATGGTATGTTCGAACCTAAACAACACTTTTAAATACGGTATTTTTTAATATAAATTCTAACAACAAAACAACGGCAGCCAATAAAGCAAAAGGCCAAAAGTGTTCTGATTTTTTTCTGTAATCGGTAACGTTAATCTTGGATTTTTCCAGCTTATCAATTTCTTCGTAAATGGCTTCCAGTTTGCTTTTGTTCAAAGCTCTAAAATATTGTCCATCAGCCATTTTAGATATTTCATTTAAAGTCTTTTCATCAATACGAACAGGCACATCCTGATACACAGTTCTACCAAATTGATCTTGGTAAGGCGTAGGTGCAGTTCCGTTTGTTCCTACTCCAATAGTGTACACACGAATTCCAAATTCTCGGGCAATTTCAGCAGCAGTTACCGGAGGTATGGAACCTGCGTTGTTTACACCATCGGTTAATAAAATCACTACCTTACTTTTTGCTTCACTGTCTTTTAAACGGTTTACAGCCGTTGCCAATCCCATCCCTACTGCTGTTCCATCTTCAATCATGCCATTTTTCACATCCTTAAATAAGTTCAGTAACACATCGTGATCGGTTGTTAATGGGCATTGCGTAAAACTCTCGCCTGCATATATCACCAAACCTATTCTGTCGTATGGTCGCTCTGAGATAAATTTCATTGCAACATCCTTCGATGCTTCTAAACGGTTGGGTTTAAAATCTTCTGCCAACATACTACCCGAGATATCCATGGCAATAACAATATCAATACCTTCGGTAGTTACATCTTGCCAGCTCGATGAAGTTTGTGGTCGGGCAATAGCAAATACTAAAGCTGCTAAACCTAACATTCTCAACACCATTACAGCATGTCGGAAATACCGAAACTTGCTTTTACCAAAACTACTTACCGTTGATATTTTAAATGTTCCCTGAAGTTTTCTGTTTCTGAGGATGTAGTATGCCAACATAATAGGCAATGCCAACAGCAACCAGAAGTATTCCGGGTTTTGAAATGATATGTCGTTCCAATACTGTAACATTAGTTGGTTACTTGTTGTTCAATTTTAGTGGCTTGTACAAAAGCTATGGCAATGGCCAAACTTTGCTCGTTTTCTTGTGGCAAAGGCTGCTCTTTGGCAAATTTCACCAAATCGGCCAAGGTTAATGTTTGCGTTAATTTATTCGTCATTTCAGGCGCAATTTGTTGCAATCTCAATCCATGCATAATCTCTGCAGTAGTTTCTTCCAATGCATTTACCTGGTAACGGTGTTCAATGTATTCTCTCAATATTTCTGAAATGTGCGAATGATACAATTTCACCTTTCCATTCTGCCACAATTTCTCTTGTCCAAGTTTCTCTAGTTTCTCTAATGCAATAACGTGACAAGGAATAACCGGAATGACTTCTTCTACAACAACTTCTTTTGGTTTTCTGTTTTTCAAGTAACGAATCAAGACCACAATAGCAACAGCCAACACCAGTATTGCCGCCATCCACCACCAATTTTCTTTTAACCAGTCGATAAAAGAAAAAGGTTCTGAAATAGGTTGTTTAATATCAAATATTCCTTGTGCAGTATCTACTTCAAGCGTATTTACTTCCAGTAAAAAGGCCTCCGTTTCAACAGTATCATCGTTTACTACAAACTGAAACGGTGGTATTACATAATAACCTGAATCGAAAGAGGTTAATACAATGGTTTGTTGTTGATACACCTGATAAGGGTCGTCCTTATCGGGAACAACGGTGTCAATTTTTGATTTACTTACAATTTCCACAAACTCGTTAATGGTATCATATAACGTTGGAAAAGCAATGGTAATGCTGCCTAAATCTCTACGGTAATCTATTTTAATGTTCACTTCTACTTGCTCACCAATTAAAATTGATGAAGTATCTGCTTTCGCTTCCACCTTGTATTGTTGAGCATTTGCTTGAAAGCTAAAGGCTAGTAGAAGCAATATGTAGAGTATCTTTTTCATAAACTACTTAACAAAATAGATCCCTGCTTCCGCAGGAATGACGTAATAGTAATATTTTTATTATCAAATTGATACATTTTCAAATTAGCTAATTAATTATTTTGCTCCACGCCTTTTAAACAAGTTCATTAATGGTTTAATATAATTCACTTCGGTAGCTATTTCAGCATTATCAACTCCCGACCTTCTAAAAGTATTTTTCAATTTATCTTTTCGTTTTAACGCTTCTGCCTTGTAATGTATTTGAACATCCTTACTTGATGAATTTATCCATTTCAATTGATTGGTTTCAGCATCTACCAGAGGAATCAATCCTAAATTTGGTAAATCCTCTTCAGCTTTATCGTAAATGTGCAGGGCAATTAAATCGTGTTTTTTGTTAGCAATTTTTAAGGCATCTTCGTAATTTTTGTCATCAACAAAATCAGAAATTAAAAAGGATGTACTACGTTTCTTAATCACATTGGTAAAATATTTCAATGCTAAACCGATATCAGTTCCTTTACTTTTCGGTTGAAAATCCAGTAAATCTCTAATAATCATTAAAATATGACTCTTTCCTTTTTTAGGTGGGATAAACTTTTCGATGATATCTGAAAAGAAGATAACACCTACTTTATCGTTGTTTTGAATGGCAGAAAATGCCAATACTGCACATATTTCGGTAGCCAATTCTTGCTTACTTTTTTCTTGAGTTCCAAATTCTTTTGAACCACTCACATCCACCAACAACATCACCGTCATTTCACGTTCTTCTTCAAAAACCTTAATGTAAGGATGTCCAAAACGAGCAGTGACATTCCAGTCAATGGTTCTGATTTCATCACCGTGCTGGTACTCTCTAACCTCACTAAACGCCATACCTCTCCCCTTAAAAGCTGAATGATACTCACCAGAAAAGATTTGATTGCTCAACCCCCTGGTTTTAATTTCAATCTTTCGTACTTTTTTTAGAAGCTCTGAAGTAGAGCTTGAGCTGGAAGACCGACGGCCGAAGTCAGAAGTTTCCACTTGATTAAAACCTTTGAATACAGAAGACTTGTTAGTTTTCATTGAATTTTCTTTTTAAACGCCGACATCATGTTCATTAGATTAAAAGCGTCTTCATAAAATTGATTGAATTCTATTTCAGAAATATATTGCCGTCTTGATGCTTTATGCAAACAAGTTACAACTTCCGCTAATGAGCGAACAGCGTAACCCATAAACTTTTTAAACTCTAATGTTGATTGTCCAATTGAACCTTCAGAAATATTTAAAGCAATTGAATCGGCTGCTCTCCTTATTTGTGAGGATAAATTGTATAATTCGGAAGCTGGGAATTTTTTAGATAAGGAATCTATTCCTTCACCAAAATCCATAGCTTTTTGCCAAATAATCAATTTTTCGAATTTAAATCCTTTCTCCATTTGATAAACTTATTCTACTTCTGTCTTCCCACTTCTATCTTCCTACTTTAAGGTATTTCAACGTTGTTTAATATCCCATTGATGATTTCTTCCGAAGTAATGTTTTCGGCTTCTGCTTCGTAACTTAAACCAATTCTATGGCGCATTACATCATGACAAATAGCGCGAACGTCTTCCGGAATAACATAACCTCTTCGTTTAATAAACGCATAAGCTTTAGCGGCTAAAGCCAGGTTAATACTTGCTCTAGGAGAACCACCAAAACTGATTAAGTTTTTGTATTCAGCAAGGTTGTAGTTTTCAGGATTACGAGTTGCATCAACAATATCAACAATGTATTGCTCAATTTTCTCATCCATGTAAACTTCTCTTACCACTTCTCTTGCTCTTAAAATATCGGCAGGCTTAAGCACCGAATTTGGTATTGGAAATCCGGCCTTTGAAATATTGTGTCGAATAATGATTTTTTCGTCTTCTTTTTTAGGATAATCCAATACCACTTTTAACATAAAACGATCTACCTGTGCTTCAGGCAAAGGGTATGTTCCTTCTTGTTCTACAGGGTTTTGTGTTGCTAAAACCAAAAATGGCTCAGGTAATTTAAAGGTTTCTTCACCAATGGTAATCTGACGTTCCTGCATCGCTTCAAGCAAAGCACTTTGTACTTTTGCGGGAGCACGGTTAATCTCATCAGCCAACACAAAATTGGCAAAAATAGGTCCTTTTTTCACCGAGAATGCTTCCTGTTTTTGATTGTAAATCATGGTACCAATAACATCGGCAGGTAATAAATCAGGTGTAAACTGAACACGACTAAATTTCACGTCAACAATTTTAGCCAAAGTATTGATGGCTAAAGTTTTTGCCAAACCAGGCACACCTTCTAACAAAATATGTCCGTTTGAAAGTAAACCAATTAAAAGTCGTTCGGTCATGTGTTTTTGACCAATAATTACTTTATCCATTTCCATGGTAAGTAATTCTACAAAAGAACTTTCTTGTTGTATTTTTTCGTTTAACGCTCTGATATCAACATTTGATGTTGGACTCGGAGTTGATACTGGGTTACTAAAATTTGTTTCTTCCATTTTTGTCTGTTTTTTTTAGCTGCTCAAAGTTAATCACAGCTTTTGTTCCCACCTATTATTTATCAGTTTTACTTTGTTAAAAATTGTTAAAGTTGAATTGTTCATTAAAACTTTTCAAAAACACCCAATCCAAACAAACTAAAGTCGTATTTAACAGGATCGTTTGCATCAAATCTTCTCAGTTGTTCGGTAAGCTCTTCCGTTGATTTCCAGTCGTTTTGAGTTCGTTTTAACAAATCCAATTTACGTGCAACGTTTCCTGAATGCACATCTAACGGACACATCAAATATTTTGGATCAATACTTTTCCATAAACCAAAATCTACTCCTCTATTGTCGTTACGTACCATCCAACGTAAAAACATGTTAATACGTTTGGCAGCAGAATTGTTAAACGGGTCGGAAACATGCTTTTTGGTTCGTTCTGGGTGATCAATTTCAAAAAACACCTCTCTAAAATGATGTATGCTTTTTTGCATATCGGTTGAATACGCTGCAAAAACCTGTTCCAACCCTCCTCTCGTGGTATAAATGTTTTTTAACGATGTTATGAAAAACGCAACATCAACTGCATTAAAGGTCCGGTGTTTAAATTGCTCAAAACGTTTTAAATCTTTAGTGGTATGGTTCAGTACAAAATCATAGGGAGCCAAATCCATGAGTTGAACCAGCTTGTTTGCATTTTTAATAATGGTAATGCGTTGTCCCCAAGCAATGGTTGCAGCCAAAAAACCAGCAATTTCAATGTCTTCTTTTCTCAAAAACAAATGTGGTACAGAAATTGGGTCTGAGTCAATGAACGACATGCGATTGAACTTATCATACTTATCTTCAAGTAAATCAATTATTTCCTGATTGTTTAAATTCATTTGTGTAATAATTGATTGTAAAGGTCTAATTTTATTTCCAAATTTACTTATTGAAACCAACAACCCTCATATTAACCTTTGCTTATTTACTATTTAGCTTTAGTATTTTTTCTCAAACTGTAAACGATTCATTAGCTGTAGATTCTTCTTCGTTTCAAATCTTTGAAAATAAGTTAGCCAATGGTAAAGTAATGCAAATGCTGATTATTAATGGAGATACTTCATATATTTTTAATCTCCCTGTAGTTCGTATTGTAGGAGAAAAATTGTATGGTGATGCAGAAAAAGACAAGCAGTTCAGACGATTGAGATACCATGTTACCAAAGTATATCCTTATGCAAAATTGGCTTCTCAAAAATTCAGGGATTACAACGAAGAGCTAATGAATGTAGGGTCTAACCGAAAAAGACGATTGTTATTAAAGCAGAAAGAAAAGGAGTTGAAAGAAGAATTTGCCGATGTAATTAAAAAAATGACTGTAACTCAAGGTCGTGTTTTGGTGAAATTAATTGACAGAGAAACAGGTGAATCGACTTATGATATTATTAAGGAAATGCGTGGAGGTTTTAAAGCCTTTATTTATCAAGGAATAGCCAAACTTTATAGCGGCGATTTAAAAGAGCGTTACAACCCAAAAGAAAATGAAGAGGATGAAATGATTGAGCGTATTGTGTTAATGATAGAAGCTGGCCAAATTTAACCGATAATAGCGTGCAAGTCGCTCACTTGTGTTTCCCACAACAACTTTGCCTCATCCAACTCATCTTCGTAAGCAAAATCAGTTATTATTAGTGCCACATCCTGGGTTAAATCATCAATTTGTATTCTCAATTCAAAATAACAATCATCATCTTCTGACAACCATTGAAATTTAATCGATTGGTTTGTTTTTTTACTCAATAGCTTGGCTTGTTCTTCTGAACCATCCCACATAAAAGTAAACAACTCCCCTCTTGAGTTTACATTATCAGCAAACCATTGACCTAAGCCACTTGGGGTAGAAATATAACTAAACAAGAGTGATGGCGACGATTTTACCACAAACTCTAATTGATATTTAACTTTCTCTGACATAATGCTTCAATTTATTGTAAACAATGGTGTGCAAGATAGTAAAAAAATTGTTTTTAAAATTTATATGAAAAAAAAATCGCTTTAGTTGTTGATAAAATAACAAAACTACTATATTTGCACCCCAATTACGGCGAGGTAGCTCAGTTGGTTAGAGCGCCGGATTCATAACCCGGAGGTCGAGAGTTCAAATCTCTCTCTCGCTACAAAAAAAAAGCCCCAAACGAAAGTTGGGGCTTTTTTTTTTATAACTTGGAGTAGTGAGGAAAAATATTGGAATTAATGTAACAGTATCTTTAAATTAATCTCTGTCTAAGGTTTTTTTTGCAAGTTCATTTACTTTTATTCTTTTTCCAACCATTATATGATATAAATTATCTTGTTCTTGTTTAGTGCTGATTAAGTTTTCATAACATGTAAATATCGTTTCATCCATTCCTATTTTCGTACAATGTTTTATTATTTCATCAAGCCTTTTATATGAGGGATTGACAACAGTATTAAAGTATTTTGTAGATTCACCAAAATTATATCCTTTCACATACTTTAAACACTCCTTTTCTCGTATTTCCCAACCTTTTAATTCAAATTCATAACACTCTATAGTTGCTTCATAAATTGTTTCAAGACATTGACAGTTTTCTACCTTAAGCGTATCTAATTCTATGTCTAATGTTGATTTATTTTTACATCTAACCACAGCAAACAAAACAATTAATATGGCTAAGAATTTTTTCATCGTACTAAAAGTAACTATTTTAATTGTTATCTATTGCAGCACTAACAAAAATTAATTGCAAACTATGGCTTACACAATAATTTAATTGGTTTAGAAGTTACTTCAATAACCCCCTAAACCCAATAGCCATGAGAAAACTAGCAATCCTGCTTGTAATTTCCTTTAGCCTAAGCTATAGTTTACAAGCAAAAAAAACCACTACCACCACCACTGTTTTATTTGAAACAGACAAACATCAACTTACCACCGAATCGGTAAACACACTCAAGCGTTTAATTGAAACCCTACCCAAACAGTTGGATTTTGAAATTACCATTGCAGGACACACCGACAACCGAGGCGACTTGAAGTACAACAAAAAATTGTCGTACAACCGAGCCGAAGAAGTAAAACAATTTTTAATTAAAAACGGCATCAACAAAAACATTGTTAAGGTCGATTATTTGGGCGAGTTAGCTCCCATTAAACCCAACAAAACCGATAGCGACAGAGAAGCCAATCGTAGAGTTGAAATAAACCTTACCACCTACTATTTTGATAACATCAAAGAATTGGAAAGTGCGTTGGTAAACAACAAAACCAACACTTTTGTAATTGAACCAAAAAAGGAAAACATTATTGAAGGTAAAAAAGGCGTTAAAATTTTAATTAAACCCGAAGCCTTTACTTATGCCGACGGTACACCTGTTACAGAACAAGTTAACCTTGAATTAATTGAGGCTTTAGATGTAAAAAGTTTTGTTTCGTCAGGCTTGCTTACCACAAGTAAAACGGACATACTTGAAAGTGGTGGCATGATAAAACTTAGTGCAAAAACCCATAGTGGCAAAGATGTAAGTATTAATCAAAAAATACCATTACGAGTAGTAATACCTGCAGCCAACAGAAAAGAGGATATGGAACTTTTTGTATCGAACCAAGGCGACGATTGGACTCCGCTAAATCAACCCATAAGTAAAACAAGCTTTAATGCTTACAACAATTCTTTTCCACAAATGAATTACAAAAACATTAAACTACCCGAGTTTGTCATCGATTACAAAACCAAACCTCAAGCACCAAAAATGCCTAGAGCAGTAAGAGAACCAAGCGCACCAAAAGCAGAAAGTTATTTTAGAAAAATACATTGGTATCAGTTTTTAAACAAAGAAAAAATAAAAGCCCGACAAAAAAGTTGGTACGAATCGGCTGTGACCAACTACAATAACAGAATGGACAAACATGAGACGAAATTAAGTAAATACAACACCTATATGAATGCATATACCGCTGACATGATAAAATACCAAGATGATTTAACCAAGTGGGAAGAAAAAACAATAAAAGATAGAGAGGATTTTAAGAAAACAGACAAGTATCAAACGGCTTTAAAAAAGTACAACGAAATATACAACCGCAATCTGGCAAAGTACGAAGCAGATGTAAAACAATGGAAATTGTTACGAAAACAACGTATAACCGAAGAAGCCGAAGATATGGAGAAGTTGGGTATAACCAATGTAAACCTCATGAATAATTATATTTTTGCTTCTGTTGATTTACAATGGATTAATGTCGATAAATTTTATAAAAATCCTTCACAGCAACAACTCTTAACTTTAAAATGCAACAGCATAGATGACGAAAGGGTGTTAGTTGTTTTTAAACGAATAAAAAGTATTGTACCAATGGATGTAGACTCTTTGGCTTTACAGTATACGAGAGGAGGTATTCCCTCAACAGAGCCTGCAGCCATTTTTGCCTACAAAGTAAAAGATGGTAAACCCATGGTTTTTTATCGTGATTTAGATGGTTCAAACAACTATCGTTTAGATTATATTCCTACCTCTTTTGCTGACATTAGAGAATTGTTGGGTCAATTTGATGTTAAGACTGAAAGTTGATTAATCCCTTTTTTTTTATAAAAGCCTCTCCACAAGGAGAGGCTTTATTTTATTAAGTAGTTATACCTAAAAAATTAAGATTAAACCCTAAAATAAAATTGGGTAATCATTTTTTAAAATTACCATCAAATACCGTTTTTTTATTGTTTTTAGTGTAGGAACTTTATTATACAAATTCTAAACTAACGAGCCATGAAAAAATCAATACTTACTTCTATAGTTTTAGTGATAGTTTCAGTTAGCACTATCTTCGCACAATATACCAATGCATTAAGAATTAAAATTGACGGTTACGGTTATGCTGATGAAACAATAATAAGGTTTATTGATGGTGCAACTCCAGATTTCGATAGTCAGTTTGATGCGTGGAAATTAATTAGTTCTAATCCTATGTCATCATCTATTTATTCTACCATTCCGTCTAATGATATGCTATCAATAAACTCTTTGCCTTTGTTTGAAAATGATACAAACATTAATTTACATACTAAAGTTGCCGCATCCGGTTTGTATACGATAACAATTGAAGAAATATACCAATTTGATAGTGATTTTGTATTAAGCATAACCGATGTTGATGCAGAAACCACATACAGTTATAATGGAGGAACTCTCACTTTTACAAGTGTTTTGTTACCAAATACATTTACTCCAACATTTAAATTCAACATCTCAAAAACATTTAGTACTGCTATTGAACAAACTATTGACAACAATGAACCTTTTGTCTTGACAACAAAAGGAAATGGAAATTTTGAACTTATATTTGACAACCCGTCTTTTAAAAATATCACTATTTATGATTTAACGGGTAAAATTGTTTTACAGGATATGATTAGCTCAAGTACTTACAATTTGAATATCGGGAACAATCCTTCCGGGTTATATATAGTAACGATTAACAATGAAAAAGAAATACTTACAAAAAAGGTTTTCAGGTAACCAATGAGTTGTAATGAAAAAAAGAGTCCCGCAATATTTGCGGGACTCTTTTTTTTCATAATTTCAACACCCAACCTCGAGTATCTTTTTCTCTACCTTTTTTAATATCTAATAGCTTTTTAGCTATTTTATTTGATAACTCTCTATCTTCGAAAGCAGGTAAAACAAATCGTTCTTCACCTAAAGTAATAGTAGCAATCTGAGCAATAGTTGCAGCAGTACCTGTACCAAACACATCTTTTAATTCGCCTTTTCTGGCTGCATCAATTATCTCCGCTACAGCAACCCTACGTTCCTGCACATTAACTCCCATTTCTTTTGCCAAGGTCAATACACTATCTCTCGTTATACCAGCTAATGTTGTTTTGAAATCAAGGTTCGGAGTAATCAGATTGTTTCCTATCTGAAACATCACATTCATCGTACCTGATTCTTCAATATATTCATGGGAAACCGCATCTGTCCAGATCAATTGCTGATAACCATTGTTTTGACCAACTTTTGCAGGATATAATGCTGCCCCATAATTTCCCGCCGCCTTAGCAAAACCAACCCCTCCTTCATTAGCTCTCGAGAATTCTGTTTCCACTTTAACATTTACTGGCTCCGCATAATAGGAATTAACGGGAGCAGTAAATATTATAAACTTATACTCATCAGCTGGACGAACTCCTAAGAGTTGCTCACTGGCAAACATATATGGGCGAATATATAACGAACTCCCTTCTCCCGATGGAATCCAGTCTGAATCTAATTTAACCAATTGTTTAAGCCCTTCCATAAAAATTTCTTCTGGAATTTCGGGCATACACATTCTTCTTGCAGAAACATTGATACGTTTTGCATTATCTTTTGCTCTAAATAAAAATATCTCGTTGTTTTCATTCTTGTAAGCCTTCATCCCCTCAAATATAGCTTGTCCATAATGCAAAGCAGCACAAGCAGGGCTCAACATGATTGGTGCATAGGGAACAATTTTTAAATCCTGCCACTCTCCATTTTTGTAATCTGCAACAAACATGTGATCGGAAAATTGCTTACCAAAAATTATATTATCGAAATCTACCCCTGGTAATTTTGATTGAGTTGTTTTTTCAACACTTATCTTACTCAAAACTTCTATCATTATTCACTATTTAATATAAATATAAGAAAGGCGAATTTACTGATTATTTCTATAAATACTTAATTTCAGTACTAAAGGAAAATAAATTTAGTTACCCATTAATAATTTTATTCGCCAGATTTAGGGCAAAATCAAACTGTTCTTTTTGGGTCAAATTCGAATTATCTATAACCACAGCGTTATCTGCTTTTATTAATGGGTTTTCAGAACGAGTAGTATCATCATTATCACGCAAAGTAATATTGGTTAACACTTCTTCATAACTAACATTATCTCCTTTTGCCAGCAGTTCATCATACCTACGTTTGGCTCTAATTTCAGGACTGGCAGTCATAAACAACTTAAGCTCTGCATCCGGAAAAACTACAGAACCAATATCTCTTCCATCCATTACCAAACCTTTACTTTTTCCCATCTCGCGTTGTAAATCAACCATTTTATCCCTCACCTCTTTTATTTGAGCTATTCTACTTACCTTGTTCGAAATATCAATGGTTCTAATAAATTGTTCAATATTTTTACCATTTAAACATGTTTCCGATGTGTTTAACTCTGTGTTAAAGGAAAAAGTGATATCTATATCAGGTAAAGCTGCTAGTAATTTAGAAACACTCAACACATTTTTATCAAAAAATCCTTCTTGACTGGCATAATAAGCTACTGCCCTATACATTGCACCGGTATCCACATATACATACCCCAGCTGTTTTGCTAATTGCTTTGCCATCGTACTCTTTCCACATGAAGAATACCCATCAATAGCGATTACAATTTTCCTCATTCTTTTTCCGATTTTTTGATCTTTACTTTCTTTTCTTTAACAGGTTTTACCTTTTTCTCACGAGGCTGAACAGGAACATTTTCTTTTTTGTAAAAATCAGAAATATTAGTGGATACTGTAAAATGGTTGGATGAACCAGCTAAATGATAACGAGCACTACCATAACTGAAATAGAATTGTTTAACTCTAAAACCTAAACCCCAGCTAAAACCTGTTAATCCTGCTTTATCATCTAAGCCAAGTTCTGCTCTACGTTTAATGTTTAACCCAAATCGAACACTAAAACTACGTGAGGGAATAATTTCAGTCCCAATAATGACATGACGCAAAGCTTCATCCCAAACTGACACTTTGTTCCGTTCGTCTTTATCCTCCTGGGTTAATTTTTTGTTGGTATTGGTTAAATAGGTAGAATCGTTATATGCAATGTTCCAGTTTTCTAGATGAACTAAATCAACTGACAATCGAATAGGAACATGTTTTAAGCGCTTAGAAACCCCCATTTGAATTTCAAAAGGAATAGGCTCACGTTCAGCATCCTCAACATAGGTAGTTAATTGAGCACCTATATTCTTTACAACAGCAGAAACCCCAATATTCGATTTTGGATTGTAATACGTTACTGCAACATCAGCAGCTAAACCAAAAGAATTGTATGAATACAGGTTACTATAAATGGGTTTTAAGTTAGCACCTACACTAAATAAAGAATCGATACTTTTTCCCCAACCCAAAACAAAAGCGTATTCCCCGGCAGTAAAAGTGTTACCAAGTTCATTTCCACCTTCATCAGTTTCCAAAAACTTACCATAATCAATATAGTTTAAACCACCAGAAAACGTTCCCCACTTTTTAAAATCGTGGATATACGACACATAACCATAATTGATGTCAGCAAAATAATTCAAATACGTTAAGGTTACCGAGGTACTCATTGGCTGGGTTAACAATGAAGGATTGTTTAGTGTTAAATTCGGGTCATCATCTCTGATAGAAAGTGCACTACCACCCATTGCTCCCACACGAGAAGAAACCGGTACATTTAAAAATTGATAAGTACTGGTTCCACCGATTTGAGCTTTGGAAAATAAAATACTAAGAAGTAAACACGTTGATAATATAATTTTCATCTAATAACACGCTTTGCGTTGGCTAAAATACGGATTAAAACTATATTTATTGTGTTGAAGTTTAGAATATCGAAAACAAACTTCAATAAATGATTTTATCATTTTTTTGAACCCTCAAATTATTACTTTTACAATCAATTCAATATCTAATGGCAAAAGAAACCCTTTTTATAGATGTGATTTTACCTCTTTCGGTACCCAACTTATTTACCTATAGGGTGCCTTTTGAGATGAATACTTCTGTAAAAATTGGTCAACGTGTAATAGTTCCGTTTGGAAGAGGAGGAAAATTATATACGGCTTTGATTAAACACATTCACCAAACTCCACCATCCGAATATCAAGCAAAATACATTGATTCTTTATTAGACGAATCTCCTATTGTAAACCAATACCAATTAAAGTTATGGGATTGGATTGCAGATTATTATATAGCTAATCCTGGCGATGTGTTTAATGCAGCTTTACCCGGAGCCTTTAAATTGGCTAGCGAAAGCAAAGTGGTACTCAACCCTACTTTTGAAGGCAGTGCTGTTGATGATTTGACAGATAAAGAATTTCTTATTTATCAAGCATTAGAAGTTCGCAATGTGCTTACACTACAAGAAATTGCTGAAATATTGGATGTTAAAAACATACATCAATTTGTCAAAGCATTGATTGAAAAACGTGTGATTGTTGTTGAGGAAGAAATTAAAAACAAATACAAACCTAAAATTATTGCTTATATCAGACTAACTGAATATGCTGATAAAGAGAAAAATTTAGAACAAATTTTTAATCAATTAGGTAAAGCAAAAAAACAACTCGAAACCCTAATCACTTTTATCAAACTCAACAACCGTTACAATAAAACTCCTAACGAAGTAAAGAAGCTAGACTTACAGAACGCTGCCAATGTTTCGTCCGCCATTATTAATCAGTTGGTGGAAAAAAACGTATTTGATGTTTACGAAATGGAAGAAAGCCGTTTGGGAAAATACAAACACGAATTGCTTTCGGAAAAAACGCTTAACGAACATCAAGAAAAAGCTTATTTAGAAATTAATGAAAGCTACAAAACCAGAGATGTAACTCTATTGCATGGAGTAACTGGATCTGGTAAAACCGAAATTTACATCAAACTAATAAAAGAAACTTTAGCTGAAGGTAAACAAGTACTGTATTTGTTACCCGAAATAGCTTTAACCACTCAATTAATTGTGCGTTTAAAAAAGGTTTTTGGCGACAGCATTGGCGTTTATCACTCCAAGTTCAACGAAAACGAACGGGTAGAAGTTTGGAACGAAGTATTAAAATCGGAAAGAACATTAGCTGAAAAACCTCGTTTCCAGATTATTATGGGAGCACGTTCTGCCCTGTTTTTACCATACAACAACCTGGGTTTAATTATTATTGACGAAGAACACGAAAACACTTTTAAACAATACGACCCATCTCCACGTTATCACGCCAGAGATTCGGCAATAGTGTTGGCAAAAATACACAACGCCAAAGTACTATTGGGTTCAGCAACACCATCGGTAGAAAGCTATTACAACGCTCACGATGATAAATACGGCTATGTGGAACTGGTCAAACGACACGGTGGTGTTCAGCTACCCGAAATTTTATGTGCTGATGTAAAAGAAGCCACTAGAAAAAAAATGATGAAATCGCACTTTACTCCTGAGCTACTTAAATTTATGGAGGAAGCTTTTGAAAACAACGAACAAGTGATTTTATTTCAGAATCGACGTGGTTATGCTCCTTTTATGATTTGTGAGGAATGTGGACATGTACCAGAATGTAACAATTGTGATGTATCGCTAACTTATCACAAGTTTAATCACTTGTTAAAATGTCATTACTGTGGAAGTAGTAAAAAAATGCCGCCAACCTGTAATGCATGTGGTAGCACAAGAATTGCTTTAAAAGGCTTTGGTACAGAACAAATAGAAGAAGAATTGTCCATTTATTTTCCGAAAATAACCATCTCGAGAATGGATGCCGACACCACCCGAAGCAAAAATGCTTACCACCAGATTATTGCCGATTTTGAAGACGGTAATGTTGATGTGTTGGTGGGAACTCAAATGGTAACGAAGGGCTTGGATTTTGATAACGTAGCATTGGTAGGTATTTTAAATGCCGACACCATGCTAAATTTTCCTGATTTTAGAGCTTTTGAGCGTTCCTACCAGCTAATGAGTCAAGTAAGTGGTCGTGCAGGACGAAAAGCCAAGAGAGGGAAGGTTTTAATACAAACCTACGACCCTTTTCATCCAATTATCAGACAAGTGGTAGAACACGATTACATTGGCATGTACAATTACGAGATTTTACAGCGTAAAAATTTTAAATACCCTCCCTTCTATCGTATCATCCACTTTAACTTAAAACATAAAAACAAAGATGTATTAAACGAAGGTGCCGCAGAATTTGCCGATAAACTGAAACAACAATTTGGTGAACGTATTTTAGGGCCAGAATACCCTGTTATTGCCCGAATTAAAAACCTCTACCAAAAAGATATTTTGTTAAAAGTTGAAAAAAGCCTTTCGGTAGTTAAAACCAGAGCCATTATTGTGGCATTGAAAAACCATTTTGAGGTAAACAGCAAAAACAAATCCATCAAAATTACCATTGATGTAGACCCGATGTGATTTTATTTTAAACCACTACGCATGATAACAATACTTAGGACAAACTCTCAAAACAAGGATTTTATAGCGTTGGTTAAACTGCTTGATGCAAACCTAAAAGTTACAGATGGCGATGACCATTCTTTTTACAATCAATTTAATAAAATTGATACCATTAAACATGTTGTAGTCGCATACAAAAATAACATTCCTGTGGCTTGTGGTGCAATTAAAGAATATGACCAAAATACCATGGAAATAAAACGAATGTACACACACTCTCAACATCGCGGACAAGGAATTGCCTCAATAGTTCTTACAACATTAGAAAAATGGGCCTCTGAGTTATTATACGAAAAATGCATTTTAGAAACTGGCATTAAACAACTCGCAGCCATTAAGCTTTATCAAAAAATGGGTATACCATAATTCGAAACTATGGACAATATGTGAATGTAGAAAATAGTGTGCTTTGAAAAATTAATCAAGAGAACCTAATCGTACAACTTTAATTAAAGTAAAAAGCCTTCTTTTTCGAAGACTTTTTATTTATTTAATTTTTCTCATTCTCAAACTCAGTGGCGTTACTTCTAAGTATTCATCAGCTTGAATGTATTCCATCGATTCCTCTAACGAGAATTTGATTTTTGGAGCAATTTTCGTTCCTTCATCTGAACCAGAAGCACGCATGTTGGTTAATTGTTTTCCTTTAATTACGTTTACTTCCAAATCGTTATCTCTTGTATGCTCTCCAATTACTTGTCCTTTGTACAAGTTTTCACCTGGATCAACAAAGAAACGTCCTCTATCTTGCAAACGGTTAATTGCAAAAGCTGTAGAAGGTCCTGCCTCCATAGAAATTAACGAACCTTTGTTTCTTTCCGGGATAGGACCTTTAAATGGAGCATATTCTCTAAAACGGTGAGTCATTACAGCATTACCGGCAGTAGCCGTTAGCATGTTGTTTCTCATTCCAATCAATCCTCTCGAAGGAATATCAAATTCTAAATGTTGTAAATCGCCTTTAGGTTCCATTACCAACATATCACCTTTACGTTGTGTTACAATATCAATGGCTTTACTCGCATACTCTTCTGGCACATCAATAACCAACGTTTCAAAAGGCTCGTGTTTAACACCATCAATTTCTTTGTAAATTACCTGTGGCTTACCCACCTGTAACTCATAACCTTCTCTACGCATGGTTTCGATAAGTACCGATAAATGCAATACTCCACGACCAAACACATTAAATTTATCTTCTGAACCTGTATCTTCAACACGTAACGCTAAGTTTTTCTCTAACTCCTGGTACAACCTGTCTCTAAGGTGACGGGAGGTAACAAATTTACCTTCTTTACCAAAAAATGGAGAGTTGTTAATGGTAAACAACATACTCATTGTTGGTTCGTCAATATCAATTCTTTTTAATTCTTCAGGATTTGTAACATCAGCAACAGTATCACCTATTTCAAAATCATCTATCCCAACAATAGCACAGATATCCCCACTTCTCGCAGTTTTTACCTTAGCTCTACCCATTCCTTCAAACACGAACAATTCTTTTATTCTTACTTTTTTCTTGATGCCACCTTTTTTACAAAGAATGTAGTCTTTATTTTCTTCTAAGTCACCTCTAAAAATACGTCCAATAGCTATTCTACCCACAAATTTAGAAAAGTCCAAAGAGGTAATTTGCATTTGAGCTGTACCTTCTTTATAAGGAGCTTCTGGTATAGTTTCAATAATAGCATCCAGCAAAGGAACAATATTATCAGTAGGTTTTTCATGGTCAGTACTCATCCAACCTTGTTTTGCAGAGCCAAAAATAGTTGGAAAATCCAACTGATCTTCGGTAGCACCAAGGCTAAACATTAAATCAAATATGGATTCTTGAACCAAAATTGGCGTACAGTTCTCTTTATCTACTTTGTTTACCACCACAATTGGTTTTAAACCTAATTCTAAGGCTTTACCTAATACAAATCGAGTTTGAGGCATAGCACCTTCAAAAGCATCAACCAACAACAACACACCATCAGCCATTTTCAATACTCGTTCTACTTCACCACCAAAATCGGCGTGACCAGGAGTATCAATAACATTAATTTTAACACCATTGTACTGCACACTCACGTTTTTAGCCAAAATGGTAATACCTCTTTCTCGCTCTAAATCATTGTTGTCTAATAATAACTCTGTACGCTCAACTCTATCGTCTAAGGTTTTACATTGGTCAATAATTTTGTCTACTAAAGTTGTTTTACCGTGGTCAACGTGGGCAATAATTGCAATATTTCTGATTGATTCCATATATTTTTTTTAAGGCTGCAAAAGTAATATTGTTTTCTGTACTACAGTCTTTTAATATATTATATTTTTTATGTTTTATAGGGATTAATAAAAACACTTGAATGGTCTGCTATATTTTCCTGAAAAATAACATGCTATTTTACACAAAAAATCAACCTGATTTTTATTACTGAAAATACCATTCTCAATATTTTTTAATTTCCGTTTATTACCTAAAAATTACTCAAGCTAACATTAAATTAAGCTGTTTAACCTTGTAACCCCATAAGCTATATTTTACAAATGTAATCACAATTTATCCTGTAATCCCCCATGAAAACCCTATCACTTTTTACAGATGTAATCACAAATAAACAACTATTTCAAAAACAAATTACAATAAACTGATAATCTGTGTTTTAATTAATTAAACCTAATGCTTTAGATTAAACATAAATGGATCCAACACAAACTATTTACATTTGTAAATTAACAGTATTCAATTATTTGTTTACATTTGTAATTAATTCGTTTGTTTACAATTGTAAAAGATAAAAAAACTATGGAATTAACCGAAAGATTACAATACATTATGAAGCTAAATAATTTATCGGCTTCAGAATTTGCTGATAAAATTGAGGTACAACGTTCCAGTATTTCACACATTTTTTCGGGAAGAAATAAACCAAGTTTAGAATTTATTCAAAAGGTATTGACAGCATTTCCGAAAGTGAGTTCAGAGTGGTTAATTTCTGGAAGCACTTCAAGTGAATCTGTTTTACCTGAAAAACAAGAAATAAAAACCGAAGCAATAGAAAAAATTGCGGCTACTCCTACTCCAACCAATAATAACAGTAAACAAGTTAAAAAAGTAGTCATTTTTTATACCGACAATACTTTTGAGGAAATTATTAAAAGCTAAAAAGCTTTAGTAACTTTGCTGAAAAGCACTTTTGATGTACAAACTCCTTATCAAGCCTATTTTGTTTTCTTTTCAACCAGAAAAGGCACACTACATCGCAACAGGCTGGTTAACTTTTTTCTGTAAAACACTTGGTTTATCCTCATTAATTAGAGGTTTATACAGCTTTCAACACCCTAAACTGGAACGAAAATTATTTGGATTAACCTTTAAAAACCCTGTAGGTTTAGCAGCAGGATTTGACAAGGACGCTCGTTGGTTTAACGAATTAAGCAACCTTGGTTTTGGCTTTATTGAAATAGGTACACTTACTCCAAAAGCTCAAATTGGCAATCCACAACCACGTTTATTTAGAATACCTGAAGACCAAGGCTTAATTAACCGAATGGGATTTAATAATTTGGGTGCGGAAGATGCTATAAAACGACTAAAAAACCGAAAAACTAATCTGATTATTGGTGGAAACATTGGTAAGAATACGGCAACAAGTAATGATAATGCTTTAGCTGACTACGTTTTCAATTTTAATACCCTGCATGATTACGTAGATTATTTTGTGGTAAACGTAAGTTGCCCGAATGTAAAAGACCTAACAAAACTACAAGATACTCCTTTTCTACTCTCTTTATTGGGAGAACTGAAAAAAATAAATGCTACCAAACAAAAACCCAAACCAATTCTATTAAAAATTGCTCCTGATTTAAACAACAGTCAACTGGATGAGATTATTGAGATAGTTGCTCAAACCAAAATAGATGGAATTATCGCTACCAATACTACCACATCACGCGAAGGATTAAAAACCGACAAAAAACGAATTGAAGAAATTGCCAATGGTGGACTGAGTGGTTTACCAGTAAAAAATCGTGCTACTGAAGTGATACGTTACCTTGCTGAAAAATCAAACAAAGCTTTTCCTATTATTGGTGTTGGAGGCATTCATTCGCCAGAAGATGCTATAGAAAAGCTAAATGCCGGAGCTGATTTAATTCAAATTTATACGGGTTTTATATATGAAGGGCCGGGTTTGATTAAGGCTATCAACAAAAAGATTTTAGAAAATGGTTAAACTGATTGAATGTCCGCGTGATGCCATGCAAGGTTTGCACGATTTTATACCTACTGAGACAAAAACTGCATATATCAATCAATTGTTAAAAGTTGGTTTCGACACGATTGATTTCGGGAGTTTTGTTTCCCCAAAAGCCATTCCACAACTTAGAGATACTGCCGAAGTATTGAATCAATTGGATTTATCCACTACAAAAAGTAAACTTTTAGCCATTATTGCGAATACAAGGGGAGCCGAAGATGCCGTGAAATTTGAGGAAATTAATTATTTAGGCTTTCCTTTTTCTATTTCTGAAACCTTTCAACAGCGTAACACCAACTCCAGCATTGCTCAATCATTAAAAACTGTTGAAGATGTTCAAAACCTTTGTGTTAAACACAACAAAGAAATGGTGGTTTACATTTCTATGGCTTTTGGCAACCCATACGGAGACGATTGGAATAGCGATATTGTTATTGAATGGACCAGAAAACTAGCTGATTTAGGCATTAGAATCATAGCTCTTTCTGACACTATTGGTGTATCCAACCGAGAAAATATCAGTTACTTATTCAAAAACATTGTTCCGGAATTTAAAAATGTAGAAATTGGTGCACATTTACATACCACTCCAACTACCTGGCGTGAAAAAGTAGATGCTGCTTACCAAAACGGATGCCGTAGATTTGATGGCGCCATAAAAGGTTTTGGTGGTTGCCCAATGGCAACCGACAAGCTAACAGGAAACATGCCTACAGAGAACATTATCAGTTATTTAACTGAAAATAAAATAAATACAACTATTAATCTGGATGAATTTAATACTTCAATACTTGAAGCAATAAAAGTTTTTCCTCAATAAATAATATTATGTTAGCAAATGAATTTAGTGAAACCTGTTTTCAGTACGAAAACTTTATGGTGTGGGACATTGAAAATGTAGATGCTTTTTTTAAAGGAAATGAAGTGCTAAAAACCATTTTTGAGGATTGTTACAAAATACCATTCAAGGATTACAAAGAACGTAGAACCGAAATTCAGGAAACAGACTTACAACTGATGACCAAATTATTAAATTATGTTGACGACAAACATTTTTTTATTTTTACCATTCACGATGAAAACCACATGGAATTGGTAAAAATGCAACGCTCGAAAATAATGGACTTTGGTGTAAACATTGAAGACATAAGAAATGACCATGTATACGTAATGATTATGGATAAGAAAACCGCAAGTTTTAATTAACATGACCCATTGCACCATTTGTAATACCGTTTTAGATGGTGAATTCTGCAAAAATTGCGGACAACAAAACACACAGAAAAAGCTAGATATAAAATCGTTTTTCAGTGATTTAAGCTCTAATGTGTTTGACTTAGATCAATCTCTTTTTTATAATATTTACTACATTTTACGCTTTCCAAAAAAAGTAATCGAAAACTATTGGGCTGGATTTCGAAATTACTACTACAACCCTGGAAAAGTACTTTTTTATTTCTTAACACTTTCAGGATTAAGCTCTTACATCTTAAGAAACTCCCTACTTGGTATAGACATCAACGTTCCTGATGTAGTATCGACCCAGTTTATTTTTATTTTAATTATCTATCCTATTTTTATTTTAACTTCTTACCTTACCTATAGAAAAAACCACAGAACCATTATTGAACATGCTACAGCAAGCATTTACATCGTATCCACTATAGGTATTGTACTACTTGTGTTTCAGAGCATCTTTACGTACTATAAAATTACCCACACTAGAAATTCTGTTTGGCTACCTATATTATTAATATTGGTAACCATATGGAACTCATTTATTTATACCCGAAACAAAAAACTGATATACAAAATATTGAATCCTTTAACTGAAATCCTAATTTTTATTATAGTAATATTTATTATTTTACTAATCTCACACTTTACAGGTATTCTAAACATAGGTAACTCCTAATTAACACCCTTGGTTAATAAGTTATTATTTAAAATTTTTTCCAATCACTATTATTTTATACATTTGTACTGTTATTGGTTTTCAGAACTAAGCATTCTGGAATTAATAGGGAATTAGGTGAAAATCCTAGACTGTACCCGCAGCTGTAAACTCTAGTAGTTTTTACAATTAGCCACTGATTAATATTCGGGAAGGCGTAAAAATAAGGAGTGAGTCAGAAGACCTGCCTATAACGTTGAATGCCTTTATGGGTGTTTAGCAAGCTTTCGGGAAAAAAGGCAATTTGGTTATCCTCACATTAACTGTCATTGTTTATATCCCGGTTTAATTAATTTATTGTTTAACTCATTTAAAATTAAACCGATGAGAAAAATTTACAAACGTTCCATTATAATGGGATTAGGATTGATGTTATCCTCAACTAACATTACAGCACAAACAGCCGATTTTGAAAACTTAACCCTACCAGCCGAATCGTATTGGGATGGCTCTGATTTAAGCGGCACACACAACAACGGAGAATTTCACTCAGAATTTACCAGTGGAGACTTTACTTTTCCAAATGTTTTTGATACCACATGGGGAGCACCAGGTTATTGGTTAGGAGGTTTTGCCTACTCCAACATGACTGATTCAGTAACTTCTGGACCAGGAAACAAGTATAGCGCAAAAGCTGGAAGTGGAGATAATTCAGCGAACTATATTGTTGGCTCAAATAATTCTTCATTTACTGGAAATACAATGTTTTTTAATTCAATTCAATTCGCCATAACAAATTCTACATATGCATACAATAGCATGAGAGATGGTGATGCCTTTGCAAAAAAGTTTGGCGGACCAACTGGAAATGATCCAGATTGGTTTAAGCTAGCAATTAAAACTTTCCAACAAGGAACAACATGTGATAGCCTTGATTTTTACCTTGCAGATTTTAGATTTGCTGATAACTCACAGGATTATATTATTAAAGATTGGAGAATAATCCCGATTTATAGCAATTGTGTCTTTGATAGTATATATTTTGAGCTAAGCTCATCAGATGTTGGCACATGGGGCATGAATACTCCCGCATTTTTTTGTATAGACAATATTAGCATGGGTGTATGGGACAACATAGATGAATTTAATAAAGATAATTTCTCTTTTTATCCAAACCCAACTACTTCTGTTTTAAACATCAAAAGTGTTGATGAAATTGAATCGGCAAGGGTCATTGATGTTACTGGTAAAACCATATTAACTGTTAATGGAAACAACCAAAATCAATTGCAAGTTGGTGTAGCAGAGTTGAATGCTGGAGTTTATTTTATCCAGATAAACTCAAAAGGAACTACTAGTATACAGAAGTTTATAAAACAATAAGATGAAAATCTTATCCATTTTCAGTTTAAGTTTATTATTGATAGGTAAACTTTCAGCTCAAACGGCGGGGCCATATGCTCCGCCCGTAGGGCAAACTGGCAGCACCGCTATTTATAAAGATTCTGCTGTTTTTACAGCCTGGGCAACCTATTGCGAATTAAACAAAGGGTGGCAAAATATTGCAGATACCTCGTTAGGCAAAACAACCATAGGTATTGATTCTTCTGCATTGGGTAAATCTGGGGTTAACGGATTGGTTAGTCTTGGTGATGGTGGTATAGCAACGTTGACATTTAACGGTTTTATTTACAACGATGTAGGTGCTGATTTTGCGGTTTTTGAAAACTCTTTTGATGGTATGTTTTTAGAGTTGGCTTTTGTTGAAGTAAGTTCTGATGGTATTAACTTTTTCCGTTTCGATGCGGTTTCGCTAACACAAGATACCCAACAATTGGACAACAATGCCAATATGGATGCTACCAATATTTACAACCTTGCTGGTAAATACAGAGCCAATTACGGCACTCCTTTCGATTTAGATGAACTTTCGGGTATTGCCGGGCTGGATATTTCAAAAATTACTCACGTTCGTATTATTGATGTGGTTGGAAGTATAAACCCCTTATTTGGAACCACTGACAATCAAAACAACAAAATTAACGACCCTTTCCCTACTCCTTTTGCTTCTGGTGGTTTTGACCTGGATGCTGTTGGAGTTATCCATTATTCAACTACTTCTGTAGAAGAATTGTTTGCCAGTCAATTCAATGTTTATCCAAATCCATTTAATGAGGTGATACACATTGAGAATAAATCGACAACCGAAATCAACTATCAACTTATTGATATTTATGGAAAAATATTGATTTCAGAATCTGCATCAACTTCCAACTTCCAACTTTCAACTTCCAACTTCAGTAAAGGCATTTATTTTCTTACCATTACACAAGACAGCAAAACGTTAACAAAAAAACTTATTAAAACAAAATAACCACATAGAATCATAGCTTTAATGCTGAAAAAGTTTGACATAGAAAATATATTTTTAAACATAGCACGAGAACTATGTTTAAAGCAAGGCTTCTATCTCTTTTCTTTCAGAAACAATCAATTATGTAAAAAGAACTATGTGGTTAAGAAATTATTCACCATTCTACTTTTATTATTTAGTCAATACATATTCTGTAATACAGACAATATTGACACGGTTGCTGTGAGCGAGTTTGAACTGGTAGATTACAAAATACCCAAACAATACAAAAAAACGGCATTTGATAGTGTTTCCATTCAAGAAAGTGCAAATCTATCCGACTTAATTCAGCAACACTCCTCTGTTTTTATCAAAGATTACGGTCCGGGTTCCCTGTCATCTGTTTCTTTCAGAGGTACAGGTGCTTCTCACACGCAAGTACAATGGAACGGCATTTTGTTAAACTCTCCCATGCTCGGACAAGTTGATTTTTCGTTATACCCTACTGTATTTTTTAACGGAGCCGAATTACATCACGGTGCAGCTGCCATGATGGACAGAAACGGAGCTCTGGGAGGTAGTGTTCTCTTGAAAAACACGATCAACTTTGATGCAAAAGATGCTTTCTTGATAAAACAAACCATTGGAAGTTTTAACACTTACAAGACAGAAGTTTCAACCAGTTTTCATCAAAAAAAATGGTTGTTTGAAACCCAACTGTTTTATGCAAAAGCCAGAAACGATTTTGAGTTTAAAAACATTAGCAAAAAAAACAAACCTATTGAACAACAGAAAAATGCCGAAACACAACAATATGGAATACAACAGAGCATTTTTAGGGAATTAAAAAACGGGAGTTTTGGAGGTAGAATCTGGTTGTTTGATAGTGACAGAAACCTTGCTCCAACCATAACAAAAGATTCAGCCACCGAAAACCAAAAAGACCAGTCGTTCAGAGCAATGCTGGAGTATAAAAAAACGCATAACAACTGGAATCATCAAATCAGTTCCGGGTTAATAAAAGACCAATTGATATACGAAGATATGGGTGCGAAAATTTATTCCAAAAGCAATACTTATACATTTGATAATTTGATAAATACACAATATTACTTAAACAATAAAATTACTATTTTAAATAGTTTTAATTTAAGGTACGAAACAGCTGAATCGGCTGGTTATACTGAATTAAAAAAACGATTTCAGGGCAGTTGGATGATTGGTGCAACCTATACCCTAAAACGTTTTCAGTTAAATGCTTTTAACCGATTTATTGGTTTGAGTAATAAATTCAACCCTATTGCGCCAAACATTGGCACTAAAGTTCAGTTATTGGAAAACCAACAGCTTTTTATTAAAGCCAATGCCGGAATTAACTATCGCTACCCTACTTTAAATGATTTGTATTGGAATCCGGGAGGAAACATTAATCTTAAACCCGAGGAAGCCAATATGGTAGAAACTGGTTTTACTTATACCAAAGCCATTAAAAATAGTGAAATAACAGTCGATGGTGTTGTTTTTTACAATTATGTAAGCAATTGGATTATCTGGCTACCAAGCCAGAGCAACTACTGGAGCCCAACCAATTTAAAAGAAGTTGAAAACAAAGGTATTGAAGCCACTTTATCAAGCACTACAATCCTAAAAAACTTTACTTTGAAACAAAATGCCAATTACGCTTATACGGCTTCAACCAACAAGAATTCCAATAGTGAAACTGATTTATCCATCAACAAGCAATTGATTTATGTACCTTTTCATAAATTCAACTATACACTTTCGGTTAAATACAAAAATACCTCGGTTTACTACAACTACAGTTATACAGGTATGCGTTTTATCTCTACCGACAACAATTGGTATTTACCCGAAAACTTTTTACACAATGCCAGCATCAGTCAATTATTTAAGTTAAAAAAACTAATGCTAACAAGCTCTCTTAAAGTAAATAATATATTAAATCAGGATTACCAATCCATTGCTTATAGGGCAATGCCTGGCAGAAATTACATGTTTTCGTTAGCACTTTCATTTTAAATGACAAAGCAATTATTACATATCGTTTTTATATTAATAATGTTCACAGGTTGTTCCAAAGAAGAATTTGGTCCACAATGTTTAAACTGCGATGAAACACCCATTACCCAAACTTCTGCAGCCGATGTATTGATTATTAATGAGGGTACTTTTGGCTGGAATAATGCATCTGTTACACTTTATAATAAAAACACCAACAACGTAAACCAAAACGTATTTAAAAATGCTAACAATAGTTCTAATTTGGGCGATGTTGCGCAATCGTTTATACAGATTGGTAATAAAGGATACATTGTTGTAAACAACTCCAATAAAATTGAAGTGGTTAACATGAGCAATTTTACCTCTACTGCAACCATTACAGGATTTAACTCACCACGATATATGCTGCCAATTAATTCCAGCAAAGCATACGTAAGCGATTTATATTCCAACTCCATACAAGTAGTTAATTTAAACAGCAACAGCATTTCAAAAAACATTGCCGTTTCGGGCTGGACGGAACAAATGGTGTTGTTTAACGATACTGCTTACGTTTGCGACATGACCAATAACAACATTTTAATTGTCAACACGATTACTGATGTATTGGTGGACAGCGTTAAGGTTGGAAAATCACCAAACAGCATAGTATTAGATAAAAACAATCAATTATGGGTAATGTGTAGCGGTGGTTTTAGTGTTGAAAACCCAAAACTTATTCAATTCAATCCTGCAAACAGAACCATTACACAAACACTTACTTTTCCAAATATTGCCGATTCACCGGGTTCATTAACCTTAAACGGTAGTAAAGATGTGTTACATTTTATCAATTCCAACATTTACCAAATGAACATTAACAGTACTACACTGCCCTTCTCAGCTTTAATTTCAAGTAACAGTAACATTTTTTATGGACTGGGCGTAGACCCTAAAAATAATGATGTATATGTTGCCGACGCCATTGATTATGTACAAAATGGCAAGGTGTATCGATATTCATCATCAGGCAATTTAATTCATCAGTTCACCGCAGGAATTATTCCCGGCAATTTTTGGTTTATAGAGTGAAGGAGGAAGTTGGAAGTTGGAAGTCAGAAGACTGAAGTTAGAAGTAAAAATTATGAGCAATAGAATACCCATAATCATGTCGTGGAGCGGTGGAAAAGATTCTTCTTTTGCCTTATACCATTTGTTGAACAGCAAAAAGTATGAAGTAAAATATCTGTTGACCAACATTTTTAAACCCAACAAACGGGTTTCGATGCATGGCGTACCCGAACATTTGGTGGTAGCACAAGCCAAAGCCATTGGTATACCTTTAAAAATAATGTACATCGAAGAAAAAACGCACGCCGAATACGAAACCAAAATGAAAGCTTTGTTGCTTAAATTTAAAAAGCAAGGCATAAATACCGTAGCGTTTGGCGATATTTTTTTAGAAGACTTAAAAGAATACCGCGAAAACAAAATGAACGAAGTGGGCATGACAGCTCTTTTCCCTTTATGGAATAAAAGCACCAACAAATTGGCAACCGATTTTATTAAAAAAGGCTTTAAAACACACATTTGTTCTATTGATAACAGTAAAATACCCAAACATTTAATTGCAGTAGATTATACTACCGATTTCCTTAAACAATTACCCAAACAAGTGGATGTTTGTGGCGAAAATGGCGAGTTTCATACCTTTTGCTATGATGGACCTATTTTTAGCTACCCTGTAAAGTTCGACCAAAACGGCACCGTTTTAAAAACCTACGAATTGGGCGACAAAACCTACGAATATACCTTTAGCGATATTTATTGATTTATTAGTTGCCCCTCCTTTTTTAAGTATAAACCCTTAATTTACAAACTGTTAATAATTATTGAAAAGTATAATCTTTAAGCACCAACTTATGAATTATCTTTGATAGTAGTTATATGGTGAATAAACGTACCGGTACGTTTATTCACATGTTGTGCATCAGCTAAAAAAAACTGAAACTTTGAATGAAAATAGACAGAGCCTCATTTGATAAAATCTTTGCTTCAAAATTTTGGACGAAACTTAAAGATAGTATCGTTCCTTTTGGAAGTATACCAGATAAGGCTGTTTTCCTTGATGAATTATATTCCGGAATTACTGAATTTACTTATAATCCCAAAAATCCTAGAGAGTACATTGTTATAAATAAACACAATGGAATTTCAAGGTACGTTCCAACATTTTCACGAAAAGACTATTGTGTGTTTTTTCTGTGTATAAAGCTACTCGAAAATGAAATTGCCGTTAATCGAGTTGATGGAACATTTGGCGGATGGACTTTAGGAAACCCAATCAGACTAAAAGAAGAACAAGAAATTCTCGAATTGGAATACATTCCTTTTAACACAATTAATGAACTCTCTTGGGTTCAAGAGTGGCAATCATTTCAAAATATTGCGAAGACTTATCGAGATTTAGACGATTGGAAATGTTTTATAAATCTGGATATAGCCAATTTCTATGACTGTATCAACTTGACAATTCTTGAACGTAAAATTAGACAC